>DCWA01000022.1 GCA_002327445.1 Desulfobacteraceae bacterium UBA2174 | reverse complement strand
TTCGATCAGTTGTCCAGGGCTAAGTTAACAAGACCATCTATTTTCACCCATTATCGCCGTTTGCAGTATAGTCGCACTGCACGTCCACCACCACGACATCGGCCAGGGCCAGGGCATCATAGGAAAAGGAAGCCGTGAGGGTCTTCTTCTCGTTGACGCAACGGGCAATGAGGGGTGCCACCTCCGGGTCCTCGGCCTCCACGGGCGCCACGCCGCGGTTGAGATACGGAATCTTCCAATAAGAACGGCTGCTTGGCCGCTGCATGCCGATGACGAAATACAGCGGCGCACCGGTGGCCTTGTCGGCGCTGTCGGCCACCACCCCGGCCATCACCGCGCCCACGAAGCCGACCCCCATCACCACCACGATCTCCCGCCCTTGGGCGCGCTGGGCTTGGACCAACCGGTGCAGGCGGCGATTTTCCGCCTCGTAGTCGGCCTCGGTGGGCAGTGGAAAAATTTCCCCGGCCGGGGAGGAGGAAACGAGAACTTGGGGTTCGATGGGGTCAAAATCGAAAAGAGGTTGCGCGTTGCTCATCGTTTGAGACTCGGTGGGACCACGAAGGACGGGTTGGGGGTTTGTCGGGTTTGTCGGGTTTGTCGGGTTGGTTGGGTTTATGGGGTTCCTTTGGTTCCTTTGGTTTCTCTGGTTGATTTTGTTTGTTGGGTTTGTTTAGGGGGTTGAGTTGGTTTCGGGGGCCGGGGGGGATGAGGGGGACGGGCCGGCCGCGGGAGTGGGTGCTGTTCTATGTTCTTGCGCAGATAGGTAATCAGACCGGAGATGATGCGGGCGGTCTTGTCGGCTTGCGCGTATATTTCGTCGAATGTTTTCGTTGAGATGTACTTCTGGTCGAGCGCCACGTAGAGATGGGACTGGAGCTCGGCGGCCGAGGAGGTGGCAATGAACAGAAATTGGAGGAACTCCCTGTTCGATCGGCGCACGAAGCCTTCGACGATGTTGGCCATCACCGAAACCGCCGCGCCGGCGATCTGGCCTCTCAGCCGGAAATCCTTCTGGAATGCCGTATCCCCGGCAATGGCACCGTAGACCATGCCCACGAGGTGCCGGCTCTCTTGCCAGCATTGGAGATCTTCGAAACGGGCGATTTTTATTGAGCGAGGACTTCGCACACCGTTTCGGCCAGCTCGTCCCGCCGAAACGGTTTCTGGATGAAGTGCACCCCGGTGTCCAGGACGTCGCAATGGGCGATCACGTTGGCGGTGTAGCCGGACATGTACAGCACCTTCAGATCCGGGCGCAGCCCTTGAAGCCGCCGGGTCAGGTCCCGTCCGTTCATCTCCGGCATCACGACGTCGGTGATCAGGAGGTCGATGCGGTCCTGGTGGTCCCGGACCTGGCGCTCGGCCTCGGCCGGGTTGGAGGCCGCCAGCACCCGGTAGCCGAGGCTTTCGAGAATGGCATGGGTCAAATTGAGCACCAGAACCTCGTCCTCCACCACCAGGATCGTTTCGCCGTGACTCTCCCGGATTGGCTGCACTTTTGGCGTCTCCGCCTTCTCTGGCGCGCCGCTGTGCCGCTGCAGGTGGATCCTGAAGGTCGTGCCGGCGCCCAACTCGCTCTGGACATGGATGAACCCGTTTTTCTGCATCACGATACCATACACGGTGGCCAACCCCGGGCCGGTGCCGCGCCCCACTTCCTTGGTGGTGAAAAATGGCTCGAACAGATGGCTCTTGGTCTCCTCGTCCATGCCGCAGCCGTTGTCGCGGACGCACAGGACCACATAGTCTCCGGGGATGACATCCGGGCGGTCGCCGAAACGGTCAGCATCGATTCGGACGTTGCCGGTTTCGATGGTGATCCTGCCCACCCCGGTGATGGCGTCCCGGGCGTTGACCCATAAGTTGGCCATGACCTGTTCGATCTGGCAAGGATCGACTTTCACCGGCCACAGGCCCGGGCCGGGCTGCCAGGAAAAGTCGATGTCCTCGCCGATAATCCGCCGCATCAGGCGCAGCATCCCCTCGACGGTGTCGTTGAGGTCCAGCACCTTGGGGGACACGGTCTGACGCCGGGCGAAGGCGAGCAGCTTGCGGGTAATCTCCGCGGAACAGCGCGCCGCCGTCATCATCTCGGCCACATCGGCCTGGAGGCGATCCTCGGGCTTCAACTTGGATTGGACCAGTTCTCCATAGCCGATGATCACCCCGAGCATATTGTTGAAATCGTGGGCCATTCCGCCAGCCAGGCGCCCCACCGCCTCCATCTTCCGGGCCTGAAGAAACTGGGCCTGGAGTTTTTCCTTGTCCTTCAGGGCCTGCTTCTTCTCGGCAACGTCCCGCACCACGCTGATCATCCCCCCTCTATCAATGGAGGTGAGCGATATTTCCTGGTCGAACAGGCCGCCGTTCTTCTTCATGCCGACGGCATCCCCGCGATAGCGTCCCGTTCGGCCGAGGTCGGGAATGATCCGCTTGTCGAACCGATCCAGCTCGTCCGGCGCATACAGCATGCGCCGGGGCTTTCCGAGCAGTTCCCGGGGTTCCACGTAGCCGAAAATTTGCGCGTAGGCCGGATTCAGATAAATGAAGGTCTGGCTGCGATCGATGATGGCAATGCCGTCGATGGCTGTTTCCATCGCCCGCGCAAGTTGTTCGTTAATCTCGCCGGAGCTTTTGTTTTCGATGGCATCTTGACTGAGGCTGTATTTCTTCAAGGTCCTACCACTGAAATTTTTGATGATGAGATCGCGCCCGCGGAACCTTGTAGAAGCCTTCATCGAATGGATTGAAAAGCGTTAAGGCATTGAAGATAGATCCGCCCGGTCGGTTACAACCCGAAAATTGCGGTATTGGTTTGATTTACTTAGGTTTTTCGTTCCAGGAGCACTTCGGTGTGCCGTTTCTGGATTGCTTGCGGCTTGGCGGCCCTGACAGTCGTTTCGACCGTGTCGACAGGGGGACAGCAACGATCGTGCCATGATGCCCAATTCGAAGAAGCACCCCCGTCGCAGGGTTGACGGATGCCCTTCAAACGGTGCTCTACAGTCATCGAGGAGGAATCGGCCTTGTGACGACCCGATTTTCAGGGGATGGGTTGTCGAAAGGATTACTTTCAAATGCACTTAATTTGAGAAAGTCTCTCACATTTAGTCTCTCAGGCTGATAGACAGCCAAGAGACCTGCCACCGCCCTTCTTTCATTGGCAACAATTGCTGGCCGATAAAATTTGGGGGTGGGCGGCGCCCATCGTTGCGGTCATGGGAGGCTGAAAATGGCGGAAATGGATGGGTTGGATCCGCTGAAGGCGGTGAAGGCGAGAAGCCCGGCGCCTCAGGGCATCTTGCCGAGGGACCGGCCACCGTTGAAAAAACCGTTTCAGCCATGAAGCACGGTTCGGAGAAAACGAAAAAGGCCGCCGGAGGCGATTCAAAACGCCAGGGGTGAAGGCGCGCGCCTGCGCAATAGCCTGGCGCGGAAAAGAATAGTGAGGAGACGCCGGCACCGCGCCCCGCTCACGGCGGGTTTCCCTCGTCGAAGATCTCCCGCCGGTTGTGCTTGTGATCCACCAGATACAACAGCTTCGCCCGGGTGCCGAGCTCGGCCAGCAGCTCGGGCAGCCGGTCGCGCTCCAGGTTGTAAGCGCGGATGTAAATCTTGCGAAAGCCTTTCGGGACCCGGTCGTAGGAGGAGAGCACGCTGAGGAGCCGCCCCCCGTAGGCGCGGATTTCGTCCGCCAGCCACTTGATGGAACCGGGCTGGTCCGGCGCCAGAAAGGCCAGTTGGAGCCCCTGGTCGCCCAGGCCGGTCAGGGATACCAGCAGGCGGTTGACTTCCGCCTGGGTGATGGCGCCGACGATGCGTCCCTCCGCCACCACCGGCACCCCGGAAATGCGGTGCCGCAGCATCAGCGCCGCGGTCTCCTCCACGGTGAAATCGGGCGGAACGCTGACGGCCGGGGTGCTCATGATGCTGGCCACCTTGATCTTCGTCAGCAGGTAGAGCAGTTCGTGAACATCGAGACTGGTGGCCTCGGAGGCTGAAGCCCGCTTCAGGTCCCGGTCGGTGACCACCCCCACCAGACGCCCCTGCCGGGTCACCGGCAGCAGACGCCCCTCGTTCCGCTTCATCAGCTTGATGACGTTTTCCATCGAGTCGTCGGCATCGATGGTCTCCACCTTCGGGTGCATCCAGTACTTGACCAGCATGGCTCCTCCCTTGTCGGATCCGCTTGCCGCATCGATTGGCAAAACCAGAACGGAGAAAAATGAATTGACCCACCGGCAGCAGAATACGGCAATCGGGCCGCGGTTGGAAGCGGTATTCACAAGGGCTTCAGGGCTCCGTCAAAGTAAGGAGCTCAGCCATTTCTCTTGCCGGATGTCACCGTTTCCCGACGATCTTCTCAACTGCAGATTCCTCTCTTACGCTCGGAATGACAACTGAAACAAGTGTCATTTCGAAACGCCCCCTTTTGTCATCCCGAGGAGTTTACGACGAGGGATCCGCAGGCCTTTGATCCATGCCTTGCCCCTTCCGGCGAAATGCCCTCGACGTTCAAGACGGGCTTGCCCCCGCCGATAAAAATTTTGACTTTTGTCGGGACGGGTTCGATAATGACGCCATTTATCGGCATCCGCGAAAGCCCTGAACCCGTTCGGCGGCAACCCCAACCATCAAGAAGTGGATGGGTCATGAACCTTGACAGACGGTGGATCGCAGGGGCCTTGGCAGCGGCATGGCTCTGCCTCGCCCCATCTTGCTGGGCAGCGGCCGAATGGCGCACCCGGCAGACCTTTTCAATCGCGCAGCCGGCACTGGACGTGGCGGTGTCCCTGGACGGCCAGTGGGTCTACGTGCTGACCGAAGTCGGGCAGGTGCTGGTGTGCACCCGGGAGGGGATCGTCAAAGACCGCCTGGAAGTGGGCGCCGGCGCCAAGGCCATTGAAACCGGCCCCGAGGAGGGAATCCTCTATCTGATTGGCGGCGCCGCCGGGGAGGTCCGGGTTCTTGAAGTAACGCTTCAACATTCCTTCAATTACGAGCGTTCTCCGTCCAAGGGGCCTTCTGATGCGCCGGTCGTCATCGCCGCCTTCAGCGACTTCCAGTGACCGGGCTGCGCGGCCCTGGCGTCGCGGCTCGAGCAGGTGCTCGAACAGCATCCCGGCAAGGTGAGACTGGTTTTCAAGAATTATCCCCTGCGCAACCACCCGATGGCTTACAAGGCGGCCGTGGCGGCCATGGCGGCCGATCTGCGGGGCAAATTCTGGGATTTTCACGACCGCCTGTTCCGGCGGCATGACCGGCTCAGCGATGCCGTCCTGGCGCAGATCCGAAAGGAACTGGACCTGTTGGATCCCGCTTTCGAAAACCTGATGAAAAATCCCGAAATGGCCGGACTGATCCAGAGGGACGTCCAGGAAGGGCGCAACGCCGGTGTGCGCGGGACGCCCACGGTCTTTGTCAACGGCAGGCGCCACCCTGGCCCCTATACGCCGGAAGCCTTCCGTGAGGCCATCGAAAGGGAGCTGAAAGGCTCCCCCCGGTGAGTTCGCGGCATTCCCGTCAACGGGATTTCGAGCCCAGCGATGCGAAACAAACCCGAATCTTCAATCCGAAAAGAGGCTTCGGCGCCTGAAGGGACCGATGCCGACCTTCGGGCGGTCTGCGAGAGCCTGAGGCAGCGCGTGGCGGCCCTGGAAATCGAGAACCAGGCCCTCCATGAGGCTGTCGCGGCGGTGGGTGCGCGAGCGGAATCCCTGTTTCGCAAGGTCTTCGAAACCAGCCCGGACGGCATCGCCATCAGCCGCTTGGCGGACGGGCGCTTTCTCAATGTCAACCAAGGGTTTGCCACCCTGAGCGGGTTCGGCCGGGACACGCTTATCGGCAAATCGTCCCTGGAGGCCAACCTCTGGGCCGACCCGGCGCAGCGGCAGGATTTCGTGGCCAGGCTGCAACACACCGGGAGGGTGCAGAATTTCAAAGCCCGGGTGCACCTGGGGAACGGCAGCGCCAGCGTCGGCCTGATTTCGGCGGCCCTGCTGGACATCGACGGCGAGCCGTACGTGCTGTCCATCACCCGGGATATCGGCGAACTCAAGAAAGCCCAACAGGCGCTTCAGGCCGCGTACCGGTTCCTGGAAATCGTCAACTCCCTCTCGAACCTGGAGTCCACCCTCAACGCTTTCGTCCAGGAGATCAAGGCGGTGACGGGTTGCAGCGCGGCGGGCATCCGGATGCTGGACGAGGCGGGCAACATTCCCTACGCCATCATCGAGGGCTTTTGCAACACCTTCGTGAACCTGGAGAACAATCTGTCCATCCATTCGGACCACTGCCTCTGCAGCCGGGTGATCCGCGGCGAGGCCGATCCGAGCCAGCCCTTCTACACTCCCACCGGCTCGTTTTTCACCCCCGCCACGAGCCGTCTGCTGCAAGGCATGAACAGGGCGCAACGCCAACTGCTTCGCGCCAACTGCAACCGTTTCGGCTACGAGTCGGTGGCGCTGATTCCCGTGCGGGCCGACAAGCGGATCATCGGCCTTATCCACGTCGCCGACCGGCGGGAAAACCAGATTTCCCTGGAGACGGTCCGGCTGCTGGAGAATGCCGCCACGCAGCTTGGCGCTGGCATCCAGCGCATGCGGGTGGAAGAAGAGTTGCGCCAAACCAACGAGCGCCTGGAAGAACGGGTGGCGAAGCGGACCTCCGAAGTCATCCGCTCCAACGAACAGCTCAAGACCGAGATCCGGGAGCGCCGGCGGGCCGAAGCGCGCCTGCGGGAACAGCAGGAGATGCTCCAGGCGGTGTTCGACGGCATCTCCGATCCCCTGATTCTCATCGATCGCGACCTGAAGGTGTTGATGGTCAACTCGGCCGCGACACGCTACTACCGTGTCGCCGGCACCGAAGCCCTGAAGGGTCTGACGTGCCGCGAGATGATGCGGCACCACCCCGAGGCCTGCAAGGTATGCCAGGTCCCCGGGAGCGTGGGGCAAGGCCATACCGTGACCTTCGAGAGGAAGGGGCTCGTCGATCCCACCCGGCAGGAGCAGGTGGTGATCTACCCGGTGGCCGACCACAAGATCGGTACCGGCCTGTCGGTCATCCGGATCAATGACATCACCGAAAGCCGCCTGATGGAGCGGCAGATCATCCAGAGCGAGAAAATGGCCTCCCTGGGGATGCTGGTGTCCAGCATCGCCCACGAACTGAACAACCCCAACAGCTTCATCGCCTTCAATGTGCCGATTCTCAGGGAATACTTCAACGAGCTGCTTCCCATCGTGGACCGCCACGCCGCCGCTACTCCGGATTTCGAGGTCCTGAGGCTGCCCTACCCCCAATTTCGCCAGGATGTCTTCAAGCTTCTCGACAACCTGACCCACGGCTCCCAGCGCATCGATGCGTTCATCGGCAACCTGCGGGAATTCGCACGGACCCAACCGGACACCGCCATGAAATGGATGGACCTGAAGGCGGTGGTCAACCGCGCCCTGGCCATGTGCAGCTCCAAGATCCGCAAGACCGTTCGGAACCTCGAGGTCGAACTGCCGCCGGGAAATCCGGAGATCTATTTCAATCCCGGTGCGTTGGAACAGATCCTGATCAATTTGCTCGTCAATGCCGCCCAGGCGTCGGACAAGGAGGATTCCCGGATCCGTTTGACCGCGGCCAGGACCGCCGCTCCGTCGGCACGCTGGCAGATCACTGTTGCCGACAACGGATGCGGGATGGATGAGAAGACGCGCGCGAAGATCTTCGAGCCGTTCTTTTCCACCAAGCACAACGAGGGCGGCACCGGCTTGGGGCTGTACGTTTGCCGGCGGCTGCTGCGGGACATGGGGGGCATGATCGCCGTGGAAAGCCAGCCGGGTCTGGGCAGCACCTTCACCGTGACCCTGCCGGAATTTCAACCCCGGGCCGATTGACCCGGACCAACCGGGCCCTGCACCGTTTGCCGGCAGGGGCCATCTCACATAACGGGCCGCAATGGACGCCAACATCATCGTCATCGACGACGAACAGGACTTTCTCGACAGCATCCGCCGGGGACTGCTCACCAGCGGCTACCGCAGCGTCCGGGTCGAATCCGATCCCCGCGCCGCGGCGGCGCTTTTCGACCAGGGGGAGGAATTCGATGTCGCGCTGGTGGACATCACCATGCCCGGCATGTCCGGCTTGGAGCTGTTGAACCGGATCAAGGCCGCCAGCCCCCAGACGGAGTGCATCATGGTCACCGCCATCGACGAGGCCCGGGTGGCGGTGGACTGCCTCAAGAGCGGGGCCTACGACTACCTCGTAAAACCCATCTCCAAGGAAGAACTGCTCAAGTCCGTGCGCCGTGCCCTGGAGCGCCAGCATCTGTTCGACCTCATCGATCTGGGCAAACGCAAGACCCCGCCGGAACTGACGCACCGGGAGGCATTCCAGGCCATCATCACCCAATCCGAGCCCATGCAGCGGATCCTCAAGGAAGCCGAGCTGCACGCCCGCAGCGACGTTCCGATCCTGATCAGCGGCGAAACGGGAACCGGCAAGGAGCTGCTGGCCCGCGCCATCCACCAGGCCAGCACGCGGGCGCGCCAACGGTTCACCGCCATCAACATGGATTCGCTGGACCATGCGCTCTTCGGTGCCGAATTTTTCGGCCACATCCGCGGCGCCTTCACCGGCGCGGACAAGGACCGGGCCGGCTTTCTGGAAGAAACGCATCGCGGCACGCTTTTTCTGGACGAAATCGGCAACCTGCCCCTCGAACTGCAAGGCAAGCTGCTGCGGGTCCTGCAAAGCGGCGAGTTCATCAAGCTGGGCTCCAGCAGGCCCCAGCAGGCCGACATCCGGGTGATCGCGGCCACCAACGAGGACCTCGAAAAACTGATGGCCCGCAAGAAGTTTCGCAAGGACCTCTACTTCCGCCTGCGCGGTGCCTGGATCGACCTGCCGCCCCTGCGCCAGCGCTCAAATGATATCCCGCTGCTGGTGAAGCACTTCTGCGACAATTTCTGCAAGCAGTCACCGGCCTGCAAAATCGAACAGGATGCCCTGGAATCCCTCATGAACTATGCATACCCCGGCAATATCCGCGAGTTGAAGGGCATCGTCGATGCGGCTCTCAACCTGGGCCGCTGCCGGGGATTGTTCAACTGTCATCTGCCCGAAGCGGTGCGCCGTCACCACAAGCCAGCGGCCGAGCATGCTCCGGTGGGGGCGGACGAAATCGTCCCCCTGGCCGAGAACGAAAAACGCTACATCCTCAAAGCCTACCAGGCCGCCGGCGGCAACAAATCCCGCGCCGCCCACATCCTCGGCATCAGCCTCAGCACCCTGCGCCGTAAGCTCGAAACCTACGGTATCGAGTAATTTCACGCCCGAAATCGCTCCCGGTTGTCCACGCCGACGGTTTTTTCTCTGGTGCAATTTGGACTATGTCAAAATGACACAGTTCCTCCATCTATCCAATATTTCAAATCAAATTCTCCATCCTGCCTCATTTTGACCCGATTGCCATGAGCGCACGGCTTCGGCTCGGCCGTTGGCGATCTTGCGTGTCGAATCGTTCAACTTATTCAAATCACTATTAAATTTATCATCTAAATCCTTTTCCGGCCGGATGGCACGGTTTCTGAAGAGGAGCCTTGCAGGCTTGGAAATCCGGGCCAGAATTTTTCGTTTCATGTGTCTTATCAGTTGGTTAGATCGAATGGCGGCTTTGTTCCCGCAACCTTTTACAAAGAAAAAAAGGAGGCCTCCATGAACAACAGACGACAAATGACCCGGTCAGCGGTTTTCCAACGATCGGCGCAGAAATGGTTCTGGCTGACGGCGATCCTCCTCATCGCGGGCTTCGTCTTCACCTCCGGCGCTCAGGCCCTGGAGGTGAATCTCGTCGATGGGGAAGGCAACCCGTTGAGCATCCCTTATCGGTTCACCATCGAACGGGATGAAACCTATCACCATGTGCCGGGCACATCCGGCGAGACCGAGCCGACCAGCGCGCTGAGCCTCAATTTCGACAAGAGCTACATGCCTCTGGTGATGACCGGCAACAGCGTGGATGATGCGGCTGCGCTCGCCGGCTTTACGGGTGAGACGGATGCCCACTATTTCATTTCCGTGCTCCCGACCGATCCGGGCGCATACAACATGGGCGGGGCGCCCATCCGTCCCGGGGACACCTCGGTCACCGTGACGCTCAACAGCCTGCCCACCCCTACTGCCCAGATTTCGGTCTTCGTCTTTGAAGACATGAACCCCATCAACAACGTGCCCGACCTGCCGGCCGAGCGCGGCCTGGCCGGCTTCGAAATCAAGCTGGCCGAGGCCGGCGGCCGTTTCGGCGCCAACGGCGGGCCCATCACCCAGGATGCCTTCGGCAACCAGCTGGTCAACTCGGCACTGGACGGCATCGACGATCCGGGCCAGACGGCCACGGTGGGTCGCATCGTGACCAATGAGCACGGCATCGCCATCATCAAGAACCTGCCCCCGGCCAAGTACGGCGTCACCATCAGCCAGCCCCTGGGAGGCGGCTGGATCCAGACGAGCACCATCGAAGGATCCAAGACCATCGACGCCTGGGTCAAGGCCAACGAGCCGCCGTATTTCACCGAGTTCGGTCCGGCCGGTCATCATGCCGACTTCGGCTTCGTGCGGCTGCTGGACGGCTCCGAGGACCGCAACGGCGACGGGTTTCCGGACCTGCACGGCGACGCCACGGTGTCGGGCCGGATCGTGAGCACCCACATGTCCCGCCCGCCGGATTACACCATGTGGGCGGGTCATCCCTTCCCGGACTGTTACGTGGGCCTCAACGACGCCGCGGGCGTGGGCATTTGGGCCCAGGCTTGCGGAGATGGCTCGACCTTTTCCATCCCCAACGTTCCCTCCGGCAGCTACACCCTCTCCATCTGGGACAACAACCTGGACATGGTTTTCGCCCAGGAGCAAATCGTGGTGACCGATGGTGTTCAGGCCGTCGACATGGGCGACGTGGGGGTTTTCGACTGGTTCGCCCATCTGCAGGGACGGGTTTTCTGGGATGATGACAAGGACGGGTTTCCCGACCCGACGGAGGGTGGTTTGGCCGAACAGGCGGTCAACATCCGCTGGCGCGACGGCACCATTTACGATTCCAAGGGAACCGACAGCCAGGGCAATTACGCCTTCGACGAAGTCTTTCCCTTCTTCTCCTGGCTGGTGGCGGAAGTCGACTTCGCCCGCTTCAAGGCCACCGGCATGACCGCCGTGGTGGACGCCGGCGGCGAGGTGCTGCCCCACGACGGGTGGACCTGGCCATCCTACGACCGGCTGACACCCCAGCCGCAAGCCGATCCCAACCCCAACACGGGCAACAACCTTTCGCGCACCGAGACCGGCGAGGTCCTGACCCAGGGCTTCCAGGCCTTCCTGGGCCAGACCAACGTGATCCACTGGGGCAAGAATTCCTACGGCGCCAACGAGAGTGGCGGCATCTCCGGCATGGTGTACTACGACACCACCCGCGCCGAGGACGATCCGCGCTACAACGGTGCCGAGACCTGGCAGCCGGGGATTCCCCGGGTCCAGGTGGTGCTCTACGAGTCCGTATTTGATCCCGTCACTGATGAGCCGGTTATCGCCGATCGAAATGGAAGCGGCACCATCGAACTGGCGGACGTGGACAACTATCCCTTCGGATGGGCCGACGGGTCTGCACCGATGGGACCTGAAGATGTGAAGCGCAACGGTTCAGGAGATGTCTTCGATCGTGGCGATGCAATTGGCATCACCACCACCGACTCCTGGGACGACGTCGAAAGCCTTCCCGATGGCTGCCCGGGCGCCGATCCATCAGATCCGGCGGCGGTCCAACCGGACAAGTGCTACGACGGGCTGCGCAACTTCAACCAGGTGCGCGACGCGGTCTTCGACGGTGGGTTCGCCTTCCCGGGCTACAACGCCACCAACAACCCGAATGGCCTGCAACCGGGCAACTACATCGTGGAAGCGGTGCCGCCTAAGGGCTACAAGCTTGTTCGCGCAGAAGACAAGAACGTGGACTTCGGCGAGGAGTATACCCCCAGCCCCCTGGCCTTGCCGGCGGTCTGCGTGGGCGACGACTACGACGTGCCTGCCTATTATTCCCTGTTTGCCGACACCTCCGCTGATTTTCCAAAGCCGGTGAACGCCGGTGATCCTCTCAAGGAGTGCAATCGCAAACACGTCTATCTGCAGTCCGGCCTCAACGCCCCGGCGGAGTTCTTTTTCTTCACCGACGCGCCCGTCGCGGCTCACGTCAAGGGTTTCATCCTGGACGACCTGGCCAACGAGTTCGATCCCAACAACCCCAACTTCGGCGAGAAGTTCGCGCCGCCTTGGCTGCCGGTGGCCTTCTACGACTACAACGGCAAGGAAATCACCAGGGTTTACTCCGACGAGTACGGCACCTACAACGCCCTGGTGCCCGCCACCTTCACCGCCAACGTGGCCAGCCCCAGCGGCATGGGCCCCAACATGCTCATCGCCTGTATGAACGACCCCGGCCCCATCCCCGATCCGAACAATCCGGGCCAGTTCATCACCGATCCCTACTTCCGGCCCCAGTACACTCAGTTCTGCTACACCTTCCAGTACATGCCGGGCGCCACCACCTACCTGGACACCCCGGTGCTGCCCATCGCGGCCTTCGCAGGCGCCGACCAGTTCCCGCTGGATTGCGAATATCCGGACCTGACGCCGGTGATCAACACCGTCAGCGCTGAATCCAACACTCACGGCGGCGGACCTTACGTGCAGGTTGGCGATGTTCTCACCATCACTTCGGTGGGCACCGCAATTAAAGTCCGCAATCCCGCCTACGAGCCGGGCGTCGACGACAACCGGACCATCCTGCGCAACTACGGATTCGGCATATCGGCGGGCACCATCCACCTGACCAACGGAGAGGGCATTCCTTCCGGAGAACTGACGGTGAATACCTGGTCGGAAGGCGCCATCGACGCCACCGTTCAGGCCGGCACCGCGCCGGGCGCCTATCAACTGACGGTGGAAAAGTCCGACGGCACGGTCTCTCCCATGGGCGTCACCGTCACCGTGGTCAACAGCTACAGCGACCGCACCGTGTGGGCGGTCGGACCGAACGCAGCTCCTGGCGCCACACCCATTCAGGACGCCATCGACATGGCCCAGGTCGGCGACCTGATCCTGGTGGCCCCCGGCGTCTACGATGAACTGGTCATCATGTACAAGCCGGTCCAGATCCAGGGCTGGGGCGCGCCGTCGGTGGTCATCAACGCCGTCAAACGCCCGGGTGAAAAGGTCCAGATCTGGCGCAACAAGATCCTGGACATCCTGGACATCGACCACAACATCGCCGGCGTTCCGAATGATCCCGCGGCGGTTCCCGGGCCCAACCGCCTGGCCGACCTGCTGCCCGGCCAGAACGTGGCCTTCGATCCGGCCAACAACGAACCAGGCCTGATGACCACCTCGGAAGGCGCCGGGATCACCGTGCTGGCCCACAACCCGGAGACGGCCGCATCCGGCACCTTCGGACTCGACCCCAACGCCCGCATCGACGGCCTGTCCATCACCGGCGCGGACATCGGCGGCGCCATCGTGGTCAACGGCTACGCCAACTACCTGGAAATCAGCAACATGAAGATCTTCGCCAACGAAGGGCATGAAGGCGGCGGCATCCAGGTGGGGCATCCTTTGCTGGCCGACGGCCCCGAGGACGCCTTCAACGACTTCCTGTCCATCCACCACAACTGGATTTCCCAGAACGGCAGCCCCAACGGCGCGCCGGGCGGGATTGCCATCTACTCCGGGGCCGACGGCTACCGGATCGAAGACAACTATATCTGCGGCAACTATGCCACTGGTTCCGGCGGCGGCATCGGACACATCGGCCTGAGCGACCAGGGGCGCATCGAAGACAACATCGTCGTCTTCAACCAGTCCTTCAACCAGATGCCCATGGACATCGGCGGCGGCGGCATCGCCATCGAGGGCGCCCAGGTACCCGGGCAGCTCACGGCCGGCGCCGGGGACGTCATCGTCCTGTCCAACCTCATCCAGAGCAACGTGGCCGGGGCCGGTGATGGCGGCGGGCTGCGCCTGGCCTATGTCAACGGGCTGGACGTGGAAGCCAACGGCCCGGCATCCAACCGGCACCGAATCGACGTGTTCAACAACATCATCGTCAACAACGCGGCAGGGGCTTCCGGCGGCGGCATGTCCTTGAAGGATGCCGTCAACGTCCGGATCATCAACAACACCATCGCCCACAACGACAGCACGGCAACCATCGGTGCGCTGGTCAAGGAGGTCAACCCGGATGGCTCGACCCAGTCCAACCCCCAACCCGGTGCCGGTCTCGTGTCCAGGGCCCACACCCCGATCCTGGCAGTCGCCATCACTGGCAATGACAGGGGCTTCTCGGAGCCGTCGGCGTTCGACAGCAACATCATCTACCGCAACCGGCAATTCTACTGGAGGATCGACGCCGGTACTGGCGTTGGCAGCCTGTTATACAGCGGTATCAGCGACCTGGCGGTGCAGGATGCTCCAGGAACCCCCCTGCGCCAGGAACGCCTCAACCCGCGATACAGCCTGCTCACCGATACGACGGGCTACAACGGAAACAACAACGTAACGGGGCCGGATGATCCCGCCCTACTGTTCGAGATTCCCTACGTCAACGACGACGGCATCGGCGGAATGACGTCTATTCCCGAAGATGCCACCCCGCTGACGGCGGCGGCCACGGACGAGGGCGGCAACTTCATCGACATCCGCTTCTCACCCCTGACCCTGCAAGGCGATTACCACATCAAGGGCAATTCGTTGGCCATCGATGTGGGCGCCAACCTCCCGAACAACGAGATCGACCTTGACACCGACTTCGACGACGATCCGCGTCCCCGCAGGGGCGTGGACATCGGCGCCGATGAATTCGTGAACTGAAACCTTCGCATCGTCCCGCCGGCCCAATAACGGGCCGGCGGGCCTCTCGACGATCTTCAACACGAGGAGAAAAGCGATGAAAGCAATACATTACTTCAAAATTGGACTCATCGCGCTGCCGCTGCTGCTTCTGGCGGGAGCGCCGCCCGCCATGGCGGCCCTGGATGTCCAATGCCCCGAGGATGTCGACGGCATCGATGCGGACGGCGACGGCAACGTGGCCAACGACATCGTTTGCGTCCACATCACCGGCGGCGACGGATTCGCCACCATGGCCGACGGCCGGCGCATGTACATCTTCAGCTTCGGCAACGCCAACGATCACCAACCGCTGGATCCTACCGGACCGCCGCTGACCCGGGTGGTGGCCAACAAGGCGCTCAAGGCCCAGTTGCCCGCCCCCCAGATCACCGTGCGCCAGGGCCAGGAACTCTACCTGACCATGACCAACGTGAGCATGGTCCTGCGTCCGGACCTGTTCGACCCGCACTCGGTGCACTGGCACGGGTTCCCCAATGCCGCCCCCATCTTCGACGGCCTGCCGGAACCGTCGCCCACGGCCAACATGGGCGCCAGTTTCACCTATTATTACAAGGCCGAGCAGCCGGGCACCTTCTTCTACCACTGTCACGTGGAAGCGGCCGAGCACATGCAGATGGGCATGATCGGCAACATCTGGGTCTATCCGCGCCAGGACGGTGAAACGCACACCTACAACGGGCGGGCCTATACCAGGTTCGCTTACAACGACGGGGACGGCTCCACCGGCTACGACCGGGAATACCCGGTGCAACTGATCGGTTTCGACGCCAACTTTCACGATGCTTCGGAAAACGTCGGCATCCTGCCCTTTGCCGACATGTACGACAACTATTCCATGATCAACGGCCGGGGCTACCCGGACACGAGCCGGGATGCGCCCATCAGCAACCAGGACGATCCCGCATTCAACGCCCAGATCACGCCCACCATCATCCAAGCCAGCGCGGGCGAGCGGGTGCTGCTGCGGGTGTCCAACATCTCCTCCACTCACATCTACGCCATCACCACCACCACCGGCAAACCGATGAAGGTGGTGGGCCGGGGCGGAGCGATCCTGAGAGGACCCGACGGCAAGGACACCTCAATGACTCTCAACGTGCTCAACGTGGGCGGCGGGCAGCATTACGACGTGATCCTCGACACCGCCGGCGTGACCCCCGGCACTTATTTTCTCTACGCGACCACCCTGGCGGACCTTTCCAACGGCGACCAGGAGCGCGGCGGCATCATGACGGAAATCCGGATCAACTGATCCATCCAACAGGCAACGCAGCCAAGGAGGCTTCCATGAGCGCGATACGCTTGAACATAAAAAAAACATGGGTTGCGGGGTTGGCCGTCGCCATGCTGCTGGGGGTGGTCACCACCGCCCAGGCGCGCATTCCCGGGATTACCGGCAACGCGGCACCCGGCGCACGGATTTTCAACCTCGAAACAGCCATCGACCACATCGTGACCTCCGACGGAGACAGCTTCATGATGTGGCTTTACCGGAACCTCGATTCGGATCCCGACCACTTGGTCAGCAGCCCCCAGTATCCGGGGCCGACCCTGATCGTCACTGAGGGGGAAACGGTCACCGTGAATCTCACCAACAACCTGACCGTGACCACGTCGATGGTGTTTCCCGGTCACCAGGTCAGCGCCACCGGCGGCGCCTCGGGTCCTCTGGCCCAGGAGGCGGAAGCGAATGGCGGAAAGGTGACCTATACCTTCCTCGCCTCCCACCCGGGCACCTACCTCTACCGCAGCGGCACCCAGCCCGACTTGCAGGCCGAAATGGGCCTGGTGGGGGCCATCATCGTGCGCCCGGTCGATTATAACGAGGCCAGCCCCAAAGCCTACAACCACCCGGAAACGGCCTACGACCGGGAGTTTCTCTTTTTGATCACCGAAATGGACCCCACCTTGCACCGGCGGGTGGAGCAGGGTCGACCGGTGGATATGACGGAGTACTTTCCCACCAACTGGTTCATCAACGGGCGCAACTTCCCGGACAACATGACCCAGGATTTCGTCCCCTGGCTGCCGACCCAGCCCTACAACAGCCAACCGCGGATGCACCCCGGTGAAAAGGTGCTGATCCGGCTGGTGGGCGCCGGGGTGGACCTGCACCCCATGCATCTCCACGGCAACGACTTCGACACCATTGCCGTCAACGGCAGGGTGCTGGAGAGCGCGCCGGGGGCCGGGCCGGACCTGGCCTGGAAAGCGACCACCATCAAGACGGTTCCCGGTCAGACCGCCGACGTGGTCTGGACCTGGACCGGCGAAAAACTGGGCTGGGACATCTACGGCGACCAACCCCATAACTGCATCGACGGCGACGCCGACGGGTTCGACGACGCCACCTTCGAGTACTGCGAAGACCATGGGGTACCGTTTCCCGTCATCTTGCCGGAACGCGATTCCCTGACCTTCGGCCAGTTCTACTCGGGAAGCCCGTTCTTGGGCGGCACCGGGAACCTGGCTCCCGGAGACCCGGGGCTCAACGCGACGGCCGGCTATTTCTACATGTGGCATTCCCATACGGAAAAAGAACTCACCAGCAACGATATCTGGCCAGGTGGACTGGTCAGCTTCATGATCGTCGAACACCCCTCGGTGGAAATCGACCCTCAGAACCCATAAAGGAGGCAGGATCATGAAAAGCACACGCAATCTATCCATGACGATTGGGCTGTCGATCCTGCTGCTCCTGGGTTTCGGGGGGGCGAGCGCGTCGGCGGTTATTCACAATCTGTGCGTCGACGAGGGCACGATTTCCATGCCGGACGGCGCGTTGGTCCCCGTCTGGGGCTTTGGCCAAGTTGATGGCGCGGGAAACTGCGTCATTTCGGTCCCAGGACCGAAGTTGACGGTGGATCCCACCGATCCGACGCTGCAGATCAATCTCACCAACAACCTCAACGAGCCGGTGTCCCTGCATATTCTGGGGCAGGCGCTCTCCAACAACACCGGCCCGATCTTTACCACCGCGGCCGCCGGACACGACGCCGGCTTGCGCCGGGTGATGTCCTTCTCTCACGAGACGGCCCCCGGCACCACGAACCAGTATATTTGGGATAATTTCCGCCCCGGCACATACCTGCTCCAAAGCGGCACCAACCCGGCCAAGCAGGTGCAGATGGGCCTCTACGCCGTGGTGAAGAAGGACCAGGCCGGCGGGTCGGCCTACGAAAACCACCCCTATGACACCGAGGCCACCATCGTCTTTCACGACATCGACCCGGAGATTCACCAGGCCGTCGTCGAAGGGCGCTACGGGGCCAATCCGATCGACCCTAACGGTACCAACAATATTCCGAGCAGCGTCTATCGGAAGCCGCGCTATTTCCTCATCAACGGCGCCGCCTATCCGAACCCCAAGCCGCTGCCCGCCGTGGGTGCGGGCCAGCGCGCGCTGATCCGCTTCGTCAACGCGGGATTGGTGACTCACGTACCCCAGATCCCGAGTCATTACATGACCCTCATCGCCGAGGACGGCAATCCGTACACTTATCCTCGCCAGAGCTACAGCTTCGAGCTGGCCCCGGCCAAGACCATGGACGTGATCTTCGAATCGACGGTGGAAGGCGACTTCCCGGTGTACGACGGGCGCCTGAAGCTGACCAATGCCGGCACCGAGAGCATGGGTGGCATGCTCGCCTTGTTGACGGTAGGGGTGGGCGGTGGCGATTTGAACCCAATAGCCACTGCCGACGCCTATTCGACCTCCGCCGGCACCGCGCTGGCTGTTCCCGCCCCCGGCGTGCTGGTCAACGATAACCCCCGGGGCGCAACCAGCATGACGGCGGTCCTGGATGCAACCACTGGCAGCGGCACGCTTGTTTTGCATGCCGACGGTTCCCTTACCTACACGCCCAATGGAGGTTTCAGCGGCTCTGACAGCTTCACCTATCATGTGGAAGGGTCGGATGCCAACGGGGTTACCTTAGTGAGCAACACCGTGTCGGTGAGCCTGATCGTCAGTGCCGGCAACACCACTCCGGTGGCGGTGGCGGACAACTACGCCACCAACACGGGCACCGCCCTGTCCGTACCGCCCGCCCAAGGCGTTCTGTCCAACGACACCGATGCCGACGGTAATCCGCTGACGGCCGTGAAACAGACAGATCCGACGAACGGCACGCTGGCCTTGAATGCCAACGGATCCTTTGTCTATACCCCCGACCCGGGAGCTTCCGGCCCGGACAGCTTCACCTACGTCGCCAACGACGGTACCGCCAACAGCGCCTCGGCCACAGTCACCATTGCCGTGAACGGTGTGCCAGTCGCCGCGAACGACTCGAATTACAGCACCAATGAAAATGTGCCGTTGACGGTCACAGCGCCTGGCGTGCTGAGCAACGATACCGACCCCGAGGGTGACGCACTCACCGCTAGCCTGGTCGATCCCGCCGGTCAGGGGTTGGTCAACCTGAATACCGACGGATCGTTCACCTACACCCCGGGGAACAACTTCTCCGGCACCGACAGTTTCACCTACCGGGCCAGCGATGGATCGGCGGAAAGCAACATCGCCACCGCCACCATCACCGTCAACAATGTTTCGGACACGGTGACCATCCTAGCAGTGCAGTTCACCAACAACAGCCGACGGACCCTGAGGGTACGGGCGGATTCCTCAGCACCGGACAATTCGGTGGTCCTCACCGCCACCATCACCGGCAACGGGGGAGGCCCGATCACCGGGACCCTGGCATTCAACCCGGATCCGGATCGTCAGGACTACGCGGCCGACTTCCGGTTGCCCAACCGCTTCGTGCCCACCAGTGTCTCGGTCACAAGCAGCCAGGGTGGCAGCGCCTCGGCATCCGGTCCATTTACAGTAGCCAATTGATGACCCTATTGCGGCGGGAGGGAAGAACGCATCTCCCGCCCGCGCAACCCACTGCGGTGCAAGACCGGCAACAGACAGGAGGAAGCCATGCGCATATACGCGATTCAAACAAAGGCCATTCGGGCGATGATGGGGCTCGCGCTGGTCGCTCTTCTGGCGGTCGGTTGTTCCACCACCAGCGGCTATGCCCCGGGCGATTCCTCTCCGGGAGGGTATTCCCGGAATACGGTGCCCGAGGGTGTAGCGGCGGAGATGGAAAGCCGCTGGGGCGTGCGTCCCGTGGCCATGCGGCTGACGGCCGCCGGGCATTTCATCGATTTTCGCGTCGAGGTGACAGACCCTCAAAAGGCCAAGGCTGTCCTTGATCGCACCCACAAGGCCTACCTGGTGGATGCCGAATCCGGCAAGGCCATGCCGGTGCCCATGACCAAGCTCGGACCGCTGCGCGGCTCGGACGTCATGCCCAAGATGGGCCGGCACTACGTGATCCTCTTCCAGAACGTGCAGGGACTGATTCACCCGGGCAGCCGGGTGTCGGTGGTCATCGGCGATTTCAAGGCCGAGGACATGACTGTCATCTAAACGATTTCATTTGCTCCAGGGTGCCCTTGCGAGGGCCCTCTGGAGCGGCCTCGAGACAGCTTGCGCCTCGGGTCCGCTCCAGCGGGCTGTCGAGACGAGCGTTTGCCCGCCGACCCCACAATACGCGACCATGCCTTGTGCGCCCCCCGGGTGGCAAGGCCCACGGAAAGGAATCCGGTTTGCGGACCGAGGAGGCACCATGAACAAAACAGCTCTCCATCTCATATTGGCGGCAACCGTCCTGCTGGCGGCAACGTCCGCGGCGGCGGGAACCATCACAACAGACCTTGATGCCGTGCTGCAAACGGCCGGCCCCGAGGACCGTATCCCGGTGATCATTTCCCTGGCGGACAGGGTAAACTCGGGGCAATTCAAGGGCCTTCCCAATGCCATCCGTGCCAGCCAGATGATCCGAACCCTGCGGCAAAAGGCCGCTGACACCCAGCCGGCGGTGATAGCCGCCATCGGCGGCGAAATCGCCGAAAACATCAAACAGCTCTGGCTGGTCAACGCCATTGCCGTCACCACGGACCCGGCCACCATCCGGCGGCTGGCGAATCACCCGGCGGTGGCCTCCATCCGGCTCGATCGGGTCATCCCCCTGGCGGATACCGCTCCGGTCGACCCTGCGACGGCCCAGTGGAACGCGAGCCTGATCCATGCCGATTCCCTCTGGGCCCAGGGCATCACCGGGCAAGGCGTAGTCGTGGCCAACATGGATAGCGGGGTGGATGTCCAGCACCCCGATCTCGCCGAGCGCTGGCGCGGCGGGGCCAACAGTTGGTACGACCCCAACGGGCAGCATGCCACGCCTCATGACGCCAACGGCCATGGGACCCAGACCATGGGGCTTCTCGTGGGCGGGGACCAGAGCGGCACCCCCATCGGGGTGGCCCCCGGCGCCCGATGGATCGCCATCAAGATTTTCAGTGATGCCGGACAGGCTTCCTTGAGCGGGATTCACCTCGGGTTCCAGTGGCTTTTGGACCCGGACGGGAATCCCGACAGCGACGATGCACCCGATGTCGTCAACAACTCCTGGGGGTTCAACGAGACGGCGGGACAGTGCTGGGCCGAATTTGCCACCGACATCGAAGTGCTCGAGGCTGCCGGGATCGCCATGGCCTTCGCCGCCGGCAACTCGGGGCCCAATGAGGATTCGAGCCTCAGCCCGGCCAACAACCCGGGAGCCTTCGCGGTGGGCTCGGTGGACAGCGGCTACACCGTAGCCTACACCAGCGCCAGCGGCCCCAACGCCTGCACCGGAGAGGCCTATCCCGAAGTCATGGCACCCGGCGTGGGGGTCAAGACCAGCGATCTGACCTTTGGCGGTGCGGTGCAGGATTCCTACGCCTACGTTTCCGGCACCTCGTTTGCGGCGCCCCATGTGACCGGGGCCATGGCGCTGTTGCTCAGTGCCAACCCGTCTTTGACGCCGGACCAGATCGAGGATGCCCTGCGGCAGTCGGCCCTGGATCTCGGCGCCCCGGGGCCGGACAACGACTACGGCCACGGCCTCATCGATGTCGCGGCGGCCCATGCCGCTGCCGGTGGAACACCGCCGTGCGGGGATGGCGACGGTGACGGATATTCTGGAACGGCGGGATGCGGTACGCCGGTGGACTGCAATGACGCCGACGCCTCGATCTACCCCGGTGCCCCGGAAATCGCCGATGACGGCATCGACCAGGACTGCGACGGGCAGGACAAGACATCGACGGCCTGCGCGGATGCCGACGGAGACGGATACAGTTCCGGTCCGAATTGCGGTGCAATCGTCGACTGCGATGACAACGATGCGTCGATTCATCCCGGAGCGACGGAGATTCGCTCTGACGGGGTGGACCAGGACTGCAACGGATACGACCTGACCATCGCCATCGTCCAGGCGGTTTACAATGCCAAAAGAGACAGCCTGGCGATCCAGGCCACCAGCGAGTTGCGGGCCTCGGCGGCGTTGACGGCCGAGATCGACGGAATCGGCAGCCGGAGCATGAAATGGAACAGCAAAAAAGCACGCTGGGAGCTGTCCATCAGCAGGGCGTCGCGCAGCGGGCTCAACCCGGCGGCCCCCGGCGAGGTCGCGGTGTCGGGAGTGGAAGGGCAACTGTCCGCAGCCATTGTCAAACAGTGATGACTTGGACAGGGCTAAGCCCGTTTTTCGATAAAAAGCGGAGGCGAGCCATGGAAACCGAACTCAGACACCATTCCCGGGTTCGGTTTCCGGATGCCGGGTATTTCATTCACGACCGGACCACGGGGGTCAGCGGTCCCCTTGTCGATATCAGCCGTTTCGGCCTGGCCTTCGACTACCTCGCCGCCGACCGCCTGGTGCCGGAGCGCCTCCTGATCGACATCACCGAAACCCCGTACGGTCGGCCCCTGATCCGGGGGCTTGTCTGTAAAACGGTCTATGACATCCGGGTGCTTTCGGAGAATCTGGCATTCAAGCGGGGCTTGGAAGTCCGGCGCTGCGGCCTTCTTTTTTTGTCTTCCCGGGCGGATGAAATATCCAGGGTCGCCGATGCCGTCAAACGGCGCCAGCGCCCCAACTGACAAATGACGACAGGAACCGGCCCGGTGCCGGTTGAAGTGTTTTTTTGACCGCGGAGAAATCATTTGACCCATCTTTACCCTGACCTTAAAAAGGAAAGAACCGGGTAAAGCATGGACCACTCGATGGAGGTCACCATGAACTGTCCAGTGAAGTGGCGCCTCGCCTTGATGGCGGTAATCGCAACCGTGATCGTTTTTGCGGCGGGCGCCGGATGGGCCGGGCAAGAGGCCACCCGGTCGGAAGGCCAAGCGGACATCACCGCGGTGCCGCATTGCCCGATTTGCGGCATGGATCGGGCGAAGTTCGCCCATTCGCGCATGTTCGTCACCTGCGCGGACGGCACGGTCCTTAGCACCTGCTCGCTGCACTGCGCGGCCGTCGATCTGGCGACCCGGCTCGGTTCGGCGCCGGCATCGATCCAGGTGGGCGATTACACCGGCCGCCCCATCGACGCCCGGGAGGCCTATTTAGTCCTGGGCAGCGACGTCTTCGGGCCCATGGGCAAGGAGCTGATTCCGTTCGACAGCCAGGCGGCGGCCCGGGAATTCAACCGTGACCACCACGGGACCCGGGTGGTGCGATGGGCGGAAATTCGCCCTACCCTTCTCGAAAGGCTCCGTTAGCGGCGATGCGCAGATCCAGCCTGTTCATGCTGATCATGGCCTGCGGTTTCGTGGCCATGACGGCGCTCCTATGGCACGGCGGCGCGGATGCCGGCAGGCACCCCGCCGCCGATGCCGCGCGCCAGGCGGCCCTGGAACTGGCAATCACCGATCCGTGCCTGTTCACCGAAGCGCGCTACACCCGCCACCTCGCCTTGGCGGACCGCCATGCGCCCTTGCAGGAGCATCCCCTGAGCCTCGAACATTTCCCGTCCGGGGCCTTGATCCTGCCTCCACCGACCTTGAGCGCCGGCATCGATCCGCGGCAACCGCGGGAGGAGCCGGCCGAACCGTGAACCGTCTGGAACGCCACCGCCATTTCCTGGACTTCGCCCTGGCCTCCCTGGCGCGCCGCCCCTGGAAAAACACTTTCCTGCTGCTCTGTTACGCGCTGGTGATTTTCGTGGTGGCCTCGGTGGTATTTTTCGCCACCGACCTGCGGCGCGAAGCCGTGCGGCTGCTCGACGGCGCCCCGGAAATGGTGGGGCAGCGGATGATGGCCGGCCGGCAGGAGCTGGTGCCCCTTTCCTATGCGGAAGCGATCGGCGGCATTCGAGGGGTGGGCCAGGTGCTGCCGCGGCTGTGAGGGTACTATTTTCATCCTGCATCGGGAGCCACTTACACCCTCATGGTGCCCCCCACGGACGCACCGGATGACGGCCGGGCCAAGATCGGCAGCGAGGTCAGCCGCACCCGGGACACCGGCGCCAGGGACGAGATGGTCTTCCAGGCGGCCGACGGGAAAGTGCTGACCGTGCCGGTGGCGGAGCGCTTCGAATCCGCTTCCGCCCTGGCCACCGCCGACCTGATCGTGCTGAGCGAAACTACGTTTCGCCGGATCACCGGGATTCCCGAGGGATTTGCCACGGACCTGGCGGTGTCGGTGCGCAATCCCGCCGAGACCGCCACCATCGCGGAAAAGATATCGCGGCGGCTCCCGGATTGCCGCAGCGTGACCCGGACCCAGATGCAGAGCACCTACGAGACGATCTTCGACTGGCGCAGCGGCTACGTGCTCGTCATCTACAGCGCGGCCATCCTCGCTTTTCTCATCTTCACCCTGGACAAGGCGACGGGACTGAGTGCCGAGGAGCGCGGCGAGATCGCCGTGCTCAAGGCGGTGGGGTGGGATACGGCCGATGTGCTCCTGCTCAAGTTCTGGGAAGGCGCCGCCGTCTCTCTGGCCGCCTTCGGGATCGGGGTCATCGGGGCCTACCTTCACGTGTTCCAGGCGGTGGTGCCCCTGTTCGCCCATGCCCTCAAGGGGTGGTCGGTGCTTTACCCCCCGCTGCGCCTGGCGCCGGCGGTGAGCGCCTATCAATTGGCGGTGATCTTCGCCTTCACGGTGATGCCCTACACGCTGATCACCATCGTGCCGGCCTGGCACACGGCGGTGACCGATCCGGACACGGTCCTGAGGAACGGCTGAGATGATCGTCCTCGACGGGGTCACCAAGACCTACAACGCCGGAAAATCGAATGCCTTCACGGCCCTGGAAGGCATCAGCGGCACCATCGAGGCCGGCCGCATGACGGTGATCACCGGGCCCAGCGGATCGGGCAAGTCGACGCTGCTGTCGCTGATCGGGTGCATGAGCCGGCCGACATCGGGACGGGTTTTCTTCGAAGGGCGGGAAATCACCAGTCTGCCGGAGCGTTTCCTGGCGGAAATCCGGCGGCGCGAGTTCGGTTTCGTCTTCCAGGACTACAACCTGATCCGCGGGCTCGGGGTGCTGGAAAACGTGATGCTTCCCGGCTTTCCGTTGGGCATTCCTCGCCGGGAACTCAAGACGCGGGCCGGCACCCTGCTGGAAATGCTGGAGATCCGAGGTCTGGAAAGCCGCAACGTGACGCTGCTGTCCGGCGGCGAGCAGCAGCGCGTGGCCATCGCCCGCGCCCTGATCAACGACCCCCGGGTGCTGATTGCCCATGAGCTACCGCCCACCTGGACACTCGTCTGATCGGGGAACTGCTCCGGTTCATGGCCGAATTCAAGGCGGCGGGCAAAACCCTGGTGGTGGCCGGCCACGACCCCCTGATGGCCGGCAGCACGGTGGCCGACCGCGTCATCGCGCTGCGCGACGGCCGCGTCATCGAGGAAGAAGGCAACCGGTGATCCTGACCCCTGCCATCATCGCCCTGGTGGCCGGTCACCTGCTCCTGGTGGCCTTCTCCCTCGGCGCCGCCTGGACCGGCATCCGGATCCTGATGCACCGGGACCTGCGCTCCGGCGCGGAGGGGCAGCTTCGCCTGGAACGGCGCACGTACCTCGTGTCCACGGTGATGGCCTATCTGCTGGCCTTCGAAATCTTTTCCCTCTTCCTGTTCATCTACACCGCCGACCGCATCCACCCGCTCTTCGTGGGCGCCATGTGCGCGGCCGGCGCCCTTCACGCCAACGGCTGGGGATACCCCACCCTGGTGCTCAAACTGGTCAACGTGATGCTCAGCGGGATCTGGCTGCTGGTCAACCACACCGACAACCAGGCCCCGGATTATCCCCTCATCGGCTTCAAGTACCGCTGGCTGCTGGCGATCACGGCCCTGCTGTGCCTGGAGGCCCTGTTTCAGTGGCACTACTTCCGGGGCATCGCCCCCGACATGATGACCTCCTGCTGCGGGACCCTGTTCGCGGAAAACGCCCCCAACGTGGCCGGGGACATCGCCGCCCTGCCGCCCCGGGCGATGCAGGTGCTCTTTTTCCTCAGCGCCGTGCTGATGCTGCGCGCCGGCATCCACTTTCTCGTCACCGGGCGCGGCGCGGCGGTGTTCGGGGCCTTGAGCCTCTGGCTCTTCCCCCTCTCCCTGGCCGCGGTGATCTCGTTCGTCTCCGTCTACTACTACGAGCTGCCCACCCATCACTGCCCCTTCGACATTCTTCAGCCGGAGTACCGCTATATCGGCTATCCCCTCTATGCCTCGCTGGTGACGGGGGGGATCTTCGGCACGGGCGTCGGGGTGCTGCAGCGCTTCGCGGCGACACCGTCGCTGACGCGGATCGTGCCGGTGCTGCAGCGGCGATTTTGCATGGTGGCCATCGGTGCCTATATTCTGGCGGTGACGATTTCCGGGTGGCCCATGGTCTTTTCGGAATTCAGATTGACCCACTGATCCGCAGGCATTCTCGCCTGCCTGAAAGGAGGCCCCGAAAGGGGGCCGCTGCGCCGCCAACGGGGCGACAACAATCATGATTTCCCTCCATCGAGATTGGCGGCGCCTCCTGGAGCGCTGGCGAGGATCCCGGCTGCTTCTGGCGCTGGCGCTGGCGCTGGTGCTGGCCCTGGGCGCCGGGTGGTGGTTGGCGGGGACCCGGTCCCCATCCCTCCCCCAACCCTCCCTGCCGCCGTCATCGGCGCCGGTCGTGAGCACCGAATCCGCCGAGGCCCGGCCGACCCAGTACGTCTGCCCCATGATGCACATTCCTCCCACCGACCAGCCCGGCCGTTGTCCGGTCTGCGGCATGGAACTGGTTCCGGTGGACCACGGCGGGGATTCCTCCGCCCCCTGGCGTCTCGCGCTGTCGCCGGGAGAATCGGAACTGGCCGAGATCCGGGTGGCCCCGGTAGCGCGCCGGCCGGCCGTGGCCGAAGTCCGCCTTTTCGGTCGCATCGATTACGACCCTTCCCACTCCACGGTGATTTCGGCGTTCATGCCCGGCGTCATCGACCGCATTTATATCCGGCGCGCCGGCCAGTTCGTGCGTTGGGGCGATCCCCTCTTCGATCTCTATTCCTCCGACCTCCTCGAAACCCAGCAGCAGTTGGCCAAGGCGCTCAAGTACGTGCCCGGCTTTCTCGCCTTCCAGGGCACAACCCCTCACGTGGCCCAGGACATGCCGATCCAGGCCCGCCCGTCCGGGGACAAGAGCCGGCAGACGCCCGAAGTCGAACAGGCGCTGCAGACCATCTCCGCCCTGCGCCACAAGCTGAGCATCCTGGGGCTCCCCAAACGGGACATCGACGAGTTCATGAAGGTCGGGGAAGCCACCGGCGTGGCGACGATCTATGCGCCCATGTACGGCCAGGTGACGGTTCAGAACGCCTACGAGGGGACCTTCGTCAACCGCGGCGCCCAGGTGATGACCATCGCCGACCCCAAATATGTCTGGCTGCGCATGGATGCCTATGAGATGGACTACGCCTGGATCCGCAAAGGCCAGCGGGTCGACTTCACCACCGAAGCCTACCCTGGTGAAACCTTTCACGCCCGCGTGGTCTTCATCGACCCGGTTTTCGACGCCGAGTCGCGCTCCTTCCGGGTGGGGGCCATTTCCACCGAGGACCAGGGCGGGCGCCTGAAGGCCGGCATGCTGGCCCGGGCCGTGATCGAGGCCCGGCTGGATGCCGAAGGCCGGGTGGCGGGCGAGGCGTCCGGAGACCACCCGCACCCCTTGGTCATCCCGGACACCGCCCCCCTGATCACCGGCAGACGCGCGGTGGTGTATGTGGCCGAGGCCCAGCGGCCGGGCGTCTACGAAGGCCGCGAAGTGACCCTGGGGCCGCGCACCCGGGACGGCTACATCGTGCGGCAGGGATTGTCCGAGGGCGAGCTGGTGGTGGTCAACGGCAGCTTCAAGATCGACAGCGCCTTGCAGATCCAGGCCGGGCCGAGCCTCATGCACCCGGTGCGGGAAGGCACCGGCACCGGGGAAAGCGGGATGCCCGCGGCCCCCTGGCCGCCCGCCCCGGAAGCCATTCCGGCCTCCCTGGACCCTGACCTGCCGGAGGCGGCGCCCCAAAACATGCCGCCGGACAGCCCCGCGGGTGAACGGGTCCCGGCCGTCGAGCACCACCGGCCCGGGGATTCCCATCGGATGCACGAAGATTACATGCATGAGCGGCGGGAGAGCCGCACGATCATGGAGCGGCCGGCGAAAACGATCGGACCTGAGCTGGATCCCGGCCCCCCGGAGGATGAGGGGGTCCGGTCCCTGCGGCGGCGGCGGCCGGGCCAATACGGCGACCCGACCCGGCCGGACACCGGACCGGCCCGCCGTTGATGTCCGCCTCGAATTTATTTTTCCTTGCTGCGATTGGCTGCCGTCCTTCGCGGGACGGCAAACTGGAACCTCAACCTCGCGGACCGGCCGCCCGGATCTCCAATGACCGATGACCCCACCGCCACCGCCGGCCCCACCGGCTTCGCCGCCCGCCTGGTCCGCGTGCTGCTGGCACGACGGGTGATCGTCTACCTGGTCGTCCTGATTCTGATCGGATGGGCGATTCTCGTCTCCCCCTTCCACTGGGTTCCGCCGTGGCTGTCCCGCGGCGCGGTGCCGGTGGACGCCATTCCGGATATCGGCGAAAACCAGCAAATCGTGTTCACCAGTTGGCCGGGCCGATCTCCGCGGGATGTGGAGGACCAGATCACCTATCCGCTGACGGTCTCCCTCCTGGGCCTGCCGCGGGTCAAGACCGTGCGCAGCTTTTCGATGTTCGGTTTTTCCACCATCTACATCATCTTCGAGGACCGGGTCGATTTCTACTGGAGCCGCACCCGGATTCTGGAAAAGCTCAACAGCCTGCCGCCCGACACCCTCCCCGAAGGCATCCAGCCGCGCCTCGGCCCGGACGCCACGGCCATGGGGCAGGTGTTCTGGTACACCCTGGAGGGGCGGGACCCGGAGGGCAACCCCGCCGGCGGATGGGACCTTCAAGAGTTTCGCACCATCCAGGACTGGTACGTGCGCTTTGCCCTGCTGTCCGTGGAGGGGGTCAGCGAAGTGGCCGGCGTGGGCGGCTTCGTCCAGGAATACCAGGTGGACCTGGACCCGGATCTGATGCGCATCAACAACGTGACGCTGAACGAGGTGATCGACGCGGTGCGCGCGGCCAACCGGGACGTGGGGGCCCGCACCATCGAGGTCAATCGCGTTCAGTACCTCATCCGGGGCATGGGGTTCATCCGAAGCCTGGCGGACATCGAGCAGGCGGTGATCAAGATGCGGGGGAACGTGCCGGTCCTGGTGCGCAACGTGGCCCGGGTTTCCCTGGGACCCGCCCTGCGGGATGGCGCCCTCGACAAGGGCGGCACCGAAGCCGTGGGCGGCGTAGTGGTGGTCCGGCACGGCGAAAATCCCCTGGCCGTCATTCGCGACGTCCAGGAAAAGATCCGGGAAATCACCCCCGGCCTGCCCCGGAAGCACCTCGACGACGGCCGCGTCTCGGCGGTCCGCATCGTGCCCTTCTACGACCGCACACAGTTGATCCACGAAACCCTCGGAACCCTTCAGAGTTCGATTTCGCTGGAAATTCTGGTGACGGTGATCGTGGTGGTGGCGATGGTGGCCCACCTGGGAAGCGCCCTGCTCATCGCCGCCACCCTGCCCCTGGCCGTGCTGCTGAGCTTCATCGCCATGAAGCTGTTCGGGGTGGACGCCAACCTGATGGCCCTCTCCGGAATCGCCATCGCCATCGGCACCATCGATGACATGGGAATCATCGTCACCGAAAATATTCTCCGGCGTCTGCGCCACGGGGAAGGCCGGGGCCTGTTCGAGGCCGTGACGGCGGCCACCCGCGAGGTGGGCGGCGCGGTGCTCACCGCGGTGAGCACCACCGTCTTGGGGTTTTTGCCTGTTTTTACCATGAGCGGAGCCGAGGGGCGGCTTTTTCAGCCCCTGGCCTTCACCAAGACCTTCGCCCTGGTGGCCTCTTTGCTGATCGCCCTGCTGCTGGTGCCGCCCCTGGCCTACAGCCTCCATGCCTCGAAACTGGGCCGCCGCCCTTACGCCTGGGTCCTCTACGAGGGCCTGATCTATCTCGGCGGCGGGATGGTGTTCGTGGTGGATTGGAGGCCGGGCCTGGCCGCGATGCTGGCGGGAGGCTACCTCCTGCTGCGGCGCCGGCTCGATGACCGCCGCCGCCGGAGCGCCGACCGGCTTGCGCACGCCGCGGTGATCCTGGCCGCGCTGGTGGTGCTGGCCGGATACTGGATGCCCCTCGGGCCGGAACCGGGCCCGGTCCGCAACCTGATCTTCGTGGCGGTCCTGGTGATGGGCATCGTGGGCGGGTTCTGGTGGTTCCAGCGCCGCTATGCCACGATCCTCCGCTGGTGCCTGGACCACCAGAGGGCCTTCCTGGCACTGCCGTTGTCCCTGGTGGCGCTTGGGGCGTTGATCTGGCTGGGCAGCAGCGCCTTTCTCGGCTGGGCGCCGGCATCATGGCAGGCATCCCGCGGCTTTCAGTGGGTTGCCGGCGTCTTCCCGGGGCTGGGGCGGGAATTCATGCCGCCCCTGGACGAAGGCGCCTACCTTTACATGCCCAGCACCATGCCCCATGCCTCCATCGGCGAGGTGCTCGATGTGCTGGGCAAGCAGGACAGGGCCATCGCCGCCGTGCCGGAGGTGGCGGAAGTGGTGGGCAAACTGGGACGTGTGGACAGCCCGCTGGATCCGGCCCCCCTGTCGATGATCGAAACCCTCATCAACGTGCGACCTGAATTTCTCAGGGATGAAACCGGGCGGCTGCTGCGGTTTGCCTGGACCCCCGATGGCCTGGACCTGGTGCAGGACCCGGATGGGCACCCTCTCAACGCTCCGGACGGCAAGCCCTATCTCCAGCGGGGACGCTTCTCCCGCGATGACCAGGGGCGGCTGATCCCGGACGGGACGGGAAAACCCTTCCGGCTCTGGCGCCCTCCCCTGGACCCGGAAATCAACCCGGACCGCTCCCCCTGGCCCGGCATCCGCAGGCCGGACGACATCTGGGAGCGCATCGTGGCGGCGGCGCAGATCCCGGGCACCACCACGGCATCCAAGCTGCAACCCATCTCCGCGCGCATCGTCATGCTGCAGAGCGGCATCCGATCATCCACGGGTGTCAAGGTCCAGGGGCCGGATCTGGCCTCGGTCGAACAAGCCTCCCGCGACATCGAGCGCCTGCTGCGGCAGGTCCGCGCCATTGCGCCGGAAACCGTGATCGCCGACCGCATCGTCGGCCAGCCGTACCTCGAGATCGAGATCGATCGGCAGGCCATCGCCCAGCAGGGGCTGCGGCTCGAGCAGGTACTGGAAGTGATCGAATACGCCATCGGCGGTCGAACCATCGCCCAGACCGTGGAGGGGCGCGAACGCTATCCGGTGCGCGTGCGCTATCTCCGGGAACTGCGCGACAACCTCGAATCCCTCGGAGGGATTCTGGTGCCCACCCCCAGCGGCGTGCAGTTGCCTTTGAGCCAACTGGCCGACATCTACTTTGTCCGCGGGCCTCAGGTGATCAAGAGCGAGGACACCTTCCTCACCGGCTACGTGCTCTTCGACCGTCGCCCGGGCTGGGCCGAAGTGGAAGCGGTGGAAGCGGCCCGGGGCTACCTGGAGGAAATGATCGAGGTCGGGGGGTTGGCGCTGCCCGCCGGCGTGAGCTTCGGGTTCACCGGCACCTATGAGGGCCAGGTGCGGTCGGTTCGCACGCTGCGGGTGATCCTGCCGCTGTCGCTGGTGCTGATCTTCATCGTCCTGTACCTCCAGTTCAACGTGGCATCCACCACCTTGCTGGTCTTTTCGGGGATCATGGTGGCCTGGTCGGGCGGTTTCATCATGCTCTGGCTCTATGCCCAGCCCTGGTTCCTGGATTTTTCGGTCTTCGGGGTCTCCATGCGGGCGCTGTTCCAGGTGCATCCGGTCAATCTGAGCGTCGCGGTCTGGGTGGGGTTTCTGGCGCTTTTCGGAATCGCCTCGGACGACGGGGTGGTGATGGCCACCTATCTGGACAACGGCTTCGCCGAGAGGGCGCCGGACAGTGTTCCGGCGGTGCGCGAGGCGGTGCTGGCGGCCAGCTTGCAGCGGGTGCGGCCCTGCCTGATGACCACGGCCACCACCATCATCGCCCTCATCCCGGTCCTCACCGCCTCGGGCCGGGGTGCGGACCTCATGGTGCCCATGGCGATCCCCTCCGCCGGTGGGATGATTCTGCAGGTGACGACAATGCTGGTGGTGCCGGTACTTTACGCCGCGGTGAGAGAGCGCCGCCTGAAACGGTCACCCCCATTCGAAAATTCGGGTTCTACTTTTTTGGGGGGCACCGCTCCTCCCCCAACTGCTTGAGAACGCTCAGGTTGCGGATGATTTCGGCCTTCAGTCCATTCTGGTCGAGAAACCCCTCCGGACACCGGGCCCGACACTGGTCCACCAGACCGAGGAACCGCGAGGCATGTTCGGCGGTGCGGCAGGAATCTCCCTGGAGGGAAGAGTACTGGGCTTGGCGATAGCTGTCGTCCAGGGCGTCCATCATCTGGCGGCAGGCCTGCTCCTGTTCATCGGATTTCCATGGCAGCGCCTCCTGGACGGGAGGCGACTTCGGCGTTGCCGACGGCTGCGGGCTCTGGCGCTTGATGATCCAGGGCCGGTCGGGTTCCTCGCCGGTGGTCTTGTCGCCTGCCACCGCCACCGATGACGTGAAAACAATCATCAACATCCAAACGATCCAGAACTTGGCCCACTGACGCAGCATGTTGCCTCCAATGTGTGGTTCACACGCCCGGTTGGGAGCGGGGACCGATGGATTCATTTCGCCTGCTATCACGGCATTCTTATTCATCCCGCGGCTCCAGGTGGCCATCTGAAAGGGTCAAGAATCAAGCCTCGAACCGCATCAACTCAATTCATATATCCTTGCGCGCCGGGGTGTCCACTGTTTTGGGGCCGAGTCGAGCCTCCTTTGCTCCAGCGCAAAGACAAACAATGGGAACCAAGCCATTTGATCAAGAAAACGATTTGGTCGCCGGTTCGGCCATTGGTTTTCTTCCGGCTTGACGCATCGTCCGATTCATTTTAGCAGTATATAGATTCCACGCCTTTTTTGAGCCAGCCTGACATTTCCATGGGCCGTCGCGCGGCCGCCAACGACGCTCCGGCCCGTTTCCCCAACCCCCTTGGAGGTGTCGCATGCCGGATGGTTCGTTTCTTCGCAAGCTCCGTTTTTTCCGACCGATGAGCGCCGCTCAGGGTTGCCCGCCGGAACCGGCGCCAGATGAACGGGTCGAGATGCGCTGCGGCCAGCGGGAGTGGGAAGACCTCTACCGGCGCCGCTGGCAGTACGACAAGAAGGTGCGCTCCACCCACGGGGTCAACTGCACCGGATCGTGCTCCTGGGACGTCTATGTCAAGGACGGAATCCTGGTCTGGGAAACCCAGGCCACCGACTACCCGGCCTGCGGCGAGGGATTCCCCAACCATGAACCGCGGGGTTGCCCCCGGGGCGCCACCTACTCCTGGTACACCTACAGCCCTGTTCGGCTGAAGTACCCCCTGGTGCGATCAAGCCTGATGCAAATGTGGCGCGCGGCGCTGGCCCAAAATCCCGACCCGGTAGGCGCCTGGGAAACGATCGTGGGCGACGCGGCGCGACGGCGCCAGTTCCAGCAGGATCGCGGCAAGGGCGGTTTCGTGCGCGCCACCTGGGAGGAAGCCGCTGAAATGGTGGCCGCCGCCTTGATTTCCACCATCAGGAAGTACGGGCCGGACCGGATCTTCGGCTTTACGCCGATTCCGGCCATGTCCATGGTCTGCTACGCCGCCGGGGCGAGGTTTCTGTCGCTCATCGGCGCCTCGATGATCAGCTTTTACGACTGGTACTGCGACCTGCCGCCGGCCTCGCCCCAGATCTGGGGCGAGCAGACCGATGTGCCCGAGAGCGCCGACTGGTACGAATCCAGCTACATGATCGTCTGGGGCACCAACCTGCCCATGACCCGCACCCCGGACGCCCACTTTTATACCGAGGCCCGCTACCGGGGGGCCCGGGTGGCGGCGGTGGCCCCTGACTACGCCGAGTCGGTCAAGTTCGCCGACACCTGGCTGCCGGCCCGCGCCGGCACCGACGCCGCCCTGGCCATGGCCATGACCCGGGTGGTTTTCGAGGAATTCTACGTCCGGCGCCAGGTGCCCTACTTTGTCGATTACGCCAAGCGCTACACCGACCTGCCGTTTCTGGTGGTTCTGGAAGACCGCGACGGGACCCGCGTCCCCGGCCCCTTCCTGCGCGCCGCCGACCTTGGGCTGGAGACCAACAACGCCGACTGGAAAACCGTGGTTTGCGACGGCGAAGGGTTCAAGGTCCCCAACGGCAGCATCGGCTTCCGCTGGAACGAGGAGGGCCGCTGGAACCTGGCGCTGGAAGCCGACGGCAAGCCCGTCGATCCCCTGCTGAGCCTGGCGCAAAACCCCGATGCCTGGCGGACTATCCGTCTGGCGCGCTTCGATACCGGAGAACCCGGCACCAAGGCCGGCATCGTCCCGGTCAAGACCGTGAACACGGCCCGGGGCGATCTCCAGGTGGCCACGGTCTTCGATCTCATGGCGGCCCAACTGGGCGTGCCGCTGCCCGGGGCCCCCGAACGGCCGGCCGACTACCCTTTGGACGAAAGCGACCCCAAACCCTGCACCACCGCCTGGCAGGAGGCCATCACCGGGGTGCCGGCGGCCGATGCAATTCGGGTGGCCCGCGAGTTTGCGGAAAACGCCGAAAAGACGCGCGGCAAGTCGATGATCTTTCTCGGCGCCGGCACCAACCACTGGTACCACAGCGACATGGTCTACCGGGCGATCATCAACCTGACCACCCTCTGCGGCTGCCAGGGCGTCAACGGCGGCGGTTGGGCACACTACGTGGGCCAGGAAAAGGTGCGGCCCCAGGCGGCCTGGTCCCAGGTGGCCTTCGCCCTGGACTGGCTGCGGCCGCCGCGGCTGCAAAACGGTACTTCTTTCTACTACTTTGCCAGCGGCCAGTGGCGCTACGACACCCTGGCGCCCGAAAACCTCGTTTCCCCCTTGGCGGAGCGCCCGGCGGCTTCCCACATGGCCGACTACAACGCCGTGGCCGCCCGCCTGGGATGGCTGCCGTCCTATCCCCAGTTCGACCGCAATCCGCTGGACCTGGTGCGCGAGGCCGAAGCCGCGGGAGCCGATTCCAACGAGGCTATCGTAGCCCACACGGTGGCGGCGCTCAAACGCGGCGATCTGCGTTTTGCCGTGGAAGACCCCGACCATCCCCGAAATTTCCCACGGGTTCTTTTTCTCTGGCGGGCCAACCTGCTGGGTGCCAGCGGCAAGGGGCACGAATACTTTCTCAAGCACCTGCTGGGCGCCGATCACGCCGTGCTCAACGAAGACGGCCCCCTGCGGCCGCAAGAGATCACCTGGCGCGAGCCGGCGCCCGAGGGCAAGCTCGATCTGCTGGTGACCATGGAGCTGCGCATGTCCACCAGCGCCATGTACGCCGACATCGCCCTGCCGGCGGCCGGCTGGTACGAGATGCATGACCTCAACACCACCGACATGCATCCCTTCATCCATTCCTTCAACCCGGCCATCGACCCGCCCTGGGAGGCGCGCACCAACTGGGAGCAGTTCAAGACCATCGCCCGGACCTTTTCGCGCCTGGCCGAAAAGCACCTCGGCCTTCAAAAGGACCTCGTGGCCACGCCCCTGATGCACGACAGCCCGGGGGAGATCGCCCGGGCCGAAGTGCGGGACTGGCGCCGGGACGAGTGCGAACCGGTGCCGGGGCGCACCCTGCCGGCCCTGACGGTGGTGGCCCGCGACTATCCCAACGTCTACAAGATGATGACGGCCCTGGGCCCCCTGGCCGAAACCGTGGGGGTCGGATCCAAGGGGATCATGTGGAAGGCGGAGGAAGAGGTGGCGGCCCTCAAGGCATCCCTGGGCACGGTGGCCGAGGACGGACCGAGCCGGGGCCGGCCGATGATGGAGACGGCCAGGCAGGCCGCGGAGACCATCCTGATGCTGGCCCCGGAGACCAACGGCGAAACGGCGGTCAAGTCATGGAAAGTGCTGGAAAAACGCACCGGCATGCCGCTCCGCCATCTCAGCACGCCCCGCCAGGCGGAGCGCTTTCGCTTCGACGATCTCACCGTTCAGCCGCGCAAGATCATCACCTCGCCCATCTGGAGCGGCATCGAATCGGAAACCCGGCGCTACTCGCCCTTTGTCATCAACATCGAGCAGAAAGTGCCCTTTCGCACCCTCACCGGCCGGGCCCAGTTCTACCAGGATCATCCCTGGATGCGCGACTTCGGCGAACACCTGCCCTTGTACCGGCCGCCCCTGGAGGCCCACGCCTTCGCTTCGACGCAGTTGGCCCGCGAGCCGGGCAAGGAGATCGTGCTCAACTATCTCACCCCCCATTCCAAGTGGTCGATCCACAGCACCTACTCGGACACGTTGACCATGCTGACCCTCTTTCGCGGCGGGGAGGCGATCTGGCTCAACGACGAGGACGCCGTCAAGATCGAGGTGCGCGACAACGACTGGGTGGAATGCTTCAACGTCAACGGGGTGGTGATGGCCAAGGCCGTGGTCAGCCCGCGGATCCCGCCGGGCAAGGCGTTCATGTACCACGCCCAGGAACGGCTGATCAACACGCCTGGCTCGCCGCGCACGGGAAAGCGGGGCGGCACCCACAACAGCGTCACGCGCATCATGGTCAAGCCGACCCACATGATCGGCGGCTATGCCCAGCTCAGCTACGGCTTCAACTACTATGGACCCATCGGCGCCCAGCGCGACGAGATGATCGTGGTGCGCAAGGCGGGAGAGGTGGACTGGTATGAAGATTAGCGTGCAGATCGCCATGGTGTTGAACCTGGACAAGTGCATCGGCTGCCACACCTGCTCCATTCCCTGCAAGAACGTGTGGACCAACCGCCCGGGCGCCGAGTACATGTGGTTCAACAACGTCGAGTGCAAGCCGGGCATCGGGTATCCCAAACAGTGGGAAGACCAGGAGCGGCACCGGGGCGGATGGGAACTTGAAAACGGTCATTTGCGGCTCAAGGCCGGCGGCAAGGTTCACAAGGCTCTCAACATCTTCCACAACCCGGACCTGCCGACCATCGACGATTACTACGAGCCCTGGGACTACGACTATCAGCGGCTCATCGACAGCCCCCGGCGCCGCCACCAGCCCTCGGTGCGCCCGCGGTCGCAGCTGACCGGGGAGCCGATGGATCCCAAGTGGGGGCCCAACTGGGAGGACGATCTGGCCGGCCTGGCCGAAACCGGATCCGGCGATCCGAATTTCAGCGGACTGGAGAAGGACGCCTATCTCCAGTTTCGCGACGTGTTCATGTTCTGGCTGCCACGGCTCTGCGAGCACTGCCTCAACCCGGCCTGCGTGGCCTCCTGCCCGTCCGGGGCACTGTACAAACGCGCCGAGGACGGGATCGTGCTGGTGGACCAGGAACGTTGCCGCGGCTGGCGCTACTGCGTCTCGGGCTGCCCTTACAAGAAAGTCTACTTCAACTGGCAGACCGGCCGTGCGGAAAAATGCATCCTTTGCTACCCGCGCCTGGAGGCGGGGCTGCCGACCCTCTGCGCCCACAGTTGCGTCGGCCGCATCCGTTACCTGGGCGTGTTGCTCTACGATGCCGAACACGTGTCCGAAGCCGCGGCCACACCGGACCCCCGGCAGATCTACCCGGCCCACCTCGACCTGCTGCTGGATCCCCGGGATGCAAATGTACAAAAGGCCGCCCGGTCCCAGGGGATCGCCGAAAACGTCCTGGCTGCGGCCCGGCACTCCCCGGTCCATGCCCTGATCAAAGAGTGGCGCCTGGCCCTGCCCCTGCACCCGGAGTTTCGCACCCTGCCCATGGTCTGGTACGTGCCGCCCTTGAGCCCGGTGGCCAGCCGAGTGGCATCCGGGGAAACCGTCGACGCCCTGGACCAGTTGCGCATCCCGGTGGCCTATCTGGCCAACCTGCTCACCGCGGGCGACGAGCCGCCGGTGCGGCTGGCCCTCAAGCGGCTGGGCGCCATGCGCGAATTCATGCGCGTCCGGCGCGTCGAAGGGAGGGACGCCCCGAAGCCCCTCGACGCCGTGGGCCTGGACCCGGAAACAGTGGAAAAGATCTACCGCCTGCTGGCCCTGGCACCCCTGGCCGAGCGCTTCGTGCTGCCCACGGCCCCGGTGGCCGATGACGGCATCTACCGGCGCCAGGGGGCCTGCGGCTACGGAGACGCCGTCTGATGAAAACGGAAAGGGAAAATACCCTGACCGCCGACGCCATGGCCCTGGTATCCCGGCTGCTGCAGTATCCGGATGAAGGGTTCTTCGCAGACCTGCCGGCGATGGAAGCCACCGCCAACCGGCTGCCGCCCGGCCCCTTGGCCGATTCGGCGGAAAGTTTACTTGAGGAGATCAAGTCCCACGGCCCTCTCGTTTGGCAGGAAAAATACACCACCGCCTTCGACATGAATCCGGCCCTGACCCTGAATCTGACCTATCATGCCTTTGGCGACACGGAGCAGCGGGCCGCGGCCCTGGCGGACCTGGCGCGCACCTATGCGGCGGCGGGGTGGACGCCGACCACCGGCGAGTTGCCCGATTACCTGCCCCTGATGCTCGAATTTCTCTCGATCCGCCCCGAGGCCGACCGCAACGCGGCGGTGTGGCGGACTTTGGAAGGACTGGGGGCCTACGTCGCGCGGCTGGCTTCCGACGCGCCGGCCTATGCCGCCCTGCTGGCCCCGCTGGCCGGTTTGTGCAGTCCGGAGCAGGCGGACGGAAACGATCCTCACCCGCCGGTATCCGGCGGCCTGTAAAGCAAACCTGGAGGGCGCCATGGATCTTGCCTATACCCTCGTGTTCACCGTTTTCCCCTATCTTTGCCTCACCGCTTTCGTCTTGGGGCACGCCTGTCGCTACATCACCGACCGCTACGGCTGGACGGCGCGCTCCAGCGAATTTCTCGAAAAAAAGTCCCTCTGGGCCGGCTCCACTCTTTTTCACTGGGGGATCATCTTCACTTTCTTTGGCCACGCCGGCGGCCTGCTGATCCCCCAGCGCGTGTTCGACCTGTTCGGCATCAGGGCGGACGCCCACATGACTGTCGCCTACTGGAGCGGGCTGGCGGTGGGCGTGGCGGCCTTCATCGGCATCCTGCTGCTGGCCTGGCGGCGCCTGGTCCAGCCGCGGGTCCGGGTCGTGACCACCGTCAACGATGCCGTGACCGTCGGCGCCCTGATCGTGGTGATCGGCCTGGGGCTCTACAACGTGCTCTTCGGCCATTACAACGTGCTCTACACCCTGGCGCCCTGGATTCGCGGCATCGTGACCTTCACCCCGGATCCCACGCTGATGCGCGAAGTGCCCCTGAGCTACAAGCTGCATGTCACCGCGGCCTGGGCCTTGCTGGGCTTTTCGCCCTTCAGTCGCCTGGTGCACATCTGGAGCGTGCCGATCTACTACCTGCTGCGGCGGCCCATCGTGATGCGCCGTCTGGTACAGGGCTGATCGCGGCAGCGGATTTGAACATCACCCAGCGATGGAGAAAATATTTTGATGACGTTCGATCACGGCAGATTCGGGCGGGGAGTTGCCCACTCTTTCTTGAAGGCATTGATCTTGGGGGCGCTTTTCACTTCGGCGGCAATCGCGGGGGCGGCGGAAGATCCGGGACGATCCATCGCGACCGGCAGTGTCATCGTCCACGCTTCCCCATCCGGCCATCCGGCCGACGGCACCCGCGAGCAGGTGCAAAAATTGACCGAAACGGAGGCTGACCGGTTCTTCCGGACCTGGATGCTGCCGGGCACCGCCGGGCTCGTCCTGTTTGTTGCGATCACGTTGACGGCGGTCTTTTATCCCAAATCCGAAACCGCGTAAGGGGTAGTGGAGTACTTGCCCATGGCATCGGAAAAAAACGCTGAAACATCCGAGCGGCAGGCTCCCGGACAACCATCACCACTTGGCCAGATTCGGGTGGCAGGGGGGTTGGCGCGCGCCATCGAAACCCTCAACCCGGCCTATTTCGCCCTGGTGATGTCCACCGGCATCGTCTCCATTGCGGCCCACTATCAGGGTTTCGGCACGATCGCATCGGCGCTTCTGGGCATCAATGCCGCCGCCTACATCGTCTTATGGATCATGTACATCGCCCGGATCGTTTTTTTCACCCAGCGATTCCGCAACGACTTTCGCGACCATACCCTCGGCATGGGATTCTTCACCGCCGTGGCCGCCTCCGGGGTGCTGGGGAGCCAGACACTGCTGCTCACCGGACGGTTCACCGTGGCCGGCGCGTTGTGGAGCGTTACGGTTGCCCTCTGGTTCTGCATGATTTACGGCTTGTTCACCGGATTGATCACCAAGGAAGAAAAGCCCTCCATTGCTCAAGGCATCAACGGCGGATGGCTCTTGGCCATCGTGGCCACCCAAGCCGTCACCGTGCTGAGCACCGCCATCGCCCCATTTTTGCACATCTACAGGGAACCGATCCTGTTCATGGCCTTCATCACCTGGCTCTTCGGGGGCATGCTCTATATCTGGGTGATCTCGCTGATCTTCTATCGCTATTTGTTCTTTCATTTCTCTCCCCATGACCTGACACCGCCCTACTGGATCAACATGGGCGCCGTGGCCATCACCACTTTAGGGGGCACCGGATTGATCGCCGGCGCGCCCGGTTCGCCTTTTTTGTTCGAGTTGACGCCTTTCCTGAAGGGCTTCACGTTTTTCTTCTGGGCCACCGCCACATGGTGGATCCCGATGCTGGTCATTTTGGGCGTGTGGCGTCACGGCTATCGGCGATTTCCCTTGCGCTACAGCCCGCTGTTCTGGGGCGCGGTATTTCCCCTCGGCATGTACACGGTCTGTACTCACCGGTTGGCCGAGGTGACCCGGGCGCCATTGATCTCGGCCATTCCCAAGGGTTTCGTCTATGTGGCGATGGCGGCCTGGCTCATCACTTTCCTGGGAATGTTGCACGAGATCCTGGCCGGGCTGAACGCCTCGAAGGCACGCCCATGATGATGAACTGACGGATACAAGGGTCCAAATGAAAAATGACAGTTTGATAATGACCTGCGGCCGTCCCCTGGCCCAATGCCTGGAAGAAATCGAAGCCTTTCACGGGTTCAAGGCTCCCGGCATGGTCCTGGGGCTGTTCATGGTCCATCGGGCCCAGGAACTGATAGGATCCGGCATCGAAGCCGACGTGATCGTCGAAACCCGTCACTGTCTGCCCGACGCCGTGCAACTGTTCACCCCCTGCACGGTGGGCAACGGGTGGCTCAAGATTCTGGACTGGGACAAGTACGCCTTGAGCCTCTACGATCGCCACACCCGCGAGGGTTGCCGCGTTTGGTTCGACCTTGCCAAGGCCCGGGCCTTTCCCGTTCTCTACCAGTGGTTCATGCGCCTGGCGCCCAAGAAGTCCCTGCCCCTGGAGATGCTTCTGGAGGACGTTCTGGCGGCTGGACCGGCGGTGCTGTCCGAGCGCTCGATCCAGGTGACCGACTTCTACAATCGTCAAAAAAAAGACCGCATCAACATCTGTCCGGATTGCGGCGAAGCCTTTGCCGCCGTCCAGGGAGAGCGCTGCCTGGCCTGCCAGGGAAAGGGGTATTATCGCTCCAGGAGCCAGCCGTCGTAGCAAAGGAATGAAAACCATAGGCTTTCCAAGAACTTGATAAAGGCAGTGCCATGTACACGACCGTCAGGATCGAAGACGCCATCGGCCTGGTGCTGGCCCATGACGTCACCGAAATTCGTCCCGGTGAATTCAAGGGGCCCGCCTTTCGCAAAGGCCACCGCATCGGTGCGGACGACATCTGCCATTTTCAGCGCCTGGGAAAATCCCATGTCTATGTGCTGGCGGTTGATGCCGATCACCTGCACGAAAATGATGCCGCCCTGGCCATCGCAGCGGCTTTGTGCGGCCCCGGGGTCGGTTTCGACGGCGAACCCAAGGAGGGCAAGCTCCTGCTGACGGCCCAAAGGGCGGGCCTGCTCACGGTGGCGGTGGAAGCCCTGGAGCGCTTCAACCGCCTCGGCGAGATCATGTGCGCATCGCGCCATACCCACACCCGGGTAGCTGCCGGTGACGTGGTGGCCGGCACCCGGGCCATTCCCTTGGTGATCCGCAAGACGGTGGTCCAGGAAGCGGTCGCCATCGCGGAAGCGCAAAGCGGCATCTTTTCCGTCAGACCGTTGCGCCAGGCCAGGGCCGGTGTGGTGATCACCGGCAACGAGGTCTTCCATCGCCTCATCGAGGACCGCTTCGAGGCGATCGTGCGCGCCAAGATCGCCGACCTGGGTTCCGAGACAAGCGAAGTCACCGTGGCGCCGGACGATCCGGATATCATCGCCGCCGAAATCCGCCGGCTCATCGGCAACGGTGCGGACCTGATCTTGACCACCGGCGGGATGTCGGTGGACCCCGACGACGTCACCCGCGAAGGCATCCGCCGGGCCGGGGGCCGGGCCGACCTCTATGGCGCGCCGGTATTGCCCGGTGCCATGCTGATGGTGGCCGAGATCGAGGAAGTGCCGGTGGTGGGGATTCCCGCCTGCGCGGTTCACCATCAGACCACAATCCTGGATCTGGTGCTTCCCCGTATCTTGGCCGGCGAGCGATTGGCGCGCGATGAAATCGCCCGCTTGGGACACGGCGGGTTGTGCCTCGATTGCCCCCGGTGCCGCTATCCTTTGTGTCCTTTCGGCAAGGGGTCGTGACCAGGGCTGTCTGGGCAGAGACAACAAAAAATTGGGTGGAGGAGAATCAAATGAAGGCGACTGAAGAACTGAAGAATGAACACGAAGGCATCGAATTGATGCTGCGCGTGATGCAGGCCCTCGGCGAGAAGGCGGGCCGGGGGGAAACCCTGGACAGTGCCCACCTGGATGGCATCATCTCGTTTCTGACGGTATTTGTGGACAAGTGCCACCACGGCAAGGAAGAGGAATTCCTGTTCCCCGCCCTGGAGTCCGCAGGCGTGGCCAGGCAAAACGGCCCCATCGGCGTGCTGCTCGGTGAGCACGAAAGCGGACGACAGCTCGTGGCCAAGTTCAAGGCTGCGTGGGCGCGCTACGGGGGCGGAGACCGTTCGGCTGGAGGCGACCTTCAGCAGACCATGATGGCTTACGTGGATCTGCTTCGTGCCCATATCGTTAAGGAAAACACGGTGCTCTTCCCCATGGCCGATGCCCGGCTTGACGCCGATACCGACGCCCGGCTCTTCGAATCCTTCGAGAGACTGGAGCGCGAACGCATCGGGGTTGGGACCCACGAGGCCTTTCACACGCTGCTGCATACCCTGCGGGACACCTATTTGATGGCTTGAAACATCCGGAAAAGAGTATCCCGTATGTGGCCTCCGGGGTGGGGCGCGATTTGCAAATTCGAGGTCCGCGGCGGGTGCGGCCCCGGTTGACCACCGGTGGCCGGGTGCTTATTGGTTTTTTATAAGTAAATCTAAAAAACTTAACAAGGAGACAGATCCATGCGCATGCGTCAGATCGCGGAGAATGTTCATTGGCTGGGGGCCATCGACTGGGATCGGCGGCTCTTCGACTCCCTCATTCCACTTCCCGACGGCACTTCCTACAACGCCTACCTGATTCAAGGGACCGAAAAGACCGCCCTGTTGGACACGGTGGACCCGCCCATGGCCGACGTGCTGATGGCCCAGCTCGAAGCGGTGCCCAAAATCGACTTCATCGTCTCCCAGCATGCCGAGGGCGACCACTCCGGCACCATCGCCCGGGTGCTGGAGAAATACCCCGCGGCCAAGGTGGTGGCCACCCCCAAGGCCAAGACCATGCTCATCGATCTGTTCACCTTGCCGGAATCGGCTTTTGTCACCGTGGCCGACAAGGAGGTCCTGTCCCTCGGCGGCAAGACCCTCGAATTCATCCACACGCCATGGGTCCACTGGCCCGAGACCATGGTGACCTACCTGCGGGAGGACCGCATCCTGTTCACCTGCGACTTCTACGGATCGCACATCGCCGCGTCGGATCTGTTCGTCACCGACAAAGGGCGCGTGTACGAGGCGGCCAAACGCTATTTCGCCGAAATCATGATGCCTTTTCGCGGCGTGATCCAGAAGAACATCGCCAATCTGGAAGGCTACGACGTCCGCATGATCGCCCCGAGCCACGGCCAGATCTACGATGAGCCGGCGTGGATCGTGGACGCCTACCGCGATTGGGTCGAGGGGCCACCCCACAACACGGTGGTGCTCCCCTTCGTGTCGATGCACGGCAGCACGCGCATCATGGTCGATCACCTGGCCGCCGCTCTGGTGGACCGCGGCGTGCGGGTGGAGCTGTTCAACCTGGCGGTGACCGACATCGGCAAGCTGGCCATTGCCCTGGTGGACGCGGGAACGGTGATCGTGGCCACCCCGACGGTGCTCACCGGCCCCCATCCCCTGGCCGCCTACGCCACCCTGCTGGCCAATGCCCTGCGGCCCAAGGCCAAGTTCCTGTCGATCCTCGGTTCCTATGGCTGGGGCGGCAAGATGGTGGAAACCCTGGCCGGCATGATTCCCAATTTGAAGGTCGAGGTGATCGATCCGGTGCTGTGCAAGGGGAAGCCTTCGCCGGAGGTTTTTGAAAAACTGGAGCAAATGGCCGAAACCATAGCCCAAAAACACAAGGAAAACGGTTTCGCTTGAAAGGATCCGCCCGCCGGTTCAATCTTGCCGGTGAGGCGGGTCAACCAGATTGAATCGGCATTTTGAACAGGTGTGTCATTCAGACGGCCCGGGTGATCGAAGATCCGATCGCCCGGGCCGAAATTTTTGAAAGGAGCTTGGGCTGAACGACGAGGCGGCGGCTGCCTACGACGCCCTGGAGGTCGAAGACTCTCTTGAAAGGGGTCGGACCATGCCAATATCCTGATATTTCAGTCACTATCCGTTACAAACAGCCCAAAATGACCCCTATAGGCCTGTTTTTGGCATTGAAAACGTAGCTGAAGGAATCTGAGCCATGGCACAAGCAAACCGCCATTTCATTCCCGGGCAGATGTGCCATCTGACCCAACGCGGCCACAAAAGGGCTTTACCGCCGAAATTACAAAACTGCACCCCAGACGCACCCGGCCCAAAAGAAAAGCCTCGTAACCGGTTAAGATTACGAGGCTTATTGGTATCTGGTGGCGATGCAGGGAATTGAACCCCGGACACTGCGGATATGAGCCGCATGCTCTGACCAACTGAGCTACATCGCCAAGGCAGGCGGATGATGCCGCCGAGTAAAAAGGGGTTTTTAGCAAGCCGCCGGTTTCAAGTCAAGGGGAAAGCCCCATTGAATGGGAGTCAAATCCGCATCAACGCGAAGACACCACCTCGATGGTAAACTCCTCCAGATCCGAAGGCAAGTTTGAAAAAACCACCATGAAGGGCACCAGTCCGCCGGGGGCCACATCGAGGTTGGAATTGTCGGTGCCGCTGTCCAGGGCGAGCCTCTTTTTGATCTCGATGACGTCCAGCCGGTTGAGGTCGAGGTCGGTCAGCACGTTGCCGCAGAAAACCATCTCGCTGCCCACCAGTTTTTTGCCCTTGGCCAGAAGACTCCCCTTGATCTGGATCCGGCTGCGCGGATGGTCGTAGTCATTGCGCACCTTGCCGCTGATGACAAAGAGCCGGCCGGCGGTAGTGTTGTCCACGAAGCGGCTGTCGATGGCCAGGGTGCTGATTTTCATGTTCCCGGCTTCGTCCACCGCCTGCTTCCCCACCAGACGCGATAGAAAGGCGAGGTCCACTCCCTGCCGCTGGGCCCAGTAGACCCCGCCGCCGGCCAGACCCAGCAACACCAACACCACCCAGAGCCATCCCAGGCTCCGCCCGGCGGGAGCAGCCACCGCCTCCGGCGCCGTGATCGGTTCGGTTTCCGCCGTCAGCGTGGTCTGTCCATCGACCTCGGTGGAGGCCCGAAGGGTGTAGGCATGGCCGAGGCTGGCGATCTCTGCGTCACTGGTGGAATCCCGGGGTGCTCCGGTCTCCTCTCCATAGACGTCGACCTCCGCTTCTGGTTCCCCTGTGCGCATCAGATTGGCAGCGATTTCGGCCGTTTCCTGCCCAATCGGGATCGGCGGCATCTCGACGGCGGTTTCCTCGACCTGCTCCGAGGTCTTTTCCGACTCCATCGCATCTTCATCGCCGTGGAGCATCTGGTCGATGTCGCCGAGATCGATCCCCTTTTCCTCGAAAACCTCGGTTTCCATCTGCATCGGTTCGGTGCCCAGCGGCTCCAGGCGCAATTCCAGCTCGCCCTCGCCACCGGAGCCCATCTCCGGCAGCCCCTCGATCTCCTCCAGGTTCAAGTCCAGATCGAGATCCAGGTCCTGCGAACCGGCGACAGGGGCTTCCACCCGGGTTCCCGCTTCCTCCAGATTCAGGTCCAGGTCCAGATTCAGATCACTGTCTTGCGAACCGGCCTCCCGGCCTTGACCCGCTTCCTCCGGCTGCTCCAGATTCAGATCGAGACCCTCCAGGACATCGGTCTGCCCGACGGCCGCGGGTGCTTTCTCCACCGCGCCGGGCGCTTCCTGGATCTGGAGTAACTTTTCGATATCTTCCAGAACGAGTTCATCCGGCAGAACGATTTCATCGGACGGCGCCGCCTGGACCGCTTCTTTGGCACCGCTGTCAACAACGGGGTCCGGATCCAGATTCAGGTCCAGTTCCAGCTCCTCGAGGTCATCCGTTCTGGCCGCGACGCCATGCTCCGGTTCGCCAAAATCCAGATCCAGGTCGAGATCCAGGGCCAGCGCGTCCCGCTCGTCCCGTTCGGGCGTGTCCGGGGGCTGGAAGTCGAATTCAGAGGACTCTGTTCCCACGGGTGCCGGCGCCTCGAAAGTCCGGTCGCTGGTCCCTTCTCCCAAGGCATCGACGGGTTCATCATCAGCCGGCGGTTGAACCTCCGGGGGCGGCTGAACGAGGAACACATGGCCGCAATTGGTACAGCGGACGCGCGATCCGGCCGGGTCCAGCAACGAGTCGTCCAGGTTGTAGCTGGTGTGACAGTTTTCGCAGGTGATGATCATGATGCACCTTCAGGGTTGAATTGCAGCCGGTAAACGCCCGGCAGTTGCCGGTAGCGCTCGTCGAAATCAAGACCATAGCCGACCAGAAACTCATCCGGGGCCTCGTAGCAGCAATAGGGCACCGCCACTTCCACCCGGCGCCGTGCGCGCTTGTCGAGCAGCGCGCAGACGTTGACGCTGGAAGCCCCCAGGGACCGGATATGCGCGATGAGAAAAGCAAGCGTCAACCCCGTATCCACGATATCCTCGACGATGAGGACATCCCGGCCGCAGACATCCATCCCGATGTCGCGGGTGAGGCGGATGCAGCCGGAGCTGACGGTCTGGTCCCCGTAACTGGAAATGCCGACAAAGTCGATGGTCACCGGAATCGTCAGGCGGCGCACCAGGTCGGCCATGAAGATGAAAGCCCCTTTGAGGACACCGATCAGCACCAGTGGCCGACCGGCATAGTCGGTCGAAATCCGCTTCGCCGTTTCATCGATCAATTTTTCGATGGTTTTCTGGTCCAGAACAGGGAGCAGTTCGGGCATCCGCATCGCCATTTCAAGAGCTTGCCGAGGTATTCGGGTTCGATCAAATCAGCCTCATCGGCATCAAAACCTACCTTCTGGCCGCACTGTTGTCAATCATTTTAGCTTGTTACTCAGCCTGCAGCCGCGTTTCCGTCCGGGTGACAGGAGGGTGCATCCAGATGCTTTTCCGGAAATCTCCGGAATGCCTTCCGCCACCCGTTGGCGATGAACAGAGGTTCCGTCTTTGGCGAAAATTGCGAAAAAAAGAACCCGGCGCGATGGAGAAAGTTGAAACGGCGAAGAAGGCGGGAACAATCGAAACCCGGCCCCGGTTGGGGCCCATTTCCGTTTCGGGGCTGCCGCCGGCAATGGCATCCACTGGCGGCAGCCCTGAGAAAATGGAAACGCTACAATCCCGAATTCTGCAAATCGATGATCCACTGACGCTGCTGTTCGGTCAGTTGTTTGGGCATGGTCACATGGATGCGGACAAACAAGTCGCCGTGGCTGCCGCCCTTGAGCCCTGGCAACCCCTTGCCTCCCAGGCGCATTCGGGTCTTGTGGTTGACGCCGGGGGGAACTTTCAGGCTGACGGTCTTGCCGTCGATGAGCGGCACGGTGACCGTCGTGCCCAGAATGGCCTCGGTGAGCTTGATGTCCCGCTGCACGGTGAGATCGAGGCCGTCCACCTCGAAAACCGGATCCGGCAGCAGATACGGCTGGATGAACAGATCCCCCGGCGGCCCGCCATACGGACTCGGCTCCCCCTTGCCAGCCAGGCGCAATTTTTGCCCCGGCACCAGACCCTTGGGAATCTTCACCTCGATGCGGTCGACTTTTTGGTCCTGCTGGATGGCCACCGTTTTGGTGGTTCCCTTGGCCACCTCCTGGATGGTGAGGCCGAGCTCGTAGATTAGATCGGAGCCCTTGGGCGCGGCCTGGCGCCGGCCCCGGCCGCCGAAGGGTGACGCACCGCCACCGAAGCCCGAGGCCCCGGCTCCGAAGGGGGATCCGCCGCCGAAGGAGAACCGCACGTTGCCGGCTTTGCCGCCGAAACCGAACTCCTTGAGGATTTCGCTGAAGTCGAAGCCCCGGAAGATGTCTTCCTGGCTGAAGCGCTGCTGGAACCCGCTGGCCCCGTATTCGTCGTACTGTTTCCGTTTCTCCGGGTCGCTGAGCACCGCATAGGCCTCGCTGATTTTTTTGAACTTCTCTTCAGCCTCCTTGTCCCCTTTGGCGTGGTCCGGATGGTACTTCATGGCCAGTTTGCGGTAGGCCTTCTTGATTTGATCCGCGGTGGCGTCCTTCTTGACGCCGAGCTGCTCGTAGTAATCCATCGTTTTCGTTCCACGTTCATGGGCGCCGCGCCGAGGGCGGCCCCGGCCGGTCCGCTGGTTGATTCAACAAAATATACAATCAAATCAAATTGTTTACTTTTACACTATAGCCTTCAAGCCGCACAAGTCAATGAGGCGGGGAGGCGGCCGGGGGCTGGGCCTCGCCCGCTGCCCGGGAAGGCGCCTTCCGCCCCTTGAGCAGCACCATCAATACCGCGATGGCCGCCGGGGTCATCCCGTCGATGCGCGCGGCCTGTCCGAGGGAGGCGGGGCGCACCTCGGAGAGCTTCCCCTTGAGCTCGTTGGAGAGCCCGTGGGCGCCGCGATAATCGAAATCCTCCGGAATCATGATCTTTTCCAGATGCTTGAAACGTTCGATGTCCGCCAGTTGACGCTGGATGTAGCCGGCGTACTTCACCTCGATCTCCACCTGGCGCGCCACCCTCGGGTCCGGCACCGGATCGGCCGGGGCCAGGGTGGAAACGATGCCGTAGTCGAGCTCCGCGCGCCGCAGGAGCTGCTCCAGCGAGGTCCCGCTGCGGATGGGCGCCGAGCCTCGGGCGCTCAGGTGTGCGTTGGTCGCCTCGTCCGGCCGGATTACCGTGGCCCGCACCCGGGACAGCTCCCGGTGGATCTCGGCACGCCGCGCTTCCACCGCGTCGCGGGTCTCCGGGTCCACCAGCCCCAGCTCGCAGCCGATGGCCGCCAGGCGCAGGTCGGCGTTGTCCTCGCGGAGCATCAGGCGGTATTCGGCCCGGGAGGTGAAGATGCGGTACGGTTCTCGGGTGCCCCGGGTGACCAGATCGTCAACCATCACCGCCATGTAGGCTTGGCTGCGGTCCAGGAGAAACGGGGGGCGGCCCTGCACGCGGCAGGCGGCGTTGACTCCGGCCCAGAGCCCCTGGGCCGCCGCCTCCTCATAGCCCGAGGTGCCGTTGATCTGCCCGGCAAGGTAGAGCCCGGCCACCCGTTTGGTCTCCAGGGTGGGCCGCAACTGCAACGGGTTGATGTAGTCGTACTCGATGGCGTAGGCCGGCCGCATCATCTCCGCCGCTTCGAGTCCTTCGACGCTGTGCACCACTTCCAGCTGAATCTCCAAGGGCAGGCTGTTGCCCAGGCCGCTGGCGTACACTTCCTCGGTCTCCAGCCCCTCTGGCTCGAGAATCACCTGGTGACGGTCCTTTTCCGGAAAATGGACGATCTTGTCCTCGAACGAGGGGCAGTAGCGGGCCGAGACCCCGGTGATGCGCCCCCCGTAAAGGGCCGAGAGATGCAGGTGCTCGCGCACGATGCGGTGCACCCGCTCGCTGGTGTGGCCGATGTAGCTGGGGAGCTGCGGCAGCGGCGAGGGGTCGCCGGAAAAGGAAAAGGCCCGGGGCCGATCATCGCCGCCCTGAATGTCGAAGCGGGAAAAATCGATGCTGGCGCGCTTGAGCCGCGGCGGCGTGCCGGTCTTCATGCGTCCCAGGGTGAAACCGAGGCCTTTTAGATCCGCGGCGAGCCCGTCGGCGGCAAACTCCCCCGCCCGGCCGGCGTGGATGGCCTTGAACCCGATATGCACCAGCCCGGCGAGGAAGGTGCCGGTGGCCAGGACCACCGCCGGGGCGGCATAACCGTAGCCGGTGGCATCCTCGACCCCCGCCACGCACCCGTTTTCCACCACCAGGCGCTCCACCATGGCCTGCTTGAGTTCCAGGTTCGGCTGGGACTCGACGATGCGCTTCATCGCCTGGTGGTAGAGCTGCTTGTCGTTCTGGGTCCGCGACCCCTGGACCGCCGGCCCCTTCTTGGTGTTGAGGGTCTTGTACTGGATCGCCGAGCGGTCGGTGGCTTTGGCCATGGCACCCCCCAGGGCGTCGATTTCCTTGACAAGGTGCCCCTTGGCCATGCCGCCGATGGACGGGCTGCACGGCATGGCGGCCAGCTTGTCCAGGTCGATGGCCAGCAACAGCACCTGGCACCCCATGCGGGCGGCGGCCAAGGCCGCTTCGCAGCCGGCATGCCCGGCGCCCACCACGATGATGTCGAAGCGACGCGAATGGATGCTCATTATCGAAACTCGAAACTGGAAATTGGAAAACGGATCAAGGTAACCGGTCGGCCCCATAGACTTTGAACCTGGAACCTTGAATCCTGAACCTTGACCTTTGAACCTTGAACCTTGATCCTTGATTCTTTTACCCTGAACCTTCAACCTTGAACCTTGAACCTCCCTCTGATATCCGATTCGCCGAACCCGGGTCAAGCGAGGCGAAGTGACTGAAGAGAAGCGATACCATGATCTGAACCGATTCCTGCGGCAGCATTTCGGGTGCCGGATCCAGAAGATCACTGTGGATGCCGGCTTCACCTGCCCCAACCGCGACGGCACCCTGGGGCGCCAGGGGTGCATCTATTGCAACGCCCGGGGATCGGGCACCGGAGCCTTTGCCCGCGGCTTGTCCATCCGGGAGCAAATCGAGGCCGGCAAGGCCAGCATGGCCAGGCGTTACAAGGCCAAGGGCTTTGTCGCCTATTTTCAGGCCTTCACCAACACCTACGCCCCCATCGAGGTCCTGCGCCGACGCTACGAAGAGGCCCTGGCCGTGCCCGGGGTGGTGGGCCTGGCCATCGGCACCCGACCGGACTGCGTCGACGACGAGGTGCTGACCCTGCTCCAGTCGTACACCCCTAAATACATGGTGTGGCTCGAGTATGGCCTGCAGTCGATCCACGATGCCACCCTGAAGGCCATCCGCCGGGGACACGACTACGCCACTTTCTGCCGGGCCGTGGAAGCTTCCCGCGGCCGGGGCATTCTCACCTGCGCCCACATCATCCTGGGGCTTCCCGGCGAAACGGGCGATCACATGTGCCAGACGGCCCGGGCCGTGGCCAGTCTGGGCCTCGACGGCATCAAGATCCACCTGCTTTACGTGGTGAAGGGGACTGCGCTGGAGCGTCTCTACCGAAGCGGCGAGTACCGGTGCCTCGGCCAGGCCGAGTACGTGGACCGGGTCTGCGATGTTCTCGAACGCCTGCCGCCGGAAATGGTGATCCAGCGCCTCACCGGGGACCCCCACCCCGAAGAACTGGTGGCACCGGATTGGGCGCTTCAAAAACGGGCCACGTTGGGCTTGATCCACGCTCGCCTGGAAGAGCGGCAAACCTTCCAGGGGCGGTTGTACAACATCGCGGCGGGGCCGGGCAAAAAATATGAAGTATAGGTTTCGGAATTGCCTGGAATACTTCTTATTAAATAATCTTGAGCAAAAAATTTAATGGCCCTTGGCTTCCCTGCCTGCCACCCCTTCCCGCCTTGTTCCCCACTGCAGATTCCTCGCTGACGCTCGGAATGACAGCGGGAGAGGGGCGAAAAAATTGAACCGCCAAGGCCGCCAAGGTCGCAATGAAAGGCAGGTTTCCGTTGTCCCGGAGGGCTAAAAAACAAGTCTTTGCGGTTCTTTGCGATCTTTGCGGGCTTGAGTGAGCGTCAGCGAACGGGCGGTTCAAAAAAATGGCACCGCGCCCTCCCCTGCCTGCCACCCCTTCCCGCCTTGTTCCCCACTGCAGATTCCTCGCTGACGCTCGGGATGACACTTGAAAAAGGTGTCATCCCGACGGAGCGCAAGCGACGAGGGATCTCTTGGCACGCGAAAACCGACACCTGAAACTTCCCGCATCCCGCCCCGCCTATGCCACCGGCACAAAGCGCTTGGCCAGCGGCAGACGCCGCCCTTCCCCGAACGCCTTGGCGGTCACCTTGATGCCCGGCGCCGCCTGACGGCGCTTGTACTCGCTGCGATCGATGCGGCGGATCACATCCTGGACCAGCGCCCGATCGAAACCCTCACCGGCCAGGTCCTCTGCGGACCGGCGCCGCTCCACGTATCTCTCCAGGATCCGGTCAAGCACATCGTAGGGCGGCAGGTCGTCCTGATCGGTCTGGTTCGGGGCCAGTTCGGCCGAGGGCACCTTGTCGATGATGCGCTGGGGGATGATTTCGCCGCGGCGGTTCAGGTAGCGGGAAATCTCGTAGACCAGCGTCTTGGGCACGTCGCTGATCACCGCCAGGCCCCCGTTCATGTCCCCGTAGAGCGTGCAGTAGCCCACCGCCAGCTCGCTCTTGTTGCCCGTGGACAGGACCAACGCCCCGTCGCGGTTGGAAATCCCCATTAACAGCGTGCCGCGGATGCGCGCCTGGATATTTTGCTCGGTGATGCCCGGACGGGCGGGGTCGAAGTCCGGGCAGAGGGAGCGGGCGAAGGCAGCAAAGATGTCGTCGATGGGGATCACCTGGTACGCAATACCGAGGTTGGCCGCCAAGGATTGGGTGTCGGTGAAGTTGTCCGGCGAGGTGTAGCGCGAGGGCATGAAGACGGTATGGACATTGGCGGCCCCCAGGGCATCGGCGGCGATGCAGGCGACAAGAGCGGAATCGATGCCTCCTGAAAGACCGATCACCACCTTGGAAAACCCGCACTTGGCCACATAGTCATGGGTGCCGCAGACCAGGGCGCGGTAAACGGCTTCGGCGGTGGAGGCGCTTTGGGGGCGGACGTCACCGCTCAAGGCATCGGTGTCGAACACCACCAGATCCTCGACGAACTCCCCTGCCCTGGCCACCAGCCGGCCGTCCGTATCAAAGGCGCTGCTGGCGCCGTCGAAGACCAGGCTGTCATTGCCGCCCACCTGGTTGGCAAAGACCACCGGCAGGCGATACTTGCGCGCCGCGGCAGCCAGCATCCGCTCCCGGAAGGCGGGTTTGGCCAGGTCGAAGGGAGAGGCGGCCACGTTGACGAGCAGATCGGCCCCGGCGTCGCTCATGGCGGCCACCGGGTCGCTGTGGTAGAGCGGCCGTTCAAAGATCTCCTTGTCGTTCCAGACATCCTCGCAGATCGTCAAAGCCAGCCGTCGGCCCCTGAAATCCACCACGCCATTGTCCGTTCCCGGTTCGAAATAGCGGCTCTCGTCGAACACGTCGTAGGTGGGCAGGAGACGCTTGAATGCCTTGTGCAGAATACGGCCGTTTTCAAACAACACGGCGGCGTTGAACAACGGCTTGCCCTCCGGCGCCGGGTTGCGGTCCACGTAGCCCAGGATCACCCCGATGCCCTGGATGCGAGAGACGAGGTAAGCCAGCGCGGAAAGACCGGCCTGCACGAAATCGTCCTTTTCCAGCAGGTCCCGCGGCGGATAACCTGAAAGTACCAGTTCCGAAAATACCACCAGCTCGCATCCCCTGCCCCGGGCCTGCTCGGCCCGGCCAACGATCTTTGCCGCGTTGCCGGCAAAATCCCCCACCAACGGATTGATCTGTGCGATGCCGATCTTCATTCTGCCGTCCTTTCACCAGCTGTGCAGTGTTGCCGCCTGCTCTACTATGGCACCCGACGGGGTGTCAACGCGCTATAGCCTCGCGTTATGCTCTCAAGGTGCCTGAGGTGCATCCAAAATTTCCGGTTGCGAGGTTCGGGTTTGGGCCAGAGCCTCCAATCCTGCAGAAGCGGCTGGGGATGGCCACCGTTCAACGCTGTCATTGCGAAACATCCCCACCTGTCATCCCGAGGAGCGCACGCGACGAGGGATCTCTTCCGAATTTGCCGCCACTTCCCGCCATATTCCCGACTGCGGATTCCTCGCCGACGCTCGGAATGACAGCGGGAGGGTGTTGGCATCCCGAGGAGCGCCCCCTGGCATTCCGAAGCGTACCCCCTGTCATCCCGAGGAGCGGACGCGACGAGGGATCTCTTCTCATTTGTCACAACCTGCCGCCTTCATTACCAAAACACGGATTTCTGGATGCATTTGCGATGACACGGAAAAGGTGCAAGTTAAGAATCCGGGCCACAGGATAACCGGCTACGAAACCTGGTCAAAAGGTCCCGAAAAATGCAAAAACCTGTACCAAAGTACAATAGACGCGCCGGCCTTGAAGCAATATGGTAGATTTAACGCAAAACATGATAGGCGCGATCCATCAAACTGAAATCATATAGAATTTATATATTATATAAAGGAAAACGAGCATGTCCGAAACGGCAAATACCCACGGCCCCGCGATGAACCCGGTAGTCGGCAAAGTTTTTATCCTTTACGGAAAGGTGAAGGCCGTTGCGCCGGACGGCACCGTCCGAGTCCTGGCGGTCAACAGCCCGGTCTTTGCCATGGACCGCATCGTGACCGAGAGCGACGGCAGCGTGGCCATCATGTTCGACGGCCCTCCGCCGGCCCAGATCGAAATCGGCCGCATGAGCGACGTGCTCATCGACGAGGACGTGTACGCCGGTGCGACCCCCGAGCAGGTTGCCGAAGCCACTGCCGAGGTGGAAGAGATTCGGGCGTTGCTTGAAGGCGAGGGCGAGATCGAGCTGGAAGCCCCGGCCGCCGGCGGCACGGCGGACAGCGGCGGTGGGCATCCCGTCTATGTCGCCACATTGACAGCCAACGAGGTAGCCCCAGACAGCGGCGCCGAAACCATTGGCCCGGCGGATCCTGGCACGGTCGAGCCTTTTTCGCCAGAGGGTCTCCTATCTGCGGCTGGAATCGCGCCTTCCTCCGAGTCAGAAGCGCCTCCCGCCAGGTCAGAAACGCCTCCGACCGAATCGGAAGCGCCTTCCGCCGAGTCAGAACTGGAGCCGGGGCTGCAACCCCAACCAGAGGCTGATGCGGAACCGGAGCCGGAACCAGGGCTGGCGCCAGCAGTTGAAATGGCCGATGTGGCGGTCGTCGAGGGTCAGGACGCCGAGTTTACCGTGACGATTGAAAATGCGGCCGCCGGCAGTACCGTGACACTGGTGCTGGCCGACGGCACGGCCGTGAATGCGGACTACAACGAGACTCATTTCCAGTACAGCAACGACGGTGGCACCACTTGGAACGATGTCACCGGCGCCATCGGCGTGCTCGAGGGTGACACCACGCTGCTGCTCAAGACCGATACAGTCGATGACATGATTGACGAAAACGACGAGACCTTCGGCCTGACGGCGACGCTCAGCAGTGGTGGAGACACTTACAGCGACACCGCCACGGCCACCATCGAAGACAACGATCAACCCCAAACACAGCCCCCAACCGCAATTCCCGTCAACGCAAGCGGCCCAGAGGCGACAACTATAGAAATCCAACTCTCTGGAACGGATACGGATGGCACGGTATCGTCCTACACGCTGACAAGTCTACCTACAAACGGAACTCTTTACACTGATGCAGCGCGTACCACCGTTGCAGACACAGGAACGGCATACACGAACGACACATTATATTTCGTTGCAAACCAATTGGATCACTTCAGCAGTGATCCAATCCAGACATCTTTTAACTACTACGTCACAGACAATGATGAACTTGCATCAGAACCGGCAACGGTCAAAATCAATGTTGGAGATACTGCGCCAAATGCTGCGGACGATTACGATGAGACCGACACGGATGGCTTCGATAGAGGCAACGTAATAACCGGTGAAGCTCCCTCCTTTTCGGGAGCAGATGATCTCGGTGCGGATCCAACAACAGTGACAAGCGTTACTCATGGCAGTAGTTCGGTTACCCCGGATGCGGATGGCGAAGCCATCGAGGGGGATTACGGAAAATTGATCATCGAGAGCGACGGCGATTACACGTACCAGCACACCACTACCGTCGTGAACACAGGCAATTTCACCGATAGCTCAATATCACTCTATGGTTACCTGAACCTTAATGACATCCTAACAGAATCAGGTGACTTGGATATGGAGGTGCTCAACCTATCAACGGCAGGTCAGAATCTTGGGGTGATCGAAGGAAGCAAATCTGGTATCGGCATTACGGGAGGTCCTGGGACTATTGAAAATGGCGAAGCGGTTCTTTTCGATATCGGCAACAATGTTACGAAATGCAGTATTGAGCTGAGCAACTTTAACGAAAATCAAGGGGATGATGCCACTTGGCGCGCTTATGATGAATCCGGACAGGAAATCGCCTCAGGGGATTTCACCGGCTCATTTAAAAACGGCGTTCATCAACCCATGGCCGTTGAAACTGCAGAGGAATTCCGTTATTTGATCATCACCGATTCAGCAACCAACCAAGGAATTGCCATCTCAAAAATTGAATTCGACGTGGTCGGTGAAGATGTTTTTGAATACACCATTTCGGATACAGACGGAGATTTTGACACTGCATACCTGACAATCGACTCATCTACCCTGCTCGACGACGATACTGATGTTTGAACATTCTAATATGGTTTTCTCACAAAAGCAGGTCTTGCCCGTTTTTTCAGGAAACGAGCAAGACCTCACCCCTGGTTCACCAGCAACGCCAGACTCAGCCGGCTGGCGATGCCGGTCTTTTCGTAAATGGACGTCAGGTGGGCCTTGACGGTCCGCTCGGTAATGTTCAGATCCGCGGCGATATCCAGGTTGGCGCGGCCCTCGGCGACTTTTCGCGCGATCTCCTGCTCGCGGGCGGTGAGGCTTGCGAGCCTGTTCTGCCGGTCCGCTTCGGCGGGGTCTTGCTCCTTGGCCCGCGCCCGGGCCTCGGCGATGAGCAGTTGGATCACTTTCTGCCCCACCCAGACCGACCCGTTGGAGATGCTGCGAATCGCCTCCAGCAGGCGCTCACGGCCGATGTAGGCATTGGCGTAACCCACGATACCCTGTTTCAGAAACTCGAGCCCTTCGATCTCGTCGGGCCGGTCGGAGAGCAGGAAAAAGCGGGTGCCGGCGCATTGGCCCAACAACTCGGAAAACCCCTCCCGGTCCACTAGACCGCGGTGCACCAAAACGAGGTCGAATCCTCCCTCGGTGCAACGCCCCTGCAGCTCGCGCAGGGAGGAAACCGACGCCACCGGATAGGTGTCCGACAGGTGCCCGGTCCATCTCTTGATCACGGCGCGGTTGGCACTGCTCAGTAGGATGCGCATCGATCATCTCTCTCTCAGGGCCATGTACTTGGCCCTGAGAACCGGTTTGAGAAGATAGGAAAGTATCGTCTTCTGGCCGGTGAGAATATCCACCGTGGCCACCATCCCCGGGATGATGGGCAAGGGATCGCCTTCGCTGCCGAGATGGTTCTTCTGGGTGCGGACGTTGACCAGGTAGAAGCTGTTGCCCTTGTCATCGGTGATGCTGTCGGCGCTGATGTGTTCCAGCTCGGCGTCAAGGCCCCCGTAGATGGTGAAATCGTAGGCGGTGAACTTGACCTTGGCCTTCTGGTTGGGCCCCAAAAAGGCGATGTCCTGCGGCTTGATGCGCGCCTCTACCAGAAGGGTGTCATCCATGGGTACGATCTCGATGAGGTCCATGCCCGGTTGGATCACCCCGCCCACCGTGTTGACCAGGATGCGGTTGATGGTGCCGTTGACCGGCGAGCGCACCGCGGTCCGCTGGAGGCGATCCTCCAGGGCGATGGCATTGGCGGAGAATTCCTCCAGTTGCGCCAGCGTATCGTTCAACTCGGCCTTGGCCTCGTTGGAAAATTTCAACGTCACCTCGTCCAGGGCGAGCTGGGCCTCCTGGAGCTTGGAAGCGGCCCGGGGGATCGCATCCCGCGTGGTGGCCATGTCACCGGCCATCTCGCTGGCCTGGCGTTCCAGGCGCAGCACCTCCACCTCGCTGGCGGCCCCCTGGCCCACCAGGGGCCGGGTCAGATTCAGCTCCTTCCGGATCAGCTCCCGGGTACGGCTCAGCTCGGATACCCGGGTGTTGAGCTCCCGGATCTCCTGCCGCCGCTGGGCGATCTGCTCCCGACGGATGGCCCGGCTCGAATCGAACTCGCGCATCCGCGTCTGGTAGAGTTCCCGCTCCCGCCGCGCGATTTCGGGCATCTCCTTGACGACCTCTTCAGGGACCTCGAAACTTTCGCCGCTGGCTTCGGCCCGCAGCCGCGCCGCCTTGGCCAGAAAGGACAGATACTTGACCCGGTTCTGCTGAAAGGAGGACGAGAAACGCTTTTCGTCGATGCGCAGCAGGAGCTGGTCCTTCTTGACCATGTCGCCCACACCGACGAGAACCTCCGACAGAATCCCGCCTTCCAGGTTCTGCACCACCTGGATTTGGCCCGAGGGAATGACCTTGCCGTCTCCGCGGGTCACCTCCTCGATTTCCGACACCGAGGCCCAATAGAAAAACAGGACCACAAAAACCGCCACGACATAAAGAATCGCCCGCCCGCCCCGCGGCGACTGGGCCAGGATGGACGCGCGGATGTCATCGGCCAGTTCCACGTCCGCCGCCGGCATGCGGTAGAAAAGTTCGGGGTTCTTGCGTTTTTCGTTGTTCGCGCCCAATTTGTCTTCCTCCCGTCTACAGCTTGAGCTGACCGCTCTTGAGCGCTTCCAGGACCGACGCCTTCGGCCCATCGGCCACCACGGCGCCGCTGTCCACCACGATGAGGCGATCCACCATTTCGAGCAGGGAAGCCCGATGGGTGATCAGCAGCAGGGTCTTGTCCTTGATGATCCGGGCCAGGTTCTGTTTCAGCACCATTTCCGTTCTGTTATCCATGTTGCTCGTGGGCTCGTCAAGCACCAGCACCGGCGGGTCCATCAGCAAGGCCCGGGCCAGGACGATGCACTGGCGCTGGCCGCCGGAGATGCCCCTGCCCCCTCTTCCACCTCCATGTCATAGCCCATGGGGTTTTTCTGGACGAACCGGTCCACGACGGCGACCCTGGCGGAATTCATGATCTGGGCGTCGTCCACGTCGCGGGTGCCGATGGTGATGTTGTCCCGCACGCTGCCCCGGAAGAGCATGATGTCCTGGGGGACGTAGCCGATGAAACGGCGCAGCTCGGCCGGATCGATCTGCCGGATGTCGGTGCCGTCCATGCTCACCATGCCGCCGGTGGGCTCATAGAGCCCGAGGACCAGCTTCCCCAGGGTGGTCTTGCCCGAGCCGATGGGGCCAATGATCCCCACCTTCTCGCCGGCGGCGATGTCCAGCGTGATGTCGTTGATGATGTTGATCGCCTGCCCGGGGTAGGCGAAAGTGAGATTCTTGACCCCGATGGCGCCCTGGAAGCCGGTTCGGTGCAGGAAGCTCTTCTCCGCCGGCCGCTCCACGGGAAGTTCCATGATGCTGTTGAGGGATTTCAAGGCCGCCTGGGCCCGGTGGTAGCGGGTGGCGAGGTTGACCACCTGGGCCATGGGCGCCACCGCCTGGCGGGACAGAATCACCAGGGCGATCAAGCCACCGGTGCTGAGCAGTCCCTCGGCGATCTTGTAGACGCCGGCCACTACCACCGCCACCACGACCATACTCTGGATGAAGAAAGAAAAATGGCTCACCGATGAAGAAAGCAGCCGCGAGCGGACGCTCCAGCGGGCGATGTAGGCCACGGCCTCTTCCCAGGCGCGCTGCACCTGGCTTTCGGCGCCGAGCATCTTGACGGCTTCCAGCCCGGAGAGTCCTTCCACCAGCAGGGCGTTTTTCTGCGCCGAGGCCGCAAAGGTGTTGGCCACCGCCTTGCGCAGCGGCCCCTGGATGATGACGGCGTAGATCAGCAGCAGCAAAATGGCCCCGATGTGGATCAACACGATGTCCTTGGCCAGGTACCAGATCACAAAAAGCCCCAGGCCCACGAAGGGCAGGTCGATGAGGGCGGTGATGGAAAAGGAGGTGATGAAATCGCGGATGCTCTCGAACTCCTGCAAATTTTTGGAAAAGGAGCCGATGGACTTGGGGCGCACCTCCATTCGCAGCCCGAGCACCTTCTGCATCAGCATGGAGGACAGGCGCAGGTCGGCCTTCTTTCCGGCCTCGTCGACGAAATAGCCCAGCAGGGCCCGCATGACCAGGGCGAACACGTAGATCACGGTAATGCCGATGGCCAGCACCCATAGGGTCTCGACGGCATTGTTGGGGATGACCCGGTCGTAGACGTTGAGAACGAAGAAAGGGCAGGCCAGGCCGAAGAGATTGATGAGAAAACTGGCCAGAAAGACGTCCCGGTAGATGCGCCAGGACTTGAAAAGGGTCCCCCAGAACCAGGTCCGCGTGCCCGGGTGGCCGGGTTCTTCCAGTGGATTGCGCTCCGGCCGGAACCTGGGGCGCACGAAAATGCTGTAACCGGTGTACATCTTTTCCAGCGCATCGGCGGAAACTTCCTGCTCCCCCATACCGGTTTCCGGCAGCAGCAGCTTGGCGCTGCCGTCGTTCCTCTCCACCAGGACGCCGACCTGCCGGTCCTCCAGCAGCAGCGCAGGCAGGAGCAGGTCGGAAATCTTCCGCAGCGGGCGCTTGACCACACTGGCGGCCAGGTCTGCCCGTTCGGCGGCGCGGGCGAACAGTTCGACAGTGAGGCGGTTTTGCACCAGCGGCAGACCGGCCACCAGGGCCGTCCGGGAAGCTGTCCGGCCATGTAAACGCGCCAGGTACACCAGGGCATCCAGCAGCGGGTCCTCCCGGGTTTCCACGGCCGGGGAAACAGCGAGGGGTTTCGGTGATGTAGAAAGAGGGTCCGGATGGTTTTCCATATGATCCGATCTGGGCTGTCGTCGCTTCTGAAGTCGATCGTTTCTATTGGTAAAGAAAGAAAAATGGTGTTAAAAAACGCCAACCTCTATCCCCACAGGAGACAATGTTCATGGTTTACGTCGAACGCGACCCGGACGGCAGGATCGTTGCGATCGCCAGAAACAGAACCGCCACCGCCACCGAGATCAAGCCCGGCATCGACGACGAGGTGATCGAATTTCTCGACTCCGTCCAGGACCCGGCCGATGTGCGGTCCCTGCTGACGCTGACCGACGCCGGCCTGGTGCGGGCCATCGAGGACCTGATCGACGTATTGATCGACAAGAAAGTCATCCGCTTCACCGACCTGCCGGAGCAGGTCCAGAAAAAAATCACCGCTCGTCAAAGAATCCGTGCAAAAATGGTCGACCCCGGCCTGATGGTGGACGAAATTCTTTGACCCGAAGTTGTCTCTACGCCTCTTCCAGGGGCTTGGGCGTGTCAATCAGGTAGCCCTGGATCCCGTCGACGGGAAGCCCTTCAAGAATCTCCAGTTGCCCTTCCGTCTCCACTCCCTCGGCGATCACCGCGATGTCGATGCTGTGGGCCACGCCGCTGAGAGAACTGATGAAAAACCGGCTGTCGCCCCGCTCGTCCTTGAGTTCGGCGGTATAGGCCCGGTCGATCTTGACATACTCGGGGCGCAGAGCCTGCAAGTAGCCGAGGTTTGAAAAACCCCGGCCATAGTGGTCCAAACCGATGGCATGCCCCCGGCTCTCGGCGCGCCCCCGGAATTCCTGGACGAGATCGAGATGCCGGACCGCGCCGAATTCCGGGAACTCGAAAATGATGCGCGGGCATGCCTTCGGCAGCTGGTCCAGAAAGGACCCCACCCACTGGTGGAAACCTTCGTCGCGCAGCGATGACGGAGACAGGTTCACCGCCACCCACGTCACGCCCAGGCGTGCGGCATCCAGGCGTCCGACCAGTTCCAGCACCTGACGGTCGAGTTTTGCCACCAGATCGAGATGCTCGGCGAAGGGGAGGAAAATCCCGGCGTTGATCAAGGCGCCGTCTTCCTGGACGATCCTCGAGAACAGTTCCAGGTGGAGCTTCTGCTGCCGGTCCTTGGTGGATGCTACCGTCTGGGCAAAAAGCCGGATCCGGTTCGCTTCCAGCGCCTGTTCGAGGGCGAGTTTCCACTGCTGCTCACCTTGGGGAGTGCCGGCGTTTTCCCTGGCAACGGCACGCGCATGCCAGGCATTGGGACCGGAGCGGGCCGCGGTTCTCAAGGCCAGGTCCGCCTCCGACAGCAGGCGTCCCAGGCTTACTGTCGTTTCATGGGTGGCGGCGCCCACGCGTCCGACATCCCCCTCCGGGGCAACCCCCTCGGTAAAGAGGCCGCTTAGCCGGTCGGTGATGCCGCTGGACAGGGTTTCCGCGACCCAGCCCGGGGTATCGGGCAGATACAGCCCGAAATCGGCGCCGGTCAGGCGCGCCAGCACCGCCTGTCCATGGGCCTCGGCGGCTTCACGGATCATGGTGGCCGCTCTTTGGAGCAGCGCATCTCCGGCCGCCATTCCCATTTCCCGGTTCACCATCTCCAGATTGCGGATCTGCACCAACAGGAGAACGCCCCTGGCATCGCTCACCCGCCCTTGGAGCTGGGCTTCGACCTGGCCGGCGAAGTAGCGCCGGTTTCCCAGGCCGGTGACGGCATCGCTGTAGGATTCCTTGCGGATCTCTTCGGCCAGGGCGGCCTGCTCCTGGAACATCTCCTTGACCTTGCGCGTCATGCGGTTCATCACTTCCACCACCCGACGCAGCTCCTTGGTCCGGGGAATGCGTTCCTGAAGCCGATACTCCTTGCGGCATAGCGCTTCAGCCTGCTGCTCGACCCGCACCAGGGGGCGCAGGAGCAGGCGAAGCCCGACCGCCCCGAAAATGAGCACGAATGCGCCGCAGGCGGCAAACCACCAGGCCATGCGCAGCGCATCCTGCCAGAGGGTGCGGTAGGCGAAGCCCGGGTGGCTTTTCACCAGCAGGGTGCCGGCCTGCATCCAGCCGGCCATGACATTGGCTCCAGCCTCGGGGGTTTCCAGGGGGAACATCCGGATGAACCAATCCGGCACGTTCTCGATCTTGACCTCCAGCTCCCGTTCCACGAGGACCCGCTGCCGGATGTCCACCAGTTTGACCACCCGGTAGTAACCGCGGTCGAAAACCGCGCCGATCATGGTTTCCGCGACGGGGAGGTCCTTTTTCAGATCCTGGATCTGCTGGGAGATGGACAAGCCGAGAAAAGTCGCCGTATCCTGGGCGTGGGATTCGAGCTGGGCGCCGAGAAAGGCGCGCGTGGTTTGCAGCCTGGCAATCCAGGTGCCGGTGAAAAGCACCAGGAAAAGGACAAGGGTGAAAGCGACAAGCTGGCGGTAAAGTGTCATCAGCCTTTCCCTCCGCCTACAGGGGGTTGTCCGCCATCCGTTGCAGCAAATCCGCCCAGGCCTTCAGGCGGCGGCTGCTGCCGGTATTTTTGCCTTTGCCCCGCTCCTTGGCCAGCCACAGCCCGGTGCCATTGAAGCTGAAGATCGGCATCAGGTCGGAACGCCGGGAGGAGGGGTGGATCTCGTCCACGAGGTTGTCGAGGACCAGCGGTTCGGCGCCTGGATGGCTGTAGTAGGTCACCACCATGTGCATCATGTTGAAGCGCAATGCCTTCACATAGGCGATGTTGAGTTTGTTTTCCGCCACGCCCAGCGCCTTGAGGGTGAAAAACTTGGCGATGGCGAAATCCTCGCAATCCCCTGCCTGCCGGGCCAGTAGCTCTAATGGGGTGGCCCAGTAATCTCCCACCCCGTACAGATCGGCATCGTCGACAAACCGCACCGTTTCGTTGAAGAACGCGTTGACCCGGTTCAGTTTTTCATTTTCGGGGGCGCTGTCGTCATCACGGATGAGGTTCTCCCACCGCTCGAAACGCTCGGTGGCATCGGAACCGTATTTGACCTCGGCCATCCTGAGAACTTCCCGGCTGAGAAGAAACGCTTCCCTGGTCCCGACAGGCCCGACGAAAGCCAGGCAGATCAGGAGGATGAGGACAAGAGGAGCCGGGCGCCGGCGTATCAGGCACCCGGATCCCCCTTGACCGATGCGGTCGTCGATGGTTCGGACCCCGGTTGCAGGCGGTTTCATGGTCTCCGCCGGTCTAACTTTGAAGGGAACGCGCCGTTGCGCCAATGGGCGATTATTCGGCGGTGTGGTAGGTCAGATCAAGGGGAACCGTGACGTCGATTCCCTTTTCTTCGGTGACGTCCACCCTGCTTTCCCCTGGCCACTGCAAACCGAGGCTGTGCACCAAATTCCCCATGGCGCTGAGCACCCGGTATTCGGAGTATGACTTGTCATACACGGCGCCCACAAGGTCGGCCTTGGCGTTGATGTATTCGGCCTGGCTGTCGAGCACGTCGAACATGGTGCGCCGCCCCACCATCCATTGCTTGGTGAAGGCATCCGAGGTAACGGCCGCCGCTTCCACATACTGCCTGAGGTGGGCGGTCCGGTCGATGGCCGCTTTGTACGCTTCCCGGGACAGGCGGATCGCCTGGCGCGTTTGCCGCTCGGTGCTGTTGTAGATTTCCTTGGCTTCCTTGATTTGCTGCAGGGTCTCCGCGATCCGCGCCCGGTCGTAGCCGCCGTTGAAAATATTGAACCGTACGGGGGCCGCGGCGGTAAACTCTTCGGCGTAGCCTTCCTGGTCGACGTCATTTTCCCAGCGGTAGTCCGCCGTCACGTCCAGTTTGGGGTAGGCGTCGCTCTTGGCCGTCTTGTACTGGAACTCCCGGGCCTCCAGATCCGCCTTGGCGGACTTGACCAGCGGATAGTTCTCCATGGCGAAGGAAACGGCCTCATCCATGTCCTTGGGGAAAGTCCTTGGGGAAATTGGCGTCCATCGGGTCCGGCTTGAGCAGTGCCTCGGGGGCCGTGCCAACCACGGTGAGATAGTCGGTGCGGGCATCCTCGAGGTTGGCCTGGGTGACCACCAGGTTGGACTGCGCCAGGGCCAACCGTCCCATCACCTGATCGAGGTCGGCTCTGCGCTCCACACCGGACTCGCTGCGCAGCTTCATCTGATCGTAGATGCGCTGATGATTGAGTAGGTTCTCCTTGGCCAGGCCATGAAGTTCTTCCGCCCGCAGAACATTGAGATACGCTCTGGCGGTGCGCAGGGAGAGCTGCTCCGAATTGGCCTGAATCAGGTAGGCTCGGGACTTGACGCGGGCCTTCTGCCGCAGCACCTCGTTGGTCGTCACGCCGAAGCTGCAGACGTTCTGCCGCAGGCCCACGACCGACGAGCGCGGATAAAAGGTCTCCTCAAAAGGACTTCGCTGTTCAGTGACCCCGAATCCGCTGGTGACGTCCACCTTGGGGTAGAAGCCGGATTCGGCCTTCTTCACCTCCTGATCCCGGGCGAGCCGATTGTAGGCGTCCGCCCGAATTTCCGGGTTTGTCTTGAGCACATGGTCGATGGCATCCTGCAGGGTTTCCGCCGATCCCCCGCCGATGCCAACGATGAAAACGGCCGCCAACACCCATCCGAACACTTTCAGCGCGGCTTTCATCGTGTCTCCTCTTTTGTTCTACTCGTTTTTTATTGTTCTTTGTTCCCCCGTTCCCCCGTGTCGCCCAATCGTATGCAAAACGACCTGCCACCGATGCACGCCGAGCACCGTGGCGGCCGCAGTTCAGAGCCGTCGGACGACTTCGAATCAGATCTTTCGCCCCCTTCCGTTTTGGCTTCTCGGGGTCCGCAACGCGGGCTCCTCCACCGCCATCCTCGAGAGGAACCGGATGCAAAAAAAGGGGATGCGAAAGGATGCCGGTTTCGCCGGATGTCTGACGCGAGCATCTGGATCCATTGTGGCACTCAGCGCCATATCCGCCATATATTGTATAACTGTTTGAAAAAACATACTTTACAAGAAACCAGGTAATCCATCATTTACCTTTTTTTTAATTTTCTTTCAAGATGAATATTTCTGTTAATAAAATTAAGGCGAGCATCTGTTCAATTCTCCTCCTCCGGACATGGCTCTCCTCACCAAGGCATCAACTGACCGCTTGAGCCTTGTTCACGGAACATCTATAGTGAAATGGAAAATCCTGGCGCCAAACGAAAGGAAATCCCATGGCCGACCTGCCACCGGTGGAAACCGCCACCGATGAGGACCTTTCCTTCAAGGTCTTTCACGAACTGATGGCCCGCAAGGTGGCCGACATCCTGCTGGTCTCCTCCCCTTACGACGCCTTCATCATGGAAGAGGAAGGCCGCCTGGCAGAGCGCATCATCCTCGAATACCGGGGGTTGAACCTCTCCCGCCCGCCGAGGCTCACCTGGGTGTCCACCGCCGGCGAGGCCCTCCAGGCCCTGGCCGAAAAGAAATTCGACATGGTCATCACCATGCCGCGCCTCAACGACATGGATGCCTACACCCTGGGCCGGGCCGCCAAGCTGCGGCAGCCGGATCTGCCGGTCTTCATGCTGACCCACAGCGCCGCACAGCTCCGCGACCCACCCGATTCCATCGATGCTTCCGCCATCGACCGGCACTTCGTTTGGCTTGGCAACTCGGACTTGCTGCTGGCCCTGGTGAAAAGCGTCGAGGACCGATGGAACATCGACGCCGACACCCGGCGCGCCCTGGTGCGGGTGATCATTCTGGTGGAAGACTCGCCCCTCTACCTCTCCTCCCTGCTGCCCATGCTCTACAAGGAAATCGTGATGCAGACCCAACGGGTGATGGAGGAGTCCTTCAACGACGAACACCGCCTCTTCCGGATGCGGGCCCGTCCCAAGATCGTCACCGCCGCCACCTACGAGGCGGCCGAAGCGCTCTGGCAGCATTTCCGGCCCTACCTGCTGTGCATCCTCTGCGACGTGCGTTTTCCCCGCCAGGGCCGCGACGACCCCCAGGCCGGCATCCGTCTGCTGCAGCACATTCACGCCGAGCACCCGGGCCTGCCGCTGCTCAACTTCAGCAGCGAACCGCAACACCGGGAGGCCGCCGAAGCTCTCGGAGCGGTGTTTGTCAACAAGAACTCACCGAATCTTCTGGGTGAAATCCGCGAATTCTTCGTGCGTTACTGCGGGTTTGGTTCCTTCGTGTTCCGCGATGCGGAAGGCATGGAAATCGGGCGGGTCGAAAACCTGCGGCAGATGGAGCGGCTCCTCCCGTCGATACCCGACGCGGTGGTGCGGTCCCACGCCCTGCGCAACGATTTTTCCAGTTGGCTGATGGCCCGCAGTGAAATCCAGCTCGCCATGCGTCTCAAGCCGATGCTGGTCGAGGATTTTACCAGCATCGCCGAACTGAAGCAGTACCTGGTGGACTGCATCCGCCAACGCCGACGGGGGCAGCGCCGCGGGGTGATCAGCGAGCCGGGGCCCGGCGGCTATGACCCGGACGCCGACCTGGTCAAGGTGGGAAAGGGTTCCCTGGGCGGCAAGGCCCGTGGTCTTGCCTTCATCTTTTCCCGCCTGCGCCGCTTCCTGCCCGGCCTGCATGGCCGCTACCCCCGGATCTCCGTCGGTGTGCCCCCGGCGATGGTCATCGCCACCGACGGATTCGACGCCTTCATGGCGGCGAACGATCTCAGGGATGCCATCGACGGCCGGCTCGGCGACGCGGAGATCGCCGCCCGCTTCGACCAGGCGAAGCTGCCCCGGTGGGTGGAGGAAGCCTTGGCCGCGTTCGCGCGGCATGTCCACGGGCCGGTGGCCGTGCGCTCCTCGAGCCTGCTGGAGGATGCCCGTTTCCAGCCCTATGCCGGCATCTATCGCACCTTCATGCTGCCCAACGCCGACCCCGACGCCGACCGGCGCCAACACCGTCTGGGGCAAGCGGTGCGCCAGGTCTACGCATCGACCTTCATGAGCGTGGCGCGGGCGTATGCCCGGGGCACCATGCACCGCATCGAAGATGAGCGGATGGCCGTGATTCTCCAGCCCCTGGTGGGCCGACGTCACGGTGACGTCTATTACCCCGCCCTGGCCGGGGTGGCCCGTTCGGTCAACTACTATCCCATCAGCCCCATGGCCGCCGAGGACGGTATCGCCGCCGTCGCCCTCGGCCTTGGCAAGACCGTGGTGGAAGGGGGCAAATCGGTGCGCTTCGCCCCCCCTCACCCCGGTCACCTGCCCCAGTTTTCCACCGTCGATGACATGCTGCACCATTGTCAGCGGGAATTCTTCGCCCTTCGCATGGATGTTTGCCCCGAGGGGCTGTTCAGCGACGAGAAAACCCTCGTCCGCCTGGAGGTGGAGGCATCCACGGACCACCCGTCGGTGGCCTACTTTTCGAGCTGCTACGTGCCGGCCGACCACCGTATCCGGGACACCTGGCCCTGCCCCGAGGGTTTCCCGGTGCTCACCTTCGCGCGGATTCTCAAGTACGGCGCCATTCCGCTGCCGGCGCTGATCGGCGACATCCTCGACATCGGCCGGGAGGGCATGGGCGGCCCGGTGGAAATCGAGTTTGCCGTCAACCTGCCGGACCCGGGGCGGACCGAGTTCGAATTCTGGCTGCTCCAAATCCGCCCCATGGGGGCCGCCGGCCCCCTGCTCCAGGATGTGCGCATCAGCGCCGAGGACCTGCGCCTCGCCTTTTGCCGATCCGACCAGGCTTTGGGAAACGGGGTATTTTCCAATATCGCGGATATCGTCTACGTGCGCCCGGACACCTTCGATCCGGCCCGAACGGTGGACATCGCGGCCGATATCGGCCGCATCAACGGCCGTCTGACCGCCGAAGACCGCCCTTATCTGCTCATCGGCCCCGGCCGCTGGGGAACGGCCGATCGCTGGCTGGGCATCCCGGTGGACTGGCGGCAGATCTCGGGGGTCGCCGCCATTGTGGAAACCAGCTTCGAGGCCCTGAAAGCCGATCCGTCCCAGGGATCGCACTTCTTTCACAACATCACGTCCCTGGGCATCGGGTACGTCACCGTGGCCGACGACCAGGGATTCATCGACTGGCATCGGCTGGAACAGATGCCCGCTTTCACTCAAACCCGATTCCTGCGCCACCTGAGACTGGAACAGCCACTGACGATCAAGATCGACGGGAAAACATCGCGGGCGGTGATGATCTTCGAGTGAAGGGATGGCACGAGGAAGCCGTCGGACCCGTCCGACTGGTCTGACTGGACTGACTGGGTCCGAATCAAAAATTCGGTGTCATTTCCCCGCGTCTTGCAAGAAGGCCTGGATTTCCGGCAGCAGCACCGAGATCTCCTCCGGCGCGACCCAGCGAATCTGCCGGTCGGCGCGAAACCAGGTGAGTTGGCGCTTGGCGAAGCGGCGCGTATCGCGCTTCAGGGTCGCCACGGCCTCGTCGTAGCCGAACCGGCCGGCGATGTAGCCGCCCATGTGCCGGTAGCCCAACGACTGCATCGCCTTCAAATTTTCCCCGTAGCCGCGGGCCAGCAAATCCCGGACCTCGGCCTCCAGGCCTTCGGCCAGCATCGCCTCCACCCGCCGGTCGATGCGGGCATAGAGGGCATCCCGCTCCACGGCCAGACCTATTTTAAAGGTGAGGTACGGCGCATCGGCGAAGCGATGGTCCCGGTGGTGGGCACTGAGGGGCCTCCCTGTGGCCTCGAAAACCTCCAGGGCGCGCACGATGCGCACGGCGTCATGAGGATGGACCCGGGCGGCGGTACCCGGATCGATCCGGGCCAGCCTGCCATGCAGGGCCTCCGGCCCCTCTTTTTCCAGATCGCGCCGCAGCCGCTCCCTGGCCTCCGGATCCGATGCGGCCCGGCGTGCCAGCCCCCCCAGCAGGGCCTTGATGTACAGACCGGTGCCGCCGGCCACGATAGGCACCTTGCCCCGGGACGCGATGTCCGCCACCGCCGCCCTGCCCAACCGGGCGAAGGCGGCGGCGTCAAAAGGGGCGTCCGGATCAACGACATCGATGAGATGATGGCGCACCCGGGCCTGTTCGTCCGCCTTAGGCTTGGCCGCGCCGATGTCCAGGTGCCGGTAGACCTGCACCGAGTCGGCATTGACGATTTCCCCGTCCACCTGCTCGGCCACCTCGATGGCTACCGCGGTCTTGCCGGCGGCGGTGGGTCCGCAAATCACGATGAGACGTGTCTGTCCGTCCAAGAGGCATCCCTTTCGGAGTGGATCATCCCTGTGGCAGGCACACCGTTTGCGCCTCGACGCCCGGTCATCCTAACCGTTTCCCCAACGGGGTGGCAAGCGGGCGGCGGCTTTCTCTTGTTGACAATATAACTTAATGTTATAATTATATATTAAATTTGCTTCGGCCCCGCTGCAACCCCCTCCGATGACCCGCTTTTCGAAGAGCCGAATTTCATTGACAAGTTTTTCGCCAACCGTTAGGTAGGTCTTTCGTTCTCGCGTCCCCGGTCCGCAGCCGGGCGCCATGTTTCAACAAAACTGCAACGTGCATTTCATCGCTAAGGAGTGCTCCCATGTCCAAGGATGTCATCGGTTCGGTTCTCGTCGTCGGCGGCGGCATCGCCGGGATGCAGTCGGCCCTTGATCTGGCCAACTCGGGCTACTACGTCTATCTGCTCGACAAATCGAGCAGCATCGGCGGCGTCATGGCCCAGTTGGACAAGACCTTCCCGACCAACGACTGCGCGATGTGAATCATCTCCCCTGTACTGGTCGAGGTCGGCCGGCATAACAATATCGAACTGATCACCTGTTCCCAAGTCGAATCCATCGAAGGCGAAGCGGGCCATTTCAAGGTCCAGATCCACAAGCAGCCCCGGTTCATCGATCCCGCCAAGTGCACCGGCTGCGGCGATTGCGCCGAAGTCTGCCCCATCCGGCGGCCCAGCGAATACGACATGGGCCTGGTCGAACGCAAGGCGACCCACCGTCGCTACGCCCAGGCCATCCCCGGGGCCTTCGCCATCACCAAACGCGGCACGGCCCCCTGCCGGGCCACCTGCCCGGCGCATGTCAGCGTCCAGGGATTCATCGCCCTGACCAACGACGGTCGTTACCGCGAAGCCCTGGAACTCTTCAAGCAGGACCACCCCTTTCCCGGGGTTTGCGGACGGGTCTGCACCCATCCGTGCGAGAGCGCCTGCACCCGCAACGCGGTGGACTCCCCTCTGGGGATCATGTACCTCCACCGCTTCCTGGCCGACACGGACCGGGCCAGCGGCAACCCCTACGTTCCGGTCAAGAAGCCCCGGCGCGAGGAAAAAATCGCCATCGTCGGCGCCGGCCCGGCCGGTTTGACCTGCGCCTACTTCCTGGCCATCGAAGGCTATCAGGTCACGGTCTTTGAAAAGCTGCCGGTGCTTGGCGGCATGCTCACCGTGGGCATTCCCTCCTACCGCCTGCCCCGGGATGTCACCGAGGCCGAGATCCAGGTCATCAAGGACCTGGGCGTCGAGTTCAAGACCGGTGTTGAAATCGGCAAGGATTTCACCGTCGGTCAGTTGCGCGAGCAGGGCTACAAGGCGTTTTTCATCGGCATCGGCGCCCAGGAGTGCAAGCGCCTGGGCATCGAGGGGGAGGATTACAAGGGCGTCTACCCCGGGGTCGAATTCCTGCGCGAGATCAACCTGGGCAACCGCGTTCACCTGGGCGACCGGGTGGCGGTGGTCGGCGGCGGCAACGTGGCCATGGACTGCGTCCGCTCGGCCCTGCGCACCGGATCCAAGAAGCCGTTCATCATCTACCGCCGGGCCGTGGAACAGATGCCGGCCAATGCCGAGGAAATCGAGGAGTGCCGCGAGGAAGGCATCGAGCTGATGACCCTGACCAATCCGACCCGGGTCATCGCCGAAAACGGGGTGGTCAAGGCCATCGAGTGCATCAAGATGGAACTGGGTCCCCCGGACAAGAGCGGCCGTCAGCGCCCGGTGCCCATCAAGGGTTCCGAGTTTCAGATCGAGGTGGACGCGATCATTCCGGCCATCGGCCAGGAAACCGATTGGGCCTGCCTCACCGACGAGTGCGCCTGCACGCTGAACGACTGGGGCACGATGCGGGTGGACAAGGTCACCCTGCAGACCAGCGATCCGGACATCTTTGCCGGCGGGGACGCCGTCACCGGTCCGGCCACGGTGGTGGAGGCCATCGGCGCGGGCAAGGAAGCGGCCGTTTCCATCGACCGCTTCATCCGCGGCGAGGACCTGTTTGCCGGCCGCAGAACCGACTGGACCCCGGTCCAGGACGTGCCCCTCGATGGACTGCCCCACGTCGCCCGGAATCCGATGTCGCTGCTGGCGCCCGAAGTGCGCAAGACCAACTTCAACGAGGTCCAGCGGGGCTACGACGAGAATACGGCCCGGGCCGAGGCGCATCGCTGCCTGGAGTGCGGGGTGTGCTGCGAGTGCTACCAGTGCGTGGCGGCCTGCAAGGCCGGCGCCGTGACCCTGGAAACCCACGGCCAGAAGCCGGAAACGATCACCCTGGAGACGGGCGCCGTGATCCTGGCGCCGGGCTTCGAGCCGTTCGACCCGTCCAGATTCGACAGTTACGCCTACGCCAAACTCCCCAACGTGATCACCTCCATGGAAATGGAGCGCCTCCTGTCGGCCTCCGGCCCCACCGGCGGCCACCTGGTGCGCCTGGGCGACCACAAGGAACCCAAGAAGATTGCCTGGTTCCAGTGCGTTGGATCCCGCGATCTCAACCGCTGCGACAACAGCTTCTGCTCGTCGGTGTGCTGCATGTACGCCGTCAAGGAAGCCGTCATCGCCAAGGAGCACGCCGGAGATGACCTGGACTGCGCCATCTTCTTCATGGACATGCGCACCCACGGCAAGGACTTCGAGCGTTTCTACAACAAGGCCAAGGACCAGGGGGTGCGCTTTATCCGCAGCCGGGTCCATACCATCGACAAGGTCGGCGACACCGGTGACCTGGCGGTCCGCTACGTCACCGAATCCGGTGAGCTGAAAACCGAGACCTTCGACATGATCGTGCTCTCGGTGGGCCTGCAGACCGCCGCCGAGACCGTCGAACTGGCCAAGCGCCTCGACATCGAACTCACCCCGGGCCACTTCGCCCAGAGCGCGCCGTTTGCCCCCATGGCCACCAGCCGGCCGGGGATTTTCGTCTGCGGCGCCTTCCAGGGCCCGCGGGACATCCCCCAGTCCGTGGTGGACGCCAGTGCGGCGGCGGCCGCTGCCGGCGAGATCCTCGCCGCGGCCCGCGACACGCTCACCGTGGTGCCCGAAAAGGTGCCCGAGGTCAACGTCTTCAACGAACGGCCGCGTATCGGGGTCTTCGTGTGCAACTGCGGCATCAACATCTCCGGCACGGTTAACGTGCCATCGGTGCGGGACTACGCCGCCACCCTGCCCTACGTGGAATACGCCACCGACAACCTCTACACCTGCTCCCAGGACACCCAGGACCGCATGGCGGAGGTGATCAAGGAGAAGCAGCTCAACCGGGTGGTGGTGGCCGCCTGCACCCCCAAGACCCACGAGGCCCTGTTCCAGGAAACCCTCATGGCGGCGGGGTTGAACAAGTACCTCTTCGAAATGTGCAACATCCGCAACCAGGATTCGTGGGTCCACAAGCACAATCCCGACCTGGCGACCCAAAAGGCCAAGGATCTGGTGCGCATGGCCGTGGCCAAGGTCGGCCTGATGCAGCCGCTCAAGGAGGCCCAGCTCGACGTCAACCAGGCCGCCTTGGTGATCGGCGGCGGCATCGCCGGCATGGCGGCGGCCCGGGCGCTGGGCGCCCAGGGCTATACCACCCACCTGGTGGAACGCGAAGCCCTGCTCGGCGGCCAGGCCCGCCACCTCTTCCAGACCCCGGACGGCGCCCCGGTCGCCGCCAGGCTCGACCAACTGGTGGCCGACGTCAGCGGAGATCCCAACATCCAGACCCACCTCAACAGCGAGATCAGCGCCGTCGAAGGATTCGTGGGCAACTTCAAGACCACGGTGAAAAACGGCGCTCAGGAGCAGGTAATCGAACACGGGGTGGCCATCATCGCCACCGGCGCCGTGCCCCTGGTACCCACCGAGTACAGCTACGGGCAGGATTCACGGATCGTCACCAGCCTGGAACTGGATGCCAAGCTCAAGGCGGATGACCCGGCCATTGAGGAACTCGGTGCGGCGGTGTTCATCCAGTGCGTCGGCAGCCGGGAACCGGAGCGGCCCTACTGCAGCCGGGTCTGCTGCACCCATTCCATCGACAGCGCCCTGGCGATCAAGGCCCGCAACCCCGAGGCCAACGTCTACATCCTCTACCGCGACATCCGGACCTACGGCGAGCGCGAGTACCTGTACAAAGAGGCCCGGGAGAAAGGGGTCATCTTCATCCGCTACAGTCTGGAGGCCAAACCGAAGGTATCCATTGAAAACGGCCGCCTCACGGTGCGCCTCACCGATCCGATCCTCGGACGGCCGGTGGAGATCGACACCGACCTCATCTCGCTGGCAACGGCCATTCTGGCGCCGGACAACAACGCGCTGGCCCAGTTTTTCAAGCTGCCGCTCAACGACGACGGCTTTTTCGTGGAGAAGCACGCCAAGCTGGGGCCTTGCGATTTCGCCACCGACGGCGTTTTCCTCTGTGGCATGGCCCATTACCCCAAGCCCATCGACGAAGCCGTCAGCCAGGGCAAGGCGGCCGCCAGCCGGGCCGTCACCCTCCTGGCGCGACAGCACATCAGCACCATCGGCCAAGTGGCCGAGGTCAACCCGGCCCTCTGCAGCATGTGCGGGGTGTGCGTGTCGATCTGCCCGTACTCGGCGCCCTCGTTCCGGGCGGCCACTGAGCGTTTCTGGCCGGGCCGGGCCGAGATCAACCCGGTGCTGTGCAAGGGATGCGGGCTCTGCGTGGCCTCTTGCCGCAGCGGTGCGATCCGCCTCAAGGGATTCGACACGGACCAGATCTTCGCCCAGCTGTTCGCCCTCAACGAGGCGAGCTGAGCAACGGTTTTTATAACGGCAACTTCAAGGAGATTTCGAAATGTCTCAGTGGGAACCAAAAATTGTCGCATTTCTCTGCAACTGGTGCAGCTACGGCGCCGCCGACCTTGCGGGGGTCAGCCGGATGGAGTACCCGCCCAACATCCGGGTCATCCGGATTCCCTGCACCGGGCGCATGAGCCCCAAATTCGTCCTGGGCGCCCTGCGGGAAGGGGCCGACGGGGTTTGGGTGTCCGGGTGACATCCCGGCGAATGCCATTACCTGGAAGGTAATTACTACGCTCGTCGCAAGTTCGCCCTCCTGCAGAGTCTGCTGGAGCACATGGGTGTTGAACCGGGCCGCGTCCATTTTTCCTGGATCTCATCGGCCGAATCGACCAAGTTCGTCGATGTCGTCAAAAAGGTGACCGAGGCTGTCCGGGCCGTTGGCCCCAACCAGAAATTCGTGAAAAAAGAGCTGAAGGTGGCCTGACATGATCGCTTATACCGACAAGATTCGTGACATCGCCAGGCGCCTGCTCAAGGACTGCCGGGTCGAAACGGTCATCGGGTTTCGCAACGGGTCGATGCCGATGATGAACGAGCCTTGCTTCATCAAGAACGTCGACGACGTCGATCACCTCATTTGGGATGGCAACTGCGGCATCAACCTGGCCAACTACCTCACCAACCGGACCGACAAGATCGCCGTGGTCGCCAAGGGGTGTGACAGTCGCAACATCGTTACCCATATCATCGAAAACAAGATCAAACGCGAGCAGCTCGTCATCATCGGCGTCCCCTGCAAGGGGATGCTCGACAAGCGGCGCATCAAGGCCATGGCGCCGGGGGAAGTCACCCGGGTGGTGGAAGACGGAGAGTCCGTCCGGGTATGCGGCGCGGGCTTCGAGAAGACCTACCCGCGCAAGGACATGCTCCAGGCCAACTGCGCCGTCTGCATCCACCGCAACCCGGTGATCTATGACGAACTGGTGGCCGATCCGGTCCCGGAGCAGCAGAACGTGGACCGCTATGAAGACGTGCGTGCCATCGAGGCCATGAGCGCCGAGGAGAAGTGGACGTACTTCGAAAACCTGCTGGCCCCTTGTATCCGCTGCTACGCCTGCCGCAATGCCTGCCCGCTGTGCTACTGTCCGACCTGCTTCGTCGACGAGAGCACGCCCCAGTGGGTCGGCAAGAGCCAGAACCCGGTGGATGTGCGCACCTTTCATTTTCTCAGGGCCTACCACTGCGCCGGCCGCTGCACCGACTGCGGCTCCTGCGAGCGGGCATGTCCCATGGGCATCAACATGCGCGTGTTCACCAAGAAACTTGAAAAGGAAGCCTTCGAACAGTGGGGCTGGGAAGCGGGGCTGTCGCTGGATCAGCGTCCGCCGCTCGACACTTACCGGCCCGACGACCCGCAGGATTTCATGAAGTAATCCAATCCATACCAGGACAAGGGCGCAAACATCATGAAGTACATTCGCATCGACAAGGCACAATGGGCCCAGGGATTGGCAGCGGCCGAAAAGGCCTACCGGCTCTTCGGACCGGTCAGGGAAGGCGCGATGCTCAACTTCGCGGCTCTGGCGCCGGGACAAGCGCCGGACCTCGACGGCCTCAACACCCGCATGTCGGCCCGTTCGGTGGTCTATCCCCAGAGTGAAATCCTCTTCGAATACACCGTGGACCCCAATGATCCGGATGGCAACGTCCTCAAGGAAGCCCCGGCGCCGGCCAAGCCCGCCGCCGCGGTGGGGATCCGGCCCTGCGACGCCTACAGCTTTCTGCTGGTGCGCCGCAACTTCGACGCCCCGGATGTCAAGGACGTCTACTGGCTGCGCAACTACGAGGCCACCACCTTCATCGGCCTGGCCTGCGATCATCCGGGCAGCACCTGTTTTTGCACCAGTGCCGGCTGCGGGCCTTACAGTGAACAGGGCCTCGACGTGCTGCTCCAGGACGCCGGTGACGCCTATCTGGCCAAGATTCTCACCGACAAGGGCGCCGCATTCCTGGCCGCCGCCGGCTGGTTCACGGAAGCCCCGGCGGACAGCGAGGGCTGTTTTTCCGCGGGCAAGGAAGCCGCTGAAGCCAAAATCACCTCCACCGTCGAAACCGACCGGCTGGCCGAGATTCCCCAAATGGCGCTCTACGATGCAAATTTCTGGGAAGATATCGCCTTCTCTTGCATCAACTGCGGCACTTGCACCTACCTGTGCCCCACCTGCTGGTGTTTCGACATTCAGGACGAGGTGCGCGGCAAGCACGGCATCCGCGAGCGCAACTGGGACAGCTGCATGTTCCCGCTCTTCACCCTCCACGGCTCCGGTCACAACCCCCGGGGGCAGAAGGTGCAGCGGGTACGCCAGCGTTTCATGCACAAACTCAAGTACTACGTCGACAAGTACGGCGACGGGATCCAGTGCGTCGGCTGCGGCCGCTGCATCCAGTATTGCCCGGTCAATATCGACATCCGCAAGGTTTGCCAATTGATGAACCGTTTCGGCCAAGACGCCGCCTGCAAGGTCGCTTGATAAAGGGGGCCCCGTGCAACCAAATCCGTATCTACCCTACCCGGTTCGCATCGACGAGATCACCGTCGAGACCGAGGACAAGAATTTAAAAACCTTCAAATTCACTTTCCTCAACCCCGGCGATGAGGAAAAATTCGCCTATCATCCCGGACAGTTCGCCGAGTTGTCCATCGCAGGCAAGGGGGAGATTCCCATCGGCATCGCCTCTTCGCCCACCGAAAAGGGCTTCGTGAAGTTTACCGTCAACAAGGTCGGCGTGGTGAGCACCGCCTTGCACAACATGAAGGTCGGCGACGTGATGGGCATCCGCGGCCCCCTGGGAAACTGGTACCCCTGGGAGCGCCTGGAGGGCAAGAACGTGGTGATCATCGGCGGCGGTTTCGCCTTCACCACGCTGCGCTCCTCCATCATCTACATGCTGGCCAACCGCCAGCGCTTCGGCCAGATTCACGTGATCTACGGCGCCCGCACCCCGGGCATGTTGCTCTACCGCGACGAACTGGCCGCCTGGGAGGCGCGTGACGACATCCACATGCACATCACCGTGGACGGCACCAACGACCCCAACTGGAAATACAACGTGGGATTCGTGCCCACCATAACGGACCAGAAAGCGCCCGAAGCCGATGCGGACACCTATGCCATCATCTGCGGTCCGCCGATCATGATCAAGTTCACCCAGCCGGTGCTCGATGCCCGTGGCTATGGCCATGACAACATCATCATGAGTCTGGAAAACCGGATGAAATGCGGCATTGGAATGTGCAGCCACTGCAACGTGGGCCAGTTTTTCGTCTGCAAGGACGGCCCGGTATTCACCCTGGCGCAGCTCAACGGAATGCCGAAGGAGTATTGATGCCCCGGAAGGTCCAACCGCGTCGAGGGCATGAATTTCATGTTGACTTCGTTGAGCATATCCGCTAAAAAACTCGCTTGATAATCGCACATTATGAATTTATAAGGGTTCAAACATCGGCCGGATGCCAGTCGTAAACAAAATCACTATCGAAGGAGGACGTTGTCATGCCGCAAGTGGAATTCTCCGGAAAGACTTTTACTGTCGATGAAGACGGATTCATTGACGATTACGCCAACTGGTCCGAGGAATGGGTTCAGTACGTCAAAAAGGAAGAAGGCATTGACGAGTTGAACGAAGAGCATCGCCTGGTGATCAAGACCCTTCGCGAGTACTACGAGAAAAACGGTATCGCCCCCATGGTTCGGGTCCTTTCCAAGGTCACCGGTTTCAAGTTGAAGCACATCTATGAATTGTTCCCCTCGGGACCGGGAAAGGGAGCCTGCAAGATGGCGGGATTGCCAAAACCGACCGGGTGCGTCTGATCGGAACGGCGTCCATCGAGATTCGCACTGAAAATCGGCAAAAGGCTCTGCATCAAATGCAGGGCCTTTTTGCGTTCAGAGCCCCAGTCATGTCTACCATCAAGGTAACAACCCGAAAGAAATCGGAATTTATCGACATCACCGCCGATGTCGGCCGTGCATTGAAGCAAATGGGCGCCACCGACGGGTTCTGCCTGGTCTTCGTTCCCCACACCACCGCGGCGGTGACGATCAACGAAAGCGCCGACCCGGACGTGGCGGCGGATATCCTGGCGGCCTTGGAGCGCATCGTGCCCCGGGAGGCTGGATACCGGCATCGGGAAGGCAACGCGGCGGCCCATATCAAGGCGACCCTGGTCGGTGCCTCCCTGTGGGTAGCGGTGGAAGACGGCAAACCGGTCCTTGGCACCTGGCAGGGAATATTCTTTTGTGAATTCGACGGCCCACGGTCGCGCCAGGTGCATGTCCGCTTCGTTGGCGACAACGGATGAGGCGAACGGGCAAAAGATGCCAGCCGTGGACGAGGTGGACTTGATGGACATGGTGGACTTCGAGAAGAAACGGGGGCGATGTCAAATTCATGTTTTTCCCTCCGGCCCCCCGGTGAACTCCGTGAGTTGAGATCATTTCTTGCCCATGACGCCGCTGTCATCGGGACTTGAACGTCAAGCGTTATAAAATAAAAAATCATGGCTGATATCGACGACATCGACCGGGCCTTGCTCAACCGCATCCAGTCGGATTTTCCGCTGGTCGAACGCCCGTTTGCCGCCATCGGCGAAGCGCTGGGCATCTCCGAGAGCGAGGTGATCGCCCGGGTGGAGCGGCTGAAGCGGGACGACGTCATCCGACGCATCGGCGCCAATTTCGTGCCGGACAAGGTCGGCTTCGTCTCCACCCTTTGCGCCGCCGAGGTGCCACCGGACCGCCTCGATACCTTCGCCTCAGTGGTGAACCGGTACGGGGGCGTCACCCACAACTACCTGAGGGACCACCGCGTCAACGTCTGGTTCACCTTCATCGCGCCATCAATGAACGAGATCGAAGCCCATCTGGAAGCCATCCGCCGTGAAACCGGAATCGCCGAGATCCACAACCTGCCGGCCACCCGGGTCTTCAAGATCCGGGCCCAGTTCGACCTGGAGCTGCTGGACAACTGACCTTATTCCCAAGGTCCGCCATCACCCATGCCCGGATCCGCCAAATACAGGCATTCCCTGCTGCTGAAGGTTGCCGTCGTCGCCCGGGGCGAACGCTGCCAGCAGGTGATGCACAGCCTCGAGCACTCGGCGTCCGAAGTCGTCCGGCTCAAGCTGACCCACCTGGTCACCACGGGTGAAACGCCCCAGTGCCGTCAGATCGCCGCTGAAAAAGGGATCGAAATACTCGATTCTCCATCGGCTCTCAGCGCCGATCGAAACGTGGACCTGATCCTGGAAATGACCGGCGACTCCGACGTGCTCGCGGATCTGGCCCGCCACAAGCCGGCCTCCACCGCCTTGGTGGACAGCCGGGCCGCCGGGCTGCTGCTGGGTCTGCTGCACTGGGATGTCGGCGACACCCGCCATCTTTCCGAAATCGGCCTGGCCTCGTCCTTCGCCTCGGCGCTGCTGGAAGCCTCACCGGACGCCGTGATGCTCATCGATCGCAACTATCGGATCATTCAATGTAAAAACGTCGAATTGATCACCATGGGCAACGGCCCCGAGAACATCGTGGGGCACTACTGTTTCGAGGCGATTCACGGCGACAGCCGGCCATGCGCCGATGCCGATCGTCCCTGCGCCCTGGCCGAAGCGGCCCGGACCGGCCGGCCCGCCCGGGCGCTGCACAACATCAAGATGCCTGATGGCACCACCCGGATCTCCCAGGTCACCACCTACCCGCTGGTCAACCACTTCGGCGAAATCGTGCAGTTTGTCGATGTGGTGCGCGACATCACCGAAGACGTCAGCGTCCATGTCGAGGCCCGGGCCCGCGCCATCAAGGATGACTTGCAGCGCTTCATCCAGGAGGACCGCCTCGTCACCCTCGGCCGCCTCGTGGCCTCCGTATGCCATGAGATCAACAATCCGATTTCCAGCATCGCCACCTTCAACAAGCTGATGCTGGCGCACATCCGGGAAAACACCCTGCCTCCCGAGGGCCTCACCGCATTTGAACGCTACCTGGACCTCTCGGCACGCGAAGCCTTGCGCTGCGGCAAGATCGTCAACAACCTGTTGACGTTTGCCCGCCAAAAAGGGGTCGAGTCCAAATACTTCGACCTCATCGAACTGGTCCAGACCATCCTGGTGCTCCTCGGACATGCGATAAACAAGGCCGGGGTGGCCATCGACTTGAAACTGCCACCCGCCCCGTTTGCCATCTACGGCGACTACGCCCAGATCCAGCAGTGCCTGATGAATCTGATTTCCAATGCCGTCGAGGCCATGCCCGATGGCGGCACCTTGACCATCAATGCCGGCCGTGACGACGGATCCGGCGATGTCTGGATCAAGGTGGCCGATACGGGCATCGGCATCGCCCCCGACCATTTGCAGAAAATTTTCGAGCCCTTCTTTTCCACCAAAACCGACGGCAAGGGGGTGGGCCTGGGGTTGCCCATGGTCTATGGCATCGTGCGCGAGCATGGCGGCACCGTTTCGGTGGACAGCCAGATCGGCCGGGGAACGATTTTTCTCCTCACCCTGCCGGCGGTGGCAAACAGCGCTTCCGCCAAAGGAGTCCAACAATGACCCCATCCGGTCTGGCCACCCTGGTGGTCGACGATGAAGAAGCCATCCGCGAATCGCTGGCGGCCTGGCTGATCAAGGACGGTTACCGGGTCGAAACGGCCGATTCGGGGGAATCGGCTGTGGAGCGCCTCGCCGATCATCTCTTCGACATCTATCTGGTAGACATCAAGATGCCCGGCATGGACGGTCTGGAGCTGCTTTCGCGGATCAAGGTTCGGCAGCCGGATGCCCTGATCATCGTCATTACGGCCCACGGCACGGTCCAGACGGCCGTCGACGCGATGAAGCGCGGCGCCAACGACTACATCTGCAAGCCCTTCGATCCCGAGGAACTGTCGCTGATCATGGAGCGCCTGGCCGCCACCAAGGCACTGAGGGACGAGAATGTCGCGCTGCGCGAGCAACTGATGGATCGCCTCGATGTCAGCCTGGAGGGCATCGTGGCGCAATCCCGGGCGATGCAGAACATCTTTGCCACCATCGAAGAGGTGGCCCCCGCCATGACGCCGGTGTTGATCCAGGGGGAAACCGGAGTGGGTAAGGAGCTGGTGGCGCGAGCGCTCCACCAGGACAGCGAACGCTCCGCCGGCCCCTTCGTGGCGTTGAACTGCGGGGCGCAGAGCGAATCCCTGCTGGAGAGCGAACTGTTCGGCCACGAACGCGGCGCATTCACCGGGGCGCTACGGGCGCGTCGGGGGCGCTTGGAGATGGCCTCGGGGGGGACCCTGTTTCTCGATGAAATCGGCGACATCTCCCCCAAGATGCAGGTCAGTCTGCTGCGGGTCTTGGAGGAAAAACGGTTCCAACGCCTCGGCGGCAGCCAGTGGATCGACACCGATTTTCGGCTGGTGAGCGCCACCCACCGCGACCTGGTCCACCTGATCCGCCAGGGTCGGTTTCGCGAGGACTTCTTTTACCGCATCAACGTGATCCGCATCGAGATTCCACCGCTGCGCGACCGGCTGGAAGACGTGGCGCCCCTGGCCGATCACTTCCTGGAGCGCTATAGCCGCGAGACGGGCAAGCGCATTCTCGGCCTGACCCAGCGGGCGCTGGGGATCCTGACGGCCTACCACTGGCCGGGCAACGTGCGCGAGCTGCGCAACGTGATGGAGCGGGCCGTGGTCCTGGCCAGGGGGCAGATGATCGGCGCCGAGGAACTCGGCTTTCTCGACGCCTCGGGAGAGCCCTGCCGCCTCGGCCCGATGTCGCTGAGAGAGATGGAGATCGCCCATATCCAGGCGGCCCTGGATACCTGCGGCTGGAACGTGAGCCGGGCTGCCAGGCAGTTGGGCGTCGACCGCGCCACCTTGACCCGCAAGTTGAAACGCTACCGCCTGCAACGGCCATGACGACGTCGCTCGACCCGGTCCCCGCTCAGGTGGAACAGGGGCCTGCCATTGCGCTGGTGCGGTTGATCCCCCTCGGTCCGGTGGACGACCTGTCCTGCCAAGTGGTGGCCGCCAACCTTCAGGCCTTGATGGACCTGGCCGCCGACATCCTTCCACCCTTTCCCGTTCTCCCCGATGCCTTCATGGAGGCGCGGCGTCAATACGACGCCGTGCAGCTCATCAACGCCCTGGCCCGGGCGTTTCCCGGGCCCACCCTGGGCCTGGGCCTCATCGGAAGCGACATCGCCACGCCCATCTTGACCTATGTTCTGGGCGAATCGCAGCTGGGGGGACGCATGGCGGTGGTTTCCACCTACCGGTTGACCGACGCCGGAGGGCGGCGGAAGCTGGAGAGGCTCGTCAAGGTCAGCCTTCACGAAATGGCCCATGTGCTCGGACTGGGCCACTGCTGGCAGCCCCAATGCCTCATGCGGTCACCGCGGAACGTAGCTCAGCTCGACGAACTGCCCATGGCCTTCTGCGATACCTGCCAGTACGAGATCGCGCGCCGGGTGCGCAACCTGGTCCGCGAAATCCGGTCCACCCCTGACCGGCATTGATCCTCGTGCAAAAATCGATTCCCCACAGAGAGACACAGAGCGTGCGGTCTCCGTGACCTCTGCGGGGGCCACCGTATCGGTGCCTGGAGCGGGGGGCGAACCGCTTCTACAGAAATGATTCGGCCAGCTCGTTCCAGTCCAGGCCGGGTACCGTCCCATAGATGTCGCCGATGACCTCGCCACCGGCGGCGGCCATGGCGTAACCGGCGGTGGCGCTGACCTTGCGGCTCAAGCGTCCGGCCTCGTCGTCCATCCAGGCGAGGCTTTCCTCGCCGAAAAGAAGGTTTTTCAGGTTTTTTCGAAGGTTGGAGGGTTGGATCACCATCATCCACCCCTCGTTGTAGGGGGCCTGGTTGGCCGTATCGGCCTGGCGCCCGATCCGCGGGTTGATGGCCACCACCTTGCCGTCCACCGGGCTGCGGGTCGCGGCCTGGCTGCGGCCCCGGTTCAGAACGGCCCCGGGGCGGTTCTGGCCGACCGTATCCCCCAGGGCGGGCAGATCGATGCGATCCTGGGGCCCGAAGAGGCGCAGGGCGAAATCGTCCAAACCGACGCGCACGCGGCCGCCGTATTCGACCCGGGCCCAGCTGTGCCCGCGCAGGTAGTAGTAGTCCCGTGCCAGGGTGAAACCGGAAACGTACGCGAAGGCCGGAGTAGAAAGGGTAGCGGCGGTGGCGGTATCCTCGATCATCATGTCATAAGGGCACTTGACACAGTTGTACCCGTGGGCGCACAGCTTGTAGGCCACCCGCCCGCTGAGCATGTGGCGGCACTTGAGATCCTTGATCAGCATCCGCAGCCGCGGCGGGGTGTGGGCCAGGCTCGTCTCTCCCTTGGCACGTTCACGCACCTGGAAGTCTTCCTGCACCTTCCGGTCGAAGCTGCAGCCGAGGCAATCGAAGGCGTTGATGCATTTTACCGGCTTGATGACCCCAGCCTGGCTCCAAACGCATTCATCTTGTTGGGTGCGATAGACGACCGGACGACCAGATGATTTTTCAGTGGCCATGACTGCCTCCTTCTTGTCTTGGGTTGCCCCGGAAGCCCGGGGGTTGCCCTTGGATGGAGCAGGAATCGCGCCAAGAAGGATCGCACTGGCTTGGATATTTTGTATCCTGTTGTTTATAAGCTATAATTTAGAAATTTGGAAAAAATTGGAAACCTCATGCGAATCTTCGGGATTTGATGCATTTTGCGCCAAATTTTTCTAAAAAAAATGGAATCTTTGAAATTTCGAAAGGTTATGACGTAGGTGCAAAAAGCATCACAATGTGGCGTTTTGCGCCACATCATTTTTCCGGTATTCCCTGAGCGGCGAAAATGACTTCCGCGGACCTGTCGCTGCAGCTCGTTTTTCGGTTATCCCGCGGCAACGCCCTGATTCGCCTCTAACATCTGAAACAAGCCTCGGGTCTCGACCCGGAATGGGATGAAAAACCATGCAAGACATCCGCATTGCCGCGGCGGTGTGCCGCTGCCGGCCGGGAAACGTTGCCCGCAACCTCGACACGATGGAACGCCTCTGCCAGTGCGCGGCGGCCGACCACGTTCAAATCGTCTGCTTTCCCGAACTCAATCTCACCGGGTACGCCATGGGTGAGGAATTGCGGCAAACGGCATTGCGGGAAAACGATCCGGCGATGCAACGGGCCGCCCAAATCGCCCGGGAGTACAACCTGGTCATTCTCGCCGGCCTGGCCTTCGCCTCGGAAGACGGACGCCTCTACGCCGAGCACCGGGTCTTTCGCCCCGACGGACATGGCGCGGTTTACCGCAAGCTCCACGTCGCCCCTCCCGAGGAGAAGGTTTTGAGCCCCGGCGAGGCCGCGCCGGTGTTCGAGGCCCGTGGGGTGCGCTTCGGCATCCAGCTCTGCTATGATGTTCATTTTCCCGAGCTGACCACATGCATGGCCCTGGCCGGTGCCGAGGTGATCTTCGTGCCCCACGCCTCTCCCCGCCTCACCTCCCGCGGCAAGCTCGCTTCGTGGCTGCGCCATCTGCCGGCCCGGGCCTTTGACAACGGCCTCTTCGTGGTGGCTTGCAACCAGACGAGCAAAGGCGGCAGTGACCTGAGTTTTCCGGGTCTCGCCCTGGTCCTGGGACCCGACGGCGCCCTGCTGGCCAAACGTACCCTTTCCGGAGAGGGACTGCTCACCGCCGACCTCAAGGCCGATTTGCTCGCCGCCGTGCGCTCCCACCGGATGCGCTATTTTTTGCCCCGCCGCCGCCCGGGGATCTACCAGCCGGTCTGCAAGTGCTGAACCGCCAAAAACAAACCGGCCGCCGCTCCTGTCTGGAGCGACGGCCGGAATGATGCGTGAGGCCGGAACGGGAAATCCGCGAAAGGCCTATTTGCCTTCCTCGATCGCCTCGGTCAATGCCGGCATGAACTCGAGAATGTTGGCCACGATGCCCACATCGGCCACCTGAAAGATGGGGGCCTTGGCGTTCTTGTTGATGGCCACGATGAAGGGGTTGCCCTTGAGCCCGCCCAGATGCTGGAACGATCCGCTGATGCCGCAGGCAAGATAGACCTTCGGTTTGACGGTCTGGCCCGAGGTGCCGACCTGGCGCGATTTCTCCAGCCACTTGGCATCCACGATGGGCCGCGAGCAGGAAACCACCGCGCCCATGGCCTTGGCCAGATCCTGGGCGATCTCGATGTTGTCCTGCTCCTCGATGCCGCGACCGATGGACACGAGCACGTCTTCCTTGGTGATGTCCACATCACCCACCTCGGCGGCCACCACTTCGATGAAACGCCGCTTGACAACCAGATCCCCCGCCTCGGCCGACTTGTCGACCACTGGGCCGGAGGCGGCCGCTTCGGCGGCGGTGAAGGAACCCGCCCGGGGAGTCAGCACGGCACCGGTGGAAACGTCGGCGGCCACATGGGTGCTCACCTGCCCGCCGAATTCCTGGCGCACCAGCTTCAGCGTGCTTCCATCAAGGCCTTCAATGCCGACCACGTCCGTCACCAGGGCCGCATTCAACTTGATGGAAAGCCCCGGCGCCAGGTCCATGCCGAAGGTGTCGTGGGCCACGAGCAGGATCGCACCGGCCGGCAACACCTTGACCAGCAGCGGGCGAACCGCCTCCGCGTTGGGATAGGCGAACACCGGAGCCGAAAATTTCCACACCTCGTTGTAGGCCTTGGCGACCTGGCCGGCCACGGCATCCAGCGCGCTACCCTCACCGGTCACGATGGCCGTCACGGAGGCCGCCGGATCGATCTTTTTGGCGGCGGTGAGCAGTTCCAGGGCCGTATCGTCGGCCACGCCGTTCTTGTGAACGATGTATGCGAAGATCTGTGCCATTACTTCAGCCCTCCTTTGGCCTTGAGCATTTCGAGCAGTTTGGCGATGATCTCTTCGGTGGAGCCTTCCAGCATCTCGGCGCCCTTGCCCAGCGCGGGCACAAAGTAATCCAGGCGCTTGACCTTCGGTGCCAGGGCCGCGGCGTCCAGTCCGAGGTCGCCCGCCGCCAGGGTGGGGATCTCCACCGAGGCCACCTTGCGGATGCCACGGATGCCGACATAGCGCGGCTCGTTGATGCCGGTCTGGATCGACAGCACGCAGGGCAGCGAAATCTCGCTGATCTCCTGGTTGCCGCCCTCGATCTCGCGGCCGATCTTCAGCGTCTTGTCGTTGACGGTTTCGATCTTGTTCACCACCGAAGCAAAGGGGTAGTCGAGCATCGCGGCCAGCATGCCGCCCACCTGCCCGGCGCCGTCGTCTGCGAGGGCGCCGGTGAGAATCAGGTCATAGGTGCCCTTGGCCACCGCGGCCTTGAGAATCGTGGCGATGCCGCGTCCGTCGGTCTCGGCGAAGGCGTCATCGGCCAGCAGCAGGCCCTTGTTGGCGCCCATGGCCATCTCCCGCCGCAGCACCTCCTCGGACTCGTCGTCGCCCACCGTGACCACCGTCACGCTGCCACCGACCCGGTCCACGATCTGAATGGCCTCTTCCACGGCGTAATTGTCCCATTCATTGACCGAATAGACCAGATCGTCCCGTTCGATGTCGTTGCCCGCACTGTTGAGGGCGATCTCGTTTTCCGAGGTGTCGGGCACCCGCTTGATACAAACCAGAATCTCCATGATTGTCCTCCCGCGAGTTGGGTTTTTCTGCTCCCGGTTAAAAGTTGGCGGTTATCGGTTATCAGTTATCGGCTATTTGCTGTCTGGGGTATCGGTTCTCTGCAAGATTCCGTTTTGTCATTTGTTTTAAAAATTGCCGGAGCGCAGCGACTCATCAACTTTAGGCACTTTAGTCACTTGCCACTTTAGGCACTCGTCACTTTAGTCACTTTAGTCACTTTAGTCACTTTTCCAGTCACTCGCCGCCTACCGCTCGGCGTGTTGATCGATCAATTCCACCAGGTCGATGGCTTCCATTTTCCCTTCCAGACCGGCGACCTTGATGGCATCCTCGATGTTCACCAGGCAGAACGGACAGGCGGTCACGATGACGTTGGCGCCGGCATCGGCGGCCATCTTCACCCGGATCACACCCATACGCTGCTCCTCCTCGGGCTCGTAGAAGAGCATCAGCCCGCCGCCGCCGCAGCAGAAGCTGCGATCCCGGCTACGGGTCATCTCCACCCGGCGGAGCCCGGAAATGGTATCCAGGACCTGCCGCGGCTCCTCATAGAGGCCGTTGTGCCGGCCGAGGTAGCAGGGATCGTGGTAGGTGTAGATCTTGCCCTCGGAGTCGACGGGTTTCAGGCGCAGGCGCCCCTCCTGGATGCTGCGCAGGATGGTCTGGCTGATGTGCTCTGTCGGCGGGATGTCCTTGTAGTCCTTGCGCAGGGCGTTGAATGCATGGGGGTCGGCGGTGACGATGCGTTTGGCCCCCGACTCCTGGATCATCTCGGTGTTGTGGCTCCGCAGGTCTTGAAACAGCATCTCTTCGCCGAAGCGCCGCACTTCGTGGCCGCTGTCCTTTTCCTCCTTGCCGAGGATGGCGAAGTCGATTCCGGCGGTCGTCAACACCCGGGCAGTGGCCTGGGCGATCTTCTGCATGCGGTCGTCGTAGGAGGTGATGCTGTCGACGAAGTAAAGGGTTTCAGCCGTATCGCCGGCCTCCACCAATTTCACCTCGCAGTCGGCGGCGAATTCCTTGTTCTTGGCCCAGTCGGCGCGCTTCTTTTCCATCTTGCCCCAGGGATTGCCCCGTTTTTCGATGGCGCTGAGCGGTTTTTGCAGACTCTGGGGCACATTGCCGTCATCGACCATGCCGCGGCGCAAGTCGATGATCTTGTCGATGTACTCGATGCCCAGGGGGCATTCCTCTTCGCAGGCCCCGCAGGTGGTGCAGGACCAGATCTCCGCTTCGCTGTAAATCCCGCCGATCAGCGGGGGGCTCTTGGTAAAGGGAGCGCCGATGGGATAGACTGGATAGCTTTTGAAAATCTGGTCCCGGGCCTTGATGGTAATGAAACGCGGCGACAGGGGACGGCCGGCGGCGTTGGCCGGGCAGTTGTCCGAGCAGCGGCCGCAGTCGGCGCAGCTGTAGAAATCGAGCATGTGCTTCCAGGTGAAATCGTCGATCTGCTTGACCCCGAAAGACTCCAGATCGTCGAGCTTGTCGTCGGCCACCCCGTGGCGCACCGGTTTGACGTTGCCCTTGTCCAGGCGCATGAAGAAAACGTTGAAAATCGAGGTGATGACATGGAAATGCTTGCCGAGCGGCAGGAAGCACAGGAAAAAGAAGAAGGTCAGATCGTGTAGATAGTAGGAAACCAGATGAAGGGTTTGAAGGCTCTCCGCCGGAGTGGCGGCCAGCATCCGGGCGAAGATCCAGGCCAGGCTCATGGGCACGAGGATTTCCGCGTGCATCCCCTTTTGATGGGCCGCGGCGGCCAGCGAGCTGTCGAAAAGGGCCTCGGTGACCATCAAGGTGCCGATCAGTGCCAGCACGAAAACCGCCTCGACGGTGTGATCCTTGCCGTACTGCGCCGGCACGGCGTAGCGGGCCGGCTTGAAGATCCCCCGGCGGATCGCGGCAACCACCACGACGACAAACACCGCCGTGGCCATGATCTGCCGCAGAATATCGTAGGCCGCGCCGATGAAGGAGTCGAATCCGGGGAAGACGAAGCCGTCCACCATCCCGAGAATTACCATCTGCGAGGATCGGATGGACAGGCTGAGAAAACCGGCGAAGAGGATGATGTGCAAGACCCCGGCGAGCATGTAACGCGGATGCCGCCACTGGCCGAGCCAGATCTTGAGCACCTGCCTCAAGCGCTCCGGAATCCGGTTGAAACGCCGATCCGGCGCCGCCCGCACCAGGGGAGCCAGGCGCAGGGCGATCAGATAGGTGAATACCGCCACGCCGGCCACCGGAATCAAAAAACTGAAAATCCAGGTCGGAATAAAGAAAAACCATGCCTTGGCGGGCGAAATCAGGACAGTTTCCATCACGGTACCTCGTTGCCGTTTTGCTTGAAGGCGCTCCTGCTGCGTCGAATCGAAAAGCGCGGAAATGAAGCGATGAAGCTTCGTTCAATACCGGTTTGAGAAAAGTCGGTCAAGGGGAATCTGCCCGCGCCGGACAGCGGCCGGGAAGCGCGTTCCCGGCCGCTGCAAACCCGAAATCCCGCGGGGTTCCCTACTTGCCGCCGAAGGCGTCGTCACTGATCTCCACGGCCGCTTCGCAGGTGTTCTGGATCGCTTTCATCTTGCCGATGGTGATGGGCAGGATGGACCGGACAAAGAAATCGAGCTGCTTGAACTGCCCTTCGTAAAAATCCTGATCCTTCTTCTTGGCGGTCTTGATCTTCTCGTCGGCCACCACGCCGCGCCAGAGGAGCATCCAGGCCATGACCACGTCGCCGCTGGCATCCATGAACGGATAAGCGTGGGCGAAGGCCGCCAGGACCTTGGGGCTCATGGCCGTGGCGCCCATGTGCATGGCGATTTCGCCGAGCTTGTTGAGGGCCTTCTCGACCGCTTCGGCCGCCGGCTGGAGGCTTTCCACCTTTTTGGCCCTGGCGATGGTGGCCTGGATCTCGCCGAACAGATCCATCACCGGCTTGCCCTTTTTCATGCCGAGCTTGCGGCCGAGCAGGTCCATGGCCTGGATCCCGTTGGTCCCTTCGTAGATCTGGGTGATGCGGCAGTCGCGGACCAGCTGTTCCTGGGGATACTCGCGGATGTAGCCGTAGCCGCCGTAGACCTGCATGCCGAGGTTGCACATCTCGAAGGCCCGGTCGGTGACATACCCCTTGGCGATGGGGGTGAGCACCTCGATGAGCCCCTGGTACTTGTCGGCCACCGCTTCATCGTCGGTGACGTGCTTCATGTCCTCGCAGAAGCCCACGTAGTAGAGCAGGCTCCGCATGGCGCTGATGTAGGTCTTCATCGTCATCAGCATGCGCCGCACGTCCGGGTGCTGGATGATGGGCACCGCGGGAGCGTCCTTGTCCATCATCTGCAGCAGGTTCTTGCCCTGGATCCGCTGGCGGGCGTAGTCCAACGCGTTGAGGTAGGAGGCCGACGCACAGCAGAATCCCTGCATGCCCACCAGCAGGCGCGCCTCGTTCATCATGAGGAACATGGCGCGCATCCCCTTGTTTTCCTCCCCGAGCAGCAGGCCGCGGCACTGCCCCTTCCCGCCGAGAGTCAACGAGCAGGTGGGGTTGCCGTGAATGCCCATCTTCTCTTCCACGCCGGTGCAGACCACGTCGTTGGGCTCGCCCAGGGACCCGTCCGGATTGACCCAGATCTTGGGTACGATGAACAGCGATATGCCCTTCGTGCCGGCCGGAGCCCCATCGATGCGCGCCAGCACCGGGTGAATGATGTTTTCCACCAGGCCATGCTCGCCGGAGGAAATGAAGATCTTGCCACCAGTGATGGAATAGGTGCCGTCTTCGTTTTTCACCGCCGAGGTTTCCAGGGCGCCCACGTCCGATCCGGCTCCGGGTTCGGTGAGCAGCATGGTGCCGGTCCACTTGCCGGTGAACATGTTCTTCAGAAAAAGCTTCTTCTGCTCATCGGTGCCGAAGGCTTCCACCAGCTTGCCGGCGCCGTGGGTAAGGCCCGGATACATCATGAAGGCGTAATTGGCGCCGTTGAAGTAGTCGGCGCAGGCCATGGCCACGGTCCGCGGCATCCCCTGCCCGCCCCACTGGGGGTCTTCGCTCATGGCCAGCCATTCCCCCTCGCAGAAGATATCGTAAAGCCGTTGGAAGACTTCCGGCACGATCACCTGGCCGTTTTCCAGGTGGCAGCCCTCCTGATCACCGATCTTCTGGGTGGGCAGGATCTCCTTGATGGACAGGTTACGGGCTTCGGAAACGACCAGGTCGATGGTCTTGCGGTTGTATTCCTCGAATTTTTCATGGGCGCTGAACTGCGCCACGTCCAGTTGCTCGTGGAGGACGAAATCCACATCCCTGCGATCCGCGATTTGCTGTGCCATGCTCAACTCCCTGTTTGGTTTTTATGGATAATGGATAAAGGTAGAAAAATCAGCTCCAGCCCACGGCAAGGCCGGAATCCGGCCGGTCGTGGACCGATGCCCGCGCCATCTCCGGAGCTACCCTTCGGCGCCCGGTTCCGGGATCGAGGCCGCACCGGGATCCGCCCCGATACCCCGGATGAACAAGTCCACCAGCGGATCGGCCATCGAGGACAGGTCGTATCGTCCGCCGGCGTGCAGCCAGGTGTTGATCACCTCGTCGACGGCGCCGATGATGAACCGCTTGACCAGTCCCAGATAAAGGTCCTTGCGCAAGGAGCCTTCTTGCTGTCCCAGTTCGACGATCTCGCTGACGATGTCCAGGTACATCTTGGACATCTCCTTGATCTGGGGTTCGGCCACCCGTTGAAATTGATGGGTCCAGGCCTGATAGACGGCCGCCATGTGCACATCGGCCTGAAATTCGGCCAGGTGCGTGCCGACCAGGGCCTTGAGCTTGCCCACCGCCCCGTCCGCCTCCTTGACCGATTCGCGAAACCGGTCGAACACCAACCGGGTACGCTCGTTGAAAAAATGGACCAGGATGTCGTCTTTGTTCTTGAAATACAGATATATGGTCCCGTCGGCGACCCCGGCCTGGCGGGCGATCTGGGCAATGGTGGCCTGGTGGAATCCCTGCTCGGCGAAAACCTTGATCGCAGCTTCCAAAATCCGTTGGAATTTTTCCTGGTTGCGCGGTTTGCTGACGATAACGCACCTCCCGGGCGAACCCTTTGGACCAATGAATGAACACTCATTCATTAGCAACCCCTCCAATTCCTGTCAAGAGGAATCTCCCCATGGGGTTCAGCTCGCCTAAACAATGTATAACCTATAGATAAAACGTTTGAATATAAGTTGAGTAGTTGCATGCGGCTTCAGTCTCGCGAGATTCTGAAGCCGGTCGCCCGACAGTGAATTAAGATTCATTATCGGCTCTTCCAGGCGTCGGTCGCCAGGTTCAATCATCCATTGATTTTTTAAATAATCTCAAATTATACTACTATTTTCGGTGAACCGTCGGGCTTCCCCCCGGACCCAAGCGATGCGCAGCTTAGAAGCAAGCCAATACCTGCTCAGGGCCATCGACGCCCTTAAACGCGATGTGGTGATCATCACTCCCGATTTCCGTATCGTGGCCGCCAACCGCCATGCCGCCGAAAAATGGGATCACCGGCTGATCGGCCAAATCTGCCACCTGTTCATCCATGATCGCGACGCCCCATGCGACGACTGTCCGGCTGTGCAGACGCTTCGCACCGGCAAGGCCGTGGTTCACCACCAATCCCTGACCATGGTTTCGCCCATTAAGAAAGGCATTTGCTTTCCGATCTTTTCCGGCGGCCGCATCGACGCGGTGGCCATGGTGGATTACGACATCTCGCGCATGTCCGGCCTGGAAGAAAAACTCCAACGCGCCAACACGTTTTTGAACAACATTCTGCGCAGCGCCGTGGACCCGTTCATCGCCGCCGACATGAGCGGCAAGATCATCATCTTCAACGAGGAAGCCTCTGAAGTCACCGGATACGCCGAGTCGGAAGCCCTGAGCGCTCTCTACATCTGGCAGATTTATCCCGGTGAAGGGAAGGCAGCGGCCCGCAACGTGATGCGCGACCTGCGCAGCGAAAAGTTCGGGGGTCGCGGCAAGCTCAAGCGATACCATGTGGATATCATCGGCAAGGACGGCCGGCCCATCCCCATCAGCCTCTATGCCTCGCTGATCTACGAGGAGGGACGCGAAGTCGCCTCCATCGGTTTTTTTCACGACCTGCGGGAGCGGCTGCGGATGAAGGGCGAACTGGAGCACGCCCAGATTCAACTGATGCAGGCCGAAAAGATGGCGTCCCTGGGGAAGCTCGCCGCCGGTGTCGCCCACCAGCTCAACAACCCCCTGGGCAGCATCACCCTCTTTGCGCGCCTGATGACCGAGGAATACCAACTGCCCGATGCGGCCAAGGCCGACCTGGAGCGGATCCTGGCCGATGCCCAGCGCTGCCGCGACACGGTGAAGGAGCTGCTGGAGTTCGCACGCCAGACCCGGCAGCAGATCCAGCCCCAGGACCTCAACCAGGCATTGGCCCGCACCCTGTTTCTGCTGCAGAACCAGACGCTGTTTCACAACGTGCGGATCGTCAGGGACTTCGATGCCGGCCTGCCGCCGGTCCGCTCCGACGTCCAGCAGCTCAACCACCTGTTCATGAACCTGATTCTCAATGCGGCCCAGGCGATGGCAGGTCACGGCCAGCTCACGATCCGCACGGTCTTTGATGCCGCCTCCGACACGGCGATCATTGAAATCGGCGACACCGGCCCTGGCATCGCCCCCGAGGTGCTGCCTCATATCTTCGAGCCCTTCTTTACCACCAAGGAAGAAGGCCAAGGCACCGGGCTGGGTTTGAGCATGGCCTACAGTATCGTCGAAAACCACAGCGGCCGGATCGAGGTGGACAGCCACCTTGCGCATGGGACGACCTTCCGCGTCCGCCTGCCTGTCGTCGGACCCCGGACCAAAGGAGAAAATGGTGACGGATCAAACTTCAATCCACATTCTGGTGGTTGACGACGAGGAAGGCATCCGCACCGGCGCCCATCGCATCCTGACCCGGATGGGCTGCCGGGTCTCACAGGCCGCCAACGGCGCCGAAGGCTTGAAGGTCATCCACGCCGATCCTCCCGCCATTGTTCTGCTGGACATGAAGATGCCCGGCATCGACGGCATGGAGGTGCTGCAGCGCATTCAATCCCTGGACCGCGAGATCCTCGTGATCGTCATCACGGGGTTTGCCACCCTGGAAACCGCCGTTGAAGCGATGAAACGCGGGGCCTACGACTTCATTCCCAAGCCCTTCACCCCGGATCAACTGCGCATCGTCATCAACCGGGCCATGGAAAAGGTGCGTCTGCGCGAGCAGGCCGAAATCCTGGCACGGGAGCGAGAACGGACAATGTTGGACCTGGACCGGGAGCAGAGCCGCCTGCGCACCATCGTCGATTCCCTGCCCAGCGGCTTGTTCGTCACCAACACCGAGGGCGTGGTGGTGCTGATGAACCCGGCCTGCCGGCATCACCTTCATCTGGCCGAAGAAGTGGCCACCGGCATGCCCATCGACGCCTACATCGACGACGAGCGGTTCCGCGACCTCGTGCTGGACACCTCCCGGGGGCGCTACATCGACTCGGAGGACATCCCGCCCCACGAATTTTCCCCGGCTGCCGACAAGTTTCTCATGGCGCGTTGCCAGCCGGTGCGCGGGGCCAGCGGACAGTGCCTCGGGGCCCTGGTCAACCTCGTGGATATCACCACCCTCAAGGTCCTCGATCGGCTCAAGAGCGAATTCGTGGCCAAGGTGTCCCACGAACTGCGTTCCCCGCTGGCCACGATCCATGAGCAGTTGGCCCTGGTGCTGAGCGACATGATCGGTCAGGCGTCGGAAACCGACCAGCACCTGCTCAGCCGGGCCAAGGAGAAAACCCAAGGGTTGATCTCCCTCATCGGGGACCTGCTGGATCTCTCGCGCATCGAGTCCGGCGCCATCTGCCAGGCCCTCAAGCCGGTCCAGGTGGAGAAGCTGCTGGCGGACATCGTCGATTTCCTCCAGATCCGGGCCAGGACCAAGCGGCAGACCCTGGAGTTTGCCGCCCCGGCCGATGCCTTGCCACCCATCAAGGCCGACCCGCTGGCGCTGGAGAGCATCTTCGGCAACCTCATCACCAATGCCATCAACTACACCCAGGAGGGCGGACGGATTCGCGTGACCGTCGAACCCGCCGGCCCCAACCTCCGGGTCCAGGTGATGGACAACGGCTTCGGCATCGAACCACGCCATCTGGACCGGATCTTCGAGCGCTTCTTCCGGGTCAAAAACGATCGCACCCGCTTCATTACCGGCACGGGGCTGGGCCTTCCCATCGTCAAAGGCCTGGTGGACGCCCTCGGCGGCCTGATCCAGGTGGAAAGCGCCCCGGATGCCGGCAGCACCTTCACCGTTCTGATTCCCACCAGCGCGCCGGCGGACGATTGACCGCTTCCATTGCCGATGGCCCCTTGCCAGAGGTATTATGGAAGGCTATTGTTTCCAGCGTCGGCTTGGAGCCGGCGGGATCGTCCCGCGCTCTGTATAACGGAAAACCCCGCGCCGCGCCCCGAGACGGGACGGCGCCAAGGATGCAACGCTCATGTGGATGAATTGGCTCACGCGTGTCTTTGGCAGCAAGAACGACCGGCTATTGAAGCAGATTCAGCCGGTGATCGACCAGATCAACCAGCTGGAACCCCAGACGGCCCAATTGGACGATGAGGCGCTCAAGGCCCGCACGGCCTTGTTTCGCGAGCGGCTGGAGAACGGCCAGCCCTTGGAGGAGATCCTCCCCGAGGCGTTCGCCACGGTGCGCGAGGCATCGCGCCGGGCCCTGAACATGCGCCACTTCGACGTCCAGCTCATCGGTGGCTGCGTCCTGCACCAGGGGATGATCGCCGAAATGAAAACCGGTGAGGGCAAGACCCTGGTGGCCACCCTTCCCTGCTATCTCAACGCCCTCACCGGCCGCGGCGTCCATGTGGTGACGGTCAACGATTACCTCGCCCGCCGCGACACCGAATGGATGGGGCAGATCTACCGCTTTCTCGGTCTTTCGGTGGGCACCGTCATCCACGGCCTCGACGACCGCGAACGGAAAGCGGCCTACGGCTGCGACATCACCTACGGCACCAACAACGAGTTCGGCTTCGACTACCTTCGCGACAACATGAAATTCGAACGCCAATCCCTTGTCCAGCGCCCCCTGCATTACGCCATTGTGGACGAGGTGGACAGCATCCTCATCGACGAGGCCCGCACCCCCCTGATCATCTCGGGTCCGGCCGAACGCAGCACCGACCTGTACTACCAGGCCAACCAGATCATTCCCCAACTGCGCCGTGACCAGCACTACGTCATTGACGAGAAGGCCCGCTCGGCCACCCTCTCCGAGGAGGGCGTTGCACGGGCCGAATCCCTGCTGGGGGTGGAAAACCTCTACGACCCGTCCAACATCGAAATCCTGCACCATGTCCACCAGGCCCTCAAGGCCCACAGCCTCTTCAAGCGTGACGTGGATTACATCGTCAAGGACGGCGAGGTGATCATCGTCGACGAGTTCACCGGCCGGCTCATGCCGGGTCGCCGCTACAGCGACGGCCTCCACCAGGCCCTGGAGGCGAAGGAAAACGTCAAGATCGAAAACGAGAACCAGACCCTGGCCACCATCACCTTCCAGAACTATTTCCGTATGTACGACAAGCTGGCCGGCATGACCGGCACGGCGGACACCGAGGCGGCCGAATTCAAGAAGATCTACGACCTGGAGGTGGCCGTCATTCCCACCAACAAGCCGATGATCCGCACCGACTACCCGGACGTGATCTACAAGACCCGGAGCGAGAAATTCAACGCCGTCATCGAGGAAATCACCGCGCTGCACCAGAAGGGGCAGCCGGTACTGGTGGGCACCGTCTCCATCGACGTGTCGGAAATGGTTGCCGAAAAGCTGAAAAAACGGGGCATCCCCCACACGATCCTCAACGCCAAGAACCACGAGAAAGAGGCCGAAATCATCGCCATGGCCGGTCAGCGTGGCAGCGTCACCATCTCCACCAACATGGCCGGCCGCGGTACCGACATCGTTCTGGGCCAGGGGGTGGTGGATCTGGGCGGATTGCACATCATCGGCACCGAGCGCCATGAGAGTCGGCGCATCGACAACCAGCTCCGCGGCCGCAGCGGCCGCCAGGGCGACCCGGGCTCCTCCCGGTTCTACCTGGCCCTGGAAGACGACCTGCTGCGGATTTTCGGGGGCGAGCGCATCACCGGCATCATGGAGCGCCTCGGCATGGAGGAAGGGGAGCCCATCGAACACAACCTCATCAGCCGCGCCATCGAAAACGCCCAGTCCAAGGTGGAAGCCCACAACTTCGAGATCCGCAAGCAGCTCCTGGAATACGACGATGTGATGAACCAGCAGCGGGAGGTGATCTACCGGCAGCGGCGCGAGATCCTGGAAGGCGAAAGCCTGCGGCCGGCCATCGAGGAAATGATCCGGGAGGCCGCGGAACGCATCGCCGATGATCACGTCGACGAGCGGGCCCCTGCCGCGGAATGGGATTTCACCGCCATCGACGAGGCCGTCTACAACCAGTTCGCCTTTCACCCCGCCCCCTTGGACGAGGCGACCCTGAATGGCCTGAACCGCGAGGGTCTGGCGCAGGTCCTCTACGATGAGGCCATCGCCCGATACGACGAGAAGGAAGGCCGCTTCGGCCCGGAACAGTTTCGCCAGCTCGAACGCTTCGTGATGCTCCAGACCGTCGACGCCCGCTGGAAAGACCATCTGCTGAACATGGACCACCTGAAGGAAGGGATCGGGCTGAGGGGTTACGCCCAGCAAAACCCCCTTCTGATCTACAAGAAGGAAGGCTTCGAAGCTTTCCAGGAAATGATCGAGAACATCGGCGAGGAGACGCTGCGCATCCTGTACCGGGTGGAGCTGGCCGAACCGGAGCAGACCGTGGCCATCCATCGGCCCAAGCCTCAGGAGATGCACTTCAGCGGCGGCGGGGAAGCACCCCAACGGCGGCCGGCCCGTCGAGCGACTACCAAGGTGGGCCGCAACGATCCCTGCCCCTGCGGTTCCGGCAAGAAATACAAGAAATGCTGCGGCCGTTAGGCTTCCCGGGGGCCGGTCCGGGCCTTTACAACCTCGGGCCTTGATGGTTATATGAAAATCAATGTACGCCCTTTTGCCACCCAACGGACGCCGGTGGACACCGGCCGGAACATCGTCACACCGCCCAGCGCCGGAGAAGGATCATGAACGCCGAGTTCGCCGATCCGGAAGTGATCGAAAAAACCAGCATCGACGAACGGACCGACGAGCCGCCTCTCTTTAAGGTACTGCTGCTCAACGACGACTACACCACGATGGACTTCGTGGTCGAAGTGTTGCGCCACGTGTTTAACAAACCGACGGACGAGGCGACGCGCATCATGTTCAACGTGCACCGCCAGGGGGTCGGCGTCTGCGGCATGTACCCGCGGGAAGTGGCGGAAACCAAGGTCCACACGGTACACACCCTCGCTCGGGAGCACGGTTTTCCCCTGCGTTGCACCATGGAAAAGGATTGACCATGATCAGCAAGGAACTCAGCGCCACGCTCGGATTCGCCGTGCGCGAAGCCAAGCGGCGCCGCCATGAATACGTCAGCATCGAGCACGTTCTCTACGCCCTGCTGCATGACGGCTCGGGGGCCGATATCATCTCCAACTGCGGCGGCAACGTCGAAAGCCTCAAGACCCGCCTGGAACAGTTCTTCGACGAACGCATCGAGCGCATCCCCGAGGAAAACGAGTACGTCCTCCAGCAGACCATCGGGTTTCAGCGGGTGATCCAGCGAGCCGTCAACCAGGCCCGCTCGGCGGAAAAACCCGAAGTAGCCGTGGGCGATATCCTGGCCTCCATCTTCCAGGAAAAGGACTCCCATGCGGAGTACTTCCTGCGCCAGGAAGGCATCGAACGCGTCGACGTCCTCAACTTCATCTCTCATCACAGCGCCTCGCCTCAAACCGCTCCCGGCCGGGGCGCCGCCCGCGGCGGAGATCCGGACGCCAAAAAGGGCAAGGCCGATCCGTTGGCCCAGTTCACCACCGACTTGGTCCAGATGGCTGCCGAAGGACGTCTCGACCCCTTGGTGGGCCGCGAGGCGGAGCTGGAGCGGACGCTGCAGGTCCTCTGCCGCCGGCGCAAGAACAACCCGATCTTCGTGGGCGACCCGGGAGTCGGCAAGACGGCCATGGCCGAGGGGCTGGCCCGCCTGATCCACGCCCAGCGGGTCCCCGATCTCCTGGCCGACATGCGCATCTACGCCCTGGACATGGGCGGCCTGCTGGCCGGCACCAAGTTCCGCGGCGATTTCGAGCAGCGGCTCAAGGATGTGATCAACGCGTTGATCGAAAAGAAAAACGCCATCCTGTTCATCGACGAGATCCACACCATCGTCGGCGCCGGTGCCACAAGCAGCGGATCGATGGACGCCTCCAACATCCTCAAGCCGGTGCTGGCCTCAGGGGAAATTCGCTGCATCGGGTCCACCACCTACGAGGAGTACAAGAACCATTTTGAAAAAGACCGGGCCCTTTCCCGCCGGTTCGAGAAGATCGAGATCGCCGAGCCCCTGGTGGAGGAAACCTACCGGATTCTCAAGGGACTACGCAGCCACTACGAGGCCCATCACGGCATCGCCTATACCGATGCGGCGCTGCGGGCCGCCTGCGAGCTGTCGGCCAAGTTCATCAACGACCGGTTTCTGCCGGACAAGGCCATCGACGTCATCGACGAAGCCGGGGCCTTCGTGCGCCTTTCCGGAGGCCACCGGCGCCGCAAGATCCATCCCTCGGACATCGAAAAAATCGTGGCAAAGATCGCCCGGATCCCCACGGTGAGCGTCTCGACGCCGGACCGGATGAAACTCGAGACCCTGGGGACATCCCTCAGGGAGGTGGTTTTCGGCCAGGATGCGGCCATCGACGCCCTGGTCACCGCCATCCAGCGCAACCGGGCCGGGCTGGGGAGCCCGGAGCGGCCCATCGGCTCCTTTCTGTTCACCGGTCCCACCGGGGTGGGCAAGACCGAGGTGGCGCGCCAGGTGGCCCGGATCCTCGGGGTGCACTTCATGCGCTTCGACATGAGCGAGTACATGGAAAAGCACGCCGTGGCCCGGCTCATTGGCGCCCCGCCCGGCTACGTCGGTTTCGAGCAAGGAGGACTTCTCACCGACGGCATCCGCAAGCATCCTTACACGGTGCTGCTGCTCGACGAGATCGAAAAGGCCCACGAGGACCTGTTCAACATCCTGCTCCAGGTGATGGACCACGCCACCCTGACCGACAACAACGGCAAGCGGGCCGATTTTCGCAACACGATCCTCATGATGACCTCCAACGCCGGCGCCCGCGAAATGAGCCATGCCGCCATCGGGTTCGGGGACCGCTCCACCGACACCGTCGGCAAGGGCAAACAGGCCATCGAAAAACTCTTCAGCCCCGAATTTCGCAACCGGCTGGACGAGACGATCAACTTCAATGCGCTGTCCATTCCCATCATGGAGCGGATCGTGGACAAGTTCCTTGCCGAACTCAACGGCCAACTCGCCGATCGGGAGGTCACGCTGGAAGTGAGCGACAGGGCCCGGTCCTGGCTGGCGCACCAGGGATTCGATCCCGTGTACGGCGCCCGGCCTCTGGGCCGGCTGATCCAGACCCGGATCAAGGATGCCCTGAGCAACGAGATCCTGTTCGGCTGCCTGCAGAAAGGCGGACGGGTAAAGGTGGATTTGAGCGGGGAAAAGCTGACGTTCGCGTACGGGGAAAAGCAGGGGAAGATGGACTGAGTGGACCCGGTGGACTGAATGGACCTGGAGGACAAAGTGGACATGGGGCGCGAGACGTGATCCGCTAGTGCATCACCAGGGTCGGCCAAGTCCACAACGTCCACGTCGTCCACTCAGTCCACAGCGTCCACTGTGTCCACCAAGTCCACGTCGTCCACTGTGTCCACCAAGTCCACGTCGTCCACCCCGTCACTTCTTCAACGCTTCAATCACGGCCCTCATGAAAGCTGGCAGATCATCCGGGGTGCGGCTGGTGACCAGGTTCCCGTCCACCACCACCTCGACGTCCGTCCATTGGGCGCCGGCATGCACCAGGTCGTCCCGGATGGCGAAAAACGAAGTCACCTTGCGGCCGGACAGGATCTTGGCCGAGGCCAGCATCCAGCCGGCGTGGCAGATGGCCGCCACCACCTTGCCGGCGGCATCCAGGTCGTGGACCAACTTCACCATGGCCGGGTCCCGGCGCATCATGTCCGGCGCGTACCCGCCCGGAATCACCACAGCGTCGAAATCGGCGGCCGACACGTCCTTGGCGCTGGTGTCGGGGCGCACCTCGGTGGCCGGCTTGCCGGTGAACACCGGGCTGCGGCCCGTACCCACCACCGTTACCGTGGCACCGGCCTCCCTGAGCCGGTAGTACGGGTACCAGAATTCAAACACGTTGAACAGATCCTCCACCAGCAGGGCCACGCGTTTTCCCTTCAGTTCCATGTCAACCTCCCTTGTTTTTGAAACCGGTTTGTCCAAAGCGGGTTGCAGACGATTCGGGGGGAAACATAGGAACGACAGCCGGGACTGCAAGTCTCGCTTTTACCGGAGACCGCCGAGCACCAGCGCCAGTCCCGCCGCCAGCACCGCCGTGAACAGGGCCGAAGTCAGCATCAGGTCGCAGGCCCGGGCGATGTCGGTCACCTGCACGGGGCGATGCCCGATGCCGATATACGGTTTGGGCACCGTTTGGCCATGGTAGCGGTTCGGTCCGCCCAGCCGCACCCCGAGGGCGCCGGCGAAGGCGGCTTCGGGCCACCCGGCGTTGGGACTGAGATGACGGCGCCCGTCCCGCCGGGCCGTCCTCCAGGCCGGTCGCCCGCGGCGGAAAAGGATCGCTGCCGGCGCAGCGATCAAGGGCACGGACAGGCGGGCCGGGAGAAAATTGGCGATGTCGTCGAGGCGGGCCGCGGCCCGGCCGAACTCGAGATAGCGCGGCGAGCGGTAGCCCACCATCGAATCCAGGGTATTGACCATCTTGTAGGCCAGCGCCAGCGGCGCGCCTCCCAGCACGGCGAAGAAAAGGGGCGCCACCACCCCGTCCACCAGGTTTTCGGCCACCGTTTCCACCGCAGCCCGGGATACGCCTTGGGCGTCAAGATAGGCCGTCTCGCGCCCCACGATCATCCCCACCGCTTCTCGCGCCGCCCCCAGGTCCTGTCGCACCAGCGCCCGTTGAACCGCCATGGCGGCGGTGTAGAGCGCGCGGGTGGACAGGCAGGTCCACAGGATCACCACCTGCACCGCCAGCGCCAGCGCCGGCGACAGGCGATGGGCCGCGACGATCAGGCCGAGACCCAGCGCCCAGGTTCCGGGCACCAGGATCCCCACGAGCATCTGGCCGGCGACAAAAGGACGCCGGGTCCAACGCCTCAGGATCGGCTCCAGCACCGTCACCGCCCGCCCCATCCAGCGCACGGGATGGGGCCAGGAGGGCGGATCGCCCAGGATCAGGTCCAGGGCAAAGGCGGCCGCGATGATGATCCATGAATCACCGGCGAACATGACAGCTCACATTTTTCCCGCCATCTCGAGGATTCGATCCAGGCACTCGGCCACCCGGCGATTGGCATCGCCGTCCTTGAGGGAAATGCGGATGAAGCGCGCGTCGAGGCCGATGAAATTGCTGCAATCGCGCACCAGAATCCGTTCCCGGGCCAAGGCGAGGCAGACTTCCGCCGCGGTGGCCGGCGGTGCCAATTGCAAGAGCACGAAGGAGGTTCGGCTGGGAAGGATCCGCAGCCCCTGGCAGCCCTGCAACCGCTCTTCCAGGCGCTGTTTTTCGGTTTCGAGGAAGGATCTGGTTTCCTTGAGGAATTGTGCCACCGCCGCCGGGTTGGCGCTGAGAAAAGTCACGGCCTCCTGGGCCAAGGCGTTGACGCTCCAGGGAGGCCGGTGGGCGGCCAGGCGGTCGATCAATGAGGGCGTCCCGGACAGAAACCCGATGCGCAGGCCGGGAATGCGGTGAACCTTGCTCATCGAGCTGAGCACGAGCGTGTTCTCCGGCGCCCGCGGAGCAATGGACAGCCCCTCGCCGGCAAACGACAGGTAGGACTCGTCCACCATGAAGACGCAGTCTGGCCGGGAGCTAACCAGATCGATGAGAATGTCGGGCGCCAGCAGCACTCCGGTGGGATTGTTGGGATTGCAGACAAAAACGAGGTCGCCGGACTGCAGCGCCTCCTGAAGCCGGTCCAAGGGAGGCTGGAACGCCCCCGCGTCGTCGGCCGTGACCTGTTGGACCGGCACGCCGGCCAGGCGGCAGGCATCGGCATAGTCGGCGTAGGTGGGCCCCACCACCACGGCCCGCGGGGGCGCCAAAATCCGGGGAAGCAGGTAGATCAGCTCGGTGGAGCCGTTTCCGGCCAGCACCCCTTCGGGAGCCAGGCCCGAGGCATCGGCAAAGGCGGCCGTCATGGTGGCGGCGTCCACCTCGGGGAGGGCCTGGATCACCTCGAAGCGGCGATGCAGGTGCGCCAGCAATTCCGGCATGGGCCCCAGCGGATTGACATTGCTGCTCATGTCGCAGATGTCCGCCGGATCGCAGCCCAGGCGCCGGGCCAGTTCCAGCACGTTTCCCCCGTGGCCGCGGATCACGATGGCACTCCGGCCGCCAGGGCCACCCAAAGCCCGGCCTCCACGACTTCCCCCAGAGCCCCGATCAAGTCGCCGGTCACGCCTCCCAGGCGCCGCCGGTAAAAAAGCAGCATCAGGGCCGTCACCCCGACAAGGGCCGACACGATGGCGATGCATCGCCAGCCGAGAAACAGACTCAAGCCAAAGGGCAAGGCGATGGCCGCCAGATCCACCGCCCGGGCCGGCGGATGAAAAAAGGCCCGCCCCGTGCCGCCCTCGCTGCGGGCGTAGGGCATGGCCGTCATGGCGACCATCATGGCGCAGCGGGCGAAGGCCGGCACCAGGATCAGGGCCAGGCCGCGGTGATGGGAAACCGCCCCCAGCCCGACGGTCTTGACAATGAGGACCAGGGCGACGGCCACCGCCCCCATGGCCCCTACCCGGCTGTCCTTCATGATCGCCAAGGCCCGGGATCGATCATGGGGCCCCAGCAGCCCGTCGGCCGTATCGGCCAGCCCGTCCAGGTGCAGGGCGCCAGTGATCAGGACCATCAGCGCCACATCGAGGGCCGCGGCCACCGGCAGCGGCAAGACGAGGGCGGCCAGGGTGTCGAAAACCGAAACGATGGTTCCGATGACGATTCCGGCCACCGGGAAATACCGCATCGCCCGCCGGGGATCGAAGCGATCAGCGGTTCCGAGGGGCAGGATGGTGAGAAACTGAAGGGCCCCGGCGAGATCATCCAGCGCGGCGACTAAAAAAAAAGGCTGTGAATGGCCGTTGCCTGTGCCCACTATTGCAACGCCTTTCTTGGGAATTTGACCGCCGATTCCTCTTCCACCGCTCAGCGGTTCTCGGAGGCGATGCCGGGTTTGATCGTTACCGGGATCCCGGCCACCATCCACACCACCTGCTGGCAGGCCGCGGCCATTTTCTGGTTCACCAGCCCGGCCAGGTCCCGGAACCGCCGGGCCAGGGGATTGTCCGGCACGATGCCGGCGCCGGTCTCGTTGGCCACCAGGATCACCCGGCCCCGGACCTTCTCGAGGCGATCCGCCAGTTGGGCGGCCCGCGCCTCGATGGCCGCGTCGCCGAGCCCGGCTGCCAGCAGATTGCTTGTCCAAAGGGTGAGGCAGTCGACAATCATCACCCGGCCCGCCCCATCCCACCGGTCCAGCACGCCCACCAGATTCTCGCCCTCCTCCACGGTTTCCCAGGAAGGATCCCGCTCCGCCCGGTGGCGCTGGACACGGGCCGCCATCTCATCGTCGCTGGCCATGCAGGTGGCGACGAAAATCCGCCGTCCCGCGACGGCCGAGGCGAGCGCCAGGGCGTGGCGGCTCTTTCCGCTGCGGCATCCGCCGATAACGAGGATGGCGGCCGGCGTCATCATTCCGGCCCCTACTTTTCGATTCCCGTCCGGGCTTCGACGCCGGCATCGTAGTAATGTTTGATCACCTTGACCTCCGTGACCAGGTCCGCGGCGGCAATGATTTCCGGAGCGGCGCCGCGCCCGCTGACGACCAGTTCCACCGCCCTGGGCTTTTGCCTGACCAGATCGAGGATCGCCGCCACGGATATCAACCCCAGGCTGGCGGCCACATTGGCCTCGTCGAGAATCACCACATCATAGTCGCCCGAGGTCAACGCCTGACAGGCGGCGGCCAATCCCTTGGCGGCCAGGGCCCGATCGGAATCCGACGGTTTGCCGAGAACAAAACGCCCACTGCCGAATTGAACGATGGTGATCCGGTCCTTGAATTGGCTCAGGGCCTTGATCTCGCTGTAGTCGCCCTGCTTGAGAAACTGGGCCAGGTATACCCGCAGACCGGCGCCGATGGCGCGCACCGCCAGTCCGATCACCGCCGTGGTCTTCCCCTTGCCATCACCGGTGTAAACTTGGACGAAACCTTTCGGAAGTGGCATTTTCTCTATTCCCTGGTTGTAGTTAAATGGTTTAGTGCCCCCAGGAAAAGACCGTTGCCCGCTTAGCTGCGAAACGCATCGAGATCGTAAGACTATGCGCCCCGTGAATCGATGTCAACGATTCAGAACGAAAGCCCCGTGGCGCCCGCATCCTTGGGCCCCTTCGGGAATCCCTGTTGACAACTGCCATGGATTCCCCTACCCCTTGACGGCGAAATCTTGGGCAAATGCCCGTCGGTGACCTTCGGCCCGCTGTCAAACGGCGTCTGGCCGCTCGGTTGAAAAGGGAAACCGGTGCGATTCCGGTGCGGACCCGCCGCTGTGAGTGGGGACGCCGGCCGCAAGATGCCACTGTGCCGCAGGAATTTGCTTCGAAGCGGCATGGGAAGGCGCGGCCAGGCGGTTGATCCACGAGCCAGAAGACCTGCCGATGGGGTGTGCAAGAATCCGAGGTGATGGCAAAGCCCCGGACCGATGCGGTGTGATCGGTTCCGGGGCTTTTTTTGTCTGGCATTTTTCCAATTGAAACGAAAGGATCGACCATGCAAAACATCAGTGATCGCATCAAGAAAATCACCCCTGCCTCGGCCGAGTGGAAGGCCAAGGCCGAGGCCCGGACGGCCCGGCTGGTGATGCCACCCCGGGCCCTCGGCCGCCTGCATCCCATCGCCGAACGGCTCTGCGCCATCGGCGAAACCCTGGCACCGGACATCTCCCGCCGGGCTTTCGTGGTGATGGCGGCAGACCACGGGATCGCCGCAGAGGGCGTCAGCGCCTTCCCCCAGGCGGTCACCGGAGAAATGATCCGCTGCTTTCTGAAAGGCGGCGCCGGCATCAATGTCCTGGCCCGCCACGCCGGCGCCGATGTCTTCGTGGTGGACGCGGGGATCATCCCGGATATCGATCCCTCCGGCCTGCCCGGAGCTGATCGCTACAGAGTGCATAAGGTGGGCCGGGGCACGGCCAACTTCGCCCATGGGCCGGCCATGAGCCGCAAACAGGCCGCAGCGGCCGTGCTGGTCGGCTGGGAGGAGGCCACGCGGCTCATCGATGAGGGATACCGGCTTCTGGGCACCGGGGACATGGGGATTGCCAACACCACATCGGCGGCGGCGGTGGGAGTGGTGCTCACCGGTTGCAGCCTCCAGGAAATGGTGGGCCGGGGTACCGGCATCGACGACGAGGGACTCCGGCGCAAACGGGCGGCCATCGAAAAAGGGATTGGCCTCAACCGCCCGGACCCCGGCGACGGGCTGGATGTGCTGGCCAAGGTGGGCGGATTTGAAATCGGCGCCATCGCCGGGCTGATCCTCGCCTCGGCGGCGGCCCGCCGCCCGGTGGTCATCGACGGCCTGATTTCCACGGCCGGGGCTCTGGTCGCCTGGGCCCTGTGTCCCGCGGTGACCGACTATCTCTTTGCCGGCCACTGCGGCGAGGAACCGGGGCACCGGCACATGCTCGCCCGACTGGGTCTCGAGCCTATCCTCAGCCTCGGCCTGCGCCTGGGCGAAGGCACCGGCGGCGCCCTGGCGCTTCCCATCCTGGACGCGGCGCTGGAGATCTTTTCGGGGATGCACACCTTCGAGGAAGCCGGGGTCAGCGGCCCGGCCTGATGCGGCGGCCGTTGGAATTCGGGGCTTCGTTCCTGGCCGATTTCATGGTAAAGGGAACCTTCCTCGATCTTGGGACATGGCGCCTTGGCCGCCGAGGAAGAACCGAAAAAAACATCGAAAGGGAAATCTTCGTGTCCGCTCCGCCTCCCATCGACGACCTGGTGGCCGCCATCGTCATGGCGGCGGGCCGAGGCAGCCGCATGAGCGCTGAAAGCGGCAACAAGACGCTGCTGCCGCTGATGCCCGAGGCCTCTGACCCGGCCCAACGCCGCCCCCTGCTGATGGAAATCCTCGACAGCCTCCCACCGGGCCCCCGGGCTCTGGTAGTGCATCATTGCAAGCAGGACGTCATGGCCGCCACCGACCACCTGCCGTTGACCTATATCGAGCAGCCAGTGCTCAACGGCACCGGCGGCGCCATCCTGGCCGCCGCCGATTTCATCCGCCAGACGGCCTGCCGGCGCTGGATCATCACGATGGGGGACGTCCCCTTTGTTCGCCCGCAGACCTACCATCGGCTGGTGGCGGCCCTGGCGTTCAGCGACATGGTGGTGCTGGGATTCCGGCCGGTGGACAAAAAGCAGTACGGGGTCCTGGAAACCGACGGGGAGACGGTGCGCCGCATCACCGAGTGGAAGTACTGGAAGGACTATCCGGTTGAGCGCCGGGCGGCTTTGACGATCTGCAACGCCGGCATCTACGCCGTCCGACGCGAGGTGCTGCGTGCCCACCTGCCAACCCTTGCCGCAACCCCCCAGGTGGTCCACAAGCGGATGGACGGGCAGATGCGCGCCATCGAGGAGTACTTCATCACCGACCTGGTGGCCGCCATGGTGGAAGCGGGCCGCCGGGTCGCCTACCTGATCACCGAGGATGAATCCGAAACCATGGGCGTGGATGACCCGCAGGCTCTGGCGGCCGCACGCGCCCTCTACCGCCGCAGGAACCCATGATGACTACGGATCCGACCCTCTCTGTCGTGATCCCCTGCTACAACGAGCGCGACACCATCGCCGACCTGATCCGTCGGGTGCGCGAAGCCCCGGTGGCCCGCAAGCAGCTCGTCCTGGTGGACGACTGCTCCACCGACGGCACCACGGATTTGATCCGCGCCGAGATCGAACCCCTGGTGGACCGGGTGGTCTACCACGAGCGCAACCGGGGCAAGGGGGCCGCCATCCGCTCCGGCCTGGAATACGTCACCGGCGACATCGTCATCATCCAGGACGCGGACCTCGAATACGACCCGGAGGAATACCCCAAGCTCATCGCCCCCATCGTCGATGGCAAGGCCGACGTGGTCTACGGTTCACGCTTCACCGGTGAAGGCCCCCACCGCGTCCACCTCTTCTGGCATTTCGTGGGCAACAAGATGCTCACCCTGCTCTCCAACGTCTTCACCAACCTGAATCTCACCGACATGGAGACCTGCTACAAGGTCTTTCGCACCGAGGTGATCCGGTCGATCCAAATCCGCCAGGACCGCTTCGGGATCGAACCGGAACTCACCGCCAAGGTGGCCCGGCTCAAGTGCCGGGTGTACGAGGTGGGCATCTCCTACTACGGCCGCTCCTACGATGAGGGCAAAAAGATCGGCTGGCGGGACGGCGTCAAGGCGATCTACTGCATCGTCCGCTACGGGTTGTTCGGTTAGGCGGCCGCGGGCGCGGCATGCCATTTCTCACACCGACAGCTCTTCCTTGAGTCGCTTGAACTCGCGCTCCAGATCCTCTTGCCGCTGCGGGTCGGGCTGATCCTGGAACCGCTTTCGGGCTGATTCCATCAACCGCTCCAGTTCGGGCAGGACTTCCTTGGCAAACCGTTCCTTTTGTTCCTGGCTGTAGCGGCTCACCGCGCGCGCCGTCTCCTCGAGTTGTTCCATGAACCGGTCCAGCTGCCCGTCATCGATCTCGGCCTTGAGCCGGTCCAAGTACTGTCGGGAGCGATCGAGCAACCTCTCCATGAAAACGCGCACCTGCCCCGCCACCCGCTCCGCCTTCTCGTCGACGGGCGTCCGCGCCAGCATCAGGGCGCCCGAGCGCAGGGGTTCGGCATCGCGCCGGTCCTCGGGGGTCACGATATAGATCCGCACCGCCGCGTCCGCCATCGCGGGACGATCGATGATCACCCGCGAGCCGGACCGGACCCGCTCCTTGTGCCGGGCATCGATCCGGATCGACGCCACCGGCTCACCACCCCTGGAGTCGGGAATGGCGGCGATGCGACCGATGACCTCCCGGCGTCCCGACTCGTCTTCGAACTCCACCGGATCGCCGACACGCAACCCCTCGGACCGGTCGACCACCAGGGTAAACGCCAGGTCCGCCCTGAAGACGTCCAGCAAGCCGGCTTGGGCCGGCGCACCGACCGTCAACAGACCCGCCATCATGAGTGCGGCCGTCAGAAGCCTGGGTTTCATTTTTATCGCCTCGCTTGCAGCTGAAAGTGTCTTGCCGTTATCCCGAAGGCCCTTTTCCCGTGTCATTCCGAAGGTTCTTTTCCCGTGTCATTCCGAAGGACCTTTTCCCGTGTCATTCCGAGCGCAGCGAGGAATCCGCAGTCGAAAAGAAAGGCGGAAATGGACCCAACTGCTCAGTAATCCGCATCGAGATACTGCTGGACCGGTTCGGCCAGCACCCGTCGCCAGGAACCGTACACCGGGTTGGGGAGGATGAACCACCGGCGGCCCCACCAATCTTTATACAATCCGGCCTTTTCCCGCCGCTCCTCCGGAGTGATTCCGCCCCTGACACCGGGAATGAAATCGTTGAGATCGTCGCCGAAAATCATCAACACCCGGAATTGCCGGGCCACGCCCGCCCTGCGGCTCGCCTTGTCCGATCCCCATTCCCTGGCTTCCCCCTTGAGCAGCAGGTGCGCTTCCGTGACCCCGAAAATCCCCAGGCTTTGCAGGTTTTCAATGGTTTCGGCCTCCTGGGGGCAGGCCGATTCGCTTTCCGCACGCCGCTGGCAGCCGCGGTTGGTGATGAAGAACACCGCGACCCCCCGATCCCGGAGATGATGGATGAAATCCACCGCCCCGGCAATGGGCCGGGCACGGTTCAGACGTCCCCACCGGTCCCACTCGCCTTTTTTGAACCCGCCGCCGTGCAGCACCCGCCAGCCCTGAAATTCGGAGCTGTCCAGCACCGTTTCATCGATATCGAAGACCACGGCCGGAGGCAGGCCGCCAACGTCTCCACCCTGCTCCAGGGCCGCCGTCCAGCTCCGGTCGGCCAGGGCCGCATCGAGTTGGGTCCGGGCCGCGTTGTAGGCCTGATGGCCGCAGGCGGTGTATTCGGCGGCCGTTCGGGTCCAGAGTTCGCCGGTGGCGGTCGACGCCGGACCGGTTTGGCACGAAACCGTCGCCAGGATCAGGATCAGGATCAGGCAATGCAGTCGCTTGATCATTGTCGCCGCGTCTCTCCCTGTTCCCGCCGTCAAGACTTCAACCGCCGCAAGCTGAGCATCAGCGTCGAGGCCATCCTGGGCGTCTCTCCCTGTTCCCGCCGTCAAGACTTCAACCAGCGGCGATTTGGCGTCGCGGGACCACGACGCCAGGGTTCGAATAGACTCCCAGGATTGAATTTCTACTCTATCACAGCCCCGCTAGATTGCGAAGATAAGCCCTCAATCGGGCTCGGCGGAAGGTGACGGTCGGGCGCCGAAGACCAAGGCCAGAAGGTACCCGGGCGCCAAGGGCGTCACGGTCCAGCGCACCGGCGCCGGACGGCCGTGTTCCAGCAGATTGCCGTCTATGAGTTCCACCTGGCGCAGGCTGCGATGAAAACCCCGCCGGATGTACTTGAGGTAGGCTTCCTTCAAGGTCCAGGCCCGAGGCAGGGACAAGGGATCCGAACGATCCAGCGCCGCCTGCTCTCGGGCGCTGAAAACCAGGTCGAGAAACGCCCGGGTGCCGGGAATGGACAAACGCTCGATGTCGATACCGATGGCCAGTGCGGGGTCGAGACTGACGGCGGCGGCGGCCCAGCGGCCGGCGTGGGTGATCGAGAGGCAGTGGCCCGGAAACAGTGGCAGGTAGGGTGCTCCTTGGGGTTCACAGGCCACCGTGACGTTCGTGGGCGCCAGACCCGCATCGAGGCAGGCGGTCACCAGGGTCTTCACCGCCAGGCGTCCCGCCAGCCATTCCACCTGCCGTTTCAATGCCTTGAAACCCTGGACGGTTTCCAGTTCCCCCGGCGCCAGCCAATCCGGGAGTGGGGCGATGGATGAGAGATCCCGCGCCGGCCGGCGCAGACCTTCGATTCCTGAATCGCCGAACCAATTCTTCACCAGGGCTTCGATGTCCACCCGGCAGAGGCGAATGTTTTGCGCGATTTCTGAAACAGTGCCTGGCGGCAGGCGGTTGCGGCTGGGATTCGGCATGCCGGCGCTATCCGGATCGGAGCAACAATTCGGCATCGATCAAGCCCGCGACAACGCCATCACTTGAATGGTTGTGGACAAACCAACGATTTCGGGATCGCCGGTACAGATGACGGCACCGAGTTTTTCAGCCAAGCCAACGGCAAATGCATCCGCATAGGAAAGCCGATGAACCGCCTTGAGCCGGGCGGCGGCAAGAATGTCCTTTCGAGAAGGCTCATGGACCCGTATCGCCAACTTGAGGATGTCGCTCAGCACATCCTCGGCCGCATCCATACTTTTGCGCCTGCCTACCGTGTAATATACCTCGCCGAGGTTGATCCATGACATGTGCAACGGCAGGCCGACGGTTCCTGCCGTTGCGAACAGTTCACGAACCACCGCGGCGGCCGGTTCCTGCCCGAATAGCAGGGCCACCAGCGCCCAGGCGTCAAGAACCAGCGGTTCCGGCGATTTCTTCGGCATGTTCACGCTCCAGGTCTGCCAGTGCATCCTCCCCTTCGAATCTTCCGTAAAGCCGTTCCAGGGGACCTTGTTTGGCTGGGGTCAGAACGATATGACGGTCCTGGACCTCGACTTCGAAGTACATGCCGGGTCTGACGTCGAATTTTTTGCGAATCGCCGCCGGTATCACCAACTGCCCTTTTGAAGACACCTTGATCAGTTCCATGGCTTACCCCTTCCAGCTTGTCTTACTAATTAAATATGGTAAAACAAGCCACGGGTCAAGCCTCGCCGCTGAACCGTGTCATGGCAAGGCGCTGCTCCCGCGGTCACTTTTTTACGATGATCCGTAAAGCGACACTGTTCCGGAATTCGTCCTTCCTCAAGACGCCTTGCGCAAGTCTCCCACCAGCCGCTCGGCGATGCGGTCCTCCGGCTGCAAGCGATCCACCTTGACCATTTCGAAGCCCTCGATCTCGACGACGGCACGGTCGTCTTCACCGGCCAGGGTCAGCCGATAGGTCACCGTCCGTTCCGCGCTGGCGATCCGCTCGGTGAGGCAGCGATACACCGCACCGCGCCGGGGCGGGCCGTACCAGCGCAGATGCCGGATGCTGAAAGGCAGCACGATATCGCCACTGGTGAGCACCTCCAGCATCCCGCCGGTCTGGAACATGGCGTCGACGAGCTGGACGTCGGTGGCAAAACGCGGATCGGTCACCCCGGCAAAAAATTCCCTGGTGGCCGGGTGTTCGATGCGCACGAGCAGCCGCTGCCCGTCGAAGCCGTCCACGGCGGTGACGGTACGAAAGAGGCCGTCCATGAACAGCCGCCTCGGATGGTAGAGCAGCGCCTGGACATCTTCCGGGGCCGCCGGCCGGGGCAAGTCCGGCCAGACCACCGCCGGGGCCTCGGGCCAGCGTTCGGCCAGCTCGAAGCATCCCTCGAAATGCCGTTTGGCCTCCCCCACCCGCCGTCCAGCCGGATCGACAAAACGCGATCCGATGGCGCAGCGGTAGGTGGTGTCGCCTTCCTGACGGGCGCTGATCTCGATGGTCTTGGCCCGTCCCTTGAGCAGTTTGATCCCGTAGGGAATGTGAAATTCGGTCAGCCTCACCGGCACGCGGCCACAGCCGTCCTGGAGGACCGCCGCCTCGGCCATGGCCTCGATGCCCGTGGCGCCGAGAAAAATCGGCACGCCGGCCCGGGTGTGATCGTCGAGGAACCGGTCTCTGGCTATCGTCAGGGTGCGTTCAAAGACACTTTCTTCGGCATTCCGCACCGTCCTGGCGTCGATGAAGGGCGCCGGTGGATTCAGCAGGCCGTCGGGATCCATGGCCCGATCCGGCCCGGTGAAAACCGCTTCCCCGGCCAGATGGTCCGACAGTTCGTCCTGGAAAAAGCGAACTCCCCGCGCCAGGGGCAAAAAGGTCAGGCCCCGCTCGGAGAGAACTCGCCGCACCGTCTCGCGGGTGGCCATGCCGGCCCCTTCCCATGCGGTCCAGGCCAGGGTCTTGCAGACGGTTTCCGGATGTTTCTGATGAAAACCCTGGAGCAGGCGTCCGAGCATGTCGTTGGCAGCGGTGTAGTCCGCCTGCCCGGCGTTGCCCAGGCGAGCCGTGACCGAGGAAAATCCGATGACGCTGCGCAGGGGATGATCCTGGAGAACGGCAAGCAGGTTCTGCACTCCAGCCACTTTGGTGTCAAAGACCCGCGCGAACTGGTCCAGGCGCTTCCTGGACAAGGGCTGGCTCTCCTCCAAGCCGGCGGCATGGATCAGGACATTGACGGCCGGCCAGTCTTCCAACGCCTTGCGAACCGCGCCGGCATCGGCGACGTCCACGGCCCGGTAGCGTACCCGGATGCCGGCCCGGCGGAGCTTTTCAAGATTTTCGCGCGACTGCCGGGCCGCCGCCACCTTGGCCGCCAACCGCTTGAGATCCACCGGCTTTCCTTCGGGATGCCGTCGGCGCAAGAGACCCATGAGCGCCGCCTCGTCCACCGCCGCCGCCAGTTCGGCATCCTCCGTTTCGATCTCGCTGCGTCCCAGGATCAGCAGTTCGCCGCGCCATCGCTCGGCCAAGCCCTGGAGGATGGCGAAAGCGATGCCTCGGGCCCCTCCGGTGACCAGCACCGTGTCGCCCTCGGCCACCAGGACCCCGTCGCCGCCCGGGGCCGCCGGCATCAGACAGAGGCCGAAACGCCGGCCATCGCGGCGGCCGACTTCCACCCGCCGGTCGTTGCCGCAGATTTCGGCCGCCAGCGCTTCGGCGGCCTCGTCCAGGCATGCGGCCGGGTCGTCGGCGGCCAGGTCCACCACCTTGACCCGGGCTTCGGGAATCTCCCGGGCCACGGTCTTGAGCAGTCCGGCCATGCCGGCAAAAGCCGGGTAGACCGGGCGGTCGCTGCCGTCGTAGGCGAAAACCACAGAATTGAAACTCGCCGCCGCCACCAGGCCGTCCTGGGCCAAACGCGGTTGAAGGCGTTGAATGGCGGCGAAGAACGAAGTAACGGCCACGTTGATCTCTTCCCGGCGCTCCCCGCTGCCGCCGTCGAGAAAGGCGTCCACCGGCAGGAGGTGGATCAGCCCGTTGAGATCGGGATGCGCCGCCAGCACCCGGTCCATCACCGCGGCGGTTTCCACCGGATCGAGAAAATCGCAGGGATACTGGACTTTCTGTCCCCGGCCCAGGGTCACGAGCCGGGCGCCGGCAGCCCCCAAACGGGTCGCGAGCCGCTCCCAGAGACCATGATCGTCGCAGGTGACGAGGAGCTTGCGGCCGGCCAGGGAGGCTTCCACTGCGGGTTTCAGATCCTCCAGGGCCACCACCTGCGGTTCGCACCGCAGGACGGTCGGGCCATGCACGCCGGCATCATGGGCTTCGGCATCGGAGGCGGTGGGCGCGGCCGTGGCGGCGGGGGTCTTTTCGACGGCCGGCGCGGCTTGGGATTCACCCATCCGGGACCGGATGTAGCCGGCGATCTTGTCGATGGTGTTCAACTCGGCCAGGCGCAGGTCCTCGGGCACGGCCAAGTCGAAGTGCCGGCTGATCCGCCCGAAGGTCTCCACCTGCTTGACCGTGTCGATGCCCAGATCCGCCTCCAGATCCAGACCCGCATCGAGCATGTCCACCGTGTAGCCGGTCTGCTCGGCGATGATCTGCTGCACCGTGGCCACCACGTCCTGGCCGCCTTGGGATATCTGATCCGCCGCTTTTTCGACCTCAGGGGTTCCTGCCGCCACCGGGGGCAAGCCTTCTCCCAACCGGGACCGGATATACCCGGCGATCTTGTCGATGGTGTTCAACTCGGCCAGGCGCAGGTCCTCGGGCACGGCCAGGTCGAAGTGCCGGCTGATCCGCCCGAAGGTCTCCACCTGCTTGACCGTGTCGATGCCCAGATCCGCCTCCAGGTCCAAGGCGGCATCGAGCATGTCCACCGTGTAGCCGGTCTGCTCGGCGATAATCTGCTGGACCGCGGCCGCTACATCGATGGCGGGCGACGGGGGGACCGGCGCCAGGGACGGGCGTTCAACCGGCGCCGCCCCTTCCACCACCAGGGTGTGATTGGAGACCACCGGCACCGGGTCTTCCAGGCCGGTGACCCGCCTCAGCCACTGCTGATAGACCGGATTGCCGGCCACGGACTTCTCCTCCAGGCGACGCAGCATCAGGAAGGCGAAGTGGGAGCCGAACCCGGCGGAAAAATGCAGCCCGTACCGAAAATCCCCGCTTTCGCCAGTGGAAAATTTCAGGTCGGCAAAGGCCTCGGGCACCCGGCGCAAGTTGGCGATGGGCGGCACCCGTTTGTGCTGCAAGGCCTTGACGAGGACGGCATCCTCGATGGCCGCCCCCAGGGTGTGCCCGGTGTAGCCCTTGGTGTTGGTGATGACGATCTGGGGGTAATGGTCCGGATAGGTGCGCCGCAGGGCCTCGACTTCGGCCTCGGCGCTGCCGCCCCGGGCCGGGGTGAAGGTCTCGTGGCTCATGAAGACCAGATGGGGGGCGTAATCGGCCGGGCGCAGGCCATGACGCCGTTCCACATCGGCCACGAAGCGCTGCATCTCGCCGGCCACGTGGGCCACGTCGATGCGCGTGCCGTGAAAGGCGCTGTTGCCGATGCGGGTGCCCAATATCTCCGCCTGGCCCGCCAGGCCCCGGGCCGCCACGGTGTCGGCCCGCTCCACCACCATGCCCACGGCCCCGCTGCCCAGGATGGTCCCGTTCCTCTCCGCGTCGAAGGGCTTGGCCGCCTCCTCCACCACGTTCTTGACCGTGGCGGCCCCCATGGCGAGAAATCCCGAGGCGATCCAGGGGCTTTGCACCGGGCTGGTGGCGGCCTCGCCGCCGATGACGATCACCCGCTCGCAGCGGCCGGTGCGGATCCAGTCCTCGGCCACCCCGACGGCCTGGGTGGTCGAAGCGCAGGCCCCGCTCATCTGCATGTTGGGGCCCTTGGCCTTGACGAGCTGGGCGAAGTGGGCCGAACCCAGGGGCACCACGTCGAAGAGCAGGTTGCGGTTGAACTTGTAGTTGCCGTAGCGCTTGCGCCGTTCCTTGATCTTGAAGAACCACTCGGTGATCTGCTCCTTGATCTCCTCGTCGCGCACGCTCTCCATGAGGTGGTAGTAGATCTTCTCCAGGTCCTTGTACGGTTTGACGTAGAACTTGTTGTAGTAATAGTTGTTCATCTGGTCGATGAGGGTCTCGAAACCGGGAAACAGGCTGGTGAGGATCACCCCGGTGGTCGCCTGCATCTCTGCCGGCAACCCGTACCCGTCGGGGATGAGGGTGCCCGAGGAGGTCTCGCGGAATTGCTGCACCAGGGGGATGCGGGCGTCGTGGAGGGCCTCGATCCCCGCGGCGATGGACAGGGCGATGGTGATGTCGTAGTCGGCCTCGATCCCGTATTCGTTCTTGAGGTTGAAGTAGCCGAGCTTGCCGGCGAGCTGGACCACCTCCTCGATCCGGGTGATGTTCACCAGGCGGGCCGACCCGTCCGCCTCCTTGAACACCCGGGTGATGTTCATGTCCAGGATCCGCTCCTTCTCGTCCCGGGTGAGGGGCTCGATGAAGTTGCGGCCGGCGAGCAGCTTGTCGAAATTGTTGTCGTTGAAAACCTTGTTGCCGGTGCCGGGAAGCCCCACCGAGGCCCCGGCGATGACGATGGACTGGCCGCAGAACCCGAAACGCTCCAGATCGGTCAGGGCCTTTTCCCGGCGATGCCTTTCATACTCGGCCTCCAGGACCTGTTGCACCCGGTCCGGATGGGCGGCGAGAAACGCCTGGAACCCGGGGTCCGCCCCGTCCGGGGCACCAGGCATGGTTTCCTGGGCCGGCGCGGAGGCTGGCAAGTTCCGGGCCGCCGCCCCGGCCGGCTGCCGGATGCGCCCTTCCTTTTCCAGGCGCGCCAGACACGTCTCGAGACTTGCCTCGGCCCCGGCCTTGGGATCGATGGCCGGCCAACATTCGGATTGGGCCAACGGAATGTCCTTGAGCAGGTTGGCCAGCAGTTTCCCCGGCCCGACCTCCAGAAAGGATCGGCACCCGGAACGGTGCAACGCCTCGATGGAAGCCACGAATTCCACCGGGGAGACGAGCTGGCGCACCAGCAGCGCCTTGGCCCCGGCCGAATCCCCCGGATAGGGGGCGGCGGTGACGTTGGCCACCACCCGCTCCAGGCCGGAAGGACGGAATTCCACCCGCTCCAGAAAGGCGCGCAGCCCCTCGGCGGCCTCGGCCATCAGCGGGGTATGAAAGGCGCCGGAAAGGGGCAGCACCTTGCCCGGGACCTCCTTCTCCTTCAAATAGCGGCCGAAGGCCTCCATGGCCGCCATCGGGCCGCAGACCGCCGTCTGGCGCAGGCTGTTCTTGTTGGTCACCCGGACGTCGCCCGTTCCGGCGTCCCGGATCAGTTCCGCCACCCGGTCGGGGGCCTCGAAGACCACCATGATCTTTCCGGGGTAGCGCTCGGAGGCGTCCTGCATCAGCCGCCCGCGGGCGATGACCAGTTCCATGGCGTCAGCGAAATCCAGAACGCCGGCCGCGAAAAGGGCCGTGATCTCCCCGAGGCTGTGGCCGACGACATAATCCGGTCTCAGGCCCCGGGCGGCCAGGAGTTCCCAGAGGGCCGCCCCCGCCAGGAACACCGCCGGCTGGGTGGCCTCGGTGCGGTTCAGTGCCGCCGCGCCCCGGGCGTCGAACATCAACTCCAGCAGCGAACCGCCGCAACGGGCCTTGAAAATCGCCTCCCCCCGGTCCATCACGGCGCGCACCTCGGGCCGGCTGCGGTAGAGTTCCGCCATCATTCCCGGGTACTGGGCTCCCTGGCCGGAAAACAGGACCGCCAGCCCCTTTTCCACCGGCCTCCAGTCTCCGGCGGCGATGCGATCCCTTGCATCCGCATCGGAGGCCGCCGCGGCCGGCGCCAGGTAGGCCGGCAGGGTGGAAACCAGCACATGGCCGTGGTTGCCGCCGATGCCATTGACGTTGGCGGCCAGGTGAATGGGCCGGTTGGGAGGAATCTCCTCGATCCGCTCCCGGGCCACGAGCACCTGGCCCTTTGCCACGATGGTGGTCTCGGGCCGATAGCCGAAAAAGGGAAGCAGGCGACGGCGGCTGGCCATGAGGGTGAGCTTGGCCAGCACCACCGCCGGATTGGCCGCCTTGAAGTAGCCGAACTCGGTCTTGACGTTGCCGAAGCCGGTGGGCCGGGGAAACACCTGCGCCGCGGCATGGGCCTCCAGGGCGTCGAAGAAGGGGTTGGCCACACCGAAGACGTCCAGGTGGGCCACGTCGGCCGGGTTGACCGGCACTTGGCGGTAGCACCGCCGCATGGCCTCGCCGTAGGCCTCCGGCGACGGCGACAGGAGATGGGCCGGCGCGCTGGCGTCGAACCCCATGGCGGAGATTTCGGCAAGCACCGGCAGCCCATGGCGCCGGGCGTAGCCCAGGGTGGCGAGGACCAGGACCGCGGCCCCCTCGCTCATCACGTACCCCTTGGCCCGATGATCGAAGACCCGGCATTCGCCGTCGCTGATCAGGCCCAGACGCTTGAAAGCCAGAATCGTGCCTGGCATGAGGTTGCAGTCCACCCCGCCGGCGATGGCGGCTTCGTAGTCGCCGGTCTTCAGTCCCCGAACCGCCAGGTCCAGCGCCACGGTGGCCGAGGCGCAGGAGGCGTCCACGGTGAAGTTGGCCCCGTTGCAGCCGAAGTGCTTGCTTACCCGGGCGCTGACGATGTTGGAAAGCAGACCGGGAACGGTGTCCTCGGTATTGGGCAGATAGCGGTCCCTCAGCCGCTGGGCCAACTCCCGCGCCACCGCCGCGGCGGCCGCCGCCTCCACGCCGTCCGTTTGCCGCAAGATGCGCTCCAGCAGCGGAATCCGCGTGCGCAGAATGTTTTCCACGTACTTCTCCCCGGCCAGGGTCCCCAAAATCACCGCCACCCGGTTGCCCGTTTCCAGCCGGGCGTCCAGCCCGGCGGCGGCGATGGCCTGGCCGGCGGCATCCAGGGCGAACTGCTGGGCCCGGTCGATGAACCGGGCCGCGGCCGGCGGAATCCGGAAGCGGGCATGGTCGAAGCGGTAGTCGTCCACGATCCCGGCCTGCACCATGGGAATGTGGGAGGGGCTTTCGGCCGGCTCGGCGGCATAGGCCCGATTGTCGAAGCGATCGGCCGGCATGGGCTGCAACCGCGGGGTCCCCTCGCAGAGCCGTTCCCAGAACTTCTCCACGTCGTTAGCCCCCGGCAGCACCGTGCCGAGACCGCAGACCACGATGCGCTTCTCGTCCGGATCGAAGCCGGGGTCGGCAAAAATGCGCCGCGGCAGAGGCGCGGTGTCGCCCGTCTCCTCGGCCACCACCAGGTGGTAGTTGATTCCCCCGAACCCGTAGGCGCTCACCGCCGCCAGGCGCGGCTGCCCGTCCGCCGCTGCCCAGGGGACGGCCTCCGCCACAATGAAAAGGCCGCTGTCGGACAGGTCGTGCTTGGACCCGAGTCGTTCAAAACCGCCATTGGGCGGCAGGATGCCATGGTTCAGGGCCAGCAGGGCCTTGATCAGCCCGGCCATGCCGGCCGCGCCGAGCAGGTGGCCGATCTGGCTCTTGATGGAGCTGATGCCGGTGCGAACGCGGCCCCCGTAGACTTTTTTCAAGGTTTCCAGCTCCACCAGGTCCCCCATGCGGGTGCCGGTGCCGTGGGCCTCGATGAAGCCGACATCGGCCGGGTCCACCGGCCGCCGCGCGCCTTCCAGGCATCGCTTCAGGGTCATGACCTGGCCCTTGGCACTGGGGGCCGCGATGGCCTTTCCCTTGCCGTCGCTGCCGCTGCCCACGGCCCGGATGACCCCGTAGATCCGGTCTCCGTCCCGCCGGGCATCGCGAAAGCGCTTGAGCACCACCACCGCCGCCCCTTCGCCCAGGACGAACCCGTCGGCGCGGTCGTCGAAGGGAAAGGACCCGGTGCCCGACAGGGCGCCCATCTTGCAAAAGCCCACGAAGGATTCCGGGGTCAGGTTGGTGTTGACCCCGCCCACCACCGCCAGGTCGCAGAGCCCGGTCATCAGTTCCTTGACGCCGCAGTCCAGCGCGGCGAGGGAGGTGGCGCAGGCCGCATCCACCGCGTAGGTCCGGCCGGTGGCGCCCAAGTGATGGGCGATGCGGGACGCCTCCATGTTCAGGGCCACCCCGTGAACCGGCTCGTAGGGGCTGCCGTTGGACAAGCCGTGGCGCAGGGCTTCCACCAAGGATTTTTGCTCATCCGGCGACAGGGCCTGGAAGGCCTCGATCCGATCCAGGTGCGCGCGGATTTCCGGCAAGGCATACTTGAGGTGCAGGGCGCTGCTCAGCTCGTTGCCCAGGCAGCTGCCCACGATTACCGACGTGCGCGTTCTCAGCGGCTGAATCAGCCGGTCTTCGCCATCCAGCAATCCGGCATCGGCCACGGCCTGGTAGGCGGTCTGGAGCACCATCTGCTGGCTGCGGCTCAAACGGGCCGCCTTCTCCGGGGAATAGCCGAAGCGCTGGCCGTCGAAGACGAAATCCGACACCACTCCGGCGATGGCGCTGTAGGCCTTGTCGGGGGCCGACCGGTCGGGATCATAGAAAAGATCGAGATCGATCCGCTCGCCCGGCATGGGGCCGACGGCGTTGCGGCGGTCGAGGATCAGTTGCCACAAGGACCGGGGATCGGCGGCCTCGGGCAGAATGCAGCCCATGCCCACCACGGCGATCTCGTCGTTGAGCTGTCCATCGGAGGCGGTGGCCAGCTCCAGCCGGTTGAGCTGCTCGGCAAGGGTCTGTTTGCGTCCCACCAGCCGGGCGTGGAGATCGGCAATGGTGCAGGGGGCCGCGGCGAAAGCCAGGGCTTCGCCCACCATGAAGTTGCCCCGCTGGTACTGGTCTTCTTCTTGGAAATAGGTCAGACAGGCCTCGCCGGCCGCCTGGCCCATTCGCTCGAAATCCGGGCAGAAGGCCTTGGCCCCGATGAGCAAGGCGCCGATGTTGTCACGCTCGAAGGCTTCCTTGCGGGCCGTCAGGGGCATCTTCTCCCGCAGGCGCCGATACTCCTCGGCCACGATGCGCCGGGAAAACGGCGTGGGCACGGTGCGGGCCGCCAGCCCCACCGTGCGGCCCATCACCAGGGTGCAGCGCTCCCGGCACACCACCTTCTGATAGAGGGGCGTGATGGCGCCGGTGGCCACGATCTCCTCGGTAAAAAGGTAGGCGCTGCCGATCTGGATCCCGATCCTGGCGCCCCGCCGAGCCAGGTGGCTGGCAAGTCCGGAAATAAAATGCGCGCCGAACTCGGTGCCGATGCCGCCGGCAAAGATCAGCGTCTGCCCGGCCAGCATCTCGTCCGACTGGGCGGCCAGGCGGGCCGTGGCCAGCTCCCAGAGGACGAGGCTCGACAGGTGCCCCACATGGCCGCCGGCCTCGGCCCCTTCGAAAACGAAGCGGCGGCATCCGCCGGTGATGGCGTTCTCCAGCATGGCCAGCGACGGAGTGTGCAGGTAGGTGGCAATCCCGTCCGCCTCCAGGGCCCGGACCTGGGCCGGCAGTCCCCCGGCGATGAGAGCGAAGGGAACCCGGTGGCGCCGCACCTGTTCCAGGTGTGCCGGCAGCCCGTGGTTCAATGCCTCGATGCCGATCAGCCCTGCACCGAAGCGCGACAGTCCTTCGGTTTCATTGGCCAGCATGGCCTCGGAAAGATGGGGCGGCAAGCTGCCCATGGCCAGAAACGGGAGGGCGCCGGCTGCCAGCACGGCCAGGGCGAAGGCACCCTTGTCGCTCACATTGGCCATGGGGCCCTGGACGATGGGGTAGCGCGTACCGTGGTCCCGGGCCAGGGGGCTGTCGGCGACGAGGGGATCATGGGCGTCGATGTCGGCCAGGCGCTGGCCGGTTTCGACGAGAAAAGCTTCGATGACCTGCCGGAGATCCTGCCCCTGGCCAGTGAAATACTTGGCCAGCACCGCGTCCTGGCCCAGCGGGAAAAGACTCTGGGCCGGGTCGGCGGCCGGGTCGTCCAGGGGGGTGATCCGGTCCATCAGGGCCTGCTGCAGGCGCCGGGCCGCGGCGGGATCCTCGGCGGCCTCGGCTTCCATGGTCTTCAACTCCTGGACCACCCGGGTCCCCAGCTGCCCGAAAACGCGGCAGGGCCCTTCCCCGCCGGTGTCCACGATCACGGTGTCCTTTTCCTCCAGGCGGGCCATCCGCTCCTTGAAACGGGGCGCCAGGGGACTTTCGCTGCAAAGATAGAGCTGGTCGTCGAGGACCAGTCCGCTGGCCCCGGCGGCCAGCAGGCCGGCGGCGGTAAACCATCCCACCCCGCCATGGACGATCACCGGCCAGGTACCGGCGCAAAGATAGGCCTGCATGAGAATGAAGCCTGACACCGGTGCCACCCGTCCCGGCGCTTCGTGGCCACGCACGATGAGGCCATGGGGGTCCAGCGGGGCGAGGACGGCTTCCATCTCAAGGTCTCTCACCTCGACCAACCGGTGCCAGGGCGTCGCGACCAGATCCAGATCCTTCAGGTCTTCGGGCCGACGATAGCCCATCACCAGGGTATCGAGCCCCTTGGGAGACGATTGGCCAAGCTGCGCCAGCAGATCGCGCCGGTCGGCCATGATCCGCAATCCGAAGACGACCTGGCGGCCCGAGAGCTCGGCCACGGCGGCCAGAACACTGGCCGTATCCAGGAATTCGGTGTCCAGCACCGGCAGGGCCCCGGCGCGATGCACGGCGGCCAGGTAATCGACGGCCGCCACGGCCGGCGGGTTGTAGACCATGAGGGGAAACTTGGCGGAGAAAAGGCGTTTGAACATGGGGGTGTTGGCTCCTGTTGGGAATGGGCTGAAAATTTTGGGAAAAAGCATCGAAATCAGCGATCCGATCGGTCCGATCCGACGGATCGCTCTGATCGGTCTGATCGGCCGGATCTGAGCGCATCGCCGGCTGCCCCTTCCATTCAACCTTTGTGCCAACATCCCCTCGCCTCTTCCAACCTGTCGCCGTCAAAGAATAAAACTTCGGCATCAGCACCATCACGGCCCCGTCCCCACGCAAATCGAATTGGACATCCGATGTACACTTGGGTTACATCGGGTGCATGGAACGGCGGGCGAAACTCACCGGCGCGGAGCGCGATTTCTTTCATCTGGTCTACGAAGCGGGGGTGGCCAATCCCTTCGGCCATGAACGCGAGGAGATCGAGCTGAAGATGGCCGGGCTCTACCCCGATGCCACCCGGGCCGAGCGCACCGCCGCGGCCACCGGGGCGGTGGCCCGCCACATCGGCGTCCTGGAGGCCGAGAACCGGGCCGATGCCAGCCGTTACGAAGGCGACGACCAGCGGCTGGTGCGGGCGGCTTTTCTCTTCGAATTCTTCTACGGGGTACGCAAGAAATTCGACCAGTTGATCATCGACCAGATCCAGGCCGGCGACACCCCGGCCCGGGTCTCCTTCACCCCGGAAGCCTACCAATTGTTGTTGCGGCGCGGCTTCTCGGAAGACGACACCCGCCGCTACTTCGCGCTGAGCTACCAGTTGCGGCGGGCCTATTTCTTCATCAACCGCCACCTCATCGGCCGCAGTGCCGTGATGCGCCAGCTTCGCCGCCAGTTGTGGGAAAACGTCTTCACCCACAACCTGGACCTCTACGACCGCTACCTCTGGAACCGCATGGAGGATTTTTCCACCCTGCTGCTGGGCGGGACGGGAACCGGCAAGGGGACGGCGGCCATGGCCATCGGCCGCTCCGGGTTCATTCCGTTCAACGAAAAAAAACGCTGTTTCGAGGAGAGCTTCACCCGCAGCTTCGTATCGCTGAACCTGTCCCAGTTCCCTGAAACCCTCATCGAATCCGAACTCTTCGGCCACAAGAAGGGCGCCTTCACCGGCGCGGTGAAGAACTACAGCGGCATCTTCGAGCGCTGCAGCCCCTACGGCGCCATTTTTCTCGATGAAATCGGCGAGGTGCCGACCCACCTGCAGATCAAGCTGCTGCAAGTGCTGCAGGAAAGGGTCTTCACCCCCGTGGGCAGCCACGAGAAAAGCCGCTTCGAAGGAAGGGTGATCGCCGCCACCAATCGATCCATCGCCGAACTGCGTCAGCAGGGGCTGTTTCGGGACGATTTCTACTACCGCCTCTGCTCGGACATGATCACGGTGCCGTCCCTGCGCCAGCGCATCGTGGAGGCCCCCGCCGAACTCGACGATCTCATCGCCTTCACCCTGGAGCGGCTGGTGGGCAAGCCTTCTCCCGAACTGGCGGCGCTGGTGCGCGAGGCCATCGATCGCGATCTCGGCTCGGCCTACCACTGGCCCGGCAACGTGCGCGAGCTGGAGCAGTGCGTGCGGCGCGTGCTGTTGCGCCGCAGCTACGAGGGGGATGTGGCCCCCGCGGGTCCGGACCTGGAATCCCGCCTTGCCGAAGGGATCGCCCGGGGAGATATCTCCGCATCGGATCTGGTTTCCGGCTACTGCGCCCTGCTCTACCGGCGCCACGGCACCTTCGAGGAAGTCGCCCGCCGCACCGGCCTGGACCGGCGTACCGTCAAGAAATACATTGTCGGCCAGGAGGAATCCGTTCCAACCAGCGCCGACTGATTGGCGAATCCCATTTAGCCGTTGACAACCAATTTTTTTTTGGATACGAGAATCCATCATTTGTTGGAAGCCTACGCTGGATGCCTTTCCACCCCCGGACGTTGAGCGAGACCGCCCCATGCCTTCCCGCCTCGAGAAAGCCCGCCAGGATCCCGATTCGATGAAAGGGCGCATCCTGGAAGCCGCTCGCCACCTGTTTGCCGAATACGGCTTTTCAGGGGTCACCACCCGCATGTTGGCCCGGGAAGTGGGGATCGACATCTCGACTCTCTACTATCACTGGGGGGAAAAGCAGGATCTCTACGACGCGGTCATGGCCGACCTGAGCTGCGAGATTCGCGCCAAGCTGCGGGAAATCGAACGCATGGTGCACGGTGGCTCCCTGGCGCATCGCCTGGAGGTGGCCATCGACGTGATGTGCGACTGGCTCTTCGCCCACCCCGAAGCGGCCAAGCTCATGCTGTCGAGCTACATGGGCAAATCGCGCAGCGCCCCGGACGCCCACGTGCCCATCAAGGAGCACATCGCCAACATCGCCGTGGCCATGGGCCTGGCCCTGGACCGCACCCGGGTGCCGGCCCGCGCCAACGCGCGGGTGCTCACCGTCTGGAACTCGGCCATCAACTTCACCGCCGGCGAAGACTTCTTTCTGCCGATGCTCGGAGTGGATCGTGACGAGTATCGATCCGTGGTCAAGGACACCCTCAAGTTCATCCTGATTCCCGCCTTTGCCCAATCTTCGGCGGCATGAACGCGGAGCAAGGGGGAAGTGGGAAGGCGGGCGCCCGCAACGAGAAGCGAAGAGAAAAAAAACCGGCTGTCAACCGTACAAAGGAGGAATGACGATGGCGCTGAACATGGATGCGATCGGCCGGAAGATCGGACCGCTCACCAAGGCGTACACCTGGAAGGATTGCAGCCTGTACGCCCTGGGCGTGGGCGCCGGTTTTTCCGACCTGGATTATTGCTATGAAAAAAATCTCAAGGTGATTCCCAGTTTTTCCATCGCAGCCGTCTTCGGCTTCCTGTCGCATGTGGGTGCGGCCTCCAACGTCAACCTGGCCGGCATTCTCCACGGCGAGCAGGAACTGATTTTCCACAATCCGATCCCTCCCGAGGGGGAGCTGATCACCGAAGGGGCCATCACCCACTACTACGACAAGGGCAAGGACAAGGGCGCCCTGGTGGTGGCCACCTGCGAGACCCGCCACAGCAACGGACAGAAGCTTTTTACCGCCACGGCCACCATTTTTTCCCGCCTCGACGGGGGATTCGGCGGCCCGGAAGCACCGCGCCGGCGCGTCGAGTTCCCGGACCGCGCCCCGGACTTCACCGTGGCCGACACCCCATCGGAGAACCAGCCCCTGCTCTACCGCCTTTCCGGCGACATCTTCCAACTCCACGTGGACCCGGAATTCGCCCGCATGGCCGGCTTCGACAAACCGATCATGCACGGTCTGTGCACTCACGGGTTCGCCTGCCGGGCTCTCATCGCCAGCCTCTGCCCCGGCCAGCCCGAGCTGGTGCGCCGCTTCGATTGCCGTTTCTCCAAGCCCCTTTACCCCGGGGTCCCCATCGAGACCCGGATCTGGAAAACCGGCGATGGCAAAGCCGTGTGGCGGACCGTCAACGCCGAGACCGGCGACGTGGTCATCGACAGGGGAGTTTGCGAGATCGGCCCGGTGCCCAAGGACGAAATCCGTTTTGACGGCCGGGTGGCCGTTGTCACCGGTGCCGGGGCCGGCCTGGGGCGCACCTACGCCCTGGAGCTGGCGCGCCGGGGGGCGGCGGTGGTGGTCAACGACCTGGGCGGCGCCCGGGACGGCACGGGGGCCGGCTCCAGCTCGCCGGCGGACCAGGTGGTGGCGGAGATCCGGGCCGCCGGGGGGCAGGCGGTGGCCAACTACGACAACGTGGCCACGGTGGAAGGCGGGGCCAACATCGTTCAAACCGCCCTGGACGCCTTCGGTCGCATCGACATCGTGATCAACAACGCCGGCATCCTGCGGGACAAGAGCTTTGTCAAGATGACGCCGGAGAACTGGAATGCCGTGCTGGCGGTGCATCTCAACGGGGCTTACCACGTCACCCGGCCGGCCTTCGAGGTGATGAAACAGCAGGGCTACGGGCGCATCGTGATGACCACCTCGGCCGCCGGCCTCTACGGCAACTTCGGCCAGGCCAACTACTCGGCGGCCAAGATGGCCCTGGTGGGCCTGATGAACACCCTCAAGCTCGAGGGCCAAAAATACGACATCAAAGTCAATACCATCGCCCCGGTGGCCGCCTCCCGGCTCACCGAGGACATCCTGCCGCCGGACCTGCTGGACAAGCTCTCGCCCGAATACGTGGCGCCCATGGTCATGATTCTGTGCTCGGAACGCTGCCCGGTGACCGGGTGCATCTACAACGCCGGCATGGGCTTTTACAACCGCGCCGCCGTGGTCACCGGACCCGGGACCGTGGTAGGCGGCGGCGACAAAATTCCCACCGTCGATGACGTGGCCGCGGCCCTGACCAAGATTTCCAGCCTGGAAGGCGGCAAGGAATACTTCCAGCTCAACGACCAGTTCGGCGACGTCCTGGCCGCTTTTTCCGCCCCGGCGGCCAAGGTCGGCCCAGGAGCAAAGACGGCGACAGGAAAGTGATCAAGCGCCAGTTCATCGGCCCGCTTTTCAAACTTTAAAATCGCGAGCGATTTTAAAAAGGAGTCCAAAACATGATCGGGATTACGTCATACGGTGCCTATATTCCCCGGCTGCGGCTCAACCGCATGGCCATCGTCCAGGCCATGGGCTGGTTCGCCCCGGCCATCATGACCGTGGCCCAGGGCGAACGGTCCATGTGCAACTGGGACGAGGACAGCCTCACCATGGCGGTGAGCGCGGCCCGCGACTGCCTGCGCGGCCATGACAAGCAACGCCTGGACGCCGTCTACCTGGCGTCCACCACCCTGCCCTTTGCCGACCGGCAGAACGCCGGCATCCTGGCTTCGGCCCTGAACCTTCAGGAAAACCTCGTTTGCGCCGACTTCACCGCCTCCCAGAAGACCGCCACCACGGCCCTGATCACGGCCCTGGAGGCCGTGGCCGGCGGTGCGCGGCGCAATGTCCTGGTGACGGCCACCGACCGGCGCGAAACCCGGACGGCCTATTTCTACGAAATGTGGTTCGGCGACGGGGCCGCGGCTCTCACGGTGGGAGACACCGATGTCATCGCCGAGTTCAAGGGATCCTTTTCCCTGGAACGCGACTTCGTGGACCACTACCGGGGCGCCGAGAACAAGTACGACTACGTTTGGGAAGAGCGCTGGAACCGCGACGAGGGCTACGGCAAGATCCTGCCGGAGGCGATCCAGGGGCTGCTGGACAAGTTGAACCTGACCATCGATGACATCGACCGGCTGGCCTACCCGTGCTTTTTCAAGGCGGATCATCGCAAGATCGCCAAAAAGTTGGGCGCCAAGCCGGAGGCGCTCGTCGACAACCTGCACGAGGTCTGCGGCGAGTGCGGCGCGGCCCACAGTTTTCTGCTGCTCATCCAGGCCCTGGAAACGGCCAAGCCGGGGGAAAAGATCGTCGTTGCGGGCTACGGCCAGGGCGCCAACGCCCTGCTGTTCGAGGTCACCGAAAACATCACCCGCCTGGCGCCGCGCAACGGCCTGGTCGGAAGCCTGGCCAACAAGAAGACCACCGACAACTACGCCAAGTGGCTCAAGTTTCGCGAGCTGATCGACGTGGAGATGGGCATCCGGGCCGAAGCCCCCACCCAGACGGCCACCACGGTGCTCTACCGCAAGAACAAGATGATCCTGGGCCTGGTGGGCGGCAAATGCCGCCAATGCGGCACCCCCCAGTTTCCCAAGTCCGAGATCTGCGTCAACCCGGCCTGCGGGGCCCATCACTCCCAGGACGACTACGAGTTTGCCGACCAGCCGGGCCGGGTCAAGACCTTCACCGGCGATATGCTGGCCGTCTCGGTGGACCCGCCGGCCATCTACGGCATGGTCCAGTTCGACGGCGGCGGCCGCATGATGGCCGATTTCACCGACTGCGAGCTGGCCGATATCCGGGTGGGGCTGCCGGTGACCATGGAGTTCAAGCGCAAGGTGGTGGACAAGGCGCGCGGCTTCGTCAACTACTTCTGGAAAGCGGTGCCGGTGCCCGGCGCCCTGGAGGAGATGAACAAGATCCGTTTTGACGGCCGGGTGGCCGTTGTCACCGGTGCCGGGGCGGGCCTGGGACGCACTTACGCCCTGGAGCTGGCGCGGCGGGGGGCGGCGGTGGTGGTCAACGATTTGGGCGGCGCCCGGGACGGCACGGGGAGTGGCTCCAGCTCGCCGGCGGACCAGGTGGTGGCGCAGATCCGGGCCTCCGGCGGCCAGGCGGTGGCCAACTACGACAACGTGGCCACGGTGGAAGGCGGCGCCGCCATCGTCCAGAGTGCCCTGGAGGCCTTCGGGCGCATCGACATCGTGATCAACAACGCCGGCATCCTGCGGGACAAGAGCTTCGTCAAGATGACGCCGGAGAACTGGAACGCCGTGCTGGCGGTGCATCTCAACGGGGCCTACCACGTCACCCGGCCGGCCTTCGAGGTGATGAAACAGCAGGGCTACGGGCGCATCGTGATGACCACCTCGGCCGCCGGCCTCTACGGCAACTTCGGTCAGGCCAACTATTCGGCGGCCAAGATGGCCCTGGTGGGCCTGATGAACACCCTCAAGCTCGAGGGCCAAAAGTACGACATCAAAGTCAATACCATCGCCCCCCTGGCCGCTTCCCGGCTCACCGAGGACGTGATGCCGCCGGAGATCTTCGAGAAGATGCGGCCGGAGTTCGTCGCCCCCATGGTGCTGTACCTGGCCAGCGATCGGTGCCAGGGCAGCGGCGAGATCTACAACGCCGGCATGGGCTACTACAACCGGGCGGCCATCCTCACCGGGCCGGCGGTCAAGCTGGGCGATGCCGGCCAGCCGCCCAGTGCCGAAGACATCTGGAACCGGTGGGACGAGATCAACAGCCTGGCCGGCGCCAGGGAACTGCCCGATGCCAATGCGGCCTTGATGGACCTGATGACGGAAAAGAAGCCGGCCGCCAAGGCGGCGGGCGAGCAGTCCGGGCCCGAAACGGGGGCCGACGGCGCGGCGGTGGCGGCCATCTTCGAAAAAATGCCCGGGGCCTTCCAACCGGACAAGGCCGCCGGCGTGGACGTCGTCTTCCAGTACCTCATCGACGGCCCCGGCGGGGGGGAATGGACCGTCACCGTCAAGGACCAACAATGCACGGTGGAAAAAGGCAAAACCGCCAAGGCCACCTGTACCCTGAAGATCGCCGCGGCCGACTTCGTGCGCATGATTAAAGGCGAACTGCCCCCCATGCAGGCCTTCAGCTCGGGTAAACTGCAGATCAGCGGGGATGTGATGAAGTCCCAGCTCATCGGAAAACTTTTTCATATTTAAAAACGCGCCAGCGTTTTTAATGAGGAGGATATCATGGCCACTGGTATACGCGACAAGGTCGCCATCATCGGCATGGGCTGCACCCGTTTCGGGGAACGCTGGGACGTGGGGGCCGAGGAGTTGATGGTCGAGGCCTTCGAGGAGGGGCTGGCCGATGCCGGCATCGAGAAGAAGGAGATCGAGGCCGCCTGGCTGGGGACTTGCTTCGACAACATCAGCGTCGGCAAGAGTGCCCTGCCCCTCTCCATGACCCTGCGCCTGCCCTTGATCCCGGTGACCCGGGTGGAAAACTTCTGCGCCACCGGCACCGAGGCCTTCCGCGGCGCCTGCTACGGGGTGGCCTCGGGCGCCTATGACATCTGCCTGGCCCTGGGGGTGGAAAAACTCAAGGACACCGGCTACGGCGGGCTGCCCAGCTTCGTCGGCTCCGACTCCGGCAGCCTCACCTGGCAGTGGTTTCCCAACATCACCGCCCCTGGTTCGTTTGCCCAGCTCGCCAGTGCCTACGCGGCCAAGTACCGGGTCAAGGACCAGGACCTCAAGCGCGCCATGGCCCACGTCTCGGCCAAGAGCCACGCCAACGGGGTCCTCAATCCCAAGGCCCACCTGCGCAAGGCGGTGAGCGAAGAGCAGATCATGGCCGCCCCCATCATCGCCCATCCCCTGGGGCTCTTCGACTGCTGCGGGGTCAGCGACGGGGCGGCCTGCGCCATCGTCACCACGCCGGAGATCGCCAAGAGGATGGGCAAGAAGGATTTCGTCACCGTCAAGGGGCTGCAACTGGCCCTCTCCTCGGGCGAGGAGATGGGCTACAACGACTGGGACGGCGAGCACTTCATCACCACCAGCGAATGCAGCAAGAAGGTCTACCAGGAGGCCGGCATCACCGATCCCCGCAGGGAGATCAGCATGATGGAGGTGCACGACTGCTTTTCCATCACCGAGCTGGTCACCATGGAGGACCTGCACATTTCCGAGCGCGGCAGGGGCTGGCGCGACGTGCTCGACGGGGTCTTCGATCGCGGCGGCGAGGTCCCCTGCCAGGTGGACGGCGGCCTGAAGTGCTTCGGCCACCCCATCGGCGCCTCGGGGCTGCGCATGCTCTACGAGATGTACCTCCAGCTCCATGGCCGGGCCGGCGAGCGGCAGATCGAAAACCCGCGCCTGGGCCTGACCCACAATCTCGGCGGCTTTCCCTCGATGAACGTATGCAGCATCTGCGTGATCGGGAAGTATGAATGATGTTTGAAAATGGAAACTGGAAATTCGGTCCGATCCGACGGATCCGACCGATCGGACGGATAAAGCAAATCGCGCTTGGCCGTTTCTCCCAGTTTCAAGTTTCAAATTTCAAGTTTCAACATAAGGTACCCCATGATCCAACTGACGCGTGCCCAAAAACAGGTCCAGAAGGCGGCCCGGGATTTTGCCAAGGGGGAATTCGACTGCGAAACGGCCCGGGAAGCGGAAAAAATCGGTCGATTCCCCGAAGACGTCTTCCGGCGGGCCGCCGAGCTGGGCTTCGTGGGCATCCAGTTGCCCGAGGCCTATGCCGGCGGCGGCATGGGACTGCTGGAAGCCGTCCTGTTGGCGGAGACCCTCTGCACCATGGACGCCTCCCTGGGCCAGGCGGTCTGCGATGCCGGCCACGGCGCCGAGTGCATCGCCCGTTTCGGCAGCGAAGACCAAAAGAAGCGCTTCCTGCCGCCGATCCTGGAGGGGCGCAGCGGCATGGCCGTGGCCTTCGTGGAGGCCGAGCGCGGGATTTCGTCGTTGCCGGCCACAACGGCTGCACCCGATGGAGAAGGCTGGACGCTCCAGGGCACCAAGTGTTTCGTCGCCAATGCCCAGCGGGCCCAAATTTTTCTGACCCTGGCCACCACGTCGGACGGAGCGGATGAAGCCGCCACGGCAAGCATGTTCATCGTGGACGCCGGTGCCGCCGGCCTGCGCGTCACCGATGAAGGCCGGCGCCTGGGCGGCAATCTCCTCGGCGGGGCCGAGGTAACCTTCAAAGGTGTCCGGCTGACGCCGGACCGGTTGTTGGGAACGCCGGGACAGGGGTTGGCCCAGTTGGCCGCCTACTTCATCGAGCGGCGCATCCTGCTGGCCGGCCAGGCCATCGGGCTGGCCCAGGGGGCCATGGACCGTGCGGTGGACTACGTGCGCAATAGGGTCCAGTTTAACCGCAAGATCGGGGCTTTTCCGATTACCCGCCACAAGATCGCCGAACTGGCCGCCCGGGTGGAAACCGCCCGCCTGGCCGTCTACCAGGCCGCCGCGGCCTTCGACGCCGGCCAGGCCGATGCCCGCACCGCCGCCATCGCCAAGCTCACGGCCGGCGAGGCGGCCGTCGCCGCCGCCGACACGGCCATCCAGCTCCACGGGGGCTACGGCTACATGCGCGAGTACGACGTGGAACGCTACTACCGCGAGGCCAAGGCCCTCTCCCTCACCGCCGGGGCGCCGGGTGACCTGCGGGACGTGATCGGCCATGCGGTGATCGGCAAGTTGAAGTAGAAAATCAGAAGTCTGGAAGGAACCCGCATCATGCAAAACCAAGGTTCACTAAAAGGCATCACGGTCCTCGACCTCTCCCGGCTGCTGCCCGGCCCCTACGCTTCCATGATCCTGGCCGATCACGGGGCGCGGGTCATCAGCGTGGAGGACAAGCGCTTCCTGGCCGACGGCCTTTTCATGACCAGCGTCAACCGCAACAAAGAACACGTATCGCTGAACCTGAAGACCGACGCGGGGCGGGAGATCTTCTTCAATCTTGCCGCGCGCAGCGACGTGGTGATGGAGGGCTTTCGTCCCGGGGTGGTGGACCGGCTGGGGGTCGGCTACGAGGCGGTGCGCCGGGTGCGGCCGGACGTGATCTATTGCTCGATCACCGGCTACGGGCAGGACGGACCGTTTCGCGACCGGGCCGGCCACGATGTCAACTACCTCTCCCAGGCCGGGGTGCTCGGGCTCATCGGAGAGCCGGACCGGCCGCCGTCGATTCCCGGCATCCAGATCGCCGACATGGTGGGCGGGGGGATGAACGCCGTCATCGGTATCCTCCTGGCCCTGCACCACCGCGGCCGGACCGGCCAGGGTCAGTACATCGACATTTCCATGACCGACGGAAGCGTCTCGCTCTTGCCTTTCGCTATTTTCTGGCGCCATTTGACAGGCAAGGCACCTCAGCGCGCCGATACGATGCTCTCGCACCGCTACGCCTGCTACAACACCTACGAAACCGCCGACGGCCGCCATCTGTCCATCGGCGCGGTGGAAAACCGCTTCTGGAAAAATCTCTGCGATTATTTCGGCGTGCCCGAATTCACCCCATTGCAGTATGACGACCACCGGCGCCGGGAGATCATCGCCTTTTTCCGCGAGCGCTTCAGGACCAAGACCCTGGACGAGTGGACCGAAGTCCTCGAACCTCTGGACGTCTGTTTCGGGCGAATCCAGTCCTTCGACGAAGTCTTTGACGATCCGCTGTTCATCCAGCGCCGGATGGTGGTGGACCTTCCCGCCGCCGACGGCCGGCCGGAAAAAGCCCTGGGCGTGTCGGTGAAGCTGAGCGCCTCGCCCGGTGCGGTACGCACCCCGGCGGTGGCGTTCGGCGCCAACACCCGCGCCGTCCTGGCCGAGTTGGGTTACAGCCCGGCGGAGATGGACCGCCTGGCCGCCGAGGGCGTGATCTGAAATCTCAAATTTCAAACTTCCAGTTCCCGGCCGGGGAATTTACCAACTGCGCGCTTTGGCGCAGGATGGCATAAATACCCCGGCCGGCGCGTAAAGGGTTCGTCGGACCGATCCGTCGGATCCGACCGATCAGACAGATCATCGCCTCAAGTTTCCAGTTTCAAATTTCTCCACTAACCCGAAATAGGGCAAATCCATGAACATTCTCCCCTACACCGACGCCCACGAAGACTTTCGCCGCCGCCTGCGCGCCTTCCTCGAGGCCGAGGTGATCCCTGAAATCCACCGCTGGGAAACCGAGACCCACATCGTGCCGCGCGAGATCTGGCGCCGCATGGGCGACCAGGGCTTTCTGTGCATGGGCGTGCCGCCGGCCTACGGCGGACCGGGACTGGATTTCCTCTACTCGGTGATCGTCATCGAGGAAATCGGCCGCACCAATCACAACGGCCTGGCCGCGCCGCTGCACAGCGACATCGTGGTGCCCTACATCCTGTCCTACGGCAACAAGGATCAGAAGCAAAAATATCTGCCCGGCTGCGTCAGCGGCGAGACCATCACTGCCGTTGCCATGACCGAACCGGGGGCCGGCAGCGACCTGGCATCCATGACCGCCACGGCGATCCAGGATGGCGACACCGTCGTCCTGGACGGTGCCAAGACCTTCATCACCAATGGCATCAACGCCGACCTGATCGTAGTGGCGGCCAAGGACCCGGCGGTGGAAAACCCCCACCAGGCCATCTCCCTCTACCTGGTGGAAGCCGGCACCCCCGGTTTTTCCCGCGGCCGGCACCTGGAAAAAATGGGCTACCACAGCCAGGACACCGCCGAGCTGTTCTTTTCAAGCTGCCGCATCCCAGCGGAAAACCGCCTCGGGCAGGCCGGCAGCGGCTTTTTGATGCTGATGGAGAAGCTTCAGCAGGAGCGCCTCGTGGTGGCGGTGATAGCCCAAGCCCAGGCCGAGTTCACCCTGGATTGGGCAACGGGCCACTTGCAGGGCCAAATCATCGACGGACGTCCCCGCACCCGATCCCAGGACGTGCAGTTCGCCCTGGTGGAAATGGCCACCGAGGTGCGGCTGGGCCGCACCTTTCTCGACACCCTGATCGTGGACCACATGGCGGGCAAAAACGTGGTGGTGGAAACCTCCATGGCCAAGTACTGGATCAGTGAAATGGCCCATCGCAACGCCGCCCGCTGCCTGGAGCTGTGCGGCCCGGAAGCCAATCTGGAACGGTGCCCGGCGGTACGCACCTTCCGGGACACCCGGGTGCTGTCGATTTTCGCCGGTACCAACGAGATCATGAAGCAGATCGCCGGTAAGTTCATGGGACTATAGGAAAGCCAAAAAGATCGGACTGGCCCGACTGGTCCGTCAAACAACCAAGCACCATTTTTGAAATTCAACTCCCAATCCGCAGAAAAGGATTTCGACCATGGCCCAACTCATCGCCGACCGCCGCGACATCGACTTTGTCCTCTTTGAACAGCTCGGAGTGGAAAGTTTGTGCAAGACCGACCGCTACCGCGAGTTCAACCGGAAGACCTTCGATCTCATCCTCACCGAGGCGCGCAACTTCGCTCTCAAGGAGATCCTGCCCACCTTCGCGCCGGGCGACCGGGAGGGATTGCGCTTCGAAAACAACCGGGTCTTCGTGCCGGAATGCTTCCACCGGCCCTACCGGCTCTTTTGCGAAAACGAATACACCGCCCTGCCGGCGGATCCCGCACTGGGCGGCCAAGGGCTGCCCAGCGTGGTTTCCCAGGCGGTGAGCGAATACCTGCTGGGGGCCAACTACGCCTTCACTCTCTACGGCTGGTCGGGTTACGGCGCCGGGGAGATGATCGAGATCTTCGGCACCGAATTGCAAAAGAAGATGTTCCTAAAAAAAATGTACGCCGGCAAATGGGGCGGCACCATGGTGCTCACCGAACCGGAGGCCGGCAGCGACGTGGGCAACCTCCAGACCTCGGCCCGCCCCAACGACGATGGCACCTATTCCATTTACGGCAACAAGATCTTCATCACCAACGCCGAGCACGATCTCACCGAAAACATCATCCACCCGGTGCTGGCGCGCATCGAGGGCGCCCCGGCCGGCACACGCGGGATTTCCCTGTTCATCGTGCCCAAGGTCTGGGTCAACCCCGACGGCAGCCTGGGGGAGGAAAACGACGTGGTCTGCACGGCCATCGAGGAGAAGATGGGCATCCACGCCAGCCCCACCTGCCAGCTCACCTTCGGCGCCAAGGGCAAATGTCGAGGCCTGCTGCTGGGGGAAGTCAACAAGGGGATGCGGGTGATGTTTCACATGATGAACGCCGCGCGCATCCTGGTGGGTGCCATCGGCGCCACCAGCGCCTCGGCCGCCTACCTGTACGCCCTGGAATACGCCCGCCAGCGCAAGCAGGGCCGGGACCTGGAAAAATCCTTCGATCCCACCTCGCCCCAGGTGCCCATCATCCGCCATCCGGACGTGCGGCGCATGCTGATGTGGATGAAGAGTCACGTGGAGGGGATGCGCAGCCTCATCGCCTACGGGGCCTGGTGCATCGACCAACAGAAGTGCAACCCCGACCCGGGCCGGCGGGACTTCTACAAGGGCATGCTCGACCTGCTCACCCCGGTGATCAAGGCCTACTGCACCGACCGCGGGGTTGAGGTGTGCAACCTGGCGATCCAGGTCTACGGCGGTTACGGGTACACCAAGGACTACCCGGTGGAGCAACTGCTGCGCGACGTGCGCATCGCCCCCATCTACGAGGGCACCAACGGGATCCAGGCCATGGACCTGCTGGGCCGCAAGCTGGGCATGGCCGGGGGCCAGGTTTTCTTGAACCTTCTGGGCGAGATGAAGAAAGCCGCCGTTCAGGCCCGCCAGAACGCCGCCCTTGGCGGCCTGGCCGAACGCTTCGAGGCCGCGGTGGATCGCCTGGGAGAGACCGCTATGCAGATCGGCACCATGGCCATGAGCGAGCGGCTGCGGGCCGCCTTCGCCCATGCCTGCCCTTTCCTGGACGTGACCGGCGACTGCGTCATGGCCTGGATGCTGCTGTGGCGCGCCGGCGTGGCGGCCCCGGCCCTGGACCGGCTGCTGGCCGGTGCCACGGGGGAAAAACGATTGGAAATCCTGGAGAAAAACCGCCAGGCGGCCTTTTACGAAGGCCAGATCCGTTCGGCGGAATTTTTCATCGAAACCCTCCTGCCGGTGACCCACGGCCGCATGAACAGCGTCCAGGCCGGGGGCGCCGCGGCGGTGGAAATTCCCGAGACGGCCTTCGGGGCGTTTTGACGCGGCCGGGGCTGACAGCGCCTGTCCGATTCGACCCATCGGTCCGATCGGTCCGATCTTTCGGATCCGTCGGATCGGATATCAGCTGACACTTTCCGAACAACCGGAGGTTTCCCATGTACCGCTATCTCTTCTCGCCCATCACCATCAACCGGCTGGAAATCAAGAACCGCATCGCCTACCCGGCCCTGGGACTGCTCTACTCCTACGACAGCCGGCTCAACGACCGTTACTACGAATACTTCCGCGCCCGGGCCCGGGGCGGCGCCGGCATCGTCACCGTGGGCCCGGTGGGCGTCGATTTCATCGGCTCGGGGCTCATGGCCCTGAGCTTGCGCGACGACGAATACATCCCGGATTTCCGGAAGCTCACCGGGATCATCCGCGGCGAAGGGGCCCGGGCCTTCATCCAGCTCTTTCACGCCGGCGGCTACTCCCACCCCATCTTCATCGACGGCCAGACCCCCATCGGCCCGTCGCCGGTGTTCAACCCCTACGCCAAGGTGACGCCTCGGGAGATGACCTTGGAAGACATCGGGAGCGTCCAGGAGGCCTTTGCCGCCGCCGCGGTCCGTGCGGTGGAAGCCGGCTTCGACGGGGTGGAGATCATCGCCTCGGCCGGCTACCTCCTCACCCAGTTCCTCTCCCCGCTACGCAACCGGCGCACCGACGCCTACGGCGGCGGTTTTGAAAACCGCGCCCGCTTCCCCCGGGAAACCATCGAACGGGTGAGGCGGCGCATCGGCTCGGAAGTCCCCCTCTCGGTGCGCATGGCGGGTAACGACTTCGTCCCCGGCTCCAACACGGACAGCGAAACCCCGGCCATCGCCAAGGTTTACGAGGCCGCCGGGGTGGACGTGATCAACGTCACCGGCGGATGGCACGAATCCAAGGTGCCTCAACTGCCCATGGAGCTGCCCCGCTCGGCCTACGCCTACCTCGCCCTGAACATCAAGAAGGCCGTCAACGTGCCGGTGATGGCCTCCAACCGCATCACCATGCCCGAGACGGCCGAGCAGATCCTGCGCGACGGTTGTGCCGACATGGTCAACCTGGGCCGGGTGCTCATCGCCGACCCCGAGTGGCCCCGCAAGGCCTTCGAAGGGCGCGCCGCCGAGATCCGCCCTTGTCTGGCCTGCTCCCAGGGCTGCACCGACCAGATTTTCTCCGGTCGGCCGGTCTTCTGCGTGGGCAATCCCCTGGCCGGTTACGAGTATGAACGGAAAATCCTCCAGGCCGATCCGGCTAAGCGGATCATGGTGGTGGGCGCCGGCGCCGCGGGCCTGGAGGCGGCGGTCACCGCCGCCCAGCGGGGGTTTCGGGTGTCTTTGTACGAACGGACCAACGACATCGGCGGCCAGCTCTGGCTCGCCGGGGCCCCGCCCCACAAGCGCGAGATCCTCGAGTTGATCCGTTACTACCGCGCCATGCTCCACCGGCTGGAGATCCGGCTGCACCTCGACACCCCAGTGGACCTGGATTTTGTCCGCCGCAAGGCCCCGGACCACGTCATCGTGGCCGAGGGGGCCGAAGCCCTAATGCCGCCCATCGCCGGCATCGACCACCCCGATGTCCTCACCGCCTGGCAGGTGCTGGGGGACAATCCCCGCCTGGGCCGGCGCGTGGCCATCATCGGCGGCGGGGCCGTGGGCCTGGAGACGGCCCTGTTCGTGGCCGCCAAGGGCACCCTGACCCCGGAAATCCTGCATTTTCTTTTCGCCTACGAGGCCGAGAGCACCGAGCGGCTGCGGGAGCTGATGTTTCGGGGTACCAGCGAGGTGACGGTCTTTGAAATGCTGTCCAAGGCGGGCGCCGACGTGGGCAAGTCCACCAAGTGGATCCTTCTGGCCAACCTGGACCGCCACGGGGTGAAGATCCGCACGAAAACCAAGGTGGTGGCCATCGAAGACGGCCGGCGGCTGACCCTGGACGGCCCGGAGGGGGAGACGCGGGAGGATTTCGACACCGTGATCGCGGCCTCCGGCTCGAGACCGGTGCAACGGTTGAGCCAGGCCCTCGCGGAGGCGGGGATCCCTTACACCGCCGTGGGGGACACCATCGCCCCGGGCAAGCTCAACGACGCCATCCACGGCGGGTTTCTGGCGGCCCTGGCCATTTGATCGCCCGGGGTTGTTGTCGGACCCGTCGGACCGGTCTGACTAGTCTTGTATGTGACTACGATCAATTGCCTGGAAACACTCCTGGAATTCTTCAGCCGTTCGAAATGGACCCCGGGTCTTCGCCCGGGGTGACGGCCTGCTGAAGGAACCCGGATTCGTCCGGTCCCATTCCGTCATTCCGGACTTGACCAGAGCCTGCCCCGGACCTGATCCGGGGGAATCCATGTTCATCGGGACGAGACGGCGGAAACGCATCCGGAAATTACCAAGGCAGTCGTCACCTCCTTGATCAAACCCGACACTACCGTGGCCGGCGGCGGCGCTGACTAGTCTGACCAGCTTGACGGGTCTGACAAATCCGGTTCACCGCAACCGCGGCGGCATCACGAAAACCCGCCGGAGCCCTTCCTCGAGGGAAATCGCCTCCTCCGGGCAGAAACGGGCGCAGACCCCGCAGCCGATGCACGCGTTCTCATCCCGCCGGGCCACCCCCTCATCGCCCAACGTGATGGCATCCGTCGGGCACCAGTCCACGCAGGTCCCGCAACCGGTGCACGTCTCTTCGTCGATCACCGCCAGGTGATAGGTGGAATTGATCATCGGCAGGGTGCCGTCGCGCCAGAGCCGCAACGTGTCGCAGCAGTCCTTGCAGCAGTTGCAGATGCTGGTTTCCGGACTCGATTCCCGCGATCCGGGATGAAACGCCTTGTGAACCAGGCCCGCCGCCTCGGCCTCCCGCATGATCCGGCGGGCCTCGTCCTTGCCGATCCTTTTGGCAAAGCCCTGGGCCACGGTATGGCGCGCCGATTTGCCGAAGGTGAAGCAGTTCAAGGTGGGGGCGTGAAAACGGCAGGGTTCGCCCAGAAGGCTCCGGCGCTGGCGGCAGAAGCAGTGGCCCACGGCGATGTCATCGAACTTGGCGATGATTTCATCCACCGTCTGGCTGGGCAGGACGAATTCCTCGCCGCCGGTCAAGGGTTTTTGCACCGGGATGACCCGGATCGATTTCCCTTCATGGGTGGTGGTGGCAGGTACGGTGCGGTCCACCGCCGGCGCCTTTCCGAAAAGCGCCGGCAGGGCGTCGTAGTTGCCCTGCACCTGGTCGCGCAACTCGGCCAGGAGCTTCTCGAAGAGCCGGGCGAGCCTCTTTTCGTCCTCGCTGCCGCTCAGCGCCCCCATGAAACGGTACTCCATCACCCCGACCATCATCAGCGGCAGCAGGCGATAGACCATGGTGCCGGCCGAATTGGGCTGGTTGAAGATCAGCCCCTTGCGGGCCAGGTCCGCCGCCAGGGGCTCGATCTCGGCGGCGCTCTTGCCGCTGCTTGCCACCAGTTGGTCCAGGGTCTGGGAAGGGGCCTTGGCGAAGGCGGCGATCAACGCCAGGGCCTCCGGTTCGTCGCCCACCACTTCGGCCACGATGGCCCGGGCCGTCTCGCCGGCCGGAAACGGCACCATCCCCTGGCGGCAGATCACCTCGGTGGCTTTTTCGAGTTGATGTTCCATGGGTACGGATGTCACTGGATTTCCTTTCCGGGCTGAAAAGGTTTTTAATACCTTATAAAGCTTCTATGGCGCAAGCCATCGAAACCCCCCCACCGCCGCACAAGGTCGCCAGGCCCAGTTGCTTCCCGGATTGTCGGAGCCCGTATATTAACGTTACGATGATTCTGGCGCCGGTCGCCCCAATGGGATGCCCCAATCCGATCCCCGACCCATTCAGGTTGGTTCGGTTTCGGTACAACCCCAATTCACGTTCACAACCAAGATACTGGGCGGCAAAAGCCTCGTTGACCTCCACACGGTCGAAATCCGCAATGGCAAATCCACTTTTGGACAGCAGGCTTCGCACCGCGGGGACCGGTGCAAGACCCATAATGGAAGGATGGCACGCCCCCATCCCTGTGGCCCTGATGCGCGCCAGCGGCGAAATACCGAGTTCGTTGGCTTTTTCCGCACTCATCAGCACCATACCGGCCGCGCCGTCATTCAGCCCGCTGGAATTCCCGGCAGTCACCTTTCCGCCTTCCGCGACAAAAGCAGGGGGAAGCTTTCTCAGATCCGCCAAGGTGATTCCCGGACGAAAATGCTCATCGGCTTCGAAGATCGAAACCGACCCCTTCCTGCCGGGCACTTCAACCGCGACAATCTCTTCCCGGAACCGCCCCTCCAGCGTGGCCGCCTCGGCGTTATGGTGGCTTCTCAGGGCCACCGCATCCATATCTTCACGTGAAATATCAAGGTGTTGGGCTACGAATTCCGCTGTGTGTCCCATTATATAAGGCTTGCCTCGAAAAAGGGAAAGCGGCGGCTGAGTGCTGTCCACCGGGCCATCTTCCGGATGCGGGATGAGGTGGGAGCCGCAATACAGCGAGCGCATCAATGCGTCTACCATCACCTGGTCCTGAAGACGGCACCCCCACCGGGCCGCCGGCACCTGATAGGCCACCCCGGACATGTGTTCAACCCCGCCGGCTAGGATGATATCCGCCATGCCGGCCTGGATCATGGCCGCCCCGGAAAGCGCCGCTTCCATACCGGAAATACAAACGCGGTTGACGGTAACCGCCGGCACGCTGTCGGGAATACCAGCCATCAACGCCGCCACTCGAGCCACATTCAACGTATCCGCCGGCTCGATGCAACAACCATAGCGAACATCATCGATCATGGAAGGATCGATGTTCGCTCTTCGAATCGCCTCTTTCATCGTCACAGCGGCAATGGCCGCGGCATTCATGTCGCGCAGAGAGCCGCCGAACTTTCCTATGGCGGTCCTGCAAGCCGATACAATCACAACATCTTTCATCTCATGCCCTTTCGTGCCCCTTTGGGTCTGGCGACCAGCCAGATCAGGAGGCGGAAGGCTTAAAATTTCCAGAATACAATTTGCGACAGCCCCGGGCAGATCGGCCTCAGGAATCGCACGCTGATTGACCTTGGCCCCCTGAACGGAAACACGCGGTTCCGGCCTGTCCATCACGGCGACTTCTTCATCCAGACAAGCATGGGCGCACCCGTTGACAAGCAACAGGAGATCCGGCGATTCGGATGAATCGAAATTAACTTGCGTTGTAGGAATAAATGCCCTTTCCGGTTTTCCTGCCGTAATTCCTGGCCCTTACCAGTTTTTTTAGCAATGGCGCGGGTCTGTATTTATCGCCCAGTTCCCGGTGAAGTCCCTCAATAACGTGAAGGAGAGTATCAAGGCCGATAAGATCGGAAAGTGCAAGCGGTCCGATGGGATGGTTACAGCCCAGTACCATTCCTTTGTCAATATCTTCAGGGCTTGCTATCCCTTCTTCAAGTGCATAGAAAGCTTCGTTAAGCATAACGCACAGAAGCCTGTTAACAGCAAATGCCGGGGCCTCGTTTACTATAATCGCCTCCTTTCCGATGCTCTGCCCCCATTGCATAGCCGTGGACAAGGTTTCATCAGAAGTTTCGTAACCCTTGATTATCTCCAAAAGACGCATTACAGGAACAGGATTGAAAAAATGAGTTCCTATAAACTTGTCAGGCCGCTCTGTTGATGCAGCCAGCTCGGTTATGCTAAGCCCGGAGGTATTTGAAAAAAACAAGCAATCGCCGGATACGATCTCTTCCAATTCATTAAACAATTTCTTCTTAGGCTCCATTTCCTCAATGATTACTTCAACTACAATATCAGCATCCTTGGCCGCTTCTCTCAGATCCAGCAGCGGGGTTATCCTGCCTGTAATCTCATCGGCCTGATCCTGAGTCTTTTTTCCTTTCTTTACCTGCTTTTCCAGATTCTTTTTAATAGCATTAAACCCGTTATCCACAAATCTCTGTTCGATATCCCTTAAGGTAACATTGTAGCCGGCCTCCGCGCATACCTGTGCAATACCGTTGCCCATGAGGCCCGCCCCTATCACGCATATATTCTTTATCCTCTTGTTTCCCATCTTAATCTCCTTGTTTCTGATTAGATGCTAATTAATTTTATTTTACAACACAAGCAAAATTATGGTTTCGTGGCTAAATAGCGTGGATGAGAATCGAGGTTCCCATGCCTCCTCCTGCACACAATCCGGCCAGCCCTGTCTCGACCTTCCGCCTTCTCATTTCATACAACAATGATATAACGATCCTGGCACCGGTGCATCCGACCGGATGACCCAGGCCGCAACCGCTTCCGTTAACATTTGTTATTTCCCGGTTTAAACCGATTCCTTTCTCGCAAGCAAGATACTGGGCTGCAAATGCTTCATTGAGTTCAATCAGGCCGACATTGGAAAGATTGTATTTGGATCTTGAAAAAAGCCTTTTTGTCGCGGGAATCGGCCCTTCCCCCATGTAATCCGGGTCCACGGCCGCGACCCCGAAATCGCCTACTTTGGCAAGCGGAGCAATTCCAAGCTCTTTTGCCTTCTCATCGGACATGACAAGCAATGCCGCTGCGCCGTCATTTATTCCCGACGAACTGGCGGCCGTGACGATACCGTCTTTTTCGAACACCGGCTTCAACTTCTTTACATCATCAAGCGTCAGCCCCATACGCACATGCTCATCCTGGTCCACCAGCTTCGGATCGCCTTTTTTCTGCGGAACAGGCACGGGAACAATTTCATCTTTGAATTTGCCATCTTTTATAGCTTTTTCGGCATTATTATGGCTTCGGACCGCTATTTCATCGCTTTCCTCCCTGGAAATCTTCCACTTTTTTGCGATAAGTTCGGCCGTCTGCCCCATTATGATATCGCCGCCGGAATACAGAAGATTCCATATTGAATCCTCCATGGTCTTATGCATCAGCCTCGCGCCCCAGCGCGCGTCCCGGAGCACATAAGGCGCGGTGCTGTAGCTTTCAACCCCGCCGCAAAGTATAATATCAGCCTCACCCCACTTAACCTGCTGTGCGGCATTGTTTAAGGCCTGCATTCCCGAAGAGCATTGCCGCTGAACAGTATAAGCGGGAATCTCAATGGGAATACCGGCCTTAAGTGCACCGCATCTTGCAATATTGGGCTCATCAAAATCCTGTATACAGCAACCCCAGATAATATCGTCAATCAGTCCGCCTTCGATTCCGGCTCTTTTAATCGCCTCTTTCATTACAACTGCTGACAGATCCCCGGCTTTGATATCCTTGAAAGAACCTCCGAAATCGCATATGGGAGTCCTTACCGCACTTACAATAACGGCTTCACGAATAGACATGTTCACTACCCTCCTGATATTTTAAAAAATAGAGATAGGGGGAGGTCTCACGACCTCCGCCCTCTCACACCACCCGGCATACGGGTCCGTACCAGGCGGTTCAGATAGTCTTTGCTAAATGTTCGTAACAACTCAGAAGGCTCATGAGACCCTGCTCGGCAAAGAAACGATTTGGCATTGCCACTTTAACCGGTTTCATGTTCGACATCGGCCAAGGTCCGCTGCGAGAGCCCGCTACCGGAAGCGCATTTTCTCTACTCACCCCCAGCGCTCTAAGTCCCTTGTAGCCGGGGTTTGCGTAAGCTGATTCCGACATTAAACTCTACCATTTTCCACATCCTCCTTTATTATCGTTGTAATAATTCTGTTGCTTCCTTTTTTGTGTTGTAGAACATGAAATACTTATCAAGGCATCTACGGGCTTCAGAGACCACTCACGTATTGATGGTAGAAGGGATTTTCTGCGGTGGCTTAACTAACGGTCAAGGCTAATGCCCCTGATATGGCGAATGAAACAGCCCCGATTATAAAAGCGATGTTATAACTGGCGGTTTTATCGAATATATAACCGGCTACAGGGGGTGCAACGATTCCAGCTACAGCCCAAGCTGTGATAACAAATCCTAAAATTGCAGACAAAGATTTGGTACCAAAAAGATGCCCTATTAATCCTCCAGCCATTGAAGCTTTAGCCCCATAGCTAAGCCCCAATATCACGACAAATAGATACAGCATCGAGACACTCTTAACTGCAATGAGGAATGCCACCATAACTCCGCACAAAAGGCAAAAAAAACCGACCACGCGGTTAAAGCCTATTTTATCGGCTAAAACCCCTCCTACTATCCTGCCAATGATGCTGATTGCACCAATGAGTCCTACAGCGCCTGCCGCTGCAACTTGGGAAATCCCGACATCCTGCGCGTGAGGAATTATATGCGTCATAACTACAAGCATGGGGATAGAGAAAAACAGCCACATTAGCCATGCCATCCAAAATGATTTTGTCCTTAAAGCCTCTTTTGCTGTCCAGTTTCTTTCATCTGGCAAGGGCGCAGGAGATTCAGCAACTGATTCCGTAGTAGCTCCATAGGGCTTAAGTCCCTTGTCCTCTGGATGCTTAACAACGAGAAGCGCAGCTATGGCAAGGATAAGGAAAACTATGATGCCCATAAGAATGTAACTTGTACGCCAGCCGTAAGCGGTGATAAAGTAGGCTGACAGTGGTGTCATAACGGCAGTTCCAACCCCTAAACCAGCCAATGTGATACCTAAAGCCAGCCCTCTTCTTTTTACAAACCATCTTTGCACTGCAGCAGTTGGCGGTGCATAAGCGATACCCAAAGCAAACCCCACCATAACCCCAAAAAAGATATGCAACTGCCATAAGGCATGAATTTGACTGCATAAAGCCAGCCCGGCGCCAAAGAGAATAGCAGCGCCGAGAACAATCCATCTAAGCTTATATCTATCGCTTAGCCAGCCAATTATGATGCTGCCTATAACATAAAAAATTGTATTAACTGAGACGACAGTTGAAGTCTCTGCTCGACTCCAACCAAATTCGGCTGTGAATTCTTTGAAAAAAGCACCATAACCATAGAAGAACCCGAAAGAGAAAGTAAGTAGAAAACAAGCAGCAACAACCGCCCAGCCATAAAAGAACTTAGACTGACTAGTTTTATCCATTGTTAAACCCTCCTGTATTTAAGCAGGGGTTTTTTCGGCTAAAACCTCACTGCTCTCTTGTATAGAATAAACCATACCATGAAGGATCGAATTGCACTGCATCGTATGCCTGTCCTGGTTGTCTCATCTGAGGATCAAATGCCTTTAAAGGCGGCGGAACGTCTCTCGCGAAAGGCGGTCAGCCCTTCCACATGGTCTTTCGATACAAGCGTAATGCTCTCACAGACAGCGGCGTCGTCCAGCATGGCAGCAAAGTCCGAGGTCAACCCCTTGTAAACCTGCGCCTTCATCAAACGTATGGCGATGGGTGGACCGTTCAGGATCTTTGTCACCATGGCCATGGTGACCGTCTCCAGCGACTCTCGAGAAGCCACGTGGTTGAGCATGCCGATTTCTTTGGCTTCGGCGGCGGAAAGGGCATCTCCCGTATAGAGCATTTCCATCGCCTTCGCCAGACCCAGGGCTTTCGGATACAGCCAGGCCGCCCCAAAGCCGGGGAAGAGGCCGAGTTTGACGAAGCCGCACATAAAGACCGCATCGTCGCTGGCGGTTCTAAGATCGCACGACAGGGCCAAATCGAAACCTGCGCCCACACACGGGCCGTTTATCATGGCAACAGTGGGTTTTTGCATGGTCTGAATTCCAAGCATGATTTTCCGGCTGGCCTTGAAGAGAAACGAACGTCGCAGGGCTTCGACGCCCATCGCCGCCAGGTCTTGGGCACTCTTACCCCCGGGCATGATGTCCAGATCGGCGCCGGCGCAGAATGCCTTTCCGGCGCCCGTGATGAGCAGGGCGCGAATGAAGTCGTCCTCCGCCACGTCCTCCACCGCCATTACCAGCTCTTCCATCATCTTTCTGTTGATAGCATTCCTGCTGTTCGGTCTATTGAGTGTCAGTGTTGCCAGATGGTCTTTCTTCTCCAGAATAATTGTCTCAAATTCCATACATTCCTCCATGCAGGCGCGTCCTGCAACAGTTTTCGCTCAACGATCCGGCGGAGTGGGTCGATGTTATTTGGCGGCCCGGTCTATCTCCCCCTGAAAACAGGCTCCCTCTTTTCCAAAAACGCCTTGAATCCTTCCATGAAATCGTCGCTTTTCGATGTCACTCCGAGCGCGTAGGCCTCGTAGTCGAGGGCCATGGCCAAATCCATTTTGAAGAAGTTCTGCAGGCCTCGTTTTGCAAGAGCAATGGGAATGGGGGCGTTTCGCGCAATCCTGCCCGCAAGGTCGTAGGTTGCCCGATGGAGCTCTTCATGAGGGACAACTTTGTTGACCATGCTCAGCCGGAAGGCTTCCTGCGCATCTATAACCTCCCCGCTGAAAATCAGTTCGGCAGCCCTGGCATAGCCCACCAGACGGGGCAGGAAGTAGATGCCGCCCCAGTCGGGATGTGCCCCCCGGCGGGTGAACACCTGTCCGAACCTTGCTTTTTCACTGGCAATGCGGATGTCGCAGGAAAGGGCCAGGTTGCATCCGCCACCGGCCGCCACACCGTTGACCGCGGCGATAACCGGTTTTTCCATGCTGTTGACAGCCAGAACCACCTTGCACATGGTCATTCTGTCGCTGGTGGCCGTGCTGACGTCAGCAACGGCTTTACTCGTTCCTCCCACGAACTCGTTGACGTCCCCTCCCGAGCAGAATGCCTTTCCGGCGCCAGTAATGACAAGCACCCTCACGTCCGCATCCCGACCGGCCGATTCCACGGCTTCTAGGATTTCTTCCCGCATCCGTCCGCCGAAAGCGTTGTACTTGTCGGGCCGGTTGAGCGTAATCGTCCCGATCGCATCCCTTTTCTCAAACAATACATAGTCCCATTTCATCGCCATCCTCCTTGCGCCCGTCCGTGCGAGCATCCAATCGACCACCAACGGCTTTTCCGTCTCCACGGCCCGCCGCGGTCACTACGTGCCGAACACCCCGCGCAGGGCTTCAAGAAGCGAGCGCGCCGATCGCACCATATTCGGAAAGACGTCGGCAGTGCCGCCGATCTCATGAACCAATCCACACACCTGCCCGCAGGGCATCAGCGAAGTCTCCGCGTCTGCGCACTCCATAACATATTCCCGGTCCCCCTCGGCAGCGAGCCGCTGATCTTCCGTGGCTTTGTCGGAGCCGCGAATGCGAGCGGCCGCCTTGTTGTTCAGAACACGCATAGGCATCGCGCCTTTGCCGAGCAGCACGGTGGCGCCACATCCCGCCTCAACGACCGACTGCTTGAAGAAACCGGGAGCGGGGCACTCATGGGTAGCCAGAAAGGCCGTACCGACTTCGGCACCTTCGGCGCCGAGAGCCAGAGCCGCCAGCAACCCCCTGGCGTCGCCAATGCCTCCGGCCGCCACAACGGGTATCGTCAGGGCATCCACCAGTTGTGGAACCAGGCAGAAGGTCGTCATCATCTCCCTGCCCACATGCCCGCCGGCTTCAAAACCGGTGGCGATCACCCCATCGACCCCCGCACCTTGCGCCTTTTTCGCCATTTCCACGGTTGAAACCTTGTGCAGAACCTTCAAGCCCGCCTCCTTGGTAGCCCCCATCAATTTGGACGGATCTCCGGCAGACGTCGTGATGACCCGGAGCTTCGCTTCAATCGCTATCGCCAGTGCGTCGAAGGCATTCGGGCGATAAATGGGGATATTGATCCCCACCGGCAGGCTCGTCAGCTCCAGAGCCCGAGCGAGTTCCGCGCGCAACTGATCGGTCGATAGGCCCGACGCGGCAATCTGACCGAAACCTCCACTGTTGGATACAGCCGCGGCCATTTCTCCAAGGGTTATGCGGCGCATGGCTCCAAGGATGAGCGGGTATTTGACGCCAAGTATGCGTGTGATCCGATTGTGCATTTCGTTCCCTCCAGTATGCTTGCGGCCGGCTCGATCCACCCGCGTATCGGTACATGGCGGTGCAGCGGTGGGCTAAAGCAGGACATTGCCATGCCGCTTGTTCATTCGCCGCACACGGCTCTCCTCCATCTCCGGCAGTGCCTGGATGCCCGGATCAGGTAGGACCGGGTCTCCGCCGGCACGATCACATCGTGGACCCCCAAATTGGACGAGACATCGTAGATCGGATTGGCGTAGGTCTCTCGATACGCCTGAAGCTTTTCTTGAATAAACCCTTCTTTTCGTAACGTCCTTGCGCCGTTGTAGAGGCACGTCCTTTCGGCGACAGTGCAGGACCCCATGCTCCTATTGCGCAGTCTGCCAGCGGGCGTTCTCGTCGTTGTCAAGTCCGAAGTCCCGGGCAGCTCCGCGCGAACTGCTCAACAACCCCCTTAACGAACGAATAGGGGTCACGCTCGCGACTCATCACCTGCCCGACAACATGGACCGCAGCCGGTATCACGGCGGTTGCTACCGGGCGGCCAACTGGATCGAACTGGGGCCGACCAGCGGCCGCGGGCGGATGGACCGGGCCAACCGTCGTCAGGGGGCGGCGGTCAAAACGGTGCTGGTGTATCCGCTGGTCAAAGACGCCGCTGCCCGGCTGCGGCAAGAGAGGTAGCCGGCGATGGGTGCCTTGGCCTTGGATCGGTTGCCGGAGGCGGCTTACGATCAGGCTCGCCAGAGCTTTGAGCACATAGTTGGATACCTTGACTCGGCCGAGG
>DCWA01000032.1:136225-192867 GCA_002327445.1 Desulfobacteraceae bacterium UBA2174 | reverse complement strand
CAAATTATGACCGATTAAAGTATACCACAAGAACACGCTGGGCGACGTGCGCAACGGGCACGCCGAGATCAAGGCCCTGGAAGAGAGCCTGAAAGTGATCGGCGAAAAGATCGCCCCGCACTGTCTGGTGCTCATCGAAACCACCGTGCCGCCGGGCACCACCGAGTACGTGGCTTATCCGATTTTGAAAAAGGCATTCGAAGCCCGTGGGCTTGGTAAGGGCCGGACGTCGGAAGTCGGAGATCGGAAATCAGAGGAAAAACCCGAGGCGGTTGGCGACATTTCAGATATCGAACCTTTGGCTTCGGACCTCGGACTTCACGTCTCGGACCTTCGACCGCAGGCTTCAGATTTTGGGCCTCCGGACTCCGACCCAGAACCTCCGATCGCCGACCTCGGACCGCTGACCTCCGATCTCGGACTTCGCGTCTCCGACCTCCAACCTCGAACCTCCGGCGCCGCCGAGCCGCTTTTGGCCCACAGCTACGAGCGGGTGATGCCCGGGCGCCACTACGTGGCCTCGATCCGCGACTTCTGGCGGGTGTGCTCCGGGGTCAACGCCGAGGCCCGCGACAAGGTGGTGCGGTTCCTGGGCAACGTGCTCAACGTGGAAAAATTTCCGCTCACCGTGCTGGATCGCCCCATCGAAAGCGAAACGGCCAAGATCGTGGAAAACTCGTATCGCGCCACCATCCTGGCTTTTCTCGATGAGTGGAGCCGTTTTTCAGAGCGCAACGGGGTGGACCTGATCAAGGTCATCGAGGCGATCAAGGTGCGGCCCACCCACGACAACATGATTTTCCCCGGCCCGGGCATCGGCGGCTACTGTTTGCCCAAGGACGGCGGCCTGGGGGTTTGGGCCTACAACACGCTGATGGGCTTCGAGGACGACATTTTCAAGATTACCCCGCTGGCCATCGACATCAACGACACCCGCTCGTTGCACGTGGCCCAACTGGTGCGCGACGCCCTGCGCAACATGGGTCGTATCGTGGCGGCCTCCAAAGTGGCTGTTCTCGGCGCGTCTTATCGGCAGGATGTGGGCGACACGCGCTACAGCGGCTCGGAGATCATCGTGCGCAAGATCGCCGAGATGGGCGGGGACGTGGTGGTCCACGACCCGTACGTCAAGCATTGGTGGGAATTCGAGAAGCAAGAGAGCTACCCGGCGCCGGGCAAGAGCTGGGCGCGGTTTTTCCGCAACCAGCAACACTTGTCGGATTTGAAGATGGCGGAGGACTTGGCCAGTGCCCTGGCCGGCGTGGACGCGGTGGTCCTGGCTGTGCCGCATCAATCCTATAAGACCCTGATGCCCGACCAAGTGGTGGCGATGGTCGGCGGCTCTGCCGCCATCGTGGATTGTTTCGGATTGCTTGATGACGACCAGATCCGGCGCTACTTCGAGCTGGGCTGGGAAGTCAAGGGACTGGGCCGCGGCCACGTCCAACGGATCAAGAAACAAGTCAAGAATGGAAAATAACAAACTGCAAGGGAAAAAATACCAAGGACCAAATTTCAAAAAATAATCAAATTACAATAAAACAAAAAGGCAAGCACGAAATTCAAAATTCGAAACAATGCTCAAAATTCAAATGATAAAAATTCAAAAGAAAGACATTAATGAAACCTTCGAGAATATTCGAAAAAGGAAATCTCGAAAGAAATTTCGAAGAATAGCTATAGTGTATTTGTTTTGAACATTTGAATTTCGATCATTCGAATTTGTTTCGTATTTTGTGCTTCGAATTTCGAATTTAAATTTCTTAAATTTTTAAAGTTTATAAAATCATGCGGGAGAATTTTTGGAAAAGTGTATCTTGGGCTGGATCGCTTGCCTGATCGTCGCGCTGCTCGGCTTCGCCTCGAAACAGGACGAGAATTTGGCGGCAATGCAAGTGGACAGCTACTCGGTGCGCAGTCTGCGCAGTCAGGAGACGGAGAGTCTCAACGAGCAGCTCTTCGCCGCCGCCAACCTCAACGCGGATCCAGGCGATTACCTGCTGGGAGCCGGAGACCTGCTCCAGGTGACGGTTTTTGAAAGTGGGGAGCTCAACTCCAAGGTGCGGGTCAGCTCCCGGGGGCATGTGACGCTGCCGCTGCTTGGCCAAGTGGAGGTCTAGGGCTGTCGGCCCGGGAGGCCGAGGTGCTCATCGAGTCCCTCTACCGGCAGCGTTACCTCAAGGATCCCCACGTGAGCGTTTTCGTCGAGGCGCATGTGAGCCAGCGTGTCACTTTGCTCGGCCAGTTCAAGAATCCCGGCACGCATGATTATCCCACCAAGATGCGGTTGATGGACGTGATGGCGCTGGGCGGTGGAATGAACGAACATGCCGGAAGAACGGCCCAGGTGCGGCGGGCGCAGGGTGCTGATGGAGAAGGAGGTGGCACCTTCCTCATCGATCTGGACAAGATGATCCGCGAGGGCAACAGCGAGCTGAACATAGAGATCAACGGCGGGGACGTGATCTTCGTGCCCGAGGCGGGGATGTTTTGCGTGGACGGGGCAGTCCGCAATCCCGGGGCCTACCATATCACCCGGCGCACCGGCATTTCCGAGGCCCTGTCGCTGGCTGGCGGCATGGCGCCCTACGCCGACCCGCAAAAGGTGATCCTCATTCGCCATCTTGGGGAGGGGGAACGTCAGGTGCTGGAATTGGATGCCCGGGACATCGAGGTTCAGCAAACACCGGTGACCGACCGGGATGTGCTTCTGGTGAAGGCAAGCAAAACCGGTCGCGTGCTCCACGGCTTGGGCCTGAATATCGGCATTCCTGGAGTGGCCAGTTTCGGTTATCACGATCCGGTGAAATAACCGCTGGATGTTTTGAGCCGGATTGGTCGACAAGGCCCCGCCCGATAAAGGCGGGGTTTTTGTTTTTTGGAGCCTGCTTGTCATCCCGAGGAGCGCTCCTTTTTGTCATCCCGAGGAGCTTGCGACGAGGGATCTCTTCCGAATCTGCCGCCATTTTCCGCCGTATTCCCAACTGCGGATTCCCCGCTGGCGCTCGGAATGACATTGGAAAGTGGGTTGAGAATGACAGCAATATAGAAAAGTTGATAAATAGTCACAAATCACCACCGAGTACACAGCGAGTACGGAGGTAACAACTTATTGATATTTAATGTTATTCTCTGTGACTCTCTGTGGCCTCTGTGGTTGAAAATAAATTTTTACGAATAGATCAATTTACCCTGTTTGCATTCGAGGGTTCAGGTTCAAAGGGACCGAAGCAGGATAAAAAAACCACAGAACAGGTTTCAAGTTTCAAATAATCGCAAATCAAGAAGCCGGAATGTTTATTTTTGCCTTGAAATTATTCAAAACTCGGTGTATGCCCAAAAAAAAACCTGTTGGTTGGATTGAATTCAAACTTGGAAAAGGAGAATGGAATGCCCCCAAAAATCGCTATCGACAACGCTGCATTGATTGAAATGATCAAGGAGAAAGCTCCCCAAACCCAGATCATGGAAAAATTCGGCTTCAAGACCTCGACCCAGCTCAAGGTCGCCTATGCCAATGCCTTGATGGAAACCGGTCAGGCTCCTATCCTGATGTCTGGCCGCGGCAAGAAATCCAAGCCGCTGGACAACCGGATCAACATCAACAAGCGTGGCAGCCTGATCATCTCCAAGGAATTGGTCGAAGAGTTCGGATTCAAGGTCGATGATGTCTTCGAAGTGCGCAAATCCGCGGTGGGCCTGTCTTTGAAAAAGAAATGAAAGCGCTTTTTACAGCTTCCTTAATATGAAACTTCATGTTGGCACAGCCTCAAACTCTGTCATCGGCTCGACCCTAAAGCCCATATTTTTCAAGGCATGGGTGTAATGGATGAGTCGTCGCTGATTAAACCGAGCTTCATATGCCTGAGCGCCCTCATCGACATAGGTTTGGCCGTAGCAGACCAATCGGTAGATCAATTGGGCCAGTTTTCGAGCGGTGGCGAACACCGCAACCGAAGCGCCTTTGCGATAAGCCACGCGGCGATAAAACCCACCGAGCGCTGTTTTGGAATTGCGCAGTGTCAATGCCGCCATCCTCAGCGCAGATGTTACGCGAGTGCAGGTCGTGGCTTTGAATCTTTTGGCTATCTTCTTGCCGCCGCTTATTGCCAGGTTGGGGGCAAGCCGCAGATAGGATATAAAATGCTTTTCATGTGGGAAGCAGCTGTAATCGAGTCCGATTTCGCTGATGATCACTGCGGCCGTATCCACCGAAACCCCATCGATGGCGGTAAGGTCGACGCCGGACAACTGATAAAGGGCTTGACGCAAAGGTTCCTGGCCTCGTCGGGCAATGTTGCGCGCTTTTGTTTTTGAACCGTGAGGGGGCAGGGGTGTGTCATCGGCGTCATCGGGCTGCAGCTGCCCGATACATGATAGAATCTCGTTGTCATAATCGCCAATGGCCGCGCTGAGTTGATCGTACATCGTCAGAGCCTGACCAAGGTTGAACAAATGTTCCGGACGCCAGTTGCCGGTGAGCTCTTCGGCGATTTGCTGCCCGGATTTGCGGCAACGCCGATCACGAAGCTTGGCCAGCGCATAGGGATTGCGCTCGCCGTCAACAATTGCGCGAATGATCGCCATGCCCGTCAGCCCCGTGATGTCGGAAACGGCCCGATGGACACGGATGTTCATTTGATCCAGGTACTTTTGCATCCGCCGAATCCAGTCTGCGCGTTCATCGACCATCGTGCTGCGTTCGCGGATCAGCGCCCTCAGACGGCAAATGTCGTCCGAAGGCCGAAAGGAGCCACGGAGCAACCCGCAGGCGTGCAGCAATTGAATCCACTGGCAGTCGAGGATGTCGGTCTTGCGGCCCGGCAAGTTGCTGATCTGCCGGGCATTGACCAGCACCACTTGAAAGCCGCGGCTGTCGAGAACCTCGAACAACGGGATCCAGTATACGCCGGTGCTTTCCATTGCCACGGTTTCAACGCCCTGCTCCTGGAGCCAGTCGGCCAGACGGTTTAGTTCCGGGGTCGTGGTGGCGAAGCATTTGACATTCGGCTTGTCGTCATCACCTGGTGGGCCTGCAACCCAGTGCTCTTTGGAGCCCGGATCAATGCCGGCGGCATTGGGCTGAATCGCCTTGAGCGACCGATCCGAGTGGCTTCGGACCTTGTTTGACATCTTCTTGTTTTTTCGGGACATAATCACCTGCCTCCTGATTGAGATACAGGAACGGCAGCCCGGGGTGGCGCATGTGTGATTCTCGTATCGGAGAGCGCGAATGCCTCATCATTGATCATGGGCGGCCCGGAACCATGCTTGTCATAGGGGCAAGATGCTCCAGTGATAAAAGGGTCTTGACTGCTACCGTTCCAAAAAACAGCCATGCTCATAAAGGTGAATCGTCCCATGCTCAAGTAAAAGTTTCTTCTACGATCAATCAGGCCGCACCTGCGGCCGGCGGCGGCGCTGACTGCTGACTGCCGGGTGTCGGTTCTCGCCCTCCGAGAAATTGCATGCCTGCCACCAAAAATGCGTCCGGTGGCCAGGATCCTGTTTCCCGGGGGGCGCTCCATTTCTTGTCTCTGCCAGGCTGCCCCGCTTGTTCGCCGCATCCCTTGGGTTTGCCGTTATTTTTCGCTGCGTGGCATTGGCCATGCGCGTGCTCGGTCGCGTCTGCCATGGGACAAATCCGCCGCCGTTATGGCCATCAGGTGAGACACCACGGGCAAGAGCAGTTCGGAAAGGGTGCCCTGGAGGGCGGTGATGCCCGGTACCTGGATGAAATGGCTCACCGGCTGGACCTGCAAGGCTTCTATTTCCGCCCGTCGGCCCAGGGCCGACTGGATGATGACGGCCAGCCGGGCATAGCGGCAACCGAACACCGACAACTCGTCCAGGGCGAGGTTGAAATGGCGCTGACTGGAGGCATCCAGCAAAATGAGGTTGTCCTGGCGGGTGTCGTAGTCTCGCCGCAGCACCGGCAGGTACCAGCACCCTTCGGCAAAGAACGGTGACGGAAACAGGCCCCCGGGAAGCTGGGCCACCGTGTTGAAGTCGTCCACGGCGATTCCGCCGAGAAATTCCCGCTCCCAGCGGGCCACGGTCTCCTTGCCGTAGGCCGCCACCATGATGTCGCGTTTTTCCAGGGGAATGAATTTTTGCGCCGCGCGGCCGTCCACCGTGACGATGGGGCCGTGGGCCGCTTCGCCGAAGACATGGGGGACCATCACCAGGCGGCCGTGGCAGGCAAAGGCGTCCTCCCACAACAGCCCGTTGCCGCCGGGCGGGCCGATGTAAAAAGCGGTCTCGTAAGCGTGGTTGGCTTCGAAACATTCGGCCAGTCCAGCCTTCAGGGCCTCATCGGCGAGCACCGCATGGAGGGTTTCAGGGAGCAGCCGCAAGTGATCCGAGAGGATTTTGCCCCGGTTCGGGTCCCTGGACCGCCAGGCGGCCGCCAGCAGGTGGCAAAATGCGAGGTAAAGGGCGTCGGCCGCCGCCGGGGAGGCGGTTTCGGGCAGGGTCAGCATGCCGGCGGAAGCGTTGAATCGACGCTCCAGGGCCGGATCCGGCGCCGGCCCGATCCAGGCCGCCGGCACCCCGGCCGTGTCCAGCAGGCGCGACAGCAAGGCCGGCGCCGGCACCCGCGTGCCGCAGGCCAGTACCAGGGTCTGGGGCACGAGGCGGCCGCGCAAGCCGCCCAACCGCTCCACCCGCAGTCCGCAGGGCAGAAACGGTTTCCATTGGGCGGCGGCGGAGAGGGCCGCTGCGTGGGCCATGCGGTCGGTGGGCGCCAAGAGCAGGGTGCCGTCGGGGGGCAAATCGTCGAATAGCCGCCGGGCCAACCCCGCGGGGTCCAGCGATTCCCGTAGGGCTTTCATGCCGGCGTTTCCCTGCCATTCGGGTTCGCCCGCCATCCGCTGCAGGTCTTCAACATAACGGGCCGTCGCGCTTGCTGCCCCCGGCCCCCCGATACCGCCTTGGGAGGCGGCTGTCACCCGCGGTTCAACGCGGGACGGGGACGGCAAGGCCGAGGCGGCGGCTTGGGGGGAAGGGGCATCGGCCGGGCGGCTGCGGGCGACGGTCACCGATTTGGCCCGGTTGCGCGGGAAGCCTTCGCTGGTTTGGCCGTGGCTGATGCCGTACTGGTAGGCCAATTCGTAGTGAAACACCAGGTCGAGAAACGGCTGGAAGCAGTCCTGGATCTTGGGCAGCCAAAACGCCCGCCCCCGGCTGAAGCGTTCCACCTGGCCGCTTTCCCGGCTGGCGTAGCTGACGGCGATGAAATCGATATCCGCTTCGTAAAGTCGTCGCATCGTCTCCAGGGCCGCGGCGATGCGGCCCCGGCCGGTGGCGTTGACCAGTACCAGGGTACGCGCCTTGATCAGATCGCGCACATCCCCGGGCAGGTCCTGGAAATCCACGGCCCGGCTCACCGAGGTCCAACTGGTTTCCTCCAACTTCATGGCGGCTTCCCGCCCCGTGCCGCCGCGGTGCACGGCGTCGATGACCAGGCAGGCGGAGGTATCGCCGTAGGCGGCGGCCATGCGGGCGCAAAAGGCTTGCATGGCCTCGTCGGCTTGCAGTTGGCGAATCTGGTGGGGGAGCTGGCGCATGATGGCCTCCATGGATTGGGCGGCCTCGGACCGCCCCCTTTCCCGGGCCACCCACACCGCCAGGATCGCCAGGCTGAAGGCCAGGCTGAAGGCGCTCTTCACCGCCGCCACGGTGACCTCCTCCCCGCTGAGGCACAACATCAACCCGCCGCTCTTGGCCAGCACCAGGGCCATGTCGGAGAATCTCTTCTCGGTGACCCCCGCGGTGACGATATTGCGCCGCACCAGCAGCTTGGCCAGCTCCACCATTTCCGCCGTGGTGCCGGACCAACTCACCAGGATGGCCAGGTCCCGTTCCGGGCTCAACGAGCGCGCCAGCAGATCGAATGCCGTGGCATCCACCGCCACCGTTTCCAGTTGGGGCAGGTGCCGCCGGAAAATGTCTTGGGCCACCAGAGCCATGTGAAAGGAGGTGCCGCAGCCCACCAGCACGATGCGGCGCAAGCTCTGGAACCGGGGGCCGAAGCGCCGCTGGAAAAGTTTTCGGTTGAGTCCCGGCTCCGGTTTTTCCCCTTCCCGGGGCAGGTAGGTGCGCAGGAGATCCTCGAGACGGTCGGGAATTTCGCGCTGGTGCGAAACAAACAGCGAGGCGTACAGGTCCCGTCGCACCTGGGGCGGCTTGAGGGTGGTGACAATGGGGTCGATGTCCCGGGTCGGCTCCTGCTGTAGATTGGCCAAAGACACCTCGCGGCGGATTTTTCCCCCGTGCATCACGGTGTCGATGCGGGCGAAGTGGTTCTCGCCTTCCAGGGGAAAGATCTCCACGCCGAAATCGCGGCACAGGGCGTCTTCGTCGCGGTCGAAACGGTGCCGGAGGGCGTCGATCCGTGCCTGCGGCGCCCCTTCGCCACGCATGCGCGCGATGGCCTGCTCACGATCCCGGGCCAGTTCCATCAGCTCCCGGCAGCGGGTGTAAATCAGCTTTTGGGGAAAGAGGCCGATGGCGGCGTTGATGTCCGAGACCACCATCACGTCGTGGTTGTCCTGGCGGCGCACGACGAAGATGGGCCGATTGTTGGCGGCCACGTAGAGCCGCCGGGAAGAAACGCGGCTCAGGCCGATGACGGCGATTTGGCCCCCGTGCTGCATCATCTGGCGCACCGCGGCCACAAAGGCCATCTCGTCGAGGTCGGCTTGGTCGCGCTGGTGCACCGCGTGATAAATCTGGTAGTCGATGGCCTGGCTGCCGATGGAAAGGTCGATCATCCCTTCCTCGGTCTGCTCCCGGATCGCTTCGAAGCGCTGCTGTTCCTGGCGCAGGATCTGGAAGTAGTATCCCCAGAGGAGGGAGAAGTATTCGCCGGAGTTTTCACTGCGGAAAGAAAAGCCGGCGACGTTTTTCAGGTAGCGCTTCAGCCGCGCTTCGACGCCGGCATCGAACTGCCCGTTGACCGCGATGGCCCGTTGGCGGGTCTGATCGAGGAAGGGGTGGCAGTTGGCCAGGGTCACCGGCGACTGGAGGGCCCAGCGGCCGTGGGCGATGATGGGGGTGGTGATCAGCCTCAGGCTCAGCGCATCGGTGACCCCCGGGATGACGGCGGTCGCCGCCGCGGCACTGTCCGGATCGGCGGCCAGTACGGGAAGCACCATTTCCTGCTGCAGGGCGTGCAGGGCGGCCGAGGCGGCCCACCCGAAGAGGTTGGCGGCCCTTTCCATCTGGTAGAACTGGTACCAGGCCAGGGGGGCGGCGGAGGCCGCTTCCGGCCAGAGGCTCCGGAGCAGGGCGGTCATCCGCTCCTGGAGCCCGGGGTCCGCGGGAATGCGCGACAGCAGGGCACCATCCAAAAGCCGAAACACGCCGCGGACCCCGTCGCGATCATAGTCCTCGGGGACGGCCAGGGGGCAGACGGCCATCAATCGCCAGAGGGCTTCCCACGCCTCGGGGTGCAGGCTGGCGGTCTCCGCCCAGAGGGAAGGGGTGTGAGGGGTCGAAAGGCCTTCCAGGACTTGCTCGAAGAGATGGAGCAGGTCCGCCGGGGCGACGGTCCCGGGAGCGGGGAAATCGACCAGGGTGGCTTCCAGGGCCCGGCGGTAGAGGCTCTGGATCACCACCGGTGACAGGTCGTAGGCCCGCACCAGGTGATCCACCAGGTCGGCCAGGGCTTCCGGCGTGTCGGCCCGAAAAACCGGCATGGCCCCGGGCTCGCCTCCGGCCCCGGGGTAAAGGCGACGGGCGGTTTCCGGGGGCAGGCGGACCAGGTCGTCGTAGCCGGGCGGCCCTTCCGCTCCCGCCTCGGCCTGCGGGAGGCTTTCCATTCGGCGCAGGACACGGCGCCACTCGAGCCGCGTCTCCTCCGTGGCCGACGGATTCAAGGCGGCCAGTAGCTTGGCCCCCCGGTCCGGGTAGGCCGGGTTGCGGGCCAGCTCCCGCACCAGTTCGCCCACCGCGCCGAGGGACTTGCGGGTGCGGATCGGTTCGTTCTCATCGCCGTGGAGCCCGAGACCGGTACTGTCGGGGGCCCGGTAGATGATGGCGGACATCCCGGTGAGCACCCGGGTCAGGTGGTTGCCGGCCCCGCCGAAATAGGCCACGATGCCGCACATGCAATGCTCCTTGAATGAGGGCGGGGGCGCCGCCATCGGGCGGCTCCCCCGCTCTTGTCGTGCCGTTCATGGCGGTGGCCGGTCAGATCAACCCCGCCTCCTTGAGCCACCGGGAGACCACGTCCTTGACCGCCTGGTGCTCGCCGTCCACGGCGTAGTTGAGGGCGGTCATGGTCTCGGTGTCCAGCTTGTCGGCCAGAGGGGCGAAGATGGATGCCAATTCCGGGTACTTTTCGGCGGTCTCCTTCTTGACCACCGGCGCCGGGTTGTAGACCGGAAAATAGTTCTGGTCGTCTTCCAGCACCACCAGGCCGAAGCCCTTGATGCGACCGTCGGTGGCAAAGCCCATGGCCACGTCGATGTCGCCCTCGTTCAGGGCCTTGTAAAGCAGCCCCGGCGTCATCTTGATGATCTTGTCGCGGGGAAACTTGAAGTCGTATTTCTTCTGCAGCGGCTTGTAGCCGTCCGGCCGGGCGTAGAACTCCTCGTTGGTACCGAAGCGGATGGCGTCCGGGTGCTGCTTGACGTAGGCCGACAGATCCGAGAGGGTCTTGATTCCCTTGGCGGCGGCATCATCCTCGCGCATCAACAGGCAGTAGGTGTTGTTGAAGGGCATCATGGGCAGCCAAACCAGACCGTTGCGTTCCAGGTCGGCCTTCTTGACGAACTCGTAGCAGGCCCGGGGATCGGTGATCACCTCCTTTTCCTTGAGCATGGTCACCAGGGCCGTGCCGGTGTACTCCATGTAGACATCGATCTGGCCGTTTTCCAGCGCCGTGCGGGCCACCAGGGTGCCGCCCAAACCGGTTTTGTCCACGGTTTCGAAACCGTGCTTCTGCAGCAACTGGATCATGATTTCGCTCAGGATGCGCTGCTCGGTGAAGTTCTTCGACCCCACCACCATCTTTTTTTCGGCGGCGGCCGTCGGGCCTGCCACCAGGGCCACGGCGAGAACCGCGGCCGTCAAGAGAATGCTCAATTTTTTCATCGCTTGTCCTCCTTTCAAACATGTTGGTGGTTTAGTGGGTTGGGAAAAGGGCAAAAAGGACTCAAGGGACAACAGGGACCCAAGAGGAAAAAAACACCGTGCGGCGGCGGCCTAGATAGTGCCTGAACGAAAAGTCATATTCAGGCAAAATCCGAATATCGAAACTCGAAACTCGAAACAAATTCGAATACCAAATGACAAAATGACTAAAAGGAACTTGTTGAAATTTCATTGTTTTGGTCATTGGAACATTTCTGTTTTGGTCATTGTTTCGGATTTCGAAATTCGGATTTCGAATTTTTTACCGAAAAACTGGGGTTTTCGTTCAGACACTAGATATCCGAGGCGCCGCTCTGTTCGTAAATCAGGCCGGGGCTGATGGCCCAGCCTTCCACCTTGCCGAGAAACCAGTTGAGAAAGATGGCCAGGGCCGCCGTGGGGACGGCGCCGGCGAGCATGTAGCCCGGGTCCACCATGGCGATCCCCGAGAAGATCAAGTCCCCCAGTCCGCCCCCGCCCACCAGGAAGCTCATGGCCGCCGTGCCCACGTTGATGACCATGGAGGTGCGGATGCCGGCCAGGATGATATACAGGGCGTTGGGCAGTTCGATCCGGAAGAGCAGTTGGCGCGGGTTCATCCCAATGCCCCGGCCGGCGTCCAGGATCACCGGGTCCACGTTGGCCAGGCCGGCCACGCTGTTGCGGATGATGGGCAGCAGGCCGTAGATCACCAGGGCGAAGATGGCCGTTTTCTTGCCGATGCCCAGGTAGGTCATGGCGATGGCGATCACCGCCAGCGACGGCACCGTCTGACAGATGCCCAGCAGGTTGAGGCTCGAGTTGCGGTAGCGGCGCATGAAGCCCCGGGTGAGCAGGATCCCCGTGGGCACCCCGATGCCGATGGAAATGGCGCTGGAGATCAGCACGAGCTGAACGTGTTCGACAAAGAGGATCCAGATTTCGTCGGTGTTGTCCTTGGTGAACTCGAAAAAGCCGAGACTCTCGAACCATGCGCCGGCGGCGAAGGCCAACGCCAAAGCGATTAGCGTCCAGGCCCGGCCGCCTCCGGATAGCTTGTTGAGGCTGCCTTTCATAGGATTTTCCCCCCGGCCGTGATCTTGCCCCAGCGGCCGCCGTGCTCGTCGTAGGTCTGCCCCACCACCTGAGCCAGGGTCATGGTGTTGAGCACGCCCATCAGCTTGCCGTCGTTGTCCACCGCCACCACGATGCCGATGTCGAAGGTGAGCATCTTGCTCAAGGCGTCCTTCAGGTTCTGCTCCGGCCGGACGGTGAGGGTCATCGGCTTGGTGAAGTCGCCCACCTTGCCGCTTTGATCGTAGAGATCGCGCAAGGTCACGTAGCCTTTCAAACGATCCCGGGGATCGTTGACCAGCAGAAAATTGAGCCCCTTTTCCCGCATGGCCTGCGCCACCGACGCCACGTCGTCGCTTTCATGGCAATGGACGGGGTTCTCCAGCATGGCGTCCCTCACCTTGAGCAGGTCGAGGCGCTTCAGCGCCCGGTCGGCGCCGACGAAATCCTTGACGAACTGATTCTTCGGGTTTGTGAGCAGCTCTTCCGGGGTGCCGAACTGGACCAGCCGGCCGGCATCCAGCAGGGTGATCCGGTCGCCCATTTTGATGGCTTCGTGGATGTCGTGGGTGATGAAGACGATGGTCTTCTTGATCTGGGACTGGATCTTGAGAAACTCGTCCTGGAGGACCTCGCGGTTGATGGGGTCGATGGCACCGAAGGGCTCGTCCATCAACATGACGGGCGGGTCGGTGGCCATGGCCCGGGCCACGCCGATGCGCTGGGCCTGGCCGCCGGACAGCTCCCGGGGATAGCGGTGACGGAATTGGGCCGGCTCCAGTTGTACCAGGTTGAGCAGCTCGTCCACCCGTTCGTCGATGCGCTTTTTTTCCCATTTGAGCAGCCGGGGCACCGTGGCGATGTTGTCGTAGACCGTCATGTGGGGAAATAGGCCGATCTGCTGAATGGCATAACCGATATGGCGCCGTAGCTCGATAGGGTCGATGTCCAGGATATTCTGGTCGTCGATGTAGATGGTGCCGGAGGTGATGGGGATCAGGCGGTTGATCATCCGCATCAGGGTCGTCTTGCCGCAGCCCGAAGAGCCGATCAGGACGCAGATCTCGCCCTTTTGCACCTCCAGGTCCACGTCGTTGACGGCCGGCACGTTGGTTCCCGGGTAGATCTTGGTGACTTTCTCCAGCCTGATCATGAGCGCAATCCTTTGCTGACGAGACGGTTTTCGATGAACCCGAACACATAGTCGGTGGCCACCGCCATCAGGGCCACGGCGATGGAGCCGCAGTTGATCATGGCGTCGTAGGACTGGTTGATGCCCATGAAGATGAAGTGGCCCAGCCCGCCGGCGCCGATGTAGGCGGCGATGGCGCCGATGCCGATGGACATGACCACCGCCACGCGCACGCCGGCGAAAATCACCGATAGGGCCATGGGCAACTGCACCCGACCCAGCACCTGCATGCGGGTCATGCCCATGCCGACGCCGGCGTCGATGATGTTGGGGTCCACATTGCGGATGGCGGCGTAGGTGTTGCGGATGATGGGCAGCTGGGAGTAGAGCACCAGGGCCACGATGGCCGGCACGGTGCCGATGCCGTAGCCGAAGACCGACAGCAGCGGGATCATGATGCCGAACAGGGCGATGGAGGGGATCGTCATGATGATCCCGGCAATGTAGAGCACCATCTCGGCCGCCTTGCGGTTGAAGGTGATCCAGATGCCGATGGGAACCCCGGTGAAGATGGCGATGAGCACCGCCATCGACACGACCCAGGCGTGCTGGCCGGCCAGGTCCAGGGTGTGGTGCCAGTTGTCGAGGAAAAATTGCCAGGTTGTCATGGCGGGCCTCTCTGAGATCGGGTTGTCCTGTCCGCGGGGCGCCTGTTCACGGACCGGCGTGGGGGCCCCTGCAGTGGATCGGCCCCATGGCCGCCCGGGCTAGGAAAGCAGCGCCTTGGCCGTCTTGGCGGCGGCGCCGGCATCCGGGGCCCAGGCGTCGGCCTGGATTTCCCGGGCGTAGGACCGGCTCACCGGGGCGCCGCCCACCATGATCTTGAGCCGGTCGCGCAGGCCCTTGTCGCTTACCGCTTGAATCGTCCGGCGCATCATGGGCATGGTGGTGGTGAGCAGGGCCGACATGCACAGGATGTTGGCGTTCTTCTCCTCGATGGCCGCCAGGAATTCTTCCGGGGCCACGTCCACCCCCAGGTCCGAGACCTCCAGGCCGGCGCTTTCCATCATCATGGCTACCAGGTTCTTGCCGATGTCGTGCAGGTCCCCCTTCACGGTGCCGATGACCACCCGCCCCTTGGCACCGGCGTCGTCCTCGGTGAGCAGGGGCTTGAGGATCTCCACCGCGGCGCTCATGGCCCGGGCCGCCATGAGGACTTCCGGGATAAACATGTCCCCGCTTTCCATGCGCTCGCCGACGATGTCCATGCCGGCGATGAGCCCCTGGTTGAGAATCTGGTTGGCATCGGCGCCTTCATCCAGGACCTTACGGACAAGCGTGGTGACTTGCTCCTGGTCGCAGGCGAGCAGGGCGTCGATGATGGGTCGGTAGGTGGTCATGGCGAGGGCCTCCTTGAAGCAGGTTGCAAGTTTCAGGTTTCAGGCGCCTTCGGCGCGTTCAAGGTTCAAGGTTCAAGGTTCAAGGTTTCAGGTTTTTGTTTTTCTTTAAAACAGGATTTCGAACCGCTCCCGGATCTGCCGATCCACCGCCTCGGGAATGTACTCGGCCGGCGGCTGGGCCAGGATCTTGCGCGCCAGGTGGCGCGCCCGCTCCCGGGCGTCCAGGGCCCCGTCCTTTTCCCACTTTTCGCGGCTCTTCTGGTCGGTGACGCCGTTGGTCTGAAAGTATTCGCTACGCATGTATTTCATCGTGTGCGGCGACATCATGAAGTTGCCGCCCGGTCCCACCTGGTCGATGACGTCCAGCGCCAGGTGATCGTCGTCCACCGTGATGCCCTTGAGCACCTTGCAGCAGGACCCGATAATCTCGTCGTCGATGACAAACTGCTCGTAGGCCACCGTGAGCATCGATTCGAGCATGCCGGCGGCATGGTGCACGTAGTTGGATCCGCCCATGGCGGCCAGCACGGTGGTCAGGGCCTTTTCCCAGCCGGCCTGGATGTCGGGGATCTTGGCGTCCGAGAGTCCCGAGGAGTTGTAGTTGGGCACCCCGATGTGATGGGCGAGCTGGTGGATGGCGGCGTTCATCATGCCGCATTCCACCGCCCCGCCGAGGTAGCCCATGGTCCTGAGGTTGGCCATGCCGGGGATGCCGCCGTAGAGCAGGGGTGCGCCCGGATTGGTGAGCTGGCAGATGCAGATGCCGGCCAGCTGCTCGGCGTGCAGCTGGGCCAGGGTGCCGGCCATGGTCATGGGCGCGGTGGAGCCGGACATGGGGGCCGCCGACAGGGCCACCGGAATGCGGTGGCGCACCGCTTCCTGCATGATGCGGGTGGACTGGGTGCACAGCTTCAGGGGGCTGATGGCAAAGGCGGTGATCACCGAGATGAAGGGCCGGTCCGCCAGGGCCTGCCGGCTGCCGGCGATGAGGGCGGCCATGTCCAGGACCCGGTGAAAGCCGGCCTCGTCGTTGACCCCGGACATGACGTGCTTGCCGGTGGCCTTGAGGCAGGCGTAGTACATGTTCACGTCATAGGCGGCCTCGGGAATGTCGGTGGGAATGCAGGGCCGCAGGTAGAAATGGATGTGCTCCAGGCGGTCCACCAGGCGGCCCATGTCGTGGATGTCCCGCAGGGTGGAAGGGCGGGCGGCGCCCGTCTCCAGGTCGAGCACCTTGATGGCCGCCCCTCCGGTGCCCAGGTAAACCCGGTGCTCGGCCAGATCGATATCGTTGGCCGGGTCCAGGCCGTGGAGAACCACCCGCTGCGGCGCCTTTTGCGCCTCTGCGGCGATCAGTTCGCGGGGAAAACGGATCCGCTTGTTGGTATGGTCCACCGTGGCGCCGGCTTTTTCAAGCATCGCCGCCGTTTCTTCCAGCCCGGACTCGTAGGTGACACCGGTGCGCTCCAGGATGCCGAGGGCGGCGTCGTGGAGGGTAGCCACCTGCGCTTCGGAAAGGGGTTGGTACTGTCCGCCTGACAGGCCGCTGAGTTTCATGGTGTTCTCCTTGTTGCCGGATGCGTCGGGTCTCCGACCGGGGGTTTTCCTTTGTCGCCTTTGTCGGATGATCAAGCCGCCGGGGACTGAAGCCGCCCGGCACGATACGCCTTCAGGTAGCGCATGCAGTAGTTGTCCCGGCCCGCCAGGGCCTCGGCGGCCGTGATGGCGGCCATCATCTCCCGGTCCAGAGGGTTGACGATGGCGCCGTCGAGCCCCTTGGCGATGGCCATGGCCATGAAGGTGCGGTTCAACAGTTTGCGCGCCGGCAGGCCGTAGCTGATGTTGGACAGGCCGCAGGCGGTGTGAATCCCGGGAAAGCGCGCCATGATGGCTTCCACGGCAGCGAGAAAATTCATGCCGAAGCTGTTGTTGACGCTCATGGGCTGCACCAGGGGATCGACGTAGATCTGCTCCACCTTCAAACCGTGCTTGACGAGTCCTTCCACCAGGGCGTCGGCGATCTTGAGCCGGTCGTCCACCGTTTCGGGCATGCCGGCATCGCTCATGCACAGGGCGATGACCTTCAGGTCGCTGCCGCTGACGATGGGCAGCAGGTTGTCCCAGCGCGCCTTTTCCAGGGAGATGGAGTTGATCAGGGCCGGGCCCCGGTGCACGGCCAGGGCGGCTTCGATGGCGGCGGGGTCCGGGCTGTCGATGGCACAGGGCCGGTCGGTGGCCGCCTGCACCGTTTCCACCAGCCACTTGAGATAGCCGGCCTCGCGGCCGGGAAAGATGCCGGCGTTGACGTCGATGAAATCGGCCCCGGCGTCGGCCTGGTCCCGGGCCACCCGGGCGATGGCCCCGCCGTCCCGGGCCTCGATGGCCGCGGCGATGGCCTTGCGGCTGGCGTTGATCAGTTCTCCGATGATCAGCATGACGATGCGCTCCCGGAAAGACGTTCCAAGTTGTGAGGGGCGGGTGACCAAAGCGCGCCGACATCAACGAATTTTGCCGTTTCCAAAACCCGGAGCAAGGCGCTCCCAACACGCCAGCCCACCCTGGTCACTCGTAACTCCATTTCACTTTAGTCGAACCTTGACTTTGGCTCACTCCAGTCCCCTGCAACTTTAGTCACTTTAGTCACTCGTCACTTTAGTCATTCATAACTTAAGCCCCTCGTCACCGTTTCCCACATCCCCATGAACCGGTCCTCCCCCGCCGGGCGCAGGTTGAACTCGGCGCCGGCATGGGTGATGGCGCCCACCATGTCCCGGCCGTAGCCCCGGGAACAGCTCAACAGCAGCATTTCACGCCCCGGCACAGCGTCCAGCACCACTATCTGGCAGGGCACCCGGGCAAAGGGCCCCTGGTGCAGGCGCGGCAGGCGGCGTCCGGGCGCCCGGAGATCCAGGCTGGACAGTTTTTCGGCGATGGCGAAGGTGTGCCGGCCAAGGATGGCCAGGGCCAAGGTGGCCTCGGTGATCGCGGTGCCGTTGACGCCCACCGTGACGGCAGGGGCCTGGCCGAAGCGCCAGAGGCATCCCTGGGCGGTTCCCATCCGGGTGATCATGGTCATGTCCTGAATACGAACATCTCCCGGGGCTTCAGGTTCCGGGAGACTTTCAGGGATCATGGCGCCCAACGGTTTGCCTTGAAGGTCGATGCGATGACAGTGACTCAGGTCCACCAGCCATGGACCGTCTCCCTCGTCGGCGTATGCACACACCACGGGCCAGTGGTCCCGGACCCGGGTGCGCAGTACGCGGCCGGGGAGTTGCACGGGCGATTGTCGCAGGCGGTTGTCGGACTTCATTGATTCCATTCCTCGATGCGGGCTACATGCGCAGGCGCAGGCCCTCGGGGTCGTAAAAAGGTGTTTCAGTGACCACGGCCCGGGCCAGCCGGCCGCCGCAGCCGTCTTCATGGATGGCCAGGGAAGACCCCTCGGCGCTGAGGGCGTCATCCACCAGGGCAAGCCCCACGGGCTCCTTGAGGGTGAAGCTGTAGCGGGCCGTGCACACGTAGCCCCGAATGCGCCGGTCCACGATCACCGAACCATCCCCGGGCAGCGGCGCCGTCGGGTCGGCCATGCGAAAGCCCACCAGCTTGAGGCGGCCGGGCTGGTGCTCGGTCTGGCGCAGGGCCGTGTCGCCCACGGTCTTGGCCCACGGCTTGTCCCGGTGCCAGAGAAAGCCGAGGCCCACGTCGTGCAGCGTGGTGCGCTGCTCGGATTCGCTGCCGATGATCACGTGGCATTTTTCCAGGCGCAAGGTGTTCTGGGCCTCGAGGCCGAAGGGGCGGATGCCCAAATCCCCGCCGGCCGCCATCAACCGGTTCCAGACATGGACCATCCAGGAGGCGGGCACATGCAGCTCGAAGGACAGCTCCCCCACGAAACCCAGGCGCATGGCCCGCACCGGGATTTCGTCCACGGCGAATTCCCGGTAGCCCATGTAGGGGAAGGCCTCGTTGCTCACGTCGGCATCCGTTACCCGTTGGAGCACCGTCCTGGCCTCGGGGCCGGCCAGGTTGATCACGCCGTAGGCGTCGGTGAGGTTGACGATGCCGAAATCCCAGTCGTCGAAGCGGGTGTGGTAGCGGATCCATTCCACCGTCATGCCGGCGCGGCCGGTGGAGGTGGTGAAGTAGTAGTCGTTGTCGCCGGTGCATACGATGACCCCGTCGTCGGCGAGGCACCCGTCCTCGTTGCACATGGCCGAGTACTTGGCCCGGGTGCGGGGAACACGGGTCATGTCGCCCACGTAAACCCGGTCGAGGACCTTGACGGCATCGGGGCCGAAGATGCGGAACTTGCCCAGGGTGGAGGCGTCGAGCATGCCCACGGCCGTCCTTACCGCGAGGATCTCCTCGCGGCTGCGCTCGTCCTCGGAAAACCGCCGCGCCCGGTGCCAGACCCCGAGACGTTCCATGCGGCCGCCGTCGGCCACCTGAAGCGCGTGCAGGGGCGTGCGCTTGCTCATGTCGAGGCGCGTCCCGGCGTAGGTGGCCAGGAAGGTGGGCGTCAGGGGGACGCGCACCGTGGTGGGGCGGGGGTGGCCGTCGGGCGATGCGCCGCTCTGATGGACGTAGAGCGGCAGGTTGTGGCCGGGGATGCCGCCCTGGCCCGGGCCGGTGCCCACCGAGGCGAAGCGCTTGATCAATTCCGGGACATCGAACCCCTTGTCCATGGCCTGGTCGACATTCTTGACCGTGGCGTCCTCGTCGAAGCAGATGAAGGCCTTCTTGCCGCTGCCCGGGGCTAGGACGAACTGGGTGCCGCGGGCGGGGCCGGGCAGGGAGGCCAGCTCATCGATCGACTCGCCGATGGCGGCCGTCCGGTCGATACCGCTGTCATGGACGGCGGAAAGACCGGCCAGCCGGCCCGAGACGGCGACGGCGTGCCAGTCCTGCCGGCCGGTGAGGCGCCCGGCGGCATGGACCCGCGGCGGCAGGGAAGCGGGCAGAAAAAAACCGGTGTGCGCGTCGAAGGCGAGCCTGGCGCCAGCCAGGGTCAAGGGGCCGGTGACGGGGGTGAAACCGGCCGAGGCCACCAGCAGGTCGCAGTCGATGGTTTTGCGGAAGCGGCCGTTGGGGCCGGCGAGGGTCACCCGGGTCACCCGGTGGCGGCCGTGGGCTTTTGTCACCGACCAGCCGCGCAGCAGGGGGATCCGGCGCTGGGCGAGGGCGTCCACCAGAGCCCGATCCAGGCCGTCCTGGCGCAGTTCGGCCACCGCGGCGATTTCCACGCCGAGGTCGAAGAGGTCCACCGCCGCCTCCAGGCCCAGGTCGTGGCCCACGCTGAAGACGGCGGTGCGGCCGGGCAGAATTCCCCAGGTGCGTGCCAGCCGATGGGCGCAACCGGCCTGCATCACCCCGGGCCGTTCGTTGTGGTCGAAGAGCAGGGGCCGTTCGCTGCAGCCGGTGGCCGCCACCACGCTGGCGGCGCGTACCTCGATGTAGCGCTCATCGAAGGGATGCGGCGGGCGGCCGCGCTGAAAGGCCGTGACCAGGCCGTCGCTGTAGACGCCGATCACCGGGGCGTTGAGGAAGAGGCGGATGTGGGGCGAGGCCTGGACCGCCGCCGCCAGCTCGGCGGTTTTCCGGTAATAGGCCACCCCGTCGCGGGCCGTGCCGGGGCGGTACTCGAAGGCCCCGCCCGGCCAGGGGCGGGATTCGAACAGCACCACCCGGAGGCCCGCCTCGGCTGCCGCCAGGGCGGCGCTCATGCCGGCCACCCCGGCGCCGATGACGCACACATCGGCGGCGGGGTAGATTTCATCGCGGCGCCCGGGCGCCTGGAAATCGGCGGAGAGGGTGCCGACCCCGGCCATCTTGCGGATGAAGGGCACCGCCAGGGGCCACAGCCGCGCCGGCTTGTGCAGCACGCGGTAGTAGAACCCGGCCGGCATGGCCCAACTCAAGGCGTCCATGAAGCCCAGGAGATCGAAGTCCGGGCCGGGAAAGGCGTTCTGGGATGAGACGCGCATCCCCTCGGCCAGCAGGGTGGTTTCGGCGCAGACGTTGGGCACCCCGTCGACGTTGACCAGGGTGTTGGACGATTCGCCGTCGAGGCTGTAGAGCCCCCGCGGCCGGTGGTACTTGAGGCTGCGTCCGAAGACCCGCACCCCGTTGGCGAAGAGGGCCGTGGCGACGGTGTCGCCGTCCACCCCCTGGAGGCGCCGCCGGCCGTAGCGAAAAGAGCGGGGGGCGCCGGGTTTGATCCGCAGTGTGGGAAGATGGTTGAGCCTGATCATGCCACGGTCTCCGGTGAATCCGGGGCCACCTCGAGGTTGGTGGTGGTGTCCCGGTAAATGGTGAACCAGGTGCCGCAGCCGGCGCGGTGATACCACCATTCCTTCTGGACGCCGGGGCGGGAGTCGGTCATGTGGACGTAGTCGCACCACGCCTCGGGGGTCATCTGTGCCGGGTCGGGGCGGGGGCCCTTGTCTTCGCCGCCGTAGCGGAATTCGTACCCGCTGCGCGGCCCGCAAATCGGACAGGTGATGGTGAATGCCATGATGATGGTCCCGTCAGTTGTTGGCGCTGTAGTCCACCAGCGCCGCGGTTTCCCCCATGAGCCGGTGCTCCTGGAAACGTTTGAGGGCAAAGGGTTCGAGGATCTCCGGGCACTCGCCGGTGGCCATGTAGCGGGCCATGTAGCGGCCGGTGACGGTGGACGACTTGAAGCCGAAGTATCCCCAGCCGCAGTCGATGAAACAGCCTTCGGCCGGTACGTGGCCGTCGATGATGGGGGCCATGTCGGGCGTCATGTCGGCCAGTCCCCCCCAGATGCGCATGAACTTGGCTCCCTTGAGGCAAGGGAGAAACTCGGTGACGAACTCGGCCTGGTGCTTGATGTAGGCGGCGGTGGTCTGGGTGGTGAAGTTGGGCCATGGGTCCATGTGGGCCCCGGTGACGATCTCGCCTTTCAGCGTCTGGTTGGCGTAGCAGTGGTAGGCCCCGGAGGAGATCACGTGGTGCAGCAGCGGTTTGAGGGGCTGGGTGACCATGGCCTGGATGGTGAGCACGCTGATGGGCAGCCGCAGGCCCATCAGCCGGGAGGCGATGCCCGCCGAGTACCCGCCGGCGGCGTTGAGCACCCGGGGGGTGCGGATTTTTCCCCGGTCGGTGTCCACCCAGGCGACCTTCCCCCTCTCGAAGCCGATGCCCGTGACCTCGGTGCCCTGGTGGATGTGCACCCCGCGGCGGCTGCACCCCTTGGCCAGCCCCCAGACCACGGCGTCGTGGCGCACGATGCCGCCGGGTGGGTGATACATGCCGCCGGTGATGGGATAGCGGGGGCGTTGGGAAATATCCAGCGCCGGCACCAGATCCTTGCACTCCTTGGGATCGAGGAGGCGGCTGTCGATGCCGAGAAACCGGGCCGAGGAGACCTGCAGGCGCATGGCCTTCAACGCCGCTTCGCCATGGGCGAGGTTGAGGTTGCCACAGTTGTGGAACATCAGGTTGAAGTCGAGCTCGCGGGTGAGCACGGGCCACAGATCCAGGGCCTCCTTATATAGAGGAAGGTTTTCCTGGGTGCGCTGGTTGGCGCGCACGATGGCCGTGTTGCGGCCCGAGCCGCCGAAGCCGATGAAGCGCTTTTCGATGACGGCCACGTTGGTGATGCCGTGGTCACGGGCCAGGAAGTAGGCGGTGGCCAGGCCGTGGAGCCCGCCGCCGATGATCACGGCATCATAGCTGCTCTTGACGGGCCGCGGGGTCCAGATCCGTTTGCGCAGGCCGAGCATGGGGCCTCCAGGGAAATTTTTTATGATTGACATTCATTGGACGCGAAAATTTATATTTCAAATGAAACAAAAATAGTCAAGACATATTTTGCCCTCGAGGGGCCGAAAAATTTCCGCCCGCCGTCTCCAGCGGCCTCGCCCCCTGTCTGGTGTGGTTCCCGGAAAAAAATTATATCCGTTTTAACAGCTGTTTGCGGATTTCTATGTTCGGATTCGGGCTTGCTTTCCCTCCCTGGATTTGATAACTGCAAGTTTGATCAAGCATATGAAGGAGCTGTCTGGAAGCACGGCTTCATTTGTCCCGGCGGCGGGGTCCGCTACTTGGATAATCATGAAATTAGTTTTGATTAAAGATAGTTGGGGGATTTGACAGACATGGTGGGCGGAGTGACACTGTTTGCCGCCAAATGAAATTAAAATTTCATCATCTTTGACCGTGCGGCTCGGCGAAAGGACGGCAGATGGAAATCGCGGAAAGCGCGTTGCAGTCGGTGGTGGAGCGGATTTCAGCCTTCCGGGCGGAATTGACGCCCAAGAGCCGCATCCTGGCGGCTTATGTCATCGAGCACCTGCGCCAGGTGATATTCATGACGGTGGCCGAGCTGGCCCGGGCCTGTGGCGTCAGCGAGGCCACGGTGGTGCGTTTCGTTGGGCAGTTGGGCTACAGCGGCTACGCCGAGTTCAAGCAGGCGTTGAGGGATTTCGTCAATACCGACCTCACCCTGCTGGACCGCATGGAAATGACCGTGGCCCTGGAGCCCCGGGCCAAGCGTTTCCAGCGCGTGGTCTACGAAGAGATGGACAACCTGCGCCAACTCTACGAGCATACCGACATGGAAGATGTGGACCGGGTGGTCTCCCTGCTGCAAACCAGCGCCCAGATCTACGTCATCGGCTCGCGCCTCTCCTACAGCACGGCCTACTACCTGGGCTGGTCGTTGACCAAGATCCGCGGCGGCATCCGGATTCTCAAAGGCAGTGACAGAACCACCATCGACTGGTTGACCATCGCCCCCGCCGACCTGCTGGTGGTCATCGTCGCCCAGTCCCGCTATCCCAACGAGCTTATTCGTCTCGGCAACCTGACCAAACGGATGGGCCAGCAGCTCGTGGTCATCACGGACTCCACCGCCTGCCCGCTGCTGCACTGCGCCGACGAGCGGCTGGTGGCCCCCTCGGCCCATATCCCCCTCATCGGCAGTCCTACGACCCTTTCGTGTCTGGTCAACTATCTGATTATGGAGCTGGCCAGCCGCTGCGGGCCGGATCTCAAACGGCACCAGGAAAAGCTCGAACAGTCCTACTGGGAAAACGACGTGCTTTTCAATATGAAACGGCTGCCCGAAGGCCATTCCAACCCCTGCGAATAGAACCGGACACCCTGCGATGATCGTTTTCAAGGTCCAACCGGGCGAAGTCCTCGGCGACGGCGCCGATCTCCACGGCATCCGTATGGACTGCGGCGGAAGGGGAATCTGCGGCAAATGCCGGATCGTCTGCCGCCCTTCCGCGCACCTGGCTCCGCCCACCGAAGCGGAGCGAAACCACCTGATCCCGGCCGAGCTGGAAGCCGGGCACCGGCTGGCCTGCCAGGTTCGCTTTGTGGGGCCGGTCGAGGTGACGGTCCCCGATGCCTCCCTCGATCCGGCGGCCGCCATGGGCAAGGACGGTCTCCCGCCGCTCATGGACCCCGATCCGGCGGTGGGGCGCTGCTTTCTGGACCGGGCCGCACCGCCCCGAATCCTGGAAGGAAAGGCCACCGGCCTGATCGAATGGCTCGCCCGGCGGGCCTCCGCCACCGGTATGCCGGGGGTGCGATTCACCGATCTGCCCCTGGCCCGGCAGTTGAGCCGGCCCGGGGCGGCGGAGCAGGATTTGACCCTCGTGGTCCACCGCCGGCGAGGCGTCACCGCCGTCTGGCCGGGGCACCGCCCCCGGCGCCTCGGCATGGCCCTGGACGTGGGGACCACCACCTTGGCGGCCTACCTGTGCGACCTCGCCACCGGCGGCACGGTGGCCGGCCTGGCGGCCCTCAACCCCCAGCGGAGCATCGGAGAGGACGTGATCAGCCGCATCGCCCACTGCGACCGGCAGCCGGACGGGCTCGAGGCATTGCAGGGCCTGGTGCGGGACGGCTTCAACCGGCTCATGGCCGCCCTCCTGGCGCGCGCCGGGGTGTCGGCCGAGGACGTGGACGCCGTCACCGTGGCGGCCAATCCCACCATGGCCCACCTGCTTGCCGGGCTGCACCCCCATACCATCGGGGTAGCGCCCTACCTGCCGGCGGCGCGCCGTTTTCCCCCCCTCACCGCCGCCAGCCTCGGCCTAGAGCTCAGCCCGAACACCCCGGTGGAGATGTTTCCCCTCGTTTCCGGATTCGTGGGCGGGGACACCGTGGCCGCCGTGCTCGCCGACGGCACGCACCGGCGCGACGCGGCGACGCTGCTGGTGGACATCGGCACCAACGGGGAAATCGTTCTCGGCCGGGGCGGCGGCCTGTGGGCCACGAGCTGCGCCACCGGGCCGGCTCTGGAAGGCGCGCGGATCTCCAGCGGCATGCGCGCCGTGCCCGGGGCCGTGGACCGGGTGACCTTCGAGGCGGGCCGCATCCGCTACCATGTGATGGGCGGAGCGGACCGTCCCCCCCTGGGCCTGTGCGGCTCCGGGATCATCGATGCCGTCTGGGCCCTGCGCCGGGCCGGTGCCTTGGGCCGCGACGGCCGCTTCGATCCGCAACATCCCGGCGTGGTCTGCGACGCCAACGGCCGGGGGTGCCGCTTCGTGCTGGCGGCGGCCGACCGTGCCGGCGGCGGCGCCGAAATCGCCGTCACCCAGCAAGATGTGCGCCAGGTCCAGTTGGCCAAGGCGGCCGTGGCGGTGGGCATCCGGTTTCTCATGCAGCGCGCCGGCGTGACCCGGGTGGATCGGACCGTGCTGACCGGGGCCTTCGGGGCGCGCTTCGACTGGCGCAGCGCCGTGGGCATCGGCATGCTGCCGGCGCCGGAGGTCATCGGGGCGGTGCAGCCGAGGGACAACCTGGCCGGCGTGGGGGCGGTGATGGCCCTGATCGATCGGCGCAAGGCCGGGCAGGTGCGCCGGATCCAGGACGGCATGCAGTTCGTGGAGATGGCCGGGGACCCGGGCTTCAACGCGCAGTTCGTGGGGGCCCTGGCGTTTCCGGACCAGGCGGGCCAGGGGGATTAATGGCCATCCGGCGCGACATGGCTGTAACCATCGAGGCCGCCGAGGTCACGGCGGCCCTGTATCGCGGCCGGCCCTGCCCGCCCTGGCTGGTTCGCGCCGTGGAGACGGCCCTGGAAAGGGTGCCAGCGCTTCTGGACCCGGTGATCGTCCACCGCTGGGTGGCGGTGACGGCGGTAAGCGGCGAGGGCGCCGAGGTGCGGGCCGAAGGCGGCCGGCGGCGGTCCCTTCGAATCGGCCCGCATGCCCGGCTGCTGGCCGGCGCGCGCCGGGCCCTGGTGGCCGCCGTGTCCATCGGCCCGCGTCTCGACCGGGAAGCGGGCCGCGCGGATCGCCTGGAGGGCTACCTGCTCGACTGCATCGGGGTGATGGCCCTGGGCAAGGTGGCCGACGCGGCCGCCGCCGTGGCCGAAACCGAGGCCCGGCAGCGGCGATGGGGTGTGGGGCCGCGCATCAGCCCGGGGTCACTGGCCGGCTGGCCGGTGGAAGATGTCCACGTCCTCTGCGGCCTGCTGCCCCTGGCCGAGGCCGGGCTGGAGCTGTCGCCCCGGGGGGTGATGCATCCGTTGAAATCGGCCGTCGGCTTGATCGGCATCGGACCGGGCTACGGTGGATCGACGGTGGGATCGGCCTGCCACCTCTGCCGTCACCGGGAAGACTGCTGGCGTCGAAGGCAGTGAGCGGGCCAGCGCGAGCCCAGGTAGGCCATGATCCGTTCGGCGGCCTGTCGCGGAGAAATGCGGTCCGAGGGAACCAGTAGTTCGGGATCTTCCGGCGTCTCGTAGGCGGTGGTCACCCCAGGCATGGCGCCGCGAAGGGTCCCCGCGGCGGCTTTTATATAGAGGTCCCTTTCCACCGGCTGGCCCTGGCGGGTGGCCTCCCGCTCCTGGCAGGTCTCCAGGGGACAATGGATGTGGATTTCGGCGAAATCGGGGATCAATTGTCGCGCCAGGTCCCGGTAGGCGCGCCGGTTGGCGGTGGCGTCGATGATGACGTGGCGCCGGCCTTCGGTCACCAGGAGGTGGGCCATTACGGCCAGGGACCGGTAGACGATGCGCCTCTCCTCCTCGGTGTAAGTCGGATCGGGAGTCACGATACGCCGGATGTGGTCGAGGCTGAGAACGACGGGATGAATTCCCGCGGCATCCATCAGGGGGAGCAGTTCCTTCAAGATCGTGCTTTTGCCAGAGCCGGGCAGGCCGGTGAGCCAGAGGCAGAAGTTCATTTCCGCTCCAGATAGGACGCAATGCGCCGCGGTTCGAAACGGTCGGCCGCCAGGACCGAAAATCCAAAGTTGAGGAGAAGGCGGCGGATCGTGTCCGGATTGTCCGGGTAGAACTTGGGGTTGGCGATAACCAGGACGCGAAAGGCGAAAAAAGGCTGGCAGACTTCGAAGAACCCGGAGTCCTGGTTTTTTTCCAGATAGGCAGCCAAAAAGAGGTCAAAAAGTTCGGCGAAGGGGCCCTCGAAGGCGCCCCGGTCCTTGAGGGCGTAGTGGATGTAGTTGATGCCGAGGCAGGAAACGTCGTCGGCCGGCTCGCCCCAGCTTCCCCGGCTGCGGTCCAGCAGGACGAAATCGTCCCCCCGCAGGCGGATGTTTCCCGGATGGTAGTCTCCGTGGACGCTGCAGAGCCGCTCGCTCCGGTCCCGGATCCGGCCCCACCAGGGGAGGCAATTTTCGGCGTAGGAAACCAGCTCCGCGTCGGTGGCGAAATCCACCGTGTCCCAGGCGTCGATGATCCCCATGATGCACTCGCCGTGGCCAATGAGGTCGCGGATGCGGCGGCGGTAGAGGATCGAGGCGTCCGGGCCGCGGTAGCGGTTGCCGTGAACCTCGGCGATGAAATGCGCCAGCATCCGGGCCCGCTGCCGGTCCAGGTCGGTGAGGCGTCTCCGCCGGAGGATCGCGTCGAGGTCCTCGAAGTACGAGGCCCCCTCGGCCTCCTCCATGAAGATGTAGAATTCCCGGGCGTCCTTGACCGAAATGAGGTGGTCCGGCGTCTCTCCCACCACGTCCGTGGCCCGCACGTGCTTGGGCATCTCGTTGAAGTTGGACTGGGCCAGCAGCAGGACCTGGGCCCGGTCCGAATAGTGATCGTGGCCGAAGCGAGATCGAAAGAGGGTCTTCATGATGAGGCGCTGCTCGCCCTTGGGCGTGGCGAAGGCGATCCGGTAGGCGGTGCCGTGCACGCCCTCGCCGAGGGGATCCACGGCCAGCAGGCGGGTCGATGGCCCGAAGCGCTCCTTGAGATACGTTTCCACCTTGGGCTGGATTTTCATGGCTGCCGCTCCTTGTGAATTCAGGTTTGGATCCATGTATTAAAAAGCCTATCACCATTTTCGGAAGAGGGGAAGAAGACAAACAATAAAACAAAAAAAACAAGTAACCAAATACCAAGTGAACAAATTCAAAACAATAAACAAAGGGCAAGCACGAAGCACGAAATTCGAAATTCGAAACAAGGCTTAAAATTCAAATTACAAAAATTAGAAACAAAGGCTTTAATGAAACCTTCTATAGTTTTCGAAGAAGAAAACCTCGAAAGGAATTTCGAAGATTATCAGAAGTGTGTTCGTTTTGAACATTTGAATTTTGAACATTTGAATTTGTTTCGAATTTCGTGATTCGAATTTCGAATTTAAGCTTTTTGCCTTTGCTTTTGTTTGTATATTGTTTGTTTGAATATTGTCATTTTGTTTGGAATCTGTAGTCTTGGAATTTGGAATTTGTCTTTTGGAGTTTCGAATTTTGATTTTCAGATTTTTCTTGCTTCAACCTCCCTCTTCCTTCAGTATGGCCAAGTAATGAAGGGGAGGGCGCGGAATTCTGAACTTGGAATTTAGTGGAGTGGCGATGCAGGAACCCTGGACGGATGAAAGAATCGTCGCGGCGGCAGCCCAACTGCTGCCATCGCGGGACGACGTCGGGCGGATTCACCGGGACACGAGCGATTTTTTCAAGGTCACCTATGGTGACGTGGCGCTCCTGGGCAATAGGGCTTTCTTGGTGGGACACAACGCCAAGGAGGGACGTTTCGGGATCGACGATGAAGTCAAACACTGGGTGAAGCGTTGCATCGACCTCGAAGACGGCAGCCGCAAGATCGTCAAGCTGGTTTTCTACGAAAAATTCAAGGCTTCCATCGCCAGCCTCAGCTTCGACTGTTTCCGCAGCCCGCGCAAGGAAGCCCGGATCCTGGACTTGGTGGCCGGTCACGACCAGTTCATGCACGGGTACTGGGTCAAGGACGACGCCGGCAACATCGTGCGGATCATCGATTACATCTACGGCAGCACCTTGCACGCCATGATCCAGGATCTTTCAATGGATCACGAGACCTACTACCACGAGACGCTGCCGGAGATCCTGAACAACTACATCCGGTGCGTCGAGGCCATCGGCTTCCTTCACCATCATCGCGAGAAGCACGGCGACATCCGCCGGGATCACATCATCATCGACCGGGAAACGGGGCACTACCGGTGGATCGATTTCGATTTCAACTACATGCACCGGGAGAACATGTTTGCCTACGACATGTTCGGGCTGGGCAACATATTCATGTTCATCCTCGGCAAGGGGGATGCGCTGTTGGGAGACCTGAAGCGTAACCGGCCCGAGGTGCTCGATCGGCTGACGGAGGACGATCTCAACATCGTCTTTCACAACCGGGTGGCGAACCTGAAGAAGGTGTATCCGTACGTTTGTGAACCGCTGAACCGCATCTCCCTGCATTTTTCCATGGGAGCGGAAATTTTCTACGAACATACCGGTCAGTTGCTCGCCGATCTGAACGAGGCGCGGGAAGCGCTCGGACAAGGAGAACGGGAATGATCCAGCCCTTCGACAGACTGATCCACAACATCCTGATTGGCGTCGATGAATCGGAAAACAGTCGCCGGGCCGTTTCCTACGTGGGCAAACTGCTTGGGGGACTGCCGCGTTTCAACCTGATCCTGCTGCACATCATCAACGAGCCGGAAGAGGATTTTTTCGCCGACGATGCGGAGCGGAATCGTTGGATGGTTGAAAAACAGGAAATCGCCGAGCGGGCGGTCGACGCGGCCAAGGCGGTGCTGGTGGGCGAAGGCTTCGCGCCGGAGCGGATTTTTCCGCTGATCAAGGTGCGCTACTGCCCCTCCATCGCGGAGTGCATTCTGCACGAGGCCGAGGCTTCGCAGTCGGAGACCATCGTGATCGGCCGCAAGGGGGTCTCGCGCAAGGAGGAGTTTCTCTTCGGCAGCGTCTCCAACCGCATCATCCACCAGGCCAAGGATTGCACCGTGTGGGTGGTGGAATGACCTGAAACCTGGAAGCTTCGGATCGATCCGCTCAAACCATCAACCGTTCACAACACCTGGGCCGGCTTCCGCATGAAGAGAAGCCGGCCCCGAGGCAGGTCGACCTTCGACCGGTTCATTGAACGCCGATATCGCACACCGGTGTCTGGGAAATGCCGCTGCCGACCACCTTCCCGTTTTTGGAGAGAAAGTAGCGGTACTTCATGCTGGCCGGGTAGGGATTGGCGATTTCATAGACCCGGTTTTCCATCCCGTTGGCGATTTTTTGCACGGCCAGCGGTTTGCCCCAAACCCTGTCCAGTTCGTTCACCATCAAATCGTTCCGCTCATAATAAAGCTTGCTGAGGTGGCTCACCGGCGGTCCGGTGAGCGGGCAAGTGTCCGCCTCCTTCTGGGTGCCGATGACGTCGGTGATGCCGCTGGCGATGACCTTCTTGTCCTTGAACAGGAAATAGCGGTATTTCATGCTGCTTGGATACGGGTTGGCGACTTCGTAGACCCGCGTCTCCAAACCGTCTTCAAACCCCTTGACATGAGCTGGTTTCCCCCATGCTTTTTCGACGTCTTCGAGGCTCAGGGAATGCTTTGAATAGTAGGCCTCGCTGGGACTCTTGGACAGATCGATCGTTTTTCCGGATTCGAATTCGGACGTGGTTTCGCCCTTTTTGTCCGAGAGGCAGGTGCCGATCACCATCGCGTCCTTGATGATGAAATACCGGTAGCGGAATTCCTGGGGATAGGCGCTGGTGACCTCGTAGAAGTGCCGCTCCAACCCGCTGTCCAGCTTCTCCACCAGCACCGGCTTGCCCCAGATCTTTTCCAGTTGGGCAACATCCAGCGGGTGCTTTTCGTAGTAGAGTTCACAGAGGTCGACGGCGGAAACGGTGCCTGCGGTCAAAAGGGCGAACAACAGTGCGACTGCGACGACTGGAAGAAATTTCATGCCTTTTATCTTCATTTTTTTCCTCCTTTCGGTGTCTTGCCGTCATGGCGAATTCCTGCGAAGGCAGGAATAGGGGGAGTAAAATTACGAATGACTAAAATGACTAAAATTATGAATGACTAAAATGACTAAAATGAATGAAGTGACTAAAGTTACAAGTGACTAAAGTGCCTGAAGTTGTGGCGTCGCTGCGCTCCGGTGATTTGAATGAGTCGTTTGAAGCCGGAATTCTGAACTTTGAACCCCGCAGAACGGTTTTTTCACCACCCACTCGCTATCGCTCGTTAGAGGCACAGAGATCACAGAGAACTGCCCACTTTTTTGGCCGAAGGCCAACTTATCCCGTTTTTCTTCGCGTCCTTGGCGTTCTTGGCGGTTCAATCTTTTTTGAACCTTGAACCTTCCCTCATCGATCCCGTCATCCCTTGGCGCCTATTGAACCAGCAGCACCGGGTTGTCGATGCGGCCCAGCAGGCTCTGGACCGTTTCCGCGTCGCCGTCGATGGCATCCACCGGCAGCACGACGGGTTGGCGGTATTCCGCCCGAAGCACGTTGATCAGCGCGGCGGCCACATCGGTGCGGATGCGGCGGAAGGCAATCCGCATCCCCTCCATGTCCGGATCGGCTGCCGCGGCGGACAGGACCTCCTCGCGCAGAATCTCGAACTCGGCATCGCCGGAAGCCGGAATCAGCACTTCCATGGTCCCGCCGGCGGCCTGCGCCAGGCGGCGGGCCATCTCGCCGGCCCGCTTCGATAGCGCCGATCCGGTGTACACCGTGATCACCGGGGCGTGCAGGCGCAGTCCCTCCTTGAGCAGCAAAGCCATGCCGCGGCCCGCTTCGATCAAACGGTTCACCGTGGAGCCGAGGCGGCCACCGGACATGGAGCAGCCGAGGCGGCCCATCACCACCAAGTCCGCCGACGTGGCCAGGGCGAGGATCTCCCTCGCGACCTGTCCCCGGCGCACGGTGAGGGACCAGTGGATGGCCCGGTTTTCCGTCAGCAGGGCCATCATTCGGCGGATGCGTTCGGCCTGGATGCGGAAATCCCTCTCCAGATCGGCGCTTTCCAGGCGCCGCGACTCGGCGGGGAACATGCCGATTTCCCGGGCAAAGGGGTAGCGGCACACCTCCAGCAGATCGGCATCCTCGACGTAAAGTCCCGAAATTTCGGCCCCGATGGCCTCGGCCAGTTGAATGGCCGCCTCGAGCGCGGCCCGGCTGTGGGCCGAGGCGTCCAGAGGCACCAGGATCCGCCTCAGGCTGACGGTGCTATTGTCCGGATTCACTTGGACCTCCCTGGCGGCCGATCTGGGAAAACTTGACCATTTTTTCGGCCATTTCCTCCAGTCTGCGCTGGACCTTGCCGTTGACGCTATCCTCCGGATAGCGATGGTCGGCATCCGGTTCGCCGGCGGGCATTCCGGTGAGCAGTTCGATTCCCTGATCCACCGTTGCCACCGGAAACACATGAAAGCGCTCCTCCCGGATCGCCGCCACCACATCCGCCCTGAGCATGAGGTGTTTGACGTTGGCCTCGGGAATCAGCACGCCCTGCTCGCCGTCGAGTCCCTTGTTGCGGCAGACGTCGAAAAACCCCTCGATTTTTTCATTGACCCCGCCGATGGCCTGAATCTGCCCGAATTGGTTCACCGACCCCGTCACGGCGAGACCCTGTTTGACGGGAACGCCGGAAATGGCTGACAGGAGGGCGTAGAGCTCGGTGGAAGAGGCGCTGTCGCCTTCCACCGTGCCGTAGGACTGCTCGAAGACCAGCGATGCCTTCAGGGCGAGCGGACGCTCCCGGGCGTAGCGCGCGCCGAGAAAGCCGGAGAGGATCATGACGCCCTTGGAGTGCAAGGGGCCGCCGAGGTTCGCTTCCCGCTCGATGTCGATCAGCTCCCCCTTGCCCATCTGGACGCGCGCGGTGATGCGGTGGGGCCAGCCGAACATGAAGCTGCCGAGCTGGATCACCGCCAGGCCGTTGACTTGTCCGGCCACCGCGCCCCGGGCGTCGATGAGCAGGATGCCGCGCCGGATCTGTTCCTGGATCCGTTGCCGGATCCGGTCCGAGCGGAAGGCGCGGGCGTCCACGGCGTTCTGGACATCGGTTTTGTCCACCGCCGCCTTGCCGCCCTTGCGGGCCCGGTCGTCGGCTTCCACCATCAGATCGCTGATGTCCCGGATCTTGGTGGTGAGGCGTTCGGCGTCGCCCGCCATGCGGCTGCTCTCCTCGATGATCCGCCCCACCGCCCCGCGATCGAAATGGAGGAGCTTCTCCCTCTCGATGACGGTGCGCAGCAGCCGGGCGTACAGTCTCTCGCTGTCGGTGTCCCGCGGCATCTCCACGTCGAAATCAGCCGCGATCTTGAACAGTTGCTCAAATTCCGGGTCGTAGTGCTGCAACAGGTAGAAGATGTAGGCGCTGCCAATCATCACCACCTTGACGTCCAGGGGAATCGGTTCCGGTTCGAGCATCACGGTGCTGAGCAGGCTGAACATCTCCGCCAGCGACTCGATCTTGATCTGTCCGGATTTCAGGGCGCGTTTCAGCCCCTCCCAAGCCCCAGGGTGGGTGAGGACCTTGCGCGCGTCCAGGATGAGGGCGCCGCCGTTGGCCCGATGCAGGGCGCCGGATTTGATCAGGTTGAAATCCGTGACGAGAAACCCCATCTGGGACATGTGCTCCACCTTGCCCACTAGATTGGCATAGGTGGGATTGTCCTCGAAGACCACCGGGGCGCCGGCCTGCTGGCCGTGGTCCACCACGGTGTTGACCCGGTAGCGCCGCATGGCCGGCGTGGCCATGTCCGCGGCATCCGCTCCGAGGATTCCCTGCTTCGGCGCCGGCCCTCCCGGTGCCTGGGGCCCGCCGCCCGATTCGCCGCCGGTCATGATGGCCGGCAGGTTGGCCAGAATATCCTTTTCGACGGCGTCCAGGTGCGCGGCGATCTTTTCGTTCCGGCCGTATTTTCCCCGCATTACGTCGATGAGGGGGGAGATGGCGTACTTGGCGACATCGATGTTGAGGGCTTCCAGCTTTTCGCCGATCTCCTTCTGCCACTGGGGAATTTTCTGGAAGACCCGGCGGGATTCCTCCTCGATCACCTCGATCTTCTTTTCGATCTCCTTCCGCTGGGCCTCCGGCAGTTGCTGAAACTCGTCCGGGGGCATCACCTCGCCGTCCGGCTTCATCGGCACCACGGCCAGCCCTTGGGGGGTCCGGATCAGAACGAGTTGTTTGGCCTTGGCCTTTTCGCTCACTTCCTTGAAGGCCTCTTGCTGCTGCTCCTTGAACTCCTGCTGAACGGATTGAATCCGGTTCTGGTAGGCCTCGCTTTCGAATGAAGCCCGGAGGGCGTTGCGGGCCTCGAGAATCATCTTTTCCATGTCCGCGGCAATCGCCTTGCCCTGCCCGGCGGGCAGTTCCAGGGCCTTGGGGCGGGCCGGATTCTCGAAGTTGTTCACGTAGCACCAGTCCGACGGCGCGGAGGCCTCTTTCGCCTGCTGGTCCAGAATCTGCCGGACCATGCTGTGCCGGCCCGTTCCGGAGGGGCCGAGGACGAAGATATTGAATCCGGTCCGCCGCATCCCGGTGCCGAAGTGCAGCGAGTCCACCGCTCGCGGCTGGCCCAGGGCCTTGCTGAGGGCGTCCAGCGGCTCGATTTCCGATGTCGTCTCGAAGGAAAAAGCGTCGATGTCGCAGGCATGGTAAGCCGCCGCCGCGGGCAATCGTTGCACGGTCATAAGGTTTCTCCCTCCCATCTTGGTGCGGGTTCCGCCGCCCGTCGTTCCCGCGCGGGCAGGAAGCAGGGACTAAAATGACTAAAATGAATGAAGTGCCTAAAGTGACAAGTGACTAAAATGCCTAAAGTTGTGGAGTCGCTTCGCTCCGGTGATTTGAATGAGTCGTTTGAAGCCTTGAATCCGGAATTCTGAACTTTGAACCCCGCAGAACGGCTTTTTCACCACCCACTCGCTATCGCTCGTTAGAGGCACAGAGATCACAGAGAACTGCTCACTTTTTTGGCCGAAGGCCAACAAACCCGTTTTTCTCTGTGTCCTCTGTGTCTCTGTGGTGCATTTTATTTTTCTTCGCGTCCTTGACGTTCTTGGCGGTTCAATCTTTTTTGAACGCCGCGCAGGCGCCCTGAACCTGGAACCCTTCCTCAGACCCCCCTCACGCCGACTTCCCCCCTTTTCCGGCCGCTGCGAATTGATCCATCGCCTCCAGGGCCTCGCAGGCCTGGATCACCGCCGGGCCGCCCCCCATCAGGATGCAGACGCCCATCGTTTCCAGGATTTCATCCCGGCTGGCGCCGGCCCGCATGGCATCGTGGACATGGTAGGCGATGCAGCCTTGGCACTGTGTCGAGATCGCAATCCCCAAGGCGAGGAGCTGTTTCGTCTTGGCATCCAGCGCCCCGGGCGCGGTGGTGGCGCCGTTGAGCCGGGCGAAGGCCGACATGGGGCCGCGCAGGTCCCGGGCCAGTCTGGCGGCCAGTTGGCGCAGCTTCTCGTAGTACCGGGGATAGTCATCCTTCATCGCGGGCACCTCCCGTGGGGCTCGGGTGCGTTGAGTGGCGACAGACGGCGCTCTGCCGGGCAAAGGTCGGATCAGCCCAGGCGGGCGGAGAGGTAGCCGACGATTTCCGAAACGGTGTTGAGCCCGCCGTAATCCGACTCGGGCACGCTGATGCCGAACTGTTCGTTGACACGGACAAAGAAATTCAAGGCGTCGAAGGAGTCGATGTCCAGCGCCTGCCGGATGTTCTCGTTCGGGTCCAGCGCGCTCGGGTCCGACTCGGGAGCGATGCGCCGGAGAATTTCGAAGACGACCGTTCTGATGTCATCGCTGTTCATAACTTCGAAGGCTCCTGAAGGCGGCGCCCCAGGGCGTCGAGAAACAGGCCGCCGCGATGGCCGTCGGTGGCCCGGTGATCCGCCGAAAGGGTTGCCGTGAGGATCGGCCGGACTCCGATCATGCCGTTTTCGCACCACGGCTGATCGATGATCTTGCCGAATCCCACCAAGGCCACCTGGGGCGGGTAGATGATGCCGAAGACCGTCTCCACCCCCAGGTCGCCCAGGCTGGTGACGGTGATGGTGGCATCGGTCATCTCGGAGCTGCGCAGACCCCCGGAACGGGCACGGGTGATCAGGTCCCGCAGGTCGGCCATCAGCTCGTCCAGCCGCTTTTCCTCCGCGTTGAGCAGCGCCGGGGCGATCAATCCCCCCTGGCGCAGGTTGATGACAAAGCCGAGATGGATCGCCTCGGCGATGCGATGGCTCCCGTCGATCCAGAAACCGTTGAGCTCCGGCACTTCCCCCAGGGCCAGGACCACGGCCCGGATCAGGGGAACGACGGGCAGGATGCGCTCCTGGATCGGGCGCCTGAGGTTTTCCGCCGCCAGCCAGTCCAGGGTGCGGCGCATGTCGATCCGCGTCTGGAGATAGTAGTGGGGGATTTCCCGTTTCGAGCGGGCCATGGCGGCGGCAATGGCCCGGCGCATGGCGGCCCGCGAATCACTGGCCGGCTTTCCCGCCGGTGGCGGTGGAGCCGGCTTTGCCTCCGGTGTTGTCGGCGATGCCGTGCGTTGGACGTCCGCCGCGCCGATGGCGCCCGCCGGCCCGGTTCCTTCCACACGGCGCAAATCGACCCCGCGTTCGGCGGCCAGCCGGCGGGCATACGGAGACGCCTTGATCCGAGGGGCCTCGGGTGGCGCCTGGATCGTGGGCGGTTCCGGCGCCGCTTTTTTTTCGGGCGCCGCCTTTTTCACTGGTTCCGGGCGGGAAGACGGCTCGAAGGCGACCGGGGGTTCGGTGGCGGCCTCGGTGCGGATGATCGCCATCACCGTCCCCACGGCCACCTTCCGCCCCGGCTGGACGAGCAGCGCTTCGACGATGCCGTCTTCGTAGACCTCGATCTCGATGGCGGCCTTCTCCGTCTCCACCACGGCGATGACATCCCTGCGCTGTACGCGGTCGCCAGGCTTGACCCGCCATTCGATCAGGGTTCCGGCTTCCATATCCGAGCCCAGACTGGGCATGCGAAATTCAGCCATGGGCGCCCACCATCCTTCTTGCGAGATCCACGATCCGATCGGCCTGCGGCATCACCGCCGTTTCCATGTGCTTGGCGTAGGGCATGGGCGCCTCCAGGCTGCACAGGCGCGCTACGGGCGCATCCAGTTCATAGAAGGCCCCTTCCATGATCCGAGAGGCGATTTCGGCCGAAATCCCGCCGCTGCGCCATCCCTCGTCCACGATCAACGCCCGGTGGGTCCTGGCCACCGAATCCAGAAACGTCCCCTCATCCAAGGGGCGCAGGGTGCGCAGGTCGATCACCTCCGCCTCGATGCCCTCCGCCGCGAGGATCTGGGCCGCTTCCAGGGACTTGAAGAGGCCGGCCGAGTAAGTGATGATGCTCACGTCCCGGCCGGCGCGGCGTACCCTGGCCCGGTGGATGTCCACCGGACCGGCGTCGGCGGCCAGGGTCCCCTCCATGTTGTACAACCCGCTGTTTTCGAAGATCAGCACCGGGTCCGGGTCCTCCAAGGCGGTCCAGAGCATCCCCCGGGCGTCCTCGATGGTGGCGGGGCTGAGGATCTTGATGCCGGGAATGTGGGCGTACCAGCCCTCGAGGCAGCGCGAATGCTGGGCCGCCAACTGCCGGCCCCCGCCGGTGGCCATGCGGATGACGAGGGGGACGTTGAACTGGCCGCCCGACATGTACAGGTAGACCGAGGCGTTGTTGATGATCTGGTCGGCTGCCAGCATGCTGAAGTTGACCGTCATCACCTCCACGATGGGGCGCATCCCGCCCAGGGCCGCCCCGATGCCCGCGCCGACGAACCCGGATTCCGACAGCGGGGTGTCCCGGATCCGTTCCGGGCCGAATTCTTCCAGAAGCCCCTTGCTCACCGCGAAACATCCGCCGTAATGCCCGACATCCTCTCCCATGAGAAAATCCCGTTCGTCCTTTTGCAGGGCCTCGCGGATGGCTTCGCGCACCGCATCCCGGTAGGTGAGGGTCCGCAGCCCGATCTCGGTGCCGGTCATGGCATCCTCCCTTCCGAATAGACGAAGCGGGTCGCATCTTCCGGCGGCTCCCAGGTGCAGGCCTCGGCGAAGGCGACAGCCTCCTCGATTTCCCGGGCCGCATCGGCCTCGATGGCCTTCACGTCGGCGTCCGCCAGCACCCCGCGCCGTTTCATCCTTTGGGTGAAAGTCGCGATGGGGCAGCGTTTTTTCCACTGCCGCACTTCGTCCTTGGAGCGATACAGCTCCGCGTCATACATGGAATGGGCGCGGAAACGGTAGGTGCGGCATTCGAGAAATCGCGGCCCGCCGCCGGCGCGGATCGCGGCGGCCGCCTCCCTGGCCGCCGCCTCGACGGCCAGCACGTCCATCCCGTCCACCGGCGCCGAGGGCAGGTTGTAGCAGGCGGCCTTGCGGGCGATATCCGTGACCGCATGCTCGAATTGGATCGCCGTGCCCATGGCGTAGAGGTTGTTTTCGCAAACGAAGAGCACCGGCACCCCCCACAGGACCGCCAGGTTGAGGCTTTCGTGGAATTCCCCCTCGGCCACGGCGCCCTCGCCGAAGAAGCAGCAGGTGACCCGCTGGCGCCCCTGCATCTTGTCCGCCAGGGCCAGGCCGACGGCGATGGGTAGACCGCCGCCGACGATGGCGTTGCCGCCATAGAATCTCGTCTTGGCATCGAAAAGGTGCATCGAGCCCCCCCGCCCGCGGCTGCACCCTTCCTGTTTGCCGTACATCTCCGCCAGGATCGATCCCGGCGGCACCCCCCGGACCAGCGCATGGGCGTGCTCGCGGTAGGTAGCCACCACGGCGTCTTCCGGTTCGAGGGCCTGCAACACGCCCACCGCCACCGCCTCCTCTCCGTCGTAGAGGTGGAGGAACCCGCGGATCTTCATGGCGCTGTAGAGCTCGGCGCACTTTTCCTCCAGGCGGCGGATGCGGGTCATGGCGCGCAACAGATGGAGGGCATGGGCGCGGTCCGGCGCCGCTGCCTTGGCTTTGGCGGTTTGCTTCGTTTTCATCCGCTATCCTCCAGCGTCGACAGGTCTTCTTCGGGAAGGCCCAGCTCCCGGGCCTTGAGCAGCCGGCGCATGATCTTGCCCGCCTTGTTCTTGGGCAGATCCGGTGTGAACGCGATCTCCTTGGGCGCCACGGCGGAACCGAGGCGCTGGCGGGCGAAACCGATCAGCTCCAGGCGCAGGGCGTCGCTGGGCGCAAAGTCCGGCTTGAGAGAGACGAAGGCCTTGACCATCTCGCCGATGAGCGGGTCGGGTTTGCCGATGACGCCCGCTTCGGCCACGGCGGGATGCGCCATCAGGGTGCTCTCCACCTCGAAGGGGCCCACCATGTGGCCGGACGTCTTGATGATGTCGTCGGCCCGCCCGACGAACCAGAAGTAGCCGTCCGCGTCGCGCCGGGCGAGGTCTCCGGTGAGGTACCAGCCGTCGACGAAGCATTTCTGATATCGCGCGTCGTCGTGCAAGTAGCCGCGAAACATCGACGGCCAGCCGGGGCGCAGGGCCAGGTCCCCCTGGACGTTCGGTTTCTCGATCACCCGGACGCCGCCGTCGGCGCGTTCGACGATGGCCGCCTCGATCCCCGGCAGAGGCTGGCCCATGGAGCCGGGCCGGATATCCATGGCGGGGAAGTTGGCGATCATGATGCCGCCGGTTTCCGTCTGCCACCAGTTGTCGTGGATCGGCATCCCGAGGGCCTGGAGGCCCCAGACGACCGCCTCCGGGTTCAGGGGTTCGCCGACGCTGTGAACCAGGCGCAGGCGGCTCAGGTCGTATTGGCGGGCCGGTTCGATGCCCATGCGCATGAAGCGGCGGATGGCGGTGGGTGCCGTGTACCAGACGGTCACCCGCTCGGCTTGCAGGATGCGGCACCAGCGCACCGCGTCGAAATCGGCTTCGTCCACGACGTTGGTGATGCCGTGGAGCAGCGGCGCGATGATCCCGTAGGAGGTGCCGGTGACCCAACCGGGGTCGGCGGTGCACCAGAAGACGTCGTCGGGGTGAAAATCCATCACGTACTGGCCGGTGAGGTAGTGGGTGAGGGCGGCGCCGTGGACGTGGAGCGCGCCCTTGGGCATGCCGGTGGTGCCGCTGGTAAAGTGCAGCACGGCGATGTCCTCGGGGTCGGTGGGGGGAATGACGAAGGCGTCGGCGGCCTCCGCCATGAGCCGGGGCAGTGAAAGGAGCCGGTCGGACGCATGTTCCCGGGCATCCACCAGCAGCACGGACTGAAGACGGGGCAGGCGCGCCATCAGGGGGGCGACCTTCTGCCGGTAGGCACGCTCGGTGGTGAGCAGGATTTTCGCGTCTCCCCGGCTGAGGCGCTGGTAAACCGGCTCCGGGCCGAAGGCGGAAAAAAGGGGGCAGAAGACGCTGGTGTTTTTCAGCGTTCCCAGGGCCGCGATGTACAGCTCGGGAATCCGTCCGAGGAGCACGGCGACCGTGTCGGCCTTTCCGATGCCCAATCCCTTGAGAACGTTGGCGAAGCGGTTGGTGCGGGTCTTGAGCTCCCCGTAGCGGATGGACAGGGTCGCGCCTTCAGCGCCGAGCCAACGAATGGCCACGCGGTCCGATAGGGGCCCATCGGCATGCCGATCGACGGCTTCATGGGCGATGTTGAACCCCCGGTTTTCCGGAAGCCCTTGAAACGCGCCGCGCACCGCATCCCAGGAAAAGGTGGCGACGGTGGGTTCGTAGTCGAGCAGGTTCGGCGGGACCTTCCAGGATGCCGGGGACTTGGGGATAACGGGCCAAAACATGTTCGCACCTCGCTCGAAGGGGTTCGGAGAAGGAGGCGCTGCTTTCCCTGTACCGGACACGCAACGGGGAATGTAAAAACTATGGCAGAGATGCCGCGGGGTGTCAAATCTCGCCCCGTACCTTGTTCCACCGGCAATTGCATTGACACCCCGGCGGGGTTTTGTCATGGTTTTCAATAAAAAGAACCCCGCCCCGGGAAGCCGCCGAGGGCCAGCACAGGAGCGACGGGATGACGACCCGCAACCTTGAAAGTCTCTTCAACCCTTCCGCCGTCGCCCTGGTGGGCGCCAGCCAGAAACCCGGCACCATCGGCGCCGTCATCGCCCGCAATCTGGCGGCAGGCGGTTTCCGGGGGGACATCTTCCCCGTCAATCCCAAGTACAAGGCCATCGAAGGGCTCGCGGCCTACCCGGATGTGGACCACCTGCCGAAACCGGTGGACCTGGCCGTCATCGCCACCCCGCCGGACACGGTGCCGGATCTCATCGAACGGCTCGGCCGCCGGGGGACCCGGGCGGCGGTGGTGATCACCGCCGGGTTCACGGAAGGCGGGGCGGAAGAGGGGCGGCGCCTCTGCGCCAGGATGCTCGCGGCGGCCCGCCCCCACACCCTGCGCATCGTGGGCCCCAACTGCCTGGGGATCATGGTGCCGGCGGTGGGGCTGAACGCCAGTTTCGGGCACGTTCAGCCGCTCCAGGGAAATATCGCCTTTGTCGCCCAGTCGGGGGCGGTGCAGACCTCGGTGCTGGACTGGGCCACCTCCCGGGGCATCGGTTTTTCCCATTTCGTTTCCGTGGGCAACATGTCCGACGTCGATTTCGGGGACATGCTCGACTACCTGGCGGGCGACTTCAACGCCAAATCGATCCTGCTCTACATCGAAAACGTCACCCATCCCCGCAAGTTCATGTCCGCGGCCCGGGCGGCGGCCCGGATGAAGCCGGTGGTGGTGGTCAAGGGAGGGCGCCATGTTGAGGGGGCCCGCGCCGCCGCTTCCCATACCGGCGCGCTGGCCGGCGCCGACGAGGTCTACGATGCGGCCTTCGCCCGGGCCGGGATGCTCCGGGTGATGGACATGCAGGCCCTTTTCGACAGCGTGGAGACCCTGGCCATGTCCCGCCCCTTCCACGGCGACCGCCTCGCCATTCTCACCAACGGCGGCGGCATGGGGGTGCTGGCCACCGACGTGCTGATCGACCGGAAGGGGCGCCTGGCCGAGCTGGCGCCGGAAACCATCGCGCGCCTGGACCAGGTGCTGCCGCGCACCTGGTCCCGCGGCAACCCGGTGGACATCATCGGCGATGCCCCGCCGGGCCGCTATGCCGACGCGTTGAAGGCTTTGATCGAGGACAAGGGGGTGGACGCCCTGCTGGTGTTGAACTGCCCGACGGCGGTGGCATCGAGCACCGAGGCGGCCCGGACGGTGGTCGACACGCTGAAGGAAGCCGGGTTGAAGGCCGGTTCAAAGGGCGTTTTCACCAGTTGGCTGGGGATCGATTCGGCCCGCGAGGCCCGCCGGATGTTCACCGCAAACAAGATCCCGACCTATGAGACGCCCACCGAGGCGGTGCGCGGGTTCATGCAGATGGTACGCTTCCGGCGCAGCCAACAAACCCTGATGGAGACCCCGCCCAACATCCCGGAAGTGTTCGTGCCGGACACGGAAGCGGCCCGCGAAATCATCGCCCGGGCCTTGGCCGAAGGCCGGCCGTGGCTGGCCGAGACCGAGGCCAAGGCGGTTTTGGCGGCCTACGGGATTCCGGTGGTGCCGACGCGGGCGGCGGCCACCCCGGAAGAGGCCGGCGACATCGCCGCCGCGTTGGGGCTGCCGGTGGCGCTGAAGATCCTCTCCGGGGACATCCTCCACAAGTTCGATGTGGGGGGCGTGGCGTTGAACCTCGTCTCAACCGAGGCGGTGCGGGAAGCCGCCAGGGCCATGATGCGGCGCGTCGCGGAACGGCTTCCCGAAGCGCGGATCGCCGGATTCACCGTGCAGCCGATGGTGCAGCGCCCCGACGCCCGCGAGTTGATTCTCGGGGTGGTGGCGGATGTGCATTTCGGCCCGGTGATTCTCTTCGGCCACGGGGGGACGGCGGTGGAAGTGATCGGCGACCGGGCCATCGCACTGCCGCCGCTGAACATGCACCTGGCCCGGGAGGTGATGGGGCGGACCCGGGTGAGGCGGCTGCTGGAAGCCTACCGCGGCAAGCCCGCCGCGGACGTGGACGCTGTCGCCCTGGCGCTGGTCAAGGTTTCCCAGCTCATCAGCGATCTGGCCGAAGTCGTCGAGCTGGACATCAACCCGCTGCTGGCCGACGCGCAGGGCGTGGTCGCGCTGGATGCGCGGATCAGGCTGGCCCCGTCGCCCGTGCCGGCCGCTCAGCGGCTGGCGATTTGCCCCTATCCCAAGGAACTGGAGGAGACCCTCGGGCTGCCGGACGGCCAAAAGCTTTTCCTGCGCCCCATCCGTCCGGAGGACGAGCCGGCGCTCCAGGGGCTGTTCGCCCGGCTGTCCAGGGACGAGATCCGCCTGCGGTTTTTGCACGCCATGAAAATCATCTCCCACGAGATGGCGGCCCGGCTCACCCAGATCGACTACGACCGCGAGATGGCCCTGGTGCTCACCGACCCGGGCCCCCAGCCGGAACCGATGCTCTACGGGGTGGTGCGCCTGGCGGCGGACCCGAACAACGAACGGGCCGAGTTCGCCATCCTCCTGCGCCACGATTTCACCGGTATGGGACTGGGCCCGATGCTGATGCGGCGGATCATCGACTACGCCCGGAAACGCGGCATCGGCGAGCTGTACGGGGACGTGCTCGTGGAAAACCGGCCCATGCTGAAACTCTGCGATGCGCTCGGCTTCAAGAGAAAGTGCGATCCCCGGGAACCGGACGTGATGCTGGTGACCTTGCCACTGTGAGCGCCGGGGCGCCGATCACGGTTCAGCCCAGCATGCGCAGGGGATGACCCCTGCGCCGGAAATATTTTTTGGTCTCCTCGAAGGCCAGCAGGGCCAGGGGGCCGGTGAGGGCGAAGAGGTAAACCGGCCACGGCAGGGGCGAAAAATAGTAGACGCGGGACAGGTCGGTGTAGAACAGGAGGGCGCAGAATCCCAGCTCGAAGAGAATCCCCAAATCGATCAGAGAGTTGGAGACAAAGTTGAGCACGAGGGGATGACGCTCCAGGAACCGGCCGAGGGCCGCCGCGGCCGGGGCGATCACCGGTTTTTCCAATTTCCTGGCGAGCCGGACCAGTCTTCTCCCGAGGAAATCGACGGGGAAAAGGAACCATTGCCGCCAGGTCTCCTCTCCGGATCCCGGGACCGGGGCGGAAGGCGCCGGCCGGCCTCCGTCGGGCGCGGGCCATGGCCGCCAGGACCGGAGGCGCTGGATGATCCGCTCCCGGTGCTCGGGGTCGAGAAAATCGATGGAAAAGAGGGAGGTCGCCCGGGACCGTTTGCACTGCACATTGGCGATCTGGGTGGTCACCGTGGGGAAGAAGTAGGCGCTGAGGCTCATCAGGTAGGCGGACGAGGCCGTGGTCATGCGAAGCCCGTCGGGGGAGGCCGGCATTGCGGTGAGCGGGTCGCCCGGCGTCCACCAGCCCATGTGCCAGCCGCAGAAATAATACGTGGCGTAGCAGGCGAGGGCGAGAAGGGTGCCCTGAACGAAATACGCCCGTAAGATGAACGGCATGGAGAGCAGCCTTTCGTTTTTCGGCCGGGGCGGCCGATCCATCAGGCCTTTTTCCGGTCTCTCGATCCCCAGCCCCATGGCCGGGATGAGGTCGGTGCCCACGTCCACGGCCAGGACCCCCATGACCGTCATGGCCAGGGGCATTTGCGGAAACAGCATCCAGAAGATGTAGGGATACATTTCCTGGGGGTTGCTGTTGAGCACGTAGGCCGCAAAGCGTTTGATGTTTTCGAAGATGGCGCGGCCCTCCTCGATGGCGGCCACGATGGTGGCGAAATTGTCGTCGCCCAGAACCATGTGCGCCGCTTCCTTCGCCACGTCCGTGCCGCGTCGGCCCATGGCGATACCGATGTCCGCGCGGCGAAGGGCCGGCCCGTCGTTGACCCCGTCCCCCGTGACGGCCACCACCTCGCCAAGCTCCTTCAGCAGCGTAACGATCCTCAGTTTCTGCTCGGGCGCCACCCGGGCGAAGATCGTCTCTCCGGTCCTCAGGATGTCTTTTAGGGCCGCATCATCCATGGCCATGAGAGCCGAACCGGCGATCACGGCCGGTCGGTCCTGCTGGAGCCGGCCGATGCCGGCCTGGCGGCCGATGCTCTCGGCGGTGAGGGGGTAGTCGCCGGTGATCATGATCAGGCGGATGCCGGCCCGGTGGCAGGCCTCCACCGCGTCGGGAACCCCGGGCCGCACCGGATCGGAGCTGGCGGTGAAACCGATGAAAATCAGTTGTTTTTCAGCTTTTTCTGCGCTGTAATCCGTCATTCCAGCCATGGAGGCCGCATCCCGCCAGGCCAGCGCCAGGATGCGGAGCCCCTGGCGGGCCAGGGTGTCGCTGGCCGCCAGGATTTCCTTTCGATCCGCCCGGGTGAGGGGCCGGACCACGCCGTCTCTCAGGATCCGGTCGCTCAAGCCCAGGGTTTCCACCAGGGCGCCCTTGACATAGAGAATCTTGTCCTGGCTGCCGGCCTGGCGTACCAGGACGCTCATGCGTTTGCGCACCGACTCGAAAGAGTTGCAATGAAGCCGCTGGTGGGTCCCGCCCAGGCAGGCCTTGCGGGCCAGGACCACCAGGGCGCCTTCGGTGGGATCGCCGATGATGCGCCACTGGTGCTGCTTCTTTTCCAGATGGGCATTGTTGCAGATCTGGGCGCACTCCAGGAGGCGGGCCGTCGCGGGGTTTTCACAGAGCACACTGCGTTCGACGGGCTGGCCGTCCATGGAAAATCGGCCCTCGGGCCGGTAGCCTTCACCCGTGACGCCGTACAGGTGGCCATCGGCCCAGAAGCCCGTCACCATCACGAGATTCTGGGTGAGGGTGCCGGTCTTGTCCGAGCAGATCACCGTGGTACAGCCGAGGGTTTCCACCGAGGAGAGGTTCTTGACCACGGCGTTTCTGCCCGCCATGCGGGTGACGGCCATGGCCAGCGAGAGGGTCACGGTGGGCAGGAGCCCCTCGGGCACGTTGGCGACGAAAATGCCGATGAAAAAGACGAACGCCTGGACGAAGCTCAGGCCCGCCACCAGCCATCCGAGGAGCAGGAACCCGATGCCGAGGCCCGCCGCCAGAACCGCGATGGCGTACACGGTGCCGCGCAACTGCTTTTGGAGCGGACTCGGCTGGGCCTCGATGGCCTGGGTCAGGCCGGCGATCTTGCCGATCTCCGAGTTCATGCCCGTTCCGAAGGCGATGGCGCGCGCGGTGCCGCGCACCAGCACCGAGCCGGCGAAGACCACGTTGGGCAGCTCGATCCAGAGGAATTTGCCCCGCAGCAGCACCGGCCGGTCGGACTTGTAGCGTTTGGCGGATTCGGACTCCCCGGTGAGCGACGAGTTGTCCACTTCCACCTGGCTGGCTTCGACCAGCCGGGCATCGGCGGCGACGATGTCGCCTTCCTCCAAGATGAGGACATCGCCCGGCACGATCAGGGCGGCATCGACCTGCTGGGTCCGGCCGTCCCTCACCACCCGGCACTGTTGGGCGCAGATCCGCTGGAGCGCCTCCACCGCCCGGTCGGCGCGCTGTTCCTGCAGATACGAGAAGATGCCGTTGATTCCCACCACCACGAGAATGGCCCACCCGAGCTGGGGCATGTCCACCCCGGGAACGAAGCACAGGAGCCCCGCGATCCAGAGAAGGACGGCGAAGAAACTGAAGAAGTTGCCCAGCAGCCGGACAACGGAAGAGGTGCCCCGGGCCTTGCGGATCCGGTTGGGGCCATGGCGCGACAGCCGCCGGGCGGCCTCCTCGGAGGTGAGCCCGGCCGCCGGATCGGTGCGCAGTTCGAACGCGACCTGGTCCTGGGTGAGATTGAAGTAGGTCGGCCGGTTCGAAGTTTCTTCGCCTTCGGACAAGATGGCCAGCGCCTGGTCGGGGGTCCGGGCGCCGAGCAGGTCCTCCCGGAGTTCCGGAAGCAGGGCCTTCATGCGCTGCAGCAGTTTGAGGTGTCCGGCGCTATCCTGTTCCGGGGTGGCGAGAAACAGGATCACCCGGAACCGATGGTTGAGGTGGGAAATGCCCCTCGGCGACAACCCCAGGCTGGCGATGGGCGCCGCCAGGTCTTCTCGGCGCAGGTGGGGCAGGGCGATGCCGTCGCCGGCCATCAGGACGGTCTCATCGGCGGCGGCCAACGCCGCCAGATCCGTTTCGATGACCGTTTCAAGACCGGCCGCGACCGCCAGGCGCTTCAGGGTCTCCTGGAAATCGCCCTCCAAATCCAGGATGACCCGGCCTGGAGAGAGCAGTTGGCTGATCATTTCCGCAAGCCTGAAGGCAGGCCCCGGGAATTGAGGCGGCCTGCCGCCAGGTGGAGGGCCGAAGCGGCCGCGGCCAGGGCCCAGATGGTCCCCTGCCCGGCATCGGCCCAGCCGGAGGATCTGAAGATCACGGCCAGGATGGCGAGCAGCGCCAGGTGTCTGGCCATTTTTTCTAGACTGGCACTGGTGACGATTCGGCCCATGGAACGCCTCCATTCGGTTGCCTGCGTGCGCTCTGCGTGCGCGGTGGGGGAGTTCGAATTTTTTACCAACTGGTCAAGCGGGCGCCATGAGCGATTTCAAGTAGGTGACGCAGCTTTCCAGGGTGGACAGGCGCGGGAAGTCCTCTTCGGGGATCCTCACGCGCAGCTCCTGCTGCAACCCCGCGGCGAAGTTCACGAAATCGACGGAATCGAAATCGAACTGGTTGCGGAACCGTTCCGCAGGGTCCAGATGGGCAAGGTCCGCTTCCGGGGCGATTTTGGCGATGAGGTCCAGCACGATTTTCCTGATGTGTTCTTCGGTTTTCATGAATGGGATGTCCTGTGGACCGGGGAGGGAATGGCCGATCCGGGTGGTGCCGGCCGCCGGGCTATGGGATGGCTTACCACCCCGCGGCCTTGACGATCGAATTTCCCTCGATGTCCTGCAAGGGCCCCAGCGGCTTTTTATGATCGATCAATTCATCGATGCGGGGTTTGCCGCCGCTGATTTTGTATGCGACGATATCCCCTTTCAGCACGATGAAGGCATTGAATTCCCAACCGGTGACCTTGGTCTTGCGCCGGAAGGTGAGAAGATCCAGCCAAACGTTGCCGAAGCGCTTTTCATGTCTGATTTTCAATGAGATTTCATAGGCCTTGCACTCGTCTTTCATGGCGAAGCAGTCCTGGATGCCCTCGTCCAGATCCGCCTTGGTGATGGAGTCGTTGGGCAGAAAGCGGCGAAGCAGTTCGATGTAGGTGAGCAGCGTGATATTGGGCGTCGTGAAGGGGTCGTATCCCAGGCGTTTGAGGTCTTCTGCCGTGGTATGGTGGGGGATGATCGCATCGAAGGACCGCTTTGCCTCGTCGTAGGACGACCAGTTCGTCTTCGTGTCGAGTTTGGAACTCGGGAGCAGGCCGCTGTTGCTGCCGCTGCTGCAACCGGCGCAGAGACTGCCGAGAATCAGAATCGAGGCGATCCGGTGCGTCTTCATCATCTGCGAAATCCTCCGATGGGTCTTCGCTCCTCGGGTCGTCCGCGGCCAGGTCCCGGAAAATTCCCATGCGTCATGGAACCTGGGGCCTGAATTGGTCCGTGCTCCTTTTAATCAAGGCTTATCCAGTTTGGGCATTCTCGTCAAGCAAACGGGGGTATGAATGATAGGTTCGGCCGATGTTTTGCGATCCCTTCATGGCCATCCCCTGTCATCCAGAGGAGCGTCCCCCTGTCATCCCGAGGCACCCCCTGTTTGTCATCCCGAGGAGTAACGCGACGAGGGATCTCTTTCGAATATGTCGCCACTTTCCGCCATTCTTCCGGACTGCAAATTCCTCGCTGGCGCTCGGAATGACACGGGAAAGGGGTGTCATCCCGAGGCGCCCCCTGTTTGTCATCCCGAGGAGTAACGCGACGAGGGATCTCTTTCGAATATGCCACCACTTCCCGCCATTTTCCCAACTGCAGATGCGATGCGACCGGTTGTTCCAGGGATCGGCGGCAGGGCGGGCAAGGGATCAGGCGTTAAATTTGCATTTTCGGTGCGTTTGTCCAATAATCGTTTCATGGAAACCGGAGGGCCCGCGATGGTCACTCGGAGGCCTTCCGTGAAAGAAACCAACTATTTGCAGGGATGGGCGATATCGACTGCCGTGGTGCTCAGGTCCGCGCCGGGGGGTTCATGCGGAAGCATCAGGACCGAAGGGATAGCCACATGCCGAGGATTGGGGCCTTCTTCCGTGGCATTCTTGTTTTTCTGCTGGCCTCCCTGACCTGGGCCGGCGGATGCACCGGGGGCCATCCCGCGGGTGTCGTGATCTACACGCAAACGGCCCAGGGCGTGCACCTGCTCCTGGCCGATCATCAACCGCCATCCGATCGTGGCTGGGGAGGCTTTGGCGGCAAGCATCAGCCGGGGGAAACCCCCGCGCAAACCGCTGCCCGGGAATGCGAGGAGGAAACCCGCGGCTATTTTAGGCGCGCCGCCATCCTGAAGGCCATTGGCGACCAGCAACCGGTGTTCGACGGGCATTATGCGCAGTACTTCGTCCAGGTGGATCCCGTCGCCGTGGACGCCATCTCCAAAGCCCCGGTTTCGACCCAGGATCCGGCATACGGCGAGCGGGGCCCCTGGGCCTGGATTCCCTGCGCGGAAATCCAGCGCCTCCTCGAAATGGACGAGAGTGGCGGGCCATTGCGGATCGACGCCCGGTATCTGCCGGCCGATGCCCACACCGACTGGGCTTGGCCGACCTGGCTGCACAGCTTCCGCCTGGCCATCGACCAGGGCGCATTGCCCTTTGCCTGCCGGCCTGCCGACGCTTCGGCGGCTGAAGGGGGCAAGCAAGGACTTTCAATCTCCGGCATCTTGGCCGTCATTGCACCAGGCGCCTCACGACCGAGCGATTTTTTACATGGCGCAAAAATAGCTGACAGGCCGGATCGGCGGGAGGATTTGAGCCGGCGGCCGCCCCGCATTCGCCGTTAGGGGCAAAGCACGGGGAAATTTTAATTTTTCCAATATTATCCGTAAGAATTGATTTTCAACCACTATTGGCACAAAGATTGATACGCTGATTTCAAGAGATCGATGCGAGGTATCGCAGCCCGGGGGAAAGACTGCCAAAAGAAAGGAGATGCCCATGGAAATTATCCCTTGGCGACCGTTCGGTGAACTGAGTTCGTTGCGAAAGGAAATGGATAGCCTGTGGGACAAGTTTTTCGGCGGAAAGACTTTTGCCGGGAGTTTTGCGGAGGAATGGGCCCCGCTGGTCGACATCTCCGAGACGGAGGACCGTCTCCTGGTCAAGGTCGAGCTGCCGGGCCTGGAGGCCAAGGATGTGAATGTCAGTATTTCCGGAGATTTGCTGACAATCCGGGGCGAGAAGAAAAAAGAGAAGGAAGAAAAGGACGAGCATCATCACTGCGTGGAAAGATACACCGGCACCTTTCAGCGTGTTCTCCGGCTGCCCGTGGACGTGGAACCCGACAAGGTAGACGCATCCTTCAAGATGGGCGTGCTGAAGATAACCCTGCCCAAGGTGGAGAAGGCCAAGAAAAAATCCATCGAAATCAAGGTCAAGTGAGGTTTCGGATCCCCCGGGCCCTCACCAACGGCAAAAACCCCAATGCTCAGATGCAAAGGAGAACACCATGCTGCCGATTCACAAGATTTTGTGCACGACCGATTTCAGCGAACCGTCTCTCAAGGGCGTGGCAACGGCCAGCGATTTGGCCAAGCACTTTGAGGCCGAACTGATCCTGGTCAACGTGGTCACGCCGATCCATCCCGCTGTGGCGGCTGAAAGCATGGGCTCCATGCGGGACAATTTTGAAAGGGAAATGATGCGCTACGCCGAAGAATCCTTGAAGCAGATCGAGGCGGAAAAGATCCCCGCCGGGGTTCGCAAGCGCCATATCTTGGCCTATGGTGCAGCGGCGGATGAAATCGTCGCGCTGGCCCAGAAGGAAGGCGTCGATCTGCTGGTCATCGCCACCCACGGGTGGACGGGATGGCGTCGCTTCGTTTTCGGTTCGGTGGCTGAAAAGGTTGTCCGTATGGCGACTTGCCCGGTGCTGACCGTCTCCGGTCCCGCGGCGGATTAGTTTTTTTGTTTTTTTTGCCGTGCACCGTCGCCTTCGGGCAAGCGCCCACAACCGATCCATTCAGGGTCAGCAACCTTGGCCGAAACCCTCGGCGGCTCGGAAATGACTGGTGCGTCCGAATGAAAACGAGTGTTATCCAGCGCGCCGAGGGGTTGGGCGGACGAGGTTTTCATGCGCCTGGCCGGGAGTTGAAGCGCGGTTGGGGCGAACCGGCACCGCCCCGATGCCTCATCGCACGATCAATACGGGGCATGGGCAACGCCGGGAGACCCTGTCGCTGACACTGCCCAGGAGAATCCGGAGGCTGGCGCTCAACCCCTGGCTGCCGATAACCACCAGGTCGAACTTCTCCTTTTCAGCCTTTTCGCAGATCACGTCCGCCGGCATTCCCGTGGCGATGTCCGTCTTGATGGCGATCTTTTCCGTCTGGAATCTTTTCTTGTACTCGTCGAGAATCTGAAGACCCCAGTCCATGATTTTTTCCGACAGCATGTCGGTATAAACGAATCCTTGGGGGACATGGTAGGAGACCGGCTGGACCACGTTGAAAATCACGACTTGCGCGCCGAGTTTTTCCGCCAGGGCGACGCCGTGTTCCACCGCTTTGTCTGAGGGCTGCGACCCGTCTACCGGAATGAGGATTTTCTTGTACATGCGCCACCTCCCTGCGTGATGGGGACTCGTTGACGAGCAAAGGGGCATGATTTCAACGCTACGCCCGCTGCTTCGCGGCTGTCAAGCGCATCTCTCCCGTCCCCTCTGGCGGGGAGGCGACATCCTTCCGCAGTTTTCAATCGCACGATGAGACGGGGGTTTGTGTCGGGTCTACTCTCCATCTCCGATTTGGGATACGTGATCGACAAGGGCATGATCCGCTACCAGGGAAGCCGGCAGGACCTGGTCGCCAACACTGAAATCCAGTCCAGATACCTTTCGGTGTGAACACCGGATTCCCCTGTCATGAAAATCTGAAAGGCGAGCGACCGGAGCTGTTCATCAGCGCTCCGGAGATGAACCGATCGACCGCCGGAAGACGCCGGAAGGTCGCTTCACCGGGCACTGTTCCATGCCATGGCGACGCTGGCCGCGCCTAGCACAGGGGCCGATTCGGTCAAAATCACCCGGACGGGAACCGATGCCAGAAAATCCCTGAACCGGCCCTTGTCCAGAAAGGCCGCCTCGAATCCGCCCCGTTTGAGTTCCGGCAAAATCTTCGGCGCGATGCCGCCGGCCAGATAGATGCCGCCCCGGGTGGTGGCGGTGAGGGCCAGATTGCCGGCGGCGGCGCCGAGGCAACGCACGAAGCAGGCCATGGCCTGGACGCAGACCGGATCCTGCCGGTGCATGGCCAGATTTGAAATTTGGGCGGGCGGGTCGTCACTGTTTTCGATGCGTTGGGCGGTCCGGGGGTCGGGGTGGGTCTCGCCCAAATGCCGGCGCCACTGGTAGATGCGTTCCAGCCCCGCGCCGGAAAGCACGCTTTCCAGGGTGACGCGGGGACGCTGGGCCTTGAGGTAGCGCCACAGGGACAGACTTTCTTCGTCAATGGGGGCAAAATCCGCGTGGCCGCCCTCCGAGGCCAGGGGCACTACTTCGCCCCTGCGCTGGATCGCCAGCCCCATTCCCAGGCCGGTCCCCGGGGCCATGATGGCGAGGTTGCCGTCCGGCAACGGCACCGCGGGGCGCAACGCCTCGAATTCGGTTGCTTCCAGCAGCGGCAGGGCATGGATCGTGGCCTCCACATCGTTGAGCAGCCGGCACCGGCGCCAGCCGAAGCGGTGGCCGAGCCGGTCCGCCGAAAGGGTCCAGGGCAGGTTGGTGAAGCGCGCCTGGCCGTCGGTTACAGGCCCGGCCACCGCCAGGCAGGCGGCTTCCACCTCCTGATGGCGCCCATCGAGGAAGTCCTCGATGATTGCCTCCGGCCCGGTGTAATCGATGGTGCATAAACGCCGGCTGTACACGGGCCGCGGCCTGCCGTCGGCGGGAGGAAAAAGCGCCAGGTTGGTTTTCGTCCCCCCGATGTCGCCTGCCAGAATCATCGCGCCCGCCGCCATGTCCGGGTCAGTGGGGTGACTCGTTTCCTCCCGGTGGGGGGAATCCACGGTCCAGGCCTAGATGAAACGGATGTCAAGGTGTTGGCGGATAGATCCGGAGGGTTCATTGGACAACCTTCAGCAAGTGGGTATGGCGGATTTTCGTGGCCAAGGCCCGGACGACGACCCAACTGGCATCCGCGGGAGAGGCCGTTTCGCGGAACGTCCAGGATTCGACGCTTTTCAGCAGCCGGTCATTGCCTTGCCACAGTCCAAAACTGTTCTGGATGCATGCGCCAAGGCCTGCGTGAATTTCGGCCAACTGTTTTTCGTTCATCCGCGAAATTTGGATCCGGAGCGCGAAGGGAAGACAATCCTGGAGAAAATCGACGAGTTCTTCGAGAGTCTCCGGCCAGATCAGCGTTTTTCGGGCAGGGACCTTGAACCGGAACGTGGTGAGGTCCGTCAGCGGTGCGCCATCCATGGCATCCAGGGCGAAAATGCCCCACACGGCGCGGTAGGTGTGCGGGTAGATGTCGGGAGCCATGGAGGCCCTGGGCCCGGCGACGTTGAGCACGCTTACCCCTTCGGTCAGGATCCATCTGTAAGCCAGGCCGGAAGCCTTAAGCGGGTGTATCTGGTTCAAGTCGACATGCAGGTGGGGTTTGTCGTGTTTTTGGGCCAGTTCGGCGGTCAGTTTGGACCCACCGGTAAGGGCGCCGCGGGAGAAGATCACCGTACCGTCGGAATCCCGCACGTTTTGCTCGGTGCGTTCGGGGTAGCCGGCCGTGGGCGTCTCCTTCAGGCGGTAGGCTTCGGGGAGGGGACCGTCCTCGGCGAGGCGCCCCTTGGGGATCCAGCCGCCGTGTTCGATTCCCGAATCGATGGCGGCGTCCAGGGCCGCCCGGTCGGCGCCGGTCTGCCCGCCGGATATGATCCGGGTGATTCGCATCATGGCCTGCCTCCGCCATTCGTGCCGCGATTTCGAGCGAGCGAGGCATGATCCCCGACTCCGTCCGACATGATCCGCCACATCATCGTTGCGTCCTTATTGGCTGAAAAAATCGTTGATGCCCACATCCACCGGCTGGTCGGATTCATCTGGTTATCAGAAGATGTCGCTGCAGGGCAAGGCGGGTCGAGAAATTATTCAACGCGCGTGGCGCATTTCAAGGATCGGCGCCATTCTTTTTATGATATACGGTCGACAGGTTGGTTCCATGGGTGATCGTTGCCGCCCCCTTCCCTGAAAGCGCCGTTTTTTGTCAGGAGGGGGAAAAGGAGGAAAAGATGAAACGCTACCCGGTTCCGCTGGTTCCCGGCCCTACCACGGTCCCCGAAGACGTTTTGGCCGCCGGCCATTACGATTTCGGCTCCGGGGATATCGAAGCGGAGTTTTTCGAGCATTACGGACGCGTCGAGGAAAAGCTCCGGGCGCTCATTCGGACCCGCAACCGCGTTGCCATCATGAGCGGAGAGGCCATGGTGGTGCTCTGGGGAGCGCTCAAGAGCACCCTTTCCCCGGGCGATCGGGTTCTCTCGGTGGCTACGGGGGTCTTCGGATACGGGATTGCGGAAATGGCCCGGACCATCACGTCCGAGGTGACGGTGGTGGGCTTCGATTACGACGAGGCCGCCGATCCGGAGAAGGTCTCGGCGGCCATCGAGGCTTTCCGGCCCAAGATGGTCACCATGGTCCATGTGGAGACCCCTTCCGGCGTCGTGAACCCGGTGGCGAGGGTCGGGGAGGCGGTCCGGGCATGCGGCGTCCCCCTTTTTTACGTGGATGCCGTGGCCGGCGCCGGCGGCGCGGAACTGGTCACCGACGACTGGGGTATCGACCTTTGTCTGGTGGGATCCCAAAAATGCCTCTCGGCCCCGCCGGGACTGGGGATGGTGGCCGTGAGCGAGCGGGCCTGGGAGGAGGTCGAACGGACGGGGTACCAGGGATACGACGCGCTGTTGCCGTTCCGCGATGCCCTGGAACGCCGCTGGTTTCCCTATACCCCCGCCTGGCATGCCATCGCCGGGCTTGAGGCGGCCTGCGACCGAATCCTTTCCCTCGGGTTGGATGCGGTCATTCAGGCCCACACGGACGTGGCCGCCCATACGCGCAAGCGGCTCCGGGAGATGGGGCTTTCCCTTTTTCCCCGGCGGGAGGCGGAATCGGCCGCCACCGTGACCGCGGTCCGGGTTCCGGACGGCAGTTCCTGGGAGAATCTAGACCGGCGGCTGCGTGCCGAAGGGGTGGTCATGGGGGGATCCATCGGCCCTCTGGCCGGAAAGATCTTCCGGATCGGGCACATGGGGGTCCAGGCGGATCGTGCCCTGGTCGATGCGGGGCTCGACGCCCTGGCGCGGATTCCTGCCTGAATTTAAATATCTGGTATTATAGGCATAAAAATCAATAAACTAAAGTAATCGTTCTCTTTCTTCCCCCGGGGCGACGAAAAGAGTGGCAAGTGTGTCCCCAAGGCTGTCTCAGGTTTCGCGGGGCCGAACCAGACAGACGGTATCCGCACCGGAACCTTTGGACTTTGAAACTTGGACTTTGAACCTGGAAGCACCATCACCTTACGATCAGCACCGGGCAGTGACAATTGCGGGACACCCTGCCGCTGACGCTTCCCAGGATGATTCTCTCGCTGATGCTCAGGCCTCTGCTGCCGATGACAACCAGATCGAACTTTTCATTTTCAGCCTTCTCGCAAATGACATCCGCGGGAATTCCGGTGGCGATTTCCGTTTTGATGGCGACCTTCTCCGTTTGAAATTTCTGCTGGCAGTCCGCTACCAGTTTTTTGCCAAAATCAATAATTTTGTCCATTATTTCAGTGCTGTAAAGAAATGCTTCCGGTGCGAGGTACGAGATGGGCTGAGCCACGTTGAGCGCCACCACTTCCGCGCCGAACTTTTCGGCCAAGGCGATCGCATGCCTCAATGCGTTTTCGGAATGTTCCGAGCCGTCCACAGGAACGAGGATTTTCTTGTACATGGCGTCACCCCCCTAAATTTGATGAAAGCACCCGATCTCAATTTACGCTACCCGCGTCTCCTTGTGGCTGTCAAGCGATTGACCCATGGGACGATCGGCAATGCGGATCATTTCAACCCGGGCCGATGAAAGTCAGGATGAACCGGAATTTCGAATCGGATGTTTATCGGGAGCGAAGGAGTTCCTTCAGTGCCGTCTGCCGACTGCTGGTATCCTGATTCTTCACCGACAGGGCCAGCGCCTTGCGCGTCCCGACCAGCACCGCCAGCCGTTTGGCCCGGGTCAGGGCAGTATAGATCAGATTGCGGAAGAGCATCTTGAAGTGCTGGGTCAACACCGGGATGATCACCGTCTCGAACTCGCTGCCCTGGGATTTGTGGATGGTGATGGCATAGGCCAGGTCGAGGTCGGTGATGTCGTCCCGTTTGTACTGGACGGTTCGCCCGTCCGGGAAAAAACGCACCGACAGGGTCAGCTCCTCGTTGTCGATCTCCTGAATGGTGCCGATGTCGCCGTTGAACACCCCAAGGTCGTAATTGTTGCGCCGGTGGATCACCCGGTCCCCGGTCCTCAGAATCCGCTCTCCGATCTGGATCTGGGCCTTTCCCTGCT
>DCWA01000032.1:990-136086 GCA_002327445.1 Desulfobacteraceae bacterium UBA2174 | reverse complement strand
CCTCGCTCACCCTGAATTCGTAAGGATTGGCATCTCCGTAAGGCTCGCTTACGGCAGGGGGAGGTTGGTTTTCGAAATGCCGCTTGACCCGGGCGATGAAGCCGAGCTGGGCCCGGGTGGCTTCGTCGGCGTCCATGAAAAAGCAGTCCGTGCCGTTTTCCCACACTTCCGGCTTCTTGAACGGCGAGTCGACGTGGGGCAGCTCGCCGCTGTTGATTTGGTAGGCGTAGCGGATGATGCTGGACGCCTCGGCCTGGCGGAAGATTTTCGACAGCCGGAAGCAGGGGATGGCGCCGGATGCGATCATGTCCCGCAGCACGTTGCCGGCGCCGACGGAAGGCAGCTGGTCCGCATCTCCGATGAAGAGCACCTGGCTGTGCGCGGGGACGGCTTTGAGCAAGGAGGCGGTCAGGCTGATGTCGAGCATGGAGGATTCGTCGACGATGAGAAACCCGACCTCCAGGGGATTTTCCTCATTGCGGCTGAACTGTCCGCCCTTCCATTCCAGCAGCCGGTGGATCGTCTTGGCCTCTCGCCCGATCACGTCCATCATTCGCTGCGCGGCCCGGCCGGTGGGGGCGGCCAGGATGACCTTGCGGCCCATGGCTTCCAGCAGCCGGACGAGCACCAGGGTGGTGGTCGTCTTGCCGGATCCGGGGCCACCGGTGAGAATCGAGATCTTTTCCCCGACGATTTCCTTCACGGCGGCCAACTGCTCTTCTCCCAGGGTGAAATTTCTGGCCCGACTGAACAGTTCCATCCAGCGCTCGACCCGGGCGGTGTCCACGGTTGGAACGTTGCCGCGCTCGGACAGCCGTTTGGCCACGTAAAGCTCGTCGAAGTAGAGGGACTTGGCGTAGTAGCAAAGGGCTGTCTCGCCGTCCGCAGATGCGATCTCGCGGACCTTGAGCAGCCCCTCTTGCTCCATCTCCTCCAGAAACAGCGGCAGGCGCTCGCTCACGTCCAGCCCGATCAGCTCACGGGTCCGGGCCTCGATCTGGGCCGCGGTGAGGTAGCAGTGGCCGAACTCCCGGCTGGCGGCCAGCACGTGCCGGATGCCGGCCATGATGCGCCGGGGGCTGTCCTTTTCCAGGCCGATGCTCAGGGCGACCTTGTCGGCGGAAAAGAAGCCGATGCCGTGGATGTCGTTGGCCAGCCGATAGGGATCCTCGGTGACGGTGTCGATGGCGTTGTCGCCGTATTGCTTGTAGATCCGTACGGCAAAGAGGGTGCTGATGCCGTGGGACTGCAAGAACATCATCACTTCCCGGATGGCCCGGTGCTCGGCCCAGGCCTCGCTGACCATGCGAAGCTTTTTTTCGGCGATCCCTGGCACCTCCACCAGCCGCTGGATCTCTTCCTCGAAAACGTCGAGGGTCTTTTCCTTGAAGTGCCGAACGATTTTCGTGGCCGTCTTTGGCCCGACGCCCTTGATCAGGCCCGAGCCGAGATATTTTTCCAGGGCCGCCGCCGAAGCCGGCTTCCTTTCCACCGCCGCCGTGGCCCTGAACTGCCGTCCGTACTTGGGATCGACGGTCCAGGCCCCGTGAAATTCCATCGTGGCGCCGGCAAACACCTTGGTCTGGTGGACGATGACCGTCTCCTGCTGCATCGGGTTGTTGAACGGCGCCACGCGCAGCACGGACCACCCGCTGTCCGGGTTGTGATACGTCACGCGGTCGACGATGCCGCGGAGCGATTCGGTGATGGATTGAAGTTGCTCTTGCCTCATCGCTGACCTGAAAGAAAAATGCGCCCGCAGTTCGGTCTTGAGAATCTTGCCTGAGCCGTTTTCGGAAGTTCCGCGACGAATTCGATGACCCCGGGCGTCTTGAAGCCGGCCAGGCGCTCGCGCGCGAAGGAGGCCAACTCTTCTCTGGTTGCAGAAGCACCCGGCTTCAGGACCACAATTGCCTTGGGGAAATGCACTACCTTGAATTGACAATACTACCGGGGCAACCCAAGATTCAAGCCAGCAACCGGCAAGCGGGAGGGAAAAAGATGTGTGGCCGATATGTCATCTTCAGCCTGGTACCTGAGCTCGAGCGCTATTTCAACGCCGAGCCCCCGGCGTTTGACCTTGTGCCCAATTACAACGCCGCGCCGACCCAAAAGATCCCCGTGATTATCCACCAGGATGGCACTCGGCAAATCGAACGACGTCACTGGGGCCTGGTCTCGTTCTGGGCCAAGGACACGACCATCGGTTCCAGGATGATCAATGCCCGGGTGGAAACTCTCGCCGCCAAGCCGGCTTTCAAGGCTGCCCTGAAATATCGCCGGTGCCCGATTCCGGCAAACGGCTTCTGCGAGTGGGCGGGCAAGGATGGCAACCGACAGCCGTTTTATTTTCATCTGCAGAGCGGAGCGCCGATGGCATTTGCAGGGCTCTGGGAAGTAAGGAAACCCAAGGACGGGGAGCCCTACAAGTCGTGTAGCATCATTACCACTGAGGCCAGCGATTCGGTGCGGGACATTCACGGCAGGATGCCGCTGATCCTCGATCCGCGGGCCTTTGGCCGCTGGCTGGATCCAGAAAACAAGGATCCTGCCAGTTTCGAGAATCTCCTGAAGATCGAATACGTGAAGGATCTTGAACGATATCCGGTGTCCAAGCTGATCAACCGGGTGGAGAACAACTCCGCGAAATGCATCGAACGGTCAGGTAACGGTTGAGTGGACCACCGACGCGGATAGCGGGATATCGGGTATCGCACTGACAAGGGGGGAATAAAGAAACGTTACGCGGAAGACGATCTCTCCAAATGTGACCATATCGTCGATACCGTTGGCCGGGTCTCGTTTGTTTTGCCTTTGATGATTTGAGGCTTGCGGATCAGACCGACAGGCAAAACAAGGATTTGCGAGATGGGGATCAATCAGAAAGAACAATAAAAAAATCCAATACAAAAACATCAAGAAGAACCCCCATACCAGAATCGGCCACCCCGGAATTACCCAGAAAATCGCAATTAAAGTTTTCATGGCATCCCGCTTTTGCGCCATTTCCCATTGAGTATACACGACCTGAACGGCAAATTTCACGGTCTAAAAAGAGCTACAAGGCAATCTATATCCTGGGCTCCCTGTTTTGCAAGAAGGAATGGCAGGACGGCAAGCGAGTCCCCGTCCTGCCAGACGACAAGATCGATAACGCTTGGCCGTTTGTCCCGGACACGGGCAAGAGCCCACACGGCCACGGTCTGCCGGCGGTTCCGCGGCCGGGCTGACGGGTGGAACTTGACAGTCGCATGAATCCCGTGGCATGCGGGAAGGGCCATCCGCTGGTGGAGATTTTCAAAAGGGGTCAAAAGCATCACCGGGGGGCTGGAGGAGAGAAAGATTCGCGGAGACAAAGCCCCGAGGCTTGCGTGAATGGCCAGAACCGTATCAATGGAGGTTGATTTCCATGTTCCGAAATATCCTGGTTCCATCCGATTTTACAGAGAAAAGCCTGCATGCGGCCACGCTGGCGCTGCAATTGGCAAGGCTGCAAAAAGAGGCCAAGGTCACCTTGCTGCACATCATCGAGACGATCGAAGACGCGGAATACGAAGAGTTCGCCGATTTCTACGATAAATTGCGCAAGCAGGTGGAAAAGAAGATGCAAAAGTTCGTCCAGTCCTTGGGACCCGACGCGTCTGCGGTACAGACCGCCATCCTGTTCGACAAACGGGTGCCCGGGATCATTCGCTTCGTCACTGACCACCAGGTGGACCTGATCGTTCTCGGCTCCCACAAGATCGATCCGCAAAAAGTTCCCGAGGGCCTGGGCACCATCAGCTACAAGGTGGGCATTTTTTCTCCCTGTCCCGTGTTGATGGTGAAATGAGAACACCCGCCGGGCTGGCCGAGAGGACACCCCCATTTGACCCGGCGAGAAAGCGGTTTTCTCAACCGGCGGCCTTGCCGGCGGTCGCTGGCCGAACGTCCTGAAACGAACGGATGATCAGGCAACTGAGCCTGTAGGGCGCTTCGGCCGGCACCGCCCTGTCCATTTTCCGTTCAATCCCCCCTGTTTTTCCTTCAAGATATGCCGTTCTTGTTCGGACGGCCTTCGGTCTGCGCGTTCGGCGTTTGGCTTCTGAAGTTCAGGAAAAGCCTTTTCCACAGCGAACGGGGCTGCTTTTACAGCAAGCAGGACAAGCAGAGGTGTCTCGGTTCCCAAACCATTTTTTGGCACCGGATATGACAAAATTTGTCAGCCTTTAGAGTGGCGAATTGGTCCAAAAAAATAAGATAATTAAAGATATCAAGTAACTACAATAAAATCAGCCCACCTGGAGACATTGGCGCGAAGATTGTTAGTTGGATGTTGATCCGCCATTTTAGAGAGAGCAAAAAAAGTGGATGATAAAATTGCCGCAACTTCCGAAGCAGTTGTTTCTGATGAATGAAGAGGAGGTGCAAATGGAAAAGGCTGATCCAGTTGATCAAGGAAAAAGAGAGAGAATTGATGGAGTACGCCATGATTCTGGCGCTGATCACGGTTGCGATCATCACCCCGATTGTCGTGCTCGGAGACAACGCAAGCGCCAGTTACATCAATGCCACCTCGGCGGTCCTGAAGTAAGATCATCAAAAATGCCAATGCCTTGTAGCTGCGTTTGAGGCAGGCAGACATATAGCGCATCAAAAAAGGCAGCACCCTTCGGGGCGCTGCCTTTTTTTGATCGAAACGGTTGCCTGTTCGATTTCGAAGCGCTGCCTTGCTTCATCCGGAGCTGCTGCCGTCCCAGCAATGGGTGCAGAGCCTTTCCTTGGGCAATCCCACTGCCGCCACCAGACGATCCATGTCCTGGTAGGCCAGGGAGGTGAGGTGCAGGTGGCGGCGAATGGATTCCACCATGGCGCGCTGCCGCTCCGAGCCGGCCGTGGCGTATTCGGCCAGGTGCCGATCCCCGTCTTCCGGCTCCAGGGATGCGATGGCCTTGCGACCGGCAAGGTCCAGAGTGGAGCGTGATGTTGAAAAGTTCAGAAATTCGCAAGGATAAATCAGGCTGGGGCAGGCGATGCGCATGTGAACTTCCTTTGCCCCGGCACCGTAGAGCAGCTGCACCGTGTCCTTGAGTTGGGTACCGCGCACGATGGAGTCGTCGCAGAACAGCAGTCGCTGGTTTTCGATCAAGGCGCGGATCGGAATCAGTTTCATCCGGGCCACCAGATCGCGCAGCGACTGAACCTGGGGCATGAAGCTGCGCGGCCAGGTGGGAGTGTACTTGACAAAGGGGCGAACGTAGGGCACCGGCTTGGCCCGGGCATACCCCAGGGCGTGGCCGATGCCTGAATCCGGAATGCCCGCCACGGCATCCGGGGTGACCGAATCCCGGGCCGCCAGGTGGCCACCGCAGCGATAGCGCACGGTCTCCACGTTGATCCCCTCATAACTGGAAGCCGGGTATCCATAGTAGACCCACAGGAAGGTGCAGATCTGCATCCGCTCTCCGGGCGGGCGCCGTACCTCCTCCCCGTCCGGGTCGATGAAGACGATTTCTCCCGGCCCCAGGTCGCGGCTGGCCTCGAAACCGAGGTTGGGGAAGGCGGCCGTCTCCGAGCTGACCGCCAGGGACCCGTTGCGCCTGCCAAGGATCAGGGGCGTGCGTCCCAGCCGGTCGCGGGCCGCGTAGATTCCCTTTTCGGTAAGCACCAACAGGGTGCAACTGCCGCGAATCTGCTCCTGTGCATAGGCGATGCCGGCCTCGAAGCTATCTTGCTGGGTGATGAGCATGGCCACCACCTCGGTCGGGGTCGGCGCGCCGCCGGCGGTTTCGGTGAAATGCACCCGCCGGGAGAATGCCTTGCCCGCCAGTTCGGCCAAGTTGTTGATCTTGGCGACGGTGACCAGGGCGAAGGGGCCCAGGTGCGAGCCGATGACCAACGGCTGAGCGTCGGTGTCACTGATGACCCCGATGCCCATGTGCCCCTTGAATTTTTCCAGATCCGACTCGAACTTGGTGCGGAAATAGTTGTTTTCGATGCTGTGAATCGAGCGGGTGAAGCCCCGGCCTTGGGTGAAGGCCATGCCGCCGCGCCGGGTGCCGAGGTGCGAGTGGTAGTCGGTGCCGTAAAAAACGTCGTTGACGCAGTCCTGCTTGGCGACTACGCCGAAAAGTCCCCCCATCTATCTCCTCCTGTTCATCGGAACGATTGCCAAAAATCGGTTGTTTCAGATGTCCACACGTTCAATGGCGATCCGGCTTCCGGTCACGGTGAGCACCGCCATCGAGGTCGAGCTGTCGCTGCGCGGCAGCCGGGCGCTGCCCGGGTTGAGGTAAACCACCCCGTTTTTGCGAATTTCCTCGAAACGATGGGTGTGGCCGCTGATCACCATATCGATGCCGGCCGCCGCGGGGTCCAGGTCGATGTCCGCCAGAATGTGACGGACATGGATACGGACATTGCCGATCTCGATGATGTCCGACACCGGCAGGCGACCCGCCCAGGGGCCGCGGTCCATGTTGCCGCGCACGGCCAGCGTTGGCCCGATACGGCGCAGACGGTCCAGCACCTCGGCGGTGTCCAGATCCCCGGCATGGATGATCAGTGAAACCTCTTCCAGCACCGAAACCGCTCTTGCCGGCACCTCGCCATGGGTATCGGAAATGATGCCGATTCGGGTCGGCTTGCCGTTTTCGTCCGCAGGCGCAGGGCGTTCCATGACGGTTGTCTTTTGCCAAGGATCCATTCGGCACCGTTCAGTACATGTCAAAACGCGCCAGCCGGCCATCCAGGCCGCCGCTGGGCAGCGGCTTTCTCCACTTGGGGCGCAGACCGATGTGCTTCAGGTGCTCGCGCCGGCCGAAATAGATCAACGCCGTGGCACCCCGGCACCGATGCTTGAGAAAATCCCCTAACCGCGCATACCAGGCGGCCAGGTCCGCATCGGGCGCCAGTCGGAGCCCGTAAGGGGGATTGCACAGGATCACGGCGCCTTCAAGATCTTTCCACGCCTGGTAATCGCAACACCGCACGTCCACTGCGGCACCGTGGGGCAGGCACGCCAGGTTGGCGCGAGCCGCTTTTACGGCCTGGGCCGCCAGATCGCCCCCTCGCATCAGGCCCGCCGGGAGGGCGCGCATCTGCCCGTCGGCGCGTCGCTTTGTCGCGGTCCACCGCCTGTTATCATAATCGGGCAGGAATGCAAAACCGAACCGTTGGCGCAGGTAGCCGGCGGGGATTTGGCAGGCGGTCATCAGGGCTTCGCAGAGGAGGGTTCCGCTGCCGCACATCGGATCCACCAGCGGCCGGTCGGCTTGCCACTGGGACCAGTACACCATGGCGGCGGCCAGGGTTTCCTGGATCGGTGCTTCCACCGTCTGGCGCCGGTAACCACGCCGGTGAAGGGAGCCACCGGAAGTCTCCAGGCTCACAGTGGCCCGATCGGCATCCAGGTGGAGGGCGATCCACAGGTCTGGCGTTTTGGGATCCACGTTGGGGCGGCGGTCGAAACGTTCACGGAAGCGGTCCGCCACGGCATCCTTGACCCGCAGGGCGGCATAACCCGAGTGGCGCAGGGTTTGACTGCGCACGTTGGCGAAAACGGCAAAAGTGTGGCCCGGCGAGAAAATCCGTTCCCAGGCGATGGCCTTGGCACCGTGGTACAGGTCGTCGGGACCGTGGCAGTCGAACACGGCAAGGGGCGCGAGGACACGGGAGACGAGGCGGGCCTGGTAGTTGATCCGGTAGAGGCTTTCCTGATCCGCCTCGAACGCCACTCCGCCGCCGGTGCAGCTTGGGTGGCGGGCACCGAGGCTGATCAGCTCGGTTTCGGCGATTTCCACCAGACCGGGATTGACCTGGGCAAAGTAGCGGTTTTGCTGTTGATAGACGAACATGGGGTCGAGGTGGTCGATTATCGGTTAATGGTTGTCAGTGATCGGTTGCGGAGCGTGAGATTCAAGTTTGGAAGTTTCAAGTTTAAGGTTTCAAAACAGCCGCTTTTTGCGCCACCCGGGCCGCCAGGCACCGCTCCACGAAGACCGGTTCCCCGGTGAAGGGATCTTTTCCGGTGTGGAAGATTGCCGTTGAGCGGGTGGAAGGGGTGGGCGTGAAAATCTGGATTTGCTCCGGCCGCAGGTGCAGGCGGCGCCGGGCGAAGGCGCCGAGGGCTACCATGTGTTCGTGGCGGCAGGAGGGGTGAGCGGCCATGAAATAGTAGGTCAGGAATTTTTTGGGGCTGCTTTCGGCTGCCGCTTCCTGGAATCGGGCGGTGAATTCCTCCAGAACTTCGGGACCGGGCTTGCCCATGACCCGGAGCACCTCGGGAACCACGTGCTCGGGGGCCACCTTGAGCTGCCCGGAGGTGTGCCGGCGCACCAGATGCTTCAGATACGCACCGCCGCTGCGACGGTCGGCCAGCACGAGGTCGTGGCGGATTCCGGAGGCAACGTAGACATGACGGATGGCGCCGGTGGCGGACAGGCGATCCAGGAGCGCGATTTGCGGTGCGTGGTCCCGGTCCAGGTGCGGGCACACTTCCGGGTAGAGGCAACTGGCCCGTCGGCACGGGGGGGCAGTCGCCTTGCGGGTGCAGCCCATGGCGTACATGTTGGCCGTCGGTCCGCCGACGTCGGCGATGGTGCCGCGGAAGCGCGGATGCCGGGCGATACGGCGGGCTTCTTCCACCAGCGAGGCGCTGCTGCGGCTGACCACGGTGCGCCCCTGGTGGGCGCAGATGGCGCAGAAGGCGCACCCGCCGAAACAGCCCCGGTGGCTGACGAGGGAAAAAGCGATGGTGTCCAGGGCCCGCACCGGCCCTCGGGCCAGATCGGCCGGATGGGCGGCGCGGCAATAGTCCAGGTCATGGATGGCATCCAGTTCCGCCGCGGTCATGGTCGGCGGCGGATTTTGGACGAGGAAGCGGGTGTCCTGGCGCTGGCAGAGACCGGCGCCCTCGGGCGTCTGGCTGTGGCGGGTGAACTGGACGAACATTTCGCCGAAGGCGGCGCCATCTTCGACTACCGCTTGGTGATCCGGCAGGCGGCGGTATCCCTCCGGCGCCTGTTGGGCGATGTAGCAGAGCCCCGGCAGGTCGATGACCGGGAGATTCGCGGCCAGGCGCCGGGCCAGGGCGAGAGCCGTGGTTTCGCCCATGCCGTAGACGAGGTAATCGGCCTTGGCGTCGAAGAGAATCGAGCGCCGCACCCGGTCGCTCCAGGCGTCGTAGTGGCTGATGCGCCTCAGGCTGGCCTCGATGCCGCCAAGAACGATGGGCCGGGCGGGGTGGGTGAAGCGACGAATGAGGTTGGCGTAGACGATCACGGCCCGATCCGGGCGGCGGTTGTTGACGCCGCCGGCGGTAAAGTCGTCCCGCCGCCGGGGCCGCATGCCGGCCGTATGGTTGGCGACCATGGAGTCCACGGCGCCGCCGGTGACACCCCAGAAGAGTTCCGGCACGCCGAGGCGAGCGATGTCGATCTCTGCGTCCACCCGGGGCTGGGAGATGAGGCCGACGCGAAAACCGGCCGCCGCCAGGACGTTGCCGATCACCGCGACGCCCACCAGGGGGCTGTCGATGTAGGCGTCGCCGGTGACGAGAATCACGTCAAGGGAAGACCAGCCGAGATGCTGGCACTCCTCACGCGTGGTGGGCAGGAACATGGATAAACTCGAATTTGAGATACGAAATTTCAGATTCTATTTGCGGCAGCAGCGCTTGTACTTCAGGCCGCTGCCGCAGGGGCAGGGGGCGTTGCGGCCGACCTTGGGCGCTTCGCGGACGTACTGGAGAATCTTGGGGGCGCTGCCGTCGTAAAAATACCATCGGCTGTCGATCTTCTGAAAATGGGCCAGTTCGTGGTGCCGCTTGCGGACCTGTTTTTCGGTATAGTGGGCGATGAATTCGATTTGACCGTCTTCGTCCGCCGGACTGCCCCCCTCGACGTTGAGGATTTCCAGCCGGTGCCAAGTGGCGCTGCTTGCCCAATTCCGGATGGCGTCGGGTTCGTGTTGGTGTCGCTGGCCTGGCGCCACCGTGTCCAGGATGTAATCGACCTGCTGCCGGGCGTAAGCGCTGAAACGCGAACGCAGGAGGGCTTCGGCGGTATCGGCGGTCTTGGCGCCGTCGATCAACGGTTGGCAGCACTTGGCGTATTCGCGGCCGCTGCCGCAGGGACAGGCATCGAACTCGGTGGACATGAAAGTTGCGGCTCCGATGGGCAATGGATGGTTTTCAGAGGACGTCCAGCGTCCAAAGAAGCATAATTTTATGCCTCACCTGGATCCTGTTTGTCAACGACAATCCAGGTTCGCCAGCATCCGTCATCCTCCAGGCGGACCCGTCCGCCGAGCGCTGAGAGGGTGGCGGCGATGTCGGCGGGAGGCAAGAAATGGCTGTCCATCAGGGCCAGCCGTTCGGCCAGGGCCAGCAAGCGCACCGGCCAGCGTCCGATATCCGGCTCCTCGATCACCATCCGGCCCCCCGCAGCGATCACCCGCATCAATTCGGCCAGGACCCGGCGAGGAGATTGGAAATGATGGACGGCGTCCACCACCAGTATGCGTTGAAACGCCTGATCGGCAAAGGGGAGCTGGTGGCCGCGGGCCTGCACCGCCGCCAGTCCGCGGTGGCGTTTGCTCTGCTGGAGCATGGGCAGGGACAGGTCGCAGACGACAACCCCATCGACCTGAGGTTTGAGGCGTGCCGAGACCCGGCCGGTCCCGCCGCCGGCGTCCAGCAGGACGCCGGTACTCGGAAGCGACAGCAGACGGGCAAACTGCACCGCGTCGGCCGCGGGCATCAGGCGTTCGTAGAAATAGGCCAGAAGGTCGAAGTGACGGTTGATCGGCATGGTCAGAGCCCCACCTTTCGCAAGAGCCCCTGGTACACTTCGGTCAGGTGTACAAAGCGGTCCTGGTTCCCGCCCTTGTCCGGGTGCAGGCGTTGGGCCAACCGCCGGTAATGGCGCGTGATTTCCAAGCGGGTCATCTTCTGGAGAGCGTCGCTGGAAATCTCGAAGACTTCACTGGCTTCCCGGATGCTGACGGTCCTGGCGGAACGGGGCCAGAAAAACTGACGGTGCTGGTTGATGTAGTCGTTGAGCATCTGCTCCAGCACGGTGGCCCGGGAAAAGCTGTTGTCGAAGAACATGATGGCGTAGCGCGCCAGGTAGGCGTGCAGGCGGGATCCGGGCGTCATCCCGTCCCAGAAGATCGGGTCCGCGTGCAGCGCGCACAGTTCCTGCTCGAAGCATTCGTCGATCCTGGTGCCGTCGATCCACTGGGGCGTCGTGCGGGCGAAATGTTCGCTGAAATGGCGCTGCAGGTCGAAGACGGTGAACAGGTAGGACTTGCGTTCGTGGCTGCGCAGCTGATTTTCCATGCCGATGAACAGCTGCTCGATCTCGTCGCGGGACTTGCCGGCCAGGGGGCGGAAGAGTCGCTCGGGAACCCGTCCCAGCCGGCTCTGATCCATCTTGCCGCACCGCAGGTAGTACATGCGCCGCCGGTCAAAGTCATGGGCCGGTCGCTCCGGCGTCGGGGCCGCTTTTCTGGGGGCGCGGCACCGGTCGCGGAAATGCCCCACGGCATGCCGGATCTCCGGCTTGACGAAATCCCAGAACAGGTCCTCCAGGTCGCTGCCTTCCGGCCGGCCGCCGTTGCGCTGCACGCGGGCTTCGATTCCCTCGTCAACGTAGAAGGCGTTGCCGCCCGGGTAGCAGATGTATCGCCCGGGGTAAGGGCCGAGGTCGCAAAGATCCCGGCTGAGCAGATGATCCCCTTCCCGGTAGCTGTCCCGGATGACATAGTACGGGCGGGTGTGGGGGCTGATATTGGCCAGATACACGGAGACTCCTCTTCGCCGAAGCGTCAATCGTTGGTCTCGGCCACCAGAAACGGGGTCGACCGGATCGCCAGCGCCCCCTTGCGGACCCAGACCCGCGCCATGAGCAGGGTCTGATTGTCCAGGGTGACGATGCTGGGCAAGGATTCGATGAGGCCGATATCGGTGGTCTCGAATTCATAGTAGAAGGTGTTGTGGCTGAACGGATCGGCCACGAGGATGATTCTGGCATCATCGCTGGGATGTTTCTGGGGCCAGCCGCTGTAGGCCACGTGGGTCTTGGCCAGGCACTTGGTGTCCTTGACGCGCCGGTAGGGTTGGATTTCGAATTTTCGTGCGCTTTGCATCAGATTGCGAATCGGCATGGATCGACTCCTTGATACCGGATGGAACATTCGACAAGGTGTAATGAGTCGAATTTTTAAAAAATAATCATAATCCATCCTCTATCAATCGCAAGGCGGAAGGACGGTTGCCCGCTTTTGCGAAGGATGGCGGCGCGCTTTTCCGGCCCTACCGGCGCGGCGGTGCTTGTGATATGGTTTCCCGCATGACCGACAACGAGCTTCAACTGCCCGCGAGCTGCCGCGGCCGCTACCCTTTTCGCCTCGGGACCACCAGCTTCATCATCCCGGACGACTATCTGCCCAACGTCCGGAGGCTCGCCCCCTGGTTCGACGAGATCGAACTGCTCTTCTTCGAAGCCGGTCCGGACGACCCGGGGCTCGTATCGGCGCTGGCGCAGGTTCGGCAGGAACTGGGGGTCGGCTACAACGTCCACCTGCCGGTGGACCTGTCGCTCTGCGATGAAAGCCCCGTTGTCCGGCGACAAGCGGCGGCGCGTATGGCACGGATCATCCGATCCTTCGCTCCGCTGGAAGCGTCCACCGCTACGCTCCATCTCGGCTTGCCGCAAGGGCAGAGGGGCCTCACGGCGCTCCGGTGCTGGCAGGACCATGCCCGGGAAGCGATGGGGCGCATCCTGGAGTTTTCCCGTCTCGACGGCCGGAAGATTTCCATCGAGACGCTCGACTATCCCTTGGCATGGCTGGAGGCGGTCATCGAGGATCTGGACCTGGGCGTCTGTCTGGATTTCGGGCACCTGGCCCTGGCCGGGGTGGATTGGACGAGCAGCTATCGCCGCTGGGCGCCACGTTGTGATATTCTTCACCTGCACGCCGCTGCCGGCGGCCGGGACCACCAGCCCCTGGATTGTCTGAGCCCCGAAGACGGTGAGGTGGTGCGCGAGATTCTCTCCGTCTTCACCGGAACGGTTTCGCTTGAGGTTTTTTCCCTGCCCGCCTTGCAGCGATCCGTCGGCTGGATGGTTCAAAGCGGGCTGGAGGCATCCGTCGTCAACGGGCAAGACCCTCACCCGGACAAGGAGCGATGCGCATGGAGATCCGAACCCATCAGCAGATAGACCCCGCCCTTTGCGGGCAGGCCGAGGCCGTCGGTGACGGGACAAGCCGGGTTCGACTGACGGCTGACGCCCGGATGGCCGTGGATGATCATGGGCTGGTTCACGGCGGCTTCGTTTTCGGGTTGGCCGATTATGCCGCCATGATTGCCGTCAACCACCCCAACATCGTCCTCGGTGCCGCCGAGGTCAAATTCCTCGCGCCGGTGAAGGTCGGCGAAACAGTGGTGGCCGAGGCAAAGGTGGTGGAGGCCGCCGGCCGCAAACGAAGGGTCGATGTGAGTGTGATGCGCGGGGAAAAGCGGGTTTTCGGAGGGTTGTTCACCTGTTTCGTGCTCGACGCCCATGTGTTGAATGGCGCCTGAAGTGGACGCTGCCATGAAAATTTCCCCGGATTGGGCAGGGTTGTCATAGGTCCTATAAGTCCTATAGGACCTATATTTTTCAAGCAAACACGGAAGCTTGACGAACCGACACAGCGGAAAGGAGGACGAACATGGCCAAAAACATCGGTGTGCTGTTGTCCGGCTGCGGGGTGTTCGACGGAACGGAAATCCATGAGGCGGTGTTGACGCTGCTCTTTCTCGACCGCGCCGGCGCGCAGATCGTCTGTATGGCGCCGGATAAACCGCAGCACCATGTGATCGATCACCTCGGCCAGCAGGAAACCGGCCAGCAGCGTAATGTGCTGGTCGAATCGGCCCGTATCGCCCGTGGCGAGATCCGCTCCCTGAAGAGCGTGGCCGCCAGCGACCTGGATGCAGTGATCCTCCCCGGTGGGTTCGGAGCGGCCAAGAATCTGAGCGATTTCGCCTTCAAGGGGCCCGAAGCCGAGGTGGACCCCGAGGTCGCGCGCCTGATCCAGGACATGGCGGCCGCCAGAAAACCCATTGGCGCCATCTGCATTGCGCCGGCTGTGTTGGCCAAGGCCCTTGCCGAGCGGCATCCGGTGGTGACCATCGGCAATGACGTGGGCACGGCCCGGTCTATCGAGGTCATGGGTGGAGTGCACCAGGAACGCCCGGTGGACGGGATCTGCGTGGATGAAGCCAACCGGCTGGTGACGACGCCAGCCTACATGGTCGGACCCGGGATCAAGGATGTGGCCCTGGGAATAGAGAAGCTGGTGGCCAAGGTGATGGAGATGGTCAATGCCTGAGTTTCTGGATTCATTCCGAAGCGGCCTGAATGCCCAGGGATCGGGGAGAGGGTCCTTCGTCCAATCTCGGGATGATCGTCGGCCCCGGCTGGGTGGAACGAACCGTCTTTCTCAGAGGACGGCAGGGGCTTGGGGCCTGGTCGGCTTTGGTTGCCAGGAGCGATAGGCCATGGCGTGGTATCATCCCCGGAATTTGGGCGAGTACCTCTGGCGTTTGTCCGCGCCCCACGTGATCCTGTCCATCTTGCTGGTTTTATGCCTTTTTCTTGGCGAGCTGCGCTTCGACTGGGCCGAGCGGATCATGGGCGCCTACCTCGCCAGCACCAATGCCGGCCGACCGGAGTCCGGCCAAATCTGGGAAGTGGGGCAGCAGGCCCGCAGCGCCTATCAGGCCCTGGAGAAAATTGTCACCGATCGGCTCGCCAGTCAGCGGGAGGCGCGCGAAAGCACCGCTTTTGTCCAGTTGGCCGAGCGCTTGCAGCCCGGGCAGGGGGCCATGCTCTCCGTGGATCATTTCCGTCGCCTGTACCTCGATTTGCCCGAGACGTCGGCCCGGGAAGTGGCCAATCCTCTGAGATTGCTCGAAATCCTGAGCCAACACCGCTGTGACCGGGTGTATGTCAGCAAAAACAGCACCGGCAGCGGGCTGACGGTCAATCTGCTCGACACCGCCAACCAGATTCTCGAATCCCTGGATTTGCCATTGCAGGTGCTGTCGCTGAATCGGGAGCAGGAAGCGCTCCATGGCGGTCGGCTGGAGCAATGGCCCGATTTCCAGGGAGGCATCTATCCGGCGGATCTCTTCTTTCAGGAACTGGGGAGCCTGTCCGAGGAGGTGCGCGAGGCGGTGGTGCTTCAACCCCGGAGGCTGCTGGAAATCGAGGGAACCATCGTGCGCGTGGCCATCAGCAATGAAGTTGCCGGCGGCTACATCCGGTTGGGCTTCGAGGCCATGGTGGCCGGCACTCCCAAGGTGCTGCTCACCCGGGGCCGGGAATGGGCTGTCTGGCAGATCCACAGCCGGCTCGAGGACCGGGCTGGAAACGGGGCGGCCGCGGTGCCGGGATATGGAGAGCGCTCATGACGGGTGGTGCTGCCTGGGTCCGGCGCCTTGCCGTGCTGGTTTACCTGGCTCTGGGGGCAATGGCGGTGGCTGCTTTGGGGGCCGGCGTGATGGCCCTGGTCGCGGTGGGGGATTTGCCCCGGGTGCCCAGTCCGTTGAGCCGGATCATTGAAACCCCGCCCACCGAGATCTTCGCCGCCACCGGGGAGCGGATCATGCTTCTGGGCGGGCGCGAAGCCGTGCCACTCGGCCGGGTGGCGACCAGCTTCATCCAGGCGGTGGTGGCCACCGAGGACCACCGTTTCTGGGTCCACCACGGCATCGACAAGCTGCGCACCGTGAAGGCGCTGTGGATCACGCTGACCCGTCCGGGCCGGGTCGAGGGCGCTTCCACCATCACCCAGCAATTGGCCAAGAATCTCTTTTTCACCTTCGAGCGCAGTTGGCTGCGCAAGTTCCGGGAGATGCTCATCGCCCTGCAGATCGAGGCCGCCTACGACAAAGGGACCATCCTGGAGGCCTACGTCAACCAGATTCCGTTCGGTGCCAGGGCCTACGGCATCGAGCAGGCGGCGCGCATCTATTTCAACCGGGCGGCCATGGACCTGACCCTGGCCCAGTCCGCCCTGCTGGCCGGGCTGCCCAAGTCTCCGACCTACTACAATCCCCACCGGCACCTGGAGAGGGCTCGGGAACGCCAGCGCATCGTCCTCGACCGGATGGTGGCTGTGGGCTACATCAGTCGGGAGCAGGCCAAGGCCGCCGCCGAAGCGCCCCTGGAACTGGCCCGGGGGGAAGCCCGGACAGGCTCCGGCAGCTACTTCATCGACTGGGTGATCAAGGACCTGGAACAACAATACGGGCCTGAAGTAGTCTACCATGGCGGTCTGCGGGTTACCACCACTCTGGATCCGCAGATGCAGCGCCTGGCGGTGGAGTCGGTGCGACGCAGCCTGGAGCGAATCGACGAAACCATGGGCGCGCCCCGGGAGGAAGCGTCGAGCGAACCGGTGCAGGCGGCCCTGGTGGCCGTGGAAAGCCGAACGGGGGCGGTCAAGGCCATGGTGGGCGGCCGGGACTACCATGAGAGCGAGTACAACCGGGCGGTGCAGAACCAGCGTCAGCCCGGTTCGGGGTTCAAACCCTTCGTCTATGCGACCGCCCTGGAGCGCTTGAAGATTCATCCAGCCACGGTGGTGGTGGACCGCCCGGTGCGCATTCCCATCCAGGGCGCCGCTGACTGGACCCCGCGCAATTTCGAACGGGGTCATCAGGGGCCGATGATTCTCAAGCAGGCCCTGATGCGTTCGGTGAATACCATCTCAGCCCAACTGGTGGCGCGCACCGGCCCGGCGGCGGTGGTGGAAACCGCCCGGCGCTGCGGCATCGATAGCCCTTTGACGCCGGTCTATTCGGTGGCCCTGGGCACTTCGGGGGTCAGCCCGTTGGAGATGGCCAGCGCCTTTGCGACCCTGGCCAGCGGCGGGGTGCGCCATGCGCCCTTCGGGATCCGGCGGGTGGAGGATGCCCACGGGCAGATCATCGCCGAACATATCGCCGGCGGCGAACAGGCGATCGCTCCTCAGGTCTCCTATCAATTGATCGACATGTTGAAGGCCGTGGTCGATCAGGGCACCGCCAGGGTGGTCCGGGAAATGGGTTTTACCTTGCCGGCGGCCGGCAAGACCGGCACGACCAACGACTATCAGGACGCCTGGTTTACCGGGTTCACCCCCACCTTGTCGGTTTGCACCTGGATCGGCTACGACCGTGATCGGCCGCTGCACGACAAGCGGGGCGTGGGTCTCACCGGGGGACGCGCCGCCGCCCCTCTTTGGGCGGAATTCATGCTCAGGGCCACCGAGGGTGATCCTTACCGCGATTTTTCAGTTCCGGACGGCATCCGTTTCGATACGGTGGACCCGGTCACCGGGCGCCCGCTGCCCGCCGGTGCCGGGGGAATACCGGTGGCATTGCCGGCCACGGGAAGCTTCGCCGCCGGGGACGAAACCGTGCCGCAGACACCGGAAGGCCGACTGGAGTGATGTTTCATCTGCTCAAACATATCGTCATTCGCTTGTGGCTCAGCTTGATGGTGGCCGGACCGGCGAGTCTGGTGGTCCTGGTGCAGCTGCCCCCTCGGCCCGGCATCGTCCGGCCCCTGGCGGTGGGCGGAGCGGTGTTGGCGGCCGCCTTCGTGTTTTTGGGCTGGGCCGGCAATCGCCTGGCATGGCGAGGGGTGAAGAACCGGCTGGCACGCAGCGATTTGCTGGAGAAGGCCGGGCGCGGACCCGAGGCCCGGACGGCGCTGCGGCGGGCCGTGGCGATCTATGACAGCTTTCTGCCCTCGCCGCTGGCCCGCTCGAGGCTCCGGGACCTGCTCACGGCGCGCATGGCACGGTTTTATCTGGCGCGGCCCGACGGGGACACCGCTGGCCTGGAGGGGCTTCGCACCTACCTGAAGGCCCATCCCGGCGACGCTCTGGTGGCCAAGGCCTGGTTGCGCGCCGTGGCGCGGCAGCCAGCCTGGGATGAAGCCGATGAGGCGGCGGCGGACCGCATCGCCGAGGTTCAGGCCAACGATGCAGGGATTCAGCAGGTGCTCGGACGCCGTTTCCTGGCAGCCGGCCGCACCGACTTTCTGGCTCTGGAAGTATATCAACGGGTGATGCGGCGCAAACCGGAGGAGGCGGCCTGGTGGAACCAGCGGCTGGCCGCGCTGTTTATCAAGGAGGGGCGCTGCGACAATTTCGCCCTGGAAACCTACCTGGCCGCATGGGAGGAGGGGGATCACGCCGTGCTGCGCCGCGGGCTTGCCGCCTGCCTGATGCGCCTGGAGACCGAAGCCTCCAACCGGCAGATGCTCGCCCGCGCCAGGACGCTCCTGGAGGGCCTGGATGCAGTGGACATCGAGATCCTCGCCGAAGGCTTCGCGGCGACCTGGGACGCCGGTATGCCACCGGCGCGCCCAGAGCCGAAACGCGGCCGGATCCGGGAGGCGGCTGCCGGCCGCGCGCGGCGGTGGATCCACGGTGTGGCGACGCTTGCGCGCGAATCGCGGGCGGTCCGGTGGATGGGATGGATCGCTGGTGGGGCGGTCGTGGCCGGGGTGGCAGCGATGATGTTCTACAATACCTTCAGCCACTTGCTGACGTCGCCGCCACCGGCGCCGCCGCCGGTTCCGGTGGTGGGGAAACCGCTGGAGATCGTCGCCGTGACGGATCCGTTCACCATCCAGGTGGCCGCCTATCTGAAGCGGGACCACGCCGAGCGCTTCGTGGCCGAGTTGCGCGGACGGAATCTGGATGCCCAATGGCAGGAGGCGCGCAGCAACGACAAGACCTGGTACCAGGTGCGAATCTCCCACTTTGCCGATCGGGCCGCGGCCCTGGCCTACGGGGAGCGCCTCAAACAGGAGGGGATCATCGACGATTACTATGTGGTCAACTACGATCGCCCCTGAATTCCAGCCGATGGGGATGCTTTTCGCCGGCGTTCAATACACCTTGCGGTGGGAAAACCCCTTGCCGAGCACGTTGAAGGTGTTTTCCATGATGACGAATGCCTCCGGGTCCAGATTGAAGACCAGTTCCTCGACCCTTTTGAGCTGGTAGTTGTTGACCACGGTGAGCAGCACGTCCTTCTTTCGGCCGGAGAAGGCGCCGCGGCCTTCCAGATACGTGGCGCCCCGGTGGATCCGGCTGAGGATTTCGGCGGCGATGGCGTCGGCTTGCTCGGAGATGATCAGCACCATCTTGCGCTGGTTGAAGATGCTGAGGAAATAGTCCACCATCTGGCTGGTGACGAAGCTCATGGCCAGGGAGAAGAGGACCAGGTCCAGCGGCAATCGTCCCAGGCTGAGGGCGAACAGCGTGATGTTGAAGAGAAAGAAAAAGGTGCCGATGCGGAAGTTGAAGCGTTGATTGAGGATGATGGCGATGATGTCGTTGCCGCCTCCCGATCCGAGACTGTTCAGAATGATTCCTGAACCCGTGCCGATCAGCGTGCCACCGGCCAGCACGGCCAGCACCGGTTCGGTGACCGGGATGGTGAAGGCCATCCAGTCCATGGCCAGGGTCATGATCACCATGCCGTAGAGGCTGTAAAAGAAGAAGCGGCGGCTGACGAACCACCAGCCGAGGATGAAGATGGGCATGTTGAGCAGAAAGTACCACTGGCCGGGCTCCAGCCAGCCGATCCAGTAGTGGAGGAGCAGGGCCACGCCGGAAATGCCGCCGGTGATCAGGCCGTGGGGCATGGCGATGGCCTTGACGCCGATGCCGAAGATCACCGACCCGGCGGTGATCAGCAGCAGGTTGTACGGGATGCTGTAAGTGAGTTGGCGCAGGTTGCTGCCTGTCATGGTCATGACTCCTTCAGCCGATGGCGCTGCAAGCGGTCCAGGTCTTCGGGGCAGTCGATTTCCGGTGAATCGTGCGCGGTGACCACCACCCGGATGCGAAACCCGTGTTCGAGCACCCTGAGTTGTTCGAGTTTTTCGATTTCCTCCAGGCGCCCCGGGGGAAGGCGCCGGTAGATGTCCAGGAAGGACTTGCGAAAGGCGTATACCCCCAAGTGCTTGTACGCGGCAAACCCGGCGGCGCCGGTTCCGAAATGCAGTGACCATCCGTTTTCGCCGGCCTCGATGCGCCAGGCTCCCTCCCGGGTAAAGGGGATGGGGGCGCGGGAAAAATAGATCGCGTCCCCCCGCTGGTCGAAGACGACCTTGACGTCCTTGGGGTGGAAGATTTCCGCCGGATCCACAATGGGAAAGGCCAGTGTGGTCATTTGCACAACCGGGTCGGCGACGAGGGGGCCAATGGCGGCCGCGATGCTTTCCGGGGCCACCGCCGGCTGATCCCCCTGGACGTTGACGACGATATCGCGGTTTTGCAGGCCAAGGCGGTCCGCGGCTTCGGCGACGCGGTCGGTGCCGCTGTGGCAGGACCTGTCGGTCATCACCACCCGGCCGCCGAATCGGTTCACGGCCTCGGCGATGCGGGAGTCATCGGTGGCCACCGTGACAAGATCCACTCCCGGTGCCTGGGAGGCGTGCTCGTACACATGGGCGATGATCGGCCGGCCCTCGAAGAGGGTGAGGGACTTGCCCGCAAAGCGGGTGCTGGCGTAGCGGCAGGGGATGATGACAGCGGTGGTCATGGGATTTTTCCGAGTTGCGAGTGACGGATTGAAAGTTACGAGTGACTAAAGTGACTAAAGTTTAAAGTGGGTAGTGCTGCGCTCCGGTAGGGTTATATAACAGATGCATCCGGAATCAACCATCCCCGGAAAGTGGTGAGCAGTGAACGGAAAAGAACTGGAACAACTGCTGGAAGACGTGGCCCGCGGTGCCACGACGGTGGCCGCGGCCGCGGCCCGGCTCCATCATCTGCCCTATGAGGATCTCGGATTCGCCCGCATCGATCACCACCGGGCCCTGCGCAAGGGATTCCCCGAGGTGATCTTCGGCCAGGGCAAGACCTCCGAACAGATCCTGGCGATTCTCGATCGCATGGTGGTCCGCGAAAACGTGGTGCTGGTCACCCGCCTGGATTCTCGAAAGGCCGAGCCGGTGCTGGCCCGTTATCCTGAAGCGGCCTACGATGCCACGGCGCGCATGCTGGTGTGGAACCGCGAAGCGATGCGAATCGTGGGGCAAGGCACGATCCTGGTGCTGGCCGCCGGCACTTCCGACCTGGGCGTCGCCCGGGAGGCCGTGTTGACCGCCGAGGCCATGGGCAACCGCGTCGAGACGCTCATCGATGTGGGCGTGGCGGGGATCCATCGCCTGCTGGCGCACCGGGAGCGCATCCAGACCGCCGCCGTGCTGGTGGTGGTGGCCGGCATGGAAGGGGCCCTGCCCAGCGTGGTGGCCGGCATGGTGGAGCGCCCGGTGATCGCTGTGCCCACCAGCGTGGGTTACGGCACGAGCTTCGGCGGATTGACCGCCCTGCTGGCCATGCTTAATTCTTGCAGCTCCAACGTGGCGGTGGTCAACATCGATAACGGATTCGGGGCCGGGTACATGGCCGCGGTGATCAATCGCTCTCTGCCCGATGCGTGCCGGCCCGTCTGAGATGCCAGATTTGAAATCTCAAGGCTGAAATTCCCATCTGCCCACTCTGTCCGGAGCGTGAAGCGCGTGCGCCAGACGCTCCAGAAACGCGCCACGGCGGATTTCACGGGCACCGAAGCGCAGCAGGTGCTCGGTGGTCACCTGGCAGTCGATCAAATCGAAGCCTCGGTCCGCCAGCCAGCCCACCAGTTTCACCAAACCGGCCTTGCCGGCTTCGGAGACCCGGGTGAACATCGATTCGCCGAAAAAGCAATTGCCCAGGGCCACCCCGTAGACTCCCCCCGCCAGGCGCTCCTCCCGCCAAACCTCCATGGAGTGGGCGTAGCCGGCCCGGTGCAGATCGATGTAGGCCGCGATCATCTCCGGCACCAGCCAGGTGCCATCGCCGCGGCGGGCCTCGGCGCAACCCCGGATCACCGTCTCGAAATCCCGGTCCAGGCTGAAGGTGAAGCGGTCCTGGTTCAACACCCGCCGCAGCGACCGCGGCACGTGCAGCCACTGCGGCAGGAGGACCAGGCGCGGGTCCGGCGACCACCAGAGGATCGGGTCTCCGGGACCGTACCAGGGGAAGATCCCCCGGCGGTAAGCGGCGAGCAGCCGCGGTACGTTGAGATCGCCCCCCACGGCCAACAGCCCGTTGTCGAGAGCGTGGTCGACCGGGGGAAAATCCATCCTTGGGTCGTGCCCGTCCATGATCCTCGTCTGTGTTCAAGGTGCCTTGGCGTCATCGCGGACGCGGTGGGGAATCCTGCCCTCTCCTGGAGATCCCTCGGCGCTGCGCGCCTCGGGATGACAGGGAAACTGGTGTCAGTGGATCTCCTTGTGGTACGCCTGAAGGCTCTTGACCTTGGGCGCACCCGAACGGCGCGCGGCGATGCCCTTGGCGGCGGCGATGGCGGCGGCCGTGGTGGTGATGTAAGGCACCTTGTGCTTCACCGCGGCCCGGCGGACCTGAGAGCTGTCCTCGGCGCTGCGCCGGCCGCTGGGGGTGTTGACCAGCAGTTGAACCTCGCCGTTCTTGATGGCATCCACCAGGTTGGGCCGGCCGTAGCCGAGCTTGCGTGCCGGGATGGTCTCGATGCCCTGCTCCTTCAGGAAGGCATGGGTGCCGTCGGTGGCCATGAGGCGGAAGCCGAGCTCGCGGAAGAGGCGGGCCGGCTCGATGGCCGCCTTCTTGTCTCGATCGGCGATGGTGAACAACACGGTGCCCTCCAAGGGCAAAACGGACTGGGTGGCCTCCTGGGCCTTGAAGAAGGCGCGGCCGTAGTCGTGGGACAACCCCAGCACCTCGCCGGTACTCCGCATCTCGGGCCCAAGGACCGGATCGACTTCGGGGAACATGTTGAAGGGAAACACCGCTTCCTTGACCCCGTAATGATGGATGGTCCGGCGGCTGAGGTTCAAATCGGCCAGGCGGGCGCCGAGCATGATCTGGGTGGCCAGTTTGGCCATAGAGACATTGCAGACCTTGGACACCAGGGGTACGGTGCGCGAGGCCCGCGGGTTGGCCTCCAGCACGTAGACCGTGTTCTCGAAGATGGCGTACTGGATGTTCATCAGCCCCACCACGTTGAGGGCCACGGCGATCTTGCGGGTGTACTCGACGATGGTGTCGATATGCTTGGGGGCGATGCTCACCGGCGGGATCACGCAGGCCGAGTCCCCCGAGTGGATCCCGGCCAGCTCGATGTGCTCCATCACCGCCGGCACGAAGGCATCGGAGCCGTCGGCGATGGCATCGGCCTCGGCCTCGATGGCGTTGTCGAGAAACTTATCGATGAGAATCGGCCGCTCCGGCGACAGCTCCACCGCGGCTTCCACGTAGGCCTCGAGCATCTGCTCGTCCTGGACCACTTCCATGCCCCGGCCGCCGAGGACATAGGAGGGCCGCACCATCAGCGGGTAGCCGATCCGGGAGGCGATGCGCCGGGCCTCGTCCAGGTTGCTGGCCATGCCCGATTCCGGCTGGGGGATGCCCAGGTCGCGCATGATGACCCGGAAGCGGTCCCGGTCCTCGGCCAGGTCGATGGTGTCCGGGGTGGTGCCGAGGACCCGGACGCCGGCGGCGGCCAGCTCGTTGGCGATGTTCAGCGGGGTTTGCCCGCCGAACTGGACGATGACGCCTTCGGGTTTTTCCTTCTCGTAGATGGAGAGCACGTCTTCGACGGTCAGGGGTTCGAAGTAGAGCTTGTCGCTGGTGTCGTAGTCGGTGGAGACGGTCTCGGGATTGCAGTTGACCATGATCGACTCGTAGCCGGCCTCGCGGATGGCAATGGCGGCGTGGACGCAGCAGTAGTCGAATTCTATCCCCTGGCCGATGCGATTGGGGCCTCCCCCCAGGACCATGATCTTCTTGCGGTCGCTCACCGGCACGCGATCGGCGGCATTGTAGGTCGAGTAGTAGTAGGCGGCGTTTTCCACTCCCGACACCGGCACGGGCTCCCAGGCCTCGGCCAGCCCCAGGTCGAGGCGGCGGCGGCGGATCTCGATTTCGGTCGTCCCGAGCAGGTTGGCCAGGTAGCGGTCGGCAAACCCGTCCCGCTTGGCGCGCAGAAGCAGGTCGTCTGGTAGGCTCTTCCCTTTGTAAGTCATTATTTCAATTTCAAGATCAACCAATTCCTTCATCTGTTGGATGAACCATGATTGGATGTGGGTGAGCCGGTGCAGCTCCTCCACGGTAGCCCCCTGGCGCAGGGCTTCGTAGATCTGGAAGTGGCGTTCGCTGGTGGGGGTGCGCAGCAGGTGAAGCAGTTTGTCCAGGGAAAGCCGGTGGAAGTTCTTGGCGAAACCCAGGCCGTAGCGGCCGGTTTCCAGGCTCCGGATCGCCTTTTGCAGCGCTTCCTTGTAGGTACGCCCGATGCTCATCACCTCGCCCACGGCCCGCATCTGGGTGCCAAGCTGGTCCTGGATCCCCTTGAATTTCTCGAAGGCCCAGCGGGCGAACTTGACCACCACGTAATCTCCAGAGGGCGTGTATTTTTCCAGGGTGCCGTCCCGCCAATAGGGAATTTCGTCCAGGGTCAAGCCCCCGGCCAACAGGGCCGAGACCCGGGCGATGGGAAACCCGGTGGCCTTGGAGGCCAGAGCCGAGGAACGCGAGGTGCGGGGGTTGATCTCGATGACCACCACCCGGTCGGTGGCCGGATCGTGGGCGAACTGGATGTTGGTGCCGCCGACGACCTCGATGGCCTCCACGATGGCATATGAATAACGTTGCAGCCGCTGCTGCAGTTCCGGGGCGATGGTGAGCATCGGGGCGGTGCAGAAGCTGTCCCCGGTGTGAACCCCCATGGCATCCACGTTTTCGATGAAGCAGACCGTGATCATCTGGTTCTTGGCGTCACGCACCACTTCCAGCTCGAGTTCCTCCCAGCCCGTGACGGACTCCTCCACCAGCACCTGGCCCACCAAGCTGGCGGCGAGGCCCCGGGAGCAGATCAGGCGCAGCTCTTCCACGTTGTACACCAGACCGCCGCCGGTGCCGCCCATGGTATAGGCCGGGCGAATCACCACCGGATAACCAAGCCCCTCAGCCACTCGCTCGGCGTCTTCTACGGTGGTGACCGTCTCGCTGGCCGGCATCGCGATGCCCAGGCGCTCCATGGTCCGTTTGAAAGCCAGGCGGTCCTCGCCGCGTTCGATGGCGTCCACGTTGACCCCGATGATCTTGACTCCGTACTGTTCCAGAACACCGGCGCGGTTAAGTTCGGCCGAAAGGTTCAGGCCGCTCTGGCCGCCGAGGTTGGGCAGCAGGGCGTCGGGCCGCTCGGAGGCGATGATTTCGGTGAGCACCTTGACGTTGAGCGGCTCGATGTAGGTGGCGTCGGCCGTGCCCGGATCGGTCATGATGGTGGCCGGGTTCGAGTTGACCAGGACCACCTCGTAGCCCAGGGAGCGCAGGGCCTTGCAGGCCTGGGTGCCCGAGTAGTCGAATTCACAGGCCTGGCCGATGATGATGGGCCCGGAGCCGATGATCAGGATCTTGTGGATGTCGTCGCGTCGTGGCATGGCAACTCCTTTGTGCCGGTTGATCTGAGGTGGGGTTCGCGCAAGTCGTGGGCAATAAATATGAGGCGGGCTCAAAAGTAAAGAGGATTTTCGGTGGACAAGCGCAGCATCCGAGAAGCCATCGGCACCCTGTCCGAGGAGAAACTGTCCCGGATCGAGGCGAGACTGCGTCTGGCGATGGGGCGCTGAAAGTGGTGCGGTTGAATTTCTCTAAGAATCCGCTAAAAACCCGGCAGCGTTGACTGGCCCCTGGATGGCGCCTGCGCTGCCACGGGTTTGGCGGATCTGCGTCGAGCAACCTCATTTGGAAGGGCCGGCGCATCGGAACTGGTGTTCTGCGCATTGTCCGCCTCGTAGTCCACGCCGAAGGCGTCTTTATCCAGGTTCCGCACCGCCACAGGCCGGTAAAACCGAAGCTGGCGTTCCTGGCCGGTGACCACCGGGAATCCGTAATGGGCATTTCGATGGCGCAGGGGGCCATGGGTTTGTTCGCGCCCGGCGACGAAAGCCTGGTGGTCCGTCAGGCGCTGGTCGATGCGCTGGTTGGCCCAGGGAATCATTTCATCGATGCCCGCCTGGATGGTGCGCTTTAGACTGCCATCGATTTCCACCCCGATGATGTGGCGCCCGGCGGCCATGGCGGCGATCATCGTCGATCCCGTCCCGAGAAACGGATCCAGCACCGTATCCCCGCGCAGGGCGTACATGTTGATCAGCCGGTAGGCCAGCTCGACGGGAAAGGCGCCGCTGCGGTGGCGCTCGGATTTGGACAGCTTCTGGCGGCTTCCCTTGAGGTCGAACCAGACGTCGGAAAACCACTGGTTGCGCTCCTCCCAGAAATAGGCGCTCTCGTGGCGCCGCTGCTTGCCGGAAGCCGATGAAAAATCCCGCTTGTCCCCCTTGCGCGCCACCAGGACGAACTCGTGCTCCAAGGTGACGTAGGCGCCGGCCGGCAGCATGCCGGAGCCCATGAACTTGTTGGGGGCGTTGGTCTGCTTGCGCCAGATCACCGCCGGCAGCGGGTTGAAGCCGATGGCCAGCAGGGCCGAGTGGATCCGGGCGTGGTTGGGATAGAGGGTGAAGAGACCGCCGATGGTGCGCACCGCGTCGCCGATGTTGATGCAGGCGATGGCCCCGGGGCGCATCACCCGCCACAGGGCCCGCCACACCCGGTCCAGCACCTGGTGCATGGCTTCGAAGGCCGCCATGGGCCGGCCTTGCTTCAGGGCCCGGGCCGCCTCGGCGGATTGATCCTTGAAAATCGAGTCCCACATCTCGATCATGGGGTAGGGCGGCGAGGTGACCACCAGGTCGATGGTGGCGTCGGCGACCGGAGACAGGTCGGCGGCATCGCCCCAGAAAATCTGGTGGCGGGTCTGAAAAGAGGGGAGCGTTTCAAATTGATTCAAGCCTTCCTCCGCCAAATCACTTCAGAAGATGTTGGATCCGTCCGACAAGTGCGACCAGTTGGACGGGTCCGAAGGTTATGACCGGTCGGACGGATCCGACGGGTGTCATCGAGCGGTTGCCATGCGGTTCAGCCACCAATCAGCTCCACCAGGCGCCGGGAAGTGTACTCGCCCACGTCGGCCAAGGCGTCGGTGGGCAGGAAGTGCTCGACATTGGCGCCGAAGAGGCAGGTGGCCGCCGCAGGGAAATCCGCGTCGCTGCGATACAGGAGATAGCAGAGGGCGATCTTGGGCAAGGGCCACAGAACCACGGAAGCATCGCCAGGCAGGTCCGCCGGCGGATCGGCGCCGTCCAATGTCTTCTTGACGACGTCGAGGCTGCTGATGAGTCGGTCTATGTAGGCCGTGAGAACCGCTTCGGCACGGTTGGCGAAAGCGCCGACATAAGGCAGGCTGCCGGGTAGCTCCTTGAAGGCCTTGAAGGGAGCCGCGGCGGGCGGTTCCGGAGCGCAGTGAATCGCGTAGAGGCTGATCAAGATGCCCACCGGGCCCTGTTCGGGCCGGCCGTCGAGAAGAATCCCCCTTTCAGAAAGGAGGCAGTCGCGCCCGAAAGCGCGAAAGGAGAGGCCGTCGGCCACCGGCCGGGCTGGCAGGCGAACGGCTATCCGTTCCGGGTTGACCCAGTCCAGGCGTGCGAGGTTGTCGCGAACAATGCGGGCGTAATTGTCCACCAAGGGGGTTTCCTCTTGCTTGGAAGCGAACCTTTTTAACACAGTCCGGTTTCAGCATTCAATCGGTAGGTTTTTCCCCTTGATTGCCTTGAACGCTTCGTCCACGATTTCCAGCGTTTGCTGGATGTCCGCGTCTGTGTGGGCCGCCGAAATGAACCAGTTGTGGTGCGGGGTGAAGTAGGCGCCGCGCCGGGTGCCCTCGGCGCACCAGTCCTGATGGAGCATGAGACTTTCGTCGTCGGCGATGCGCAGGTAGGGCATGGACGGCACGCCGCTGACTTTCAGGTCATATTTAACACAGTCCGGTTTCAGCATTCAATCGGTAGGTTTTTCCCCTTGATTGCCTTGAACGCTTCGTCCACGATTTCCAGCGTTTGCTGGATGTCCGCGTCTGTGTGGGCCGCCGAAATGAACCAGTTGTGGTGCGGGGTGAAGTAGGCGCCGCGCCGGGTGCCCTCGGCGCACCAGTCCTGATGGAGCATGAGACTTTCGTCGTCGGCGATGCGCAGGTAGGGCATGGACGGCACGCCGCTGACTTTCAGGTCATAGCCGTAGGTGGTGGCGATGTTGACCATGGCATCAAAGAGCAGGGCCCCGCGGGTGAGCATCACCTGAGGGGCGTTGATTTCCCCCATCTTGACCAGGTTGGCTTTTGCGGCGGCCATGGGAACGGCCTGGAACCAGTAGCTGCCGGTGTGAAACACCCGGGCCGCCGTGCTCTTCAGGGCTTCACAACCCACCAGGGCGCTGATGGGATACCCGTTGGCCATGGCATTGCCCAGGCAGGTCAGATCCGGGCTGAAGCCGAAGTAGGCACTGGAGCCGGCCATGTCCAGGCGGAACCCGTGGCGGATGTCGTCGACGATGAGCACCACGTTGTGCCGCCGGCACAGGGCCTGGATTTTTTCCCAATAGCCTTCGGCGGGCATCTGGCTGTCGGCGAAGGCCGGGATGTGGTAGGGCGTCGAGATAAAGGCGGCCACGTCGCCGTGATGCCGGTCCAGCACGGCCTCGAAGGCCGGCACGTCGTTCCAGGGGATGCGGATGACCTGGTGTTGGTCCGCCTCGATGACGCCGTGATGACCCGGGCCCTGCATCCATCCGGTAGTGCCGTGATAGGCACCCTCGATCATCACGATCTTGTCGCGGCCGGTGGCATCCCGGGCGATCATGATGGCGAAGTTGACCACGTCGGCGCCGTTCTTGGCAAAAAAAGCCCAGTCCGCCGCCGGCATCATGTCCACCAGGAGCTCCGCCAGGTCGACCATCACGGGGGCGGCCCCTGTGGTGCAATCGGCCAGGCGGCGCTGGGCCTCGGCCGCTTCTTCCACATGCGGCGCGCCGTAGCCCATCACCATCGGACCGTAGGCGCACATGTAGTCGATAAATGTGTTGCCGTCCACGTCCCAGAACCGGGCGCCTTCCGCCCGGGCCGTGAAGAAGGGGTAAGCGCTTGGCGGCACTAGGGTGGCCGGGCTGAAATGGCCGTAGATACCGCCGGGAATCACCCCCGCGGCCCGGCGAAACAGCTCCTGGCGCTTGGGGTATCGATAGGTTGACATTTCGCGGTCTCCTTGGGCGCGAGACGGATCATCGGCCGAGATAGCCGGGGATGCGGTCGAAAATCAGGGTGAGGTTGGTGATCATGGGCGTCAGGCCGCGGATGGCCACATCACCGCCGGCAATGGCGGAAAACAGGTCGAGTCGGGCATTCAGGAAATCGTTGGCGACGGACAGGTCGCGAAAATCGATGCGTGCCATGGGACGCTGGATATCGCCAAGGCCTGCGGTAATGTCGCCGGCGGAGAAGATCAGATGAGCCGCGGGGCCGTCGGGAAGGATGTTCAGCAGGACCGCACCATCCCGGATACGGCCAGCGATCTGGCGGCAGACAGGATCGAAAAGGGCCAGTTCTCGGGCAGCGAACACGGCCGTGGCCAGGGCCAAGCGGGTGTTGACGGCCTGGTAGCGCGAGTCGGCGAGCTTGGCCTCGGTCGGTTTGAGGAAGAAGGCCAGGCGGTCGGCGATCCTGGGGAATTCGTGGCGCATGAAGCCGAGGTGCTTGAAGCCCCTGAGCGGGAGGGGAATGCCCTTGCCGTCCATCATCCGGTTGAAATGACCGGGGGAGATGAACCCGAGCACCAGTTCCGGTCTGCCGTGGCGGCCGCGTTCGAAGACGCAGGTGCCGTCGTCGAAGGCCAGAGTGGCTGCCGGGCCGCGCCAGACGACAAACTGGATGCCGATGCGCCACCGGGCCACGGTCCGGGCCGCCACCGGATCGTTGGCCACCAGGTCCGGAAGGTTGCGCATCACGGCATAGAGATGGATGTTGGCCTTGACCAGGGATTCAATCATGGAAGCGACCTGAAATGCTTTAGAAGGGACCAAGGTGGAAAAATAAAGAAGAGATTATTCGAGCTGATGTGAAAATCAAGAAAAAAATCAGGGAATGGAAAGCCCGTGGACTCGAAGATTCTGGAGAAAATGGGTGGTTAAGGGCCATCCTGCCCGACCCGGGGAGGTTGGGTTTTGGAGGTCGTAGCGCTGGCGTCCGCAAGACACTCTGGATCCGGCGCCCCGGAAAACTCGCCGCCAACCGTCCGTAAGCCCGGACAGCGCCGCAACTTTGGCGATGCGGCCCTGCAACCCTGAGATCAATCGGTTCTTTGGCAACAGCTCGCTACTGTCCGGGCCAACGGACGCTATGCGCCTCAAACAGTTCCGGGGCAGCGGTCCAGTGCGTCTTGCTCCCGCCGGGAAACGAGTGGGCGAAACTCGGAAAGCATGAAACTCGCCGCGCCGGTGTTTTCAAGTGACTGAAAAGAGTATGCTTTATGAAGTTCGTGGCGCCGGCGTCCGCAAGACGCAACGGGCAAAAAACCGTCGCATCGATTCTTCAGCATTTTGAAATTATGCAAGGGTGGCCAGGGGGTTGACTTGGCGACCGAGCGGGAAGCTGTTTGAGGCGCATAGAGCGCGTTGGCCGCAACCGGACCAGGCCGATGCCGGCTGCGGAAATTTTCGATCATTCCCAGACCGCTTACCGACATTTTGGCGCGGTTGCGGGCTACTGGCGCTTGGCGCCGAGTTCTTGCCGGCGGCGCAAGTCAACCCCCTGGATGCCCAAGGTTGGTTTCAAATGTCTGAAAGAAGATCAGAAGCCATAATGCCGGCTTCATCAAGACACTCCTGGCCCAGGGCCTGAAAAATCGACGTATCTTCAGAACGGGGGTGTGGCGCCCAATAGATCTACGGCGGGGTTGACCAAACGGGGATCGTCGTAGTTGAAAAATTCCCCGGAAAAGGAAAGCGGGGCTGCCAGGGCCATCCAGGCGATGACACGGGCCGGTACCCAGGGCGGTTCCAGCTTGCCATCCATCTTGAGCCGGGCGTAGTAGGCGGCCTCGGCCGGCGGCATGGCGGAAGGCCCCTGTTGGCGCAAGAGGAGCTGCATATCGGTGTCCACGACACCAGGGCGCATGGCCATCACGGTGACATCCGGCTCCTCGGCGGCCAGGACCCGGCTCAGGTGGGTGAGGCCAGCCTTGGCGGCGCAGTAGGCCGAGGCGGCGGATATGGGATGATGAGCGGCACCGCTGCTGACGTTGACGATCCGTCCGCCTTGGGCGCGCAATGCCGAGAGGGCGAAACGCGCCAGGTAGAAGGGGGCCAGCAGATTGACCGTGACGTTGTAGCGCCAGGTTTCCGGATCGGCCTCCGCTGCCCTTGCCAGCGGCTCGATCACGCCGGCGTTGTTCACCAAGGCATCGATGCGGCCGAAGCGATTCAGGGTCTCTTCCGCCACCCGGCGACCCGCCCACCCACCGTTGCCAGCCAGGATGCCACGGCGGCCCCGAGGCCTCTGGATGCCCCGCTGACGATGATGACCGGATGTTTTATCATGAGTGATCGATGGGTCTTTGTTTAGGCATCAGCCGGCAGCATCAAGGATACGCGTGGGTTCCCAAAACCACGTCCACCCCGGTCTTTTCCTTGATCAGAGCGGCGAATTCTTCGGGCTTGCCGTAGGGGCAGCCCGGTTTGGCGTTGACGAGACAGGAGCTCAGATAGATTTTGTCCGGCTTGAATTCGGCCAGTTTCATGGCCATTCCCAAATTCGGCAACAAGGTTCGGCCCGGACATTCGCACTTGACGAAAGCGATCACCTGGCTTGGTTCGTCGAATTTGCCTTCCCCGAGGGCGGCAGCCTTGAGGCATCTCCATTCTCCGGGGCAGCCGTAACCGCTGTCCATGTACGCACCGCAGCCAACCACAGCCACCTTCTTCATCTTTCTCCTCCTCTATTTACGGTGTCGGGTTTCAACCGCTTCGATATGATATCCACCTCAACCAAGGACGAGGGCGGGCGTCAAGTTGCTCTGAGAAAGTCGCCCGGACCCGCTTTTGGGCACAGCGGATGGTCTTTCCATCAATAGGTTTCCATGTGCGTGAATTCGGCCACTTCCCGTCGCTTGGGCGCCGTGGGGCTTTTGGCCGGATACCCCAAGGGAATCAAGGCCACCAGTTCCACGCCTTCGGGGACCTTCAGGACGGCCTTGGCCCGGTCGTGGTCGATCAGTCCCACGATCACCGTGCCCAGACCCAGTTCCCGGGCCGCCAGACAGAGACTCTGGGTGGCGATCCCCAGGTCGAACAGGTACCAGTCGCCGAATTTGGTGGAAGCCTGATTGTCATAGTAACCGCTGACTCCCAGCCGGCCGCAGATGGCGAGTACCACCGGGGCGGCGCCGATGGCCTTGGTGGCCGGATTCTTGGGAAGAATCGTTTCCTGCAGCTTTTGCCTGGTGGCGGCGTCACGCACCACCACGACTTCCCAGCACTGGCAATTGGTCCAGGACGGGGACCACTTGACGGCCTCCAGGACGCGGTTGACCAAATCTTCCGGAACGTCCCTTTCTTCGTACTTGCGGATGCTGCGGCGTTGTTCGAGAACCTGAAAAAATTCGCTCATGGCCGGATCCTCGTCTCCTCGTCAGATTTTTTTTCACAGGTGCAGTCGGTTTCGTTGCAAGCGGGGCAGACGTACTCCTCATCCACCGGAGGAAGGGAAGGATGGGCTTGGCGGCGATGCCACCACCAAAAAACGACGGCACCGGCACCAATCAGCAGAAGCAGTTCGATCATCGGTCTCAGCCCACTAGGGCGCTCAAGGCGCTTTGAATGTTTGGGAAGCGGAAGTTGAAATTCGCAGCCATCAACCGCTGGGGGACCACGCGCTGGCTGGCCAGCAGGGCGGTTGCCATTTCGCCGAGGCCCAGGCGAAGCAACGGCGCAGGGGCAGGCACGACGGCCGGTTTCCCCAAACGCCGGGCCAGAGTCCGGGCCATGTCCCCTTGCTGCACCGGCTCCGGGGCGGTGAGATTGACGGGGCCGGCGATGTCCTCGGTTATCAGGAACAGAATGGCATCCACCAGATCCTGAAGGTGGATCCAACTGAACCACTGGCGTCCGCCACCCAGCGGGCCCCCCAGGCCGCGGCGGAAGACGGGCAGCATTTCGGCCAAAGCGCCGCCGTCAGGGCCGAGTACCACGCCGAAACGCATCCGGCACACCTGTGCCCCGCTTTCGGCGATGATTTGCGCCGTGCGTTCCCACTCGACGGCCAAGTCGGCCAGAAACCCCGTTCCAGGGGGCGAATCCTCGGTGAGCACCGCTTCGCCGCCGTCGCCGTAGTAGCCGGTGGCGGAAGCGCTGAGCAAGACCTGGCGGCCGTCGGGGCGCATGGCCGCCACTACCTGGCGGGTGGTCTCGATGCGACTGTCATGGAGCTCTTTCTTGTAGGCCCGGGTCCAGCGGCGGGCAATGGTCCGGCCGGCGAGGTTGACGATAACATCCGCCCGGGCCGCTTCCTCCTGCCATGGGCCGGGCCGGGTGGTGTCCGCGGCGATGTAGGTGATGTCGCCGCCGCCAAATCCGTCGGGACTCTGGCGGCCGCCGGCGCCGACCACCCGGTGTCCTGAAGCCGCCAGCGCCTCGGCGAGGTGGCGGCCGATGAACCCCGAAATGCCGGTGATAAAGATTCTCATGGCGTAATCCGCCTTTCAGGCACCCTTCTATCCGATGTGAAACTGGCCCGATTCGATGAAAGGCACATCCTCGACGTCGATGGCCCGGATCACCTCGTGGTTGAGCCGCTTTTTCAACTCGGCCAACACCGGCCGCTTCTTGGTCAGATTCCGGGCGAAATCCAAGGCCTCGGACAGAAGGTTTTCCGGAGGGCAGGCCTGCCGGATGATGTGATGGTCGGCGCACTGCTCGGCGGTGAGGCGCATTCCGGTGTATTGCATGGTCTCGACCATGTAGCGGGGTATGGCCTTGCACAGCAGGGCGTTCATCGCGGGCAGGAACGGAATTCCCAGGTCGACTTCGGGAAAGCAGAAAAACCCGCGGCCGGTTTGCATGAAACGAAAGTCGAACGCGCAGGCCAGGATTGCGCCGCCCGCAAAGGCATGCCCGTTGATGGCGGCAATGGCCGGCAGCGGGTAGGTGACCAGCCGCTTGAAGACGCCGTTGAGCTGGTAGAAATAGGCCTTGCAAGTGTCCAGGGCGTTGCTTTGGATCTGTGGCACGAGCCACCCCAGATCGATGCCGTTGCAGAAGATCTTTTCATGGGCGGATCGCACCACCAGCGCGCTGGCCTGGGTGTCGGCCTCGATGCGGTCCAGGGCTTCGGTGAATGCGGAAAGAAAAACAGGGTTGAAACGGTTTTCGCCGTCGTTGAGGGTCACTACCGCCACGGTGCCGTCCAACTGCCAATCGACAAGTGCCATCGCTGAGTCTCTCTTCGGTGCGAATCGTTGAATGGGGCAAAAAGAATCGCCCGGTCCTCTGTCGTCAAAACCGAAGCGGAATATGGCATGAAGCACCGGTACCGTCAACCGGAGGGGCTGGCGGCGATGGCGTTTTCCGTTGGAGATTTTTTAACCGCGGACGAGCGCAGACGTTCGCAGACACCATAAGGTTGAGATTGGCGGCCTTGCGGCGGCCACCAATCACCTGCATTTAGAGCGGCGGGGCGATGGTGACGAGTACCCGCATGTCGGTTTCGGCGCGAAACCCGTGGGGTTCGGCGATGTCGGCAATCAGGATGTCGCCGGCCGCCGCCGGCAGTTCGGCGTCATCGGCGCCGAGGAAGAAGCCGTTTCCTTCTAGTATGGTCACCGAAAGCTGGCCCTCCACATCGTGGTTGTGCACCGGCATGGTCTGGCCTGCCTTGAGATTGAAGTTGATGATGCGAAAGTAAGGAGAATCGTGGACCAGCAGTTTTCCCAGCCCCTTGTCATTGAAACGGCCTTCCTTGAACAGGGCGATTTTCTTGGCCATGGTCGTTTCCTTTCTCTGCGTTTATGACGGTGGAAGACATATCATCCCGTCTCTCCCAAAAAAAAGGGGCGCTCGCCGTCAGGGAGCGCCCCGGATGATCCTTTTCAGGTGTGCGAAGGTCGGATCAGTGGCAGGTGCCGGCTGATCCACAGCCCGCGCAGCCGCCGCCCGCACTGAACTGGAAGGCGCAATCCACCTTGAACCCGTAGCCGGTGAAGTCGACCTTGATGGGTTTGACCTTTTCAAGGAAGTCCTTGTTCACCAGGAAAGTGAATCCGTTGACGGCGAAGGTTTCATCCGAGTCGCGCGGCTCATCCAGAGCCATGGCCAGGGACGGACCGCCTCAGCCGCCTTCATTGAGGAAAATACGAATCGGCTGAACCTGCCGACCCGAAAAATACTCCTTGATCTGTTGCGTTGCCGCGGGGGTTACTTCCAGCATGGTTGCCTCCTTGGAGAAAAAATCGGTCCGCCTTGGGGCGGACCCTGATCGGCTCGTGACGATGCCGCAAACTTAATCCGTCATTTCGGACTTGTCAACATCAGGCGAAAGCACCGGCACAAAGGGTGACAAAAGCCTTCAGGACGGGATTCCGCGAGAATCCAGATACCTTCGGTAAACGCCAAGGTGGTTCTCGGAAAAAACCACGAAGATCACCTGAGCGATGCTTTCGTGATCCTGGAGAAAAGCCGCGGTGGTATCGACGGCAAGGGGAACCGCCGCTTCGATAGGATACCCGTAGACGCCGCAACTGATCGCCGGGAAGGCGATGGATCGCAGGCCATGGTCCACCGCCAGTTGCAGGCTGTTGCGATAGCAGGAGGCCAGCTTGACGGCATCGGCGGGGCGGCCGGAATAGACTGGTCCGACGGTATGGATCACAAATCGCGCCGGCAGACGATAGCCCTTGGTGATGCGGGCTTCGCCGGTGGGGCAGCCGCCGAGAGTCCGACACTCGGCCAGCAGTTCGGGGCCCGCGGCCCGGTGAATGGCGCCGTCCACCCCGCCGCCGCCCAGCAGGGAGCTGTTTGCGGCATTGACGATGGCATCCACCGCCAGTCGCGTGATGTCGCCTTGCTCAATCCGGATGCGATCCAGGACGGAGGTGGTCATGGGGATCTCCTTTGGGAGGAATCGGATGTGGGGTACCACTTACCAGTTATCAGTTATTGGTTATCAGTTCTCAGGCAATGTTTGCCGGGGAGTGTCGGATACCGAATAACCGATAACCGATAACCGATGTCAGGCAATGATTGCCGGGGAGTGGCAAATACCGAATAACCGATAACCGAATAACCGATAACCGATAACAGTTAACCATTTTTAAAGTTCATACAGCGTTTCGTCGTGACGCGGGGGCGATTTGCGGCTTTTGGCGCCACCTTTGCGCCCGGGCAAAAGAAATGGCTCCTCGTTTTCCAGCAGGTCCCCCATTTCCGCTTCCACGGCATCGGGATCCTCGCCGCGCTCCATGCGCCGGATCGCTTCGTCCATGCCCGCTCCCATCTCGAGACCAGTCATGCTGGACAGCTTCCGCATCAGGGCCGCCGCCTGGCGCGGGTCGTCCTCGTTGATATGCTCGGCCTCGCGGGCCAAGGTTTGCATGGCCTGCTCCATCTTGTGTTCGTCGATGGGCAGGTCATCCGCATCTTCGCCGCCCTTGGCCCGGCCCGTGACGGCAAAGGAGGACATCCGGCGGGTCAGGCGCACCTGAAGACAGCGGGGGCAATCGGGCTGGGCGGTGGTGTTGATGGTGCGCGAAAAGAAGTTGTAGATCGTGTTGCAACGGGGGCAATAAAATTCGTAGATCGGCATGAACCTCCTTTCCGCCGGCACTTGGCGGGCCTCCGTCGACCCCTTCTTGCCGACGGCTGGAACAATTGTGTCGCCGCGCCAGGCGCGACCCTCTTTTCATACCGTTTTATACCGTTGCCGTCGGTTGTGATCAAGCGATGAACTGGACCCTGCCGGCAGCAGCACCGCAATGGTTGACTTGCCGACCGCGCTTCTGCTATGCCACGGCCGACTTTCTGCGCGATTTCAACCGGACACCGGCTTACCGGTGCAAATTCGAAAGGATTCATCCATGCAGCGCACATTGGCCATCGTGAAACCCGACGGCGTGAGCCGGAACTTGATCGGCGAAGTGATCAAGCGCCAGGAGGCCGACGGTCTGAAAATCGTGGCCGCCAAACTCGTTCGCCTGACCCTGGCCCAGGCCGAAGGGTTCTATGCCGTCCACCGCGACAAACGGTTCTTCGCCAGCCTCACGACCTTCATGTCCAGCGGTCCCGCCCTGGTGATGGTCCTCGAAGGGGACAATGCCATCGCCCGCTGGCGGGAGCTGATGGGGGCCACCAATTACAAGGAAGCCGCTCCCGGCACCATCCGGGCCGACTTTGCCACCGATATCGAACGCAACGTGGTCCACGGCTCCGACGCCCCGGAGACCGCCGCCTTTGAAATCGGCTACTTCTTCAACTGTTTCGAGCTTGTCGGCTGATCCCGCCCGTATCGACCTGTCCAAGGTGGCCATCGTCCTGCACCGGCCGCGCTACCCGGAAAACATCGGGTCCGCGGCCCGGGCGATGTGCAACATGGGCATCGATCGCCTCGTGGTGGTTTCCGCGGAGCGCTACGAGGCTGAAAAGGCCCTGAAGCTCGCCACCCACGGCGCGCGCCACATCGTCGACCGCATGGTGGTGGCCGACACGCTGGATGAGGCCCTGGCCTCATTTTCCTTCGTGGTGGGGACCACGGCCCGGCTCGGCGGTCAACGCAGGGTTTACCGGCGCCCGGAAGCCCTGGCCGAAGCCTTGATTCCCATCTCGGCGGAGAATACCATCGCCGTCGTCTTCGGCCCCGAGGACCGGGGCCTGGCCAACGTGGACCTCCGGCTCTGCCACGCCCTGGTCAACATTCCCACCGCCGATTTTTCCTCTCTCAACCTGGCGCAAGCGGTGATGATTCTCTGCTACGAACTGCGGCGGGCCGCCTTGCCGGCGCCGGCCGAGGCAACGCCGCGTCTGGCCAACCGCTTCGAGTTGGATGCCATGTACGACCAGCTTCGCGACGTGCTGGTCCGCATCAGCTTCATCAGCCACGAGAATCCGGAGTACTGGATGAGCCGCATCCGCAATTTTTTCACCCGGATGGAACTGCGGGCCAGGGATGTGGCCATCCTGCGCGGCATCTGCCGCCAGATCGACTGGTACGGGCGCAAGTGCTACGAAGACGGACGCCAGGGACGGCCCAAGGAGAGATGAGATGAGACTGGTTCGATTCGGCCCCCGGGGCCAGGAACGCCCCGGCCTGATGCGAGACGGGCGCATCGTCGACCTGACCCGCCATTTTCCCCGGATCCCGGACATCGGCCGGCGATTTTTCGAAGAAGGCTGGCTTCAGAAGGCCGCGGGGGTGAAAGATCCGGGAGAGGCGCGCCGGGAGCGTATCGGTGCGCCGGTTCCCAGGCCGGGAAAGATCATCTGCCTGGGCAAGAACTACGCCGAGCACGCCCGGGAGGGCGGCTTCGACCGTCCAGCGCGGCCGCTGCTCTTTTGCAAGACGGTCAACACGGTCAACGGCCCCTATGACCCGATCGTGCTGCCCCTCGGCAGCGGACAGGTCGACTGGGAGGTAGAGCTGGCCGTGGTCATCGGGCGGCCGGGAAAACGCATCGGTGCCGCCGACGCCCGGGACTTCATCGCGGGCTACACCGTGATGAATGACGTCTCCGGTCGGGAGGCCCAGTTCGCCGACAGTCAATGGTTCCGGGGCAAATCCTTCGATGGCTTCGCGCCCATGGGGCCCTGCATCGTCACCGGCGACGAGATCGGCAATGTCGCCGACCTGCGGCTCACCACAACCGTGGACGGGGTGATCATGCAGGACGGCAACACCGGCGACATGCTTTTCGACATTCCGGCCATCATCGCCGACGTCAGCCGCGACATGACGCTGGAACCCGGGGACATCATTTCCACCGGAACTCCCGCCGGGGTGGGGATTTTTCGCGATCCCCCGGTGGTGTTGCGGGCCGGCAACGTGGTGGAATGCGCCATCGAGAGAATTGGCGCCCTCGTCAATCCGGTGGCGGCCGGAGAAGACGCTGCCTGACACTCATCCTAAACGGTCGGTGAGAAACGCCAGGAAACGGTCCCAGGATTTTTCGTCCGCGTCCTTGCGGTAGGCTTCGGTGCCGAACACGGTGAAGGCATGGGGAGCACCGCTGTAGGTGATCATCTCATGGCCGACGCCGGCCGACTCCATTTCCTTGGCCAACGCGGCGAAGGATTCCATGGAAACGGATGCGTCCGCCGTGCCATGCAGGACGAGGATGTGGCCCCGGGTGTTGGCGTAGCTCTGTCCTTTAGGCGTATCCAACCCGCCGTGGAAGCTGACAAATCCCTTGAGTTCGGCACCCGAGCGGGCCAGCTCAAGCACCGCCGTCCCACCGAAGCAGTATCCCATGGCCACCGCGTTGGTGATACCAACGCCCTGCGCTTCGGCCGCTTTCAAGGTGCCATTCATCAGCCGCCGCATTTTTTCCCGGTCCTGGTACAGCGCACCGGTGAGGCGGCGCCGTTCCTCGATGGCGGCGGGTCGAACCCCGGCGCCGAAGAGATCGGCGGCGAAAACGGCGTAGCCGGCATCGGCCAGCATTTGGGCACGCTTGATCTCGTAGTCCCCGAGGCCGTCCCAGTCATGGATCAGCAGCACCAGCGGGGCGTCGGTAGATGGGGCGATGAAAAATCCTTCATACGCCTGGCCATCGACCTGGTAGGTGACGGCGGCGCCTGCAGCCAACACCGGCGGCGCCAGGGCCAGCATGGCCCCTAAAACATAAGTTAGCGTAAATATGGTATTTCTGCGCATGGCGAAACCTCCTTTGGGGAGAATGCGGTCACTCGTGTCCGCCGCGGCGCGCGGCAAGGCGGTGGGGCGAATAGCCGTCACGCCCCTCGAAACGGCGGATTGAGGGACAATAAGGCGGTGGCGGGAAAGGTCAAGCCAGGTGGGGCCTGGCGCAGAAGCGGTTATTGAAGCGGTTTTTCGATGATCTGCCCCGGTTCGATGTCCGGTGTCGCCGGGGCGGTGGATGGTGGCGGTTGGGGGGGTGAAACGGTTCCCCTCGGGGCTGTCGATGGACTTGTCGCCGGGACCCGGGGCCTGGCCGGTGCCTGAGCGGCGGCCATGTCTCGCTGGAGCTGCTCCACCTTGCGGCGCAGGGTTTCCAGACGCGCTTCCAGAGGCTGAACGAGCTGTTGGATCTGGCGGCTGGTGGCTTCTTTTTGCTGCCCCAGAGCCTGTTGGGACGCCTCGCGGTCCGTCTTGAGGGCGGCGCCGAGGCGCTTCACCTCGGTGTCCAGGGCCGCCTGGTTTTTCTTGATCGGTTCGATGGCCGCGGTCAAGGCGGCCATGCTGGTTTCAACGGCGATCAGCGACTCGGCGGCAGCTTGCATCTGGCCGTTGATGCGCTCCGTTGCCGTTTTCAGGGCCGCATCCTGGCCGCCGATACGCTCGGTGAGGGCGGCGACCTGCTGGGCGATGGTTTCAATGGTTGCCTGAAGCTGTTGGCGGTTGAGCTTGTCGGCTTCCAACGCCTTCAGGCGCGCTTCGATCTTGGCGATCCGGTCGACATGCGCGGTCTGCTGCGCGGCACCCTCCGAGGCGCTTTTTTCCACCTTGGCCTCCAGTTCGGCAACCCGCACCGAAAGGGTGGAAAAGCGCGACATGAGATCGTCGGAAAGGGTTTGCACGCTGGCGGCGCCGCTGTCCTGGAGACCGATGACCCGACCCTTGAGGTCCAGATATCCCAGCGCCAGGATTACCACGATGGCAATGGGCAGCAGGACGCTGAGCAGCGTGAGCCTGTGGCCAAGGCGATCGATGCGCAGTTGCGTCATTTCGTCCTGGTAGGGATTTTCGCCGTCAAACTGGGGTGGGCTGATTTTCAAGAGGCGCTCCGTCCTGATGTGAAACCGGATGCTGGAAATTTGAAACCTGGCATCGAATCGTCAATTGAGGATTTCGGCAACCGGGCATAGCCGAGCGCGATCATCGGTGCCTGTCCAGCCGGTCTTCTCCCAATTTCCAGTTTCCAGTTTCAAATTTCAAGCTTCATTCCCACTCGATGGTGCTGGGGGGTTTGGAGCTGATATCGTAGACCACCCGGTTGACGCCGCGCACTTCATTGATGATACGGCTGGAAATGCGTCCGAGCAAGTCCTGGGGCAGGCGGGCCCAGTCGGCCGTCATGGCGTCCCTGCTCGTCACGGCGCGGATGGCCAGGATGTGTTCGTAGGTACGGCTGTCGCCCATGATGCCGACGCTCTTGATCGGCAGCAACACCGCGAACGACTGCCAAAGCTTGCGATAGTAGCCACTGGCGCGGATTTCCTCCAGCAACACGGCATCGGCGGCCCGCAGAATGTCCAGCCGGGCCCGGTTCACCTGTCCAATTACCCGGATGGCCAGACCGGGGCCGGGAAACGGTTGGCGCCAGACGAAGGTTTCGTCCAGTCCCAGCGCCAGGCCGAGCCGGCGCACCTCGTCCTTGAACAGGTACTTGAGCGGTTCCACGAGCTGCAGACGCATGCGTTTGGGCAGCCCTCCCACGTTGTGGTGGCTCTTGATGACCGCCGAAGGGCCGCCGAAGGCCGACTGCGACTCGATCACGTCCGGATACAGGGTTCCCTGGCCGAGAAACCGGGCGCCACGAATTTTTCGGGCCTCGGCTTCAAAGACTTCCATGAAGACGCGGCCGATGATCTTGCGCTTGCGTTCGGGATCGGCCACCCCCGCCAGGGCCTTGAGAAATCGGCCACCGGCGTTGACGAAGCGGATGTTGATCTTCAAGTGTTGCTTGAATTTTTCGCGAAGTTGCCCCGCTTCGTTTTGTCGCAGCAGCCCGTTGTCGACAAAAATGCAGGTCAACTGCGACCCCACGGCCCGGAGGATCAGCAGGGCGGCCACGGCGGAGTCCACCCCGCCGCTGAGCCCGAGGATCACCGGCTGGTCGCCCACTTGGTCCCGGATCTGCGCCACCGCGTCGCGGGCAAAGGATTTCATCGTCCAGTTGCGCCGGCAGCCGCAGATGGTGAAGAGGAAATTGGCCAGCATCTTTTTTCCCTTGGTCGTGTGAACGACTTCGGGGTGAAATTGCATTCCGTACCACTGCCGCGAGGTGTCCTGGATGACGGCGTAGGGGCTGTTGGCGGTGGTCGCAAGGACGGAAAAACCCTCGGGCAGGGCAGCAATCCGGTCTCCGTGGCTCATCCAGCAGGTCGTCGGCGAGGGGACGCTCTCCAGGAGGCCCTCGCCGCGGGTGATGGTCAAGGTGGCCGGTCCGTATTCGCGCTTGCCGGCCGCTTCGACGCGTCCGCCGAGGGCATGGACCATGAACTGCATGCCGTAGCAGATGCCCAGCACCGGGATGCCCATGGAAAAGATCGCTGGATCGATTTTGGGGCTTCCGGGGGCGTATATGCTTGCCGGGCCGCCGGAGAGGATGATCCCCTCGGGTGCCAGGGCGAGAATCTTTTCGCGGGAGATGTCCGGCGGCTCGATCTGGCAGTAGACCCGGCATTCGCGAACCCGCCGGGCGATGAGCTGGTTGAACTGGGATCCGAAATCGATGATCAGAATCATGCGTTTTTCCTTGTGGCCGGGATGGGGCAAACGGTTTGCGAAAACGGGTCGAATATGTTAGAGACGCCCCCAAAAGTCAAGGCCGATATCCGTCGTTCCTGACGCCCAACCGTTTGTTTCATGCGGATTTTCGAGAATCGCGTGCCGCGTTTCATCTGCCAGATCTACGAGGTCCAGACCCCAACCGAAGCCGAGGCTCTGGTTGCCATGGGCGTCGATCATATCGGTTCGGTGTTCATGGCCGGGGATGCACCGAGCAACCGGAGGGTCGGCGAAACCATCGCCGCCGTCCGCTGTGCCGGCGCTCGCAGCAGCCTGATTCCGCTGTTCAGTGAACCCGAGCGAGTGCTTGATGCCCTGGCCGATCTGAAGCCGGACTTCGTCCATTTCTGCGAAGCCTTGGGGCCGGATCCGGACGCCGACGTGCCCATTGCCGACCTGGTCGCCTTGCAGCGGACGGTGCGGCGGCATTTTCCCACCATCCGGATCATCCGCTCGATTCCCATCGGGACTCCCGGGCGGGCCGACAGCGTACCGACCCTGGAGCTGGCCGCTCGATTTTCTCCGGTGAGCGATCTGTTTCTCACCGACACCCTGCTTGACGGCGGCGGACATGGAGACGGTGAACCGGTGGCGGGATTCGTGGGCATCACCGGAGAGACCTGCGATTGGGACATGGCCCGCCGCTTGGTGGTGCACAGTCCGCTGCCGGTGATCCTGGCCGGAGGGATCTCTCCCCAAAACGCCCTGGAGGGTCTGCTGCGCGTGCGTCCCTTCGGCATCGACAGTTGCAGCCGGACCAACGCGGTCGACGGAGATGGAAAGCCGGTGCGCTTCCGGAAGGATTACCGGAAAGTGGCGCAGCTCTTGGAGGCGGTCCGCCGGGCAGAGGGAAGACTGGGCGATGGCGGCTGAAGGCCGCTTCCACCTTGACGCCATTCGTTGACGCCCCCCTGGAAGGGATTTTGACGCATCCTTTCTTTAACGTTGTGTCTTCCGCTTGTTTTCTGTAAATTTTTTCCATTTCAACGAACCAAAGGAGAACCCACTGCATGTATGAAAGCGGCGATTTGCGCAAAGGTCTGAAAATCGAGATCGACGGAGATCCCTACGTCGTGGTCCAATTCGAGTTTGTCAAGCCGGGCAAGGGGCAGGCGCTCTACAAATGCAAGCTCAAGAACATGGTGACCGGTATCCAGTTCGATCGGACCTACCGCTCCGGCGAGAAGTTCAACAAGGCCGATTTGGAGGAACTCGACATGGAGTACCTCTATTTCGACGGCGAGAACTACTGTTTCATGAATACCTCGACCTACGAGCAGGAGTTTTTGACCCCTGAGCAGGTGGGTGACGCCAAAGGGTTTCTGAAGGAAAACACCGTCTGCAGCATGCTGTTTTTCGACGGGCGTCCCATCGGTCTCACCTTGCCCAACTTCGTGGAGCTGACGATCGTCAAGGCCGATCCGTGGGTAAAGGGGGACACCGCCTCCGGTGACAGCAAACCGGCGACGCTGGAAACCGGGGTGACGATCCAGGTGCCGCCTTTCGTGGAGGAGGGGGAGAAGATCCGTATCGACACCCGTACCGGGCAGTACGTGGAACGGGTGAAGGGATGACCGGCGGGACGCTTCAGGAAGTTGCTTGCAGGGCCTGATTTTCCGCGCTCAGCGGTGGCCCGGGTTTGTGGCGCACCGTGTACCGGTTGATCCGGGTGCCTTCCATCTCATCGACGGTCACTTCGTAGTCCTCGATGACAAGCGTTTCCTTGGGTTCGGGCATTCGGCCGATGAGATAGAGGATGTAGCCGGTGAAGGTGTCATAGTCCCGGGTATCGGGAATTTCCAGGGGGATGGCGGCGTTGACCTCTTCGATGTCCGCCTTTCCCAGCACGATCCAGGTCCCTGGCTTGACCGCGATGATGTGGGGCTCTTCCTTGTCGGTTTCATCGGTGATGTCCCCCACCAGCTCCTCCAGGGCGTCTTCCATCGTGATGAGCCCGGATACCCCGCCGTATTCATCCACGACGATGGCGATGTGCTGCTTGCGTTCCCGGAATTCCTGAAGGAGCATGTTCAGCTTCATGTTTTCGGGAACAAAGTAGGGTTCGGTCATCACCTCCCGCACCACCATGGGACCCTCGGCGGTCACGTGATGGCGGAACAGGTCCTTGATGTTGAGGATCCCGACGACATGGTCGATGTCGCTGTCGATCACCGGAATACGGGTGAAACCGGATTCGATGATGGCCTGCAGATCCAGATCGCGGTTGGCGTCCACCACGAACATGTCCCCGCGCGGGGTCATGATTTCCGACGCGGCCGTGTCGTCGAATTCGAAAATGTTGGAAATCAGTTCCCGCTCTTCCTCACGGATGTGGCCTTCCTCCTCTCCCACCTCCACGAAGGTCATCAGCTCTTCCTCGGTCACCGCCGACTGATTTTCCACCTTTCCCGCAAGCCTGGGAATGAAGTTCAAGAAGAGGATCAGCGGCCACAGCGCCAGCGATAACCAATAAATCGGCACGATGGCGAAACCGGCGATGGCCAGGTCGTTGCGCGTGGCGATGGACTTGGGGAACACCTCGCCGAAGACGAGGATCATCAGCGTCATGACGCCGGTGGCCAAGCCGATGGCGTACCCGGGGAAAAGATCGATGGCCAGGGCCGTGGCCGTGGCCGAGGCCCCGATGTTGACCGCGTTTTTGGCGATGAGAAGGGTTGTGACCATCCGCCGGGGTTCTTCCTTGAACCGCAGGATCAGCAGATGGCTGTAAAGGCCGCTCTTGGCCAGGAGCCTGGCCCGGGTACGGTTGATGGCATGCAGCGCGTATTCGGCCGCAGAGAAAAAGGCCGAGAGCATCAGCAACAATACCAGCAATGTCCACTGGGTCAACATGATCGATCATATCCCGTAGAGGCCGCGGAATCCATTGGCAGCGGCGGAGATTGCTTCACCATTCCGTTGCGCGGGCCTCGGGGAGGTGTCGGTGGACGATCTTGGGGCACTGAACGCCGTTGCGGGGCGACGGTCGGGGCAAGGGGAGGTTCGGGGTGGTCGTCGGGCATCGTTTGTGTTGGTTTCAAAGGGTAAAAATCACTTTAATTTTTAATTATAAAGCAAATGAAAAACATTGCAAGTGGCGCCATGCCGGTTTCTGTCCGGCCGGCCGCCGAGGGGCGGGTTGCCCACAATAAAACCGGCCTTGGCGGACGGGGTCAATTCGTTCGGCAGCCCTGGACGACCAGGCACCGGTCATACATGCTGCCGATGCCGTACTCGCTGCGGCGCATGAACTTTTCCGGCGGCGGACCGATGATCTGCATTTCCGGATGCTGGCGCTGGACTTCCTCGGCGATCTTCATCTCTTTGGTGCACCCGGTGGAATAAGTGGCGTCCTTGCCGACCCATTCGGGTGGAATCCGGCGACTCAGCAGTTCGAATGCCTTGGCGATGTCCTCATTGGTCTGGAAGCGCCAGATGTCGAGATAGCCGCTGCGCTGAACGATCTCCCACATGTACATCAGGTCGTCGGCATCCATCCCCGGCTCGTAGTGCTCGCTGGGGTTGATGATGAAGGTCGAGGCGCTCTGGTCGCGCAGATACTCGATGAAGGTCGCCATGATCTGCTTGGCCACATCGATCTTGCCGGGGATGGAGCCGATGATGCCGCTGTAGAACATCACGATCATTCCATTTTGCTTGGCTTCCGCCATGCGGTCGATGATCGCCCGGGCCTTGGCTTCCAGGTCGGCATGAGAGAACTTGATCACCTCAGGATGGCGCGGCTTGTATTCGATCCGCAGCCTCCCCTGGTCGTCCACATCGATGTTGAACAGGTGCTGGGTGAACTGGAAGCGGGTGACGAAAAGCCGCCGGTGCTGTTCCTCGCCGCGGCAAATCACGGCGTTGACCTCCTTGAAGGCCCTGGCGAAGGTCGTGGAAGTCAGGATGAGGTTGAGGCGTTCGCTGGTGCCGTCGCTGATGGCGAAGATGTCGTAGTCGCTGCGCAGCATGCGCAGCAAATCGTTTTTGCTCACCTTTTCGTCTTCGATGAACAATGCCCCGGACAGGGCCTGGCGCAGCACCGGATCCTCCCGGGCGTCGGCAAAAACCGCCTTGGTGAACATCGGCCCCCCCTTGAACACCACGATGACCTTGTGACCCAGTCCCGTCAGGTGGCGGATCACGGCAATGTCCATCACCACTTCCCCCGCCTCGTCCATCAGCCAGAGAATCTTGCGGGGTTCGCGCGGCAGCGGCGCTTTTCCGTCCGGGCGGACGCCGACGAAGTTGAAGAAGGCTTCGACCCCGTTGCCGGTGGGCGGCTGCCGGCAAAGGGCCACGGCGTCGACGGTCTGGAGGCTCGGCGCATCGGCCGGCTCCCAGATCGCATGGCGAGTCGCGGCGCACAGGAGGCGGCTCAACTGGATGGCATCGGCCATCTGCTTGATGGCGTTGAGGTTGTCCAGCGGGGCGGCCAACTCCTTGGGGTCGACATAGTCCAGCGCCGATCGGAAGGCCGGCGAAGCCAGCGCCGTGGCGGCGCGCTGGTTGCGCCGTTCCTTCAGCCTGCGAAACGGGTCCTCGATCTGGGTGCGGCGGATGAAAATGCTCATCAGGCGCTTTTCCACCCGGGACGGGATCATAATTTCGTCGTGGGTTTCGTGCTTGTACTTGGTGATGATCAGGGCTTCGAGAAACTCCTTTTCCTTCGGGTCTTCGATTTGTCCGTCGATCAGGGCGAGGATGCGCTGGAGCACCGCGTTGTACGAACGCTGCAGATAGGCCGACTGGGTGCGGTCCATGATGGCGGCGAACATCCGGTCCGAACACGGGTAGTAGCGCACGCCGTCTTCGGGAAAAACCATGAACCGGACCTGTTCCGGGGAGGCGGCCAGATGGGGATGGGAAAGGTGGTCCAGGTGGTTTTCGATGAAAAAGGCGGTGTGCCAGGCATCGATTTCCGGGTTGAGGCCGGGATGGTAGTCGAATTGATGGTCGTGGGATGGGGGATTGTCGTCCATGGTTTGGATTCCTCCAGTCGACCCCGGTTCGGCGATGGGGCCGCTGCCTGAATCTGCCGTTCAAAATATTTTATAGCGTAATCGGCGCTTTCTGAAAATTCGGCATTCAGTTTTGTTTTTTGATGCTCTGCGCCGGGGGGAAGCGGGGTGACGGCGCACCGGCGCCTCAGTCCGCCGGATTTTTGTCGAGATCCTGCCGATACCCGCATCCGGGATTGGGGCAGGCGAGGAATACGCCGTCCTTCTTGGTGTGCTTTTCCACCAAAAATGGATGGCCGCAGCGCGGACACGGGATCGGCACCGGCTTGTCCCAGATGGCGTAGTCGCAGTCCGGATACCGGCTGCAGCCGTAAAATACCTTGCCGCGTTTGGAGCGGCGCTCCATCAGCATACCGCCGCAACCCGGTACCGGGCAGGCCACGCCGGTGGGGATGCCTCCGCCGCTGCCGTTGAGTGAAGCGGTGTGTTGGCACTCCGGGTAGCCGCTGCACGCCAGGAACGGGCCGAACCGGCCCTCCTTGACGAGCATGGGGCGGCCGCACTTCTCGCACAGTTTGTCAGAGACGGTTTCCGCCGCCGGTTGAATCGGTTGGACGCGCCCCTTCTCATCCCGCTGATAGTTGCAGGTGAAGCGGCAGGCGGGATAGCGGTCGCAGGCGAGGTAGGCGCCGTTTTTCCCCACCTTGATGTGGAGCTCCCCCTTGCCGCATGCGGGGCAGGGCAGTCCCACCGGGATGCCGATGCCGCGCATGCTGCGCATGTTTTCCCCGGCACGCTCCAGCTCTTGGGAGAACTGGGCGTAAAACTCCTTGAGCACCGCCAGCGAGTCGACCTGGGCGGCTTCGATCCGGTCGAGATTGTCCTCGAGGCGAGCGGTGAAGTGGACCCCGAAGATGTCGGAAAAGTTGGCCACGAGCAGGTCGTTGACGATGAAGCCCAGTTCGGTGGGATGGAAGTATCCCTTGGTCATCTCCACGTAGCCTTTTTCGCGGATGGTGCTCAGGATGGTGGCATAGGTGCTGGGTCGGCCGATGCCGTTTTCTTCAAGCTCCTTGACGAGGGATGCCTCTGAAAACCGGGGCGGCGGCTGAGTGAAGTGCTGCCGGGGCACCAGCGTGTGAAGGTGCAGCGCCTGCCCGTTGCGCAGCGGCGGCAGCATGGTCTTTTGTTGTTCCTGCTCCCGGGCGCCGCTTTCCTCGAAACTCAGGTAAAGGGCCATGAATCCTGGAAAACGGATCGTCGATCCCGAGGCACCGAAGAAATAGTCGCCGGCGGCGATGGTGACCGTGTTTTGATCGATTTCGGCCTGGGCCATCTGGGAGGCGATGAAACGTTGCCAGATGAGGCGGTAGAGGGACAACTGGTCGTCGTTGAGATAGCGGGCCAGCTTGTCCGGGGTGTTGGTCACCACGGTGGGGCGGATGGCCTCGTGGGCGTCCTGGGCCTTGTTCTTGTTGACGAACACGCGGGGCCGGGGAATGGCGTATTCCGGGCCGAAATGCTGGCGGATCAGGCTCAGGGCCTCGTTGGCGGCTTCCTCGGAGATGCGCGTCGAGTCGGTACGCATGTAGGTGATCAGCCCTTCGGGGGCACCGTCGCCGATGTCGATGCCCTCGTAGAGCTGCTGGGCGATGATCATGGTCTTCTTGGCCGAGAAGCGCAGCTTCTGGATCGCCTCCTGCTGGAGCTTGCTGGTGATGAACGGCGGCAACGGGTTGCGCCGAATCGTCTTCTGCACCACCTTGGCCACGGTGTAGGCGGCACCTTCCAGTTCGCCGAGAATCGCCCGCGCCGCGGCTTCGTCGGGGATCTTGACCCGGGTATCGCCTTTCTTGATCAGCTTGGCCGCAAAGGTCGCCGGCGCATCGGTGCGGGCGTCCGGTCCACCGGCGGGGCTCAGTTCGGCGGTGATGGACCAGTACTCTTCAGGTTCGAAGGCCTGGATGGCCCGCTCTCGTTCGCAGATGATGCGCACGGCCACCGATTGCACCCGGCCTGCGCTCAGTCCGCCCTTCACCTTGCGCCAGAGCAGCGGGGAAACCTGGTAGCCGACGAGGCGGTCCAGGATCCGCCTGGCCTGCTGGGCGTCATATTTGTGGGCGTTGAGAGGCTGCGGGTGGGCCATGGCCTCGCGGATGGCGCCGCCGGTCAGCTCATGGAAGAGCACCCGGTGGAATTCGCGCCCTTTTTTTTGAAGCACTTCGGCGGTGTGCCAGGCAATCGCCTCGCCCTCCCGGTCCGGGTCCGGCGCCAGGTAGATATCGGCGGCGTCTCCGGCGGCGCGCTTCAACTCGCTGATGACCTTCTGCTTGCCGGCGATGGTCTGGTAGCGGGGAGTGAAATCGTGTTCGATGTCGATGCCGATGTCCCGCACCGGCAGGTCCTTGATGTGCCCGACGGTGGCGGCGACATTGTAATCCTTGCCGATGTATTTCTTGATGGTGCGTACCTTGGTGGGCGATTCCACGATTACCAGCGGTTTGGTCACGATCCTTCTCCAACGGTCGGCTATCCGTTTGCGGATTGCCTTGATCTAATGCCCCTGTGCGGAATTGGCCCCTTGCAACTGGCCGCACAGGATTGAAAGGGTTTGCCGCGTCGATCCCGGCCGCACCCGCCCGGTGGCCAGTTCCTTGATGCCAACCGGCCGCGCTTTCAGGGTTTGCGGGCGAAGCGTTTGCCCGGCCACTGCAAGACGACCCCGGCCAGCTCCAGTTCCAGCAGGGTTCCGGCCAGGGAACCGGCCGGCAATTGGAGCTTGCGGGCCAGGACGTCGATATGCACCGGGTAGGCGTCCAGGGCCGCCAGGACGGTTTGGCCGTCGGTGGAGATCGCCGCTGTCGATGCCTTTACCGGCGGATCGGCGCAGTCGCCGGCAAGAGAAGCGTCTGGCAGCTCCTCCAGGATGTCTTCCACCCGCGCGACCAATTTGGCGCCCTGGTGGATCAAGTGATGGCTGCCGGCGCTTTTGAGCGATCCGATGCTGCCGGGGACCGCGAAGACCTCACGGTTTTGGTCCAGTGCCATTCTTGCCGTGATCAGGGCGCCGCTGCGGCGGCTGGCCTCCACCACCACCGTCCCCAGGCTCATTCCGCTGATGATGCGGTTGCGACGGGGAAAGTGATGAGCATCCGGGCCGGCGCTCATCGGCAGTTCGCTCACCACGGCGCCGGTGTCGGCAATGCGCCGGGCGAGGCGGCGGTTCTCCGGAGGATAGATGTGTCCCAGGCCGCTGCCGAGCACCGCCACGGTGCGTCCCTCGACATCCAGCGCCCCGAGATGGACCGCCGTATCGATTCCCAGCGCCAGACCGCTGACCACGGTGATTCCCCTGCGCGCCAGATGAGAGGCCAAATCCCGCCCGGTGTTCAAGCCGTACTCGGTGGCACTGCGGGCGCCGACCATGGCGATGGCCGGCGCCGCGTCGGACAATTCACCCAGCGCATACAGCAGCGGTGGCGGATCCGGAATCTGGCGCAGCAGAACAGGGTAATCTGCATCGTTGAAGGTGACGATCCGTACCCCGGCGGCATGTGCCGCCGCCAGGTTGGCCCTCACCCCTTCCGGCGGCTTGGCGGAGGCGATGGCGCGGGCCAGCGGTTCGGAGATGCCTGCCCGGGATCTGAGCATCAGGGGTCCCGAGGCCAGCACTGTTTCCGGGGATCCGAACGTTTCCAGCAGCCGTTTGAACAGATGCGGGCCGATGCCGCGGACACCGGCCAGGGTGAACCAGGGCAGCAAGCGCTCCATTCCGCCTCCGGGCGAAGGAACCTGCGGCGGGACGGTTCAGCATCGGGTCCGATCCGTGACGGAGTTCAGGCGCGGCTGGCCTTATCCTGCCAGGACAAGAGAAAGGGGCTGGCCACATAGACCGTCGAGTAGACCCCCGAAATGAAACCCACCAGCAAGGCTAGGGAAAAATCATGAATGATGCCGCCTCCGAGTATCGTCAAGGCCAGGACGACCACCAGAGAGGTGCCGGTGGTCAAAACGGTGCGGCTCAAGGTCTCGTTGACGCTGCGGTTCACGATTTCCGCGAACGATTGGCGCGGATTCTTGCGCAGGTTTTCCCGGATTCGATCGAAAATGACGATGGTGTCGTTGACCGAATAGCCGATGATCGTGAGGAGGGCCGCGATGATCGGGAGGGAAAACTCCTTGTCGAGCAGCGAGAAAAATCCCACGGTGACGATCACGTCGTGGATCAGGGCCACGGTGGCCCCCATGGCGTAGCGCAGCTTCAACACCCAGAACAGAATCAGGGTGACCCCCAGGGCCACGACGATGAGCACCGTGATGCCGACGTCGAAGAGCGACAACAGGTAAACCGTGCCGATGAGCACCACGGCGATCAGGCCGCTGATCATCCAGCGCTGTTCGAAGCGGCCGCTGATGTAGATCGCCATGAACAGGATGGAGAAGAAGATGGCCAGCAACGCCTTGTGCTGCAAATCGTGGCCGACCTGGGGACCGACCATCTCGACGCGCTGGATCTCGGCGGTTGCCCCGGTGGCCTGATGGAGGCGTTCGGTGAATTGCCGGGCCAGATCCTCGTGGTTTTCCGCCCGGTCGCTGCGCACGAGGTATTCGTGGTCCGAGGCCTGGCCGAAACGCTGCACGGTGGCCTGGCTCAGGCCGACATCGGCCAGGGTTTTTTGGATGCTGTCCAGCTCCACCGCCCGGTCCAGCTTGACCTGGATCACCAGGCCGCCGACGAAATCGATACCGTAGCGCGGCCCGCGGTGCCAGATCAGCGTGGCGATGGTGAGCAGGACCAGCAGGATGGAAAATCCGTAGGCCAGACGACGTTTGCCGATGAAGTCGATGTTGATGTCAGGCTTGATGAACTGCATTGGGCGACGTCCTTATCTACCTTATCTACCGCGGTTAGATGCTCAAGCGGGTGATCTTGCGGCCTATGAGCATCTGCTCGAAGACCTCGCGGGTGAAGACCAGGGCTGCGAACATACTCGCCACGACCCCCAGGCTGAGGGTGACGGCAAACCCCTTGACCGGCCCGGTGCCGAATTGGAACAGGACCAGTGCGGCGATCAAGGTGGTGAGGTTGGAGTCGATGATCGCGAGGCTAGCCCGGTCGTAGCCGGCGTCCACGGCGGCGCGCACGGACTTGCCGACGGCCAGCTCTTCCCGGATTCTCTCGTAAATCAAGACATTGGCATCCACCGCCATGCCGATGGTGAGGATGATCCCGGCGATGCCCGGCAACGTCAGGGTCGCCTGGAACGCCGCCAGGCCCGCGGCGATGAGCAGCATGTTGAACAACAGAGAGCAGTCGGCGATCAGGCCCGCCGCCCGGTAATAGAGCACCATGAACACGATCACCAGAACCCCGCCGATAATCATCGAAATCATGCCGCTGCGGATGGATTCGGAGCCCAGAGACGGGCCCACCGAGCGCTCCTCTTCCAGGATCAGCGGCGCCGGCAGGGCGCCGGAGCGCAGGACGATCGCCAGGTCCCGGGCTTCCTCGGTGGTGAAACTGCCGGTGATACGGGCTTGACCGCCCGAGATTTTTTCCTGAATCACCGGTGCGCTGTATACCTTGCCGTCAAGGACGATCGCCAATCGCTTCTTCACGTTTTCAGCGGTGACGCGCTCGAAGATCTGGCCGCCCTTCTTGTCGAAATCGATGGACACGTAGGGCTCGTTGTACTGGGAATCGATCTGCACCCGGGCGTCGGTGAGGTATCCGCCGGTGAGCAGGGCGCGCTTCTTGATCAGGTACGGTGTCTTGATGGTGCGATTGGTGGAGGGGTCGCGGGCCACTTCGTAGAGGACTTCGCTTCCCGCCGGCACATTGCCTTCCAGGGCGGCGCCGAGATCGTTGAGTTCATCGACGAGCTTGAATTCGAGCAGGGCGGTTCGGCCGATCAGCTCCTTGGCCCGCTTCTGTTCCTTGACGCCCGGCAGTTGCAGCAGGATCTGATCATCGGCCTGGCGGCGGATGTCCGGTTCACTGACGCCGAACTGGTCGATGCGGTTGCGGATCGTCTCCAGGGCCTGGGCCACCGACAGCGTCTGGATATGTTCGATTTCCTTGTCGGGCAGGGTCAGGACCACCGTGCGCAGATCATCGGCGCGCTGGTCGGACACGATGCGCAATCCGACGAATTCCTTGTCGAGGACGGTCTGGAACCCGTCGCTGGCCTCCTGGCCGGCGAGCTGGACCTCGATGTGGCGGCCTTCGGCGACTTCGATCCGCTGGTAGCGGACCCGGGCCTGGCGCAGGGCGTCGCGCACCTCGTCGGCATTGCGTTCAACAGCCGCTTCGACCGCCTTTTCCCGGTCGACCCGGAACAGGAGATGCATCCCGCCTTGCAGGTCAAGTCCCAGATTGATGCGTTTGTGCGGCCAGAGGCCGGGATGGAGGGTCGGCAGGAGGTAGACCACGGCGGTCACCAGCGCCGCAACGATGGCGATCAGGCGCCAGGAGATGCGCTTCAAAGCTCTTGTCCTTTCCTCGTGGATTCGGTCGAACCGTCGTCCCCGCGGTTCTCGAACCGCCGCCCGGGGAATTCCCGTTTATTTTTCGGTCTTGTCGGGCTTGTTTTCGGCGGTGTCGGGTTTGGCGGCAGGGGTAGGGGCAGATGCCCGAACAAGGGCTGCCACGTTGCCCCGGCTGACCTTCACCCGGACCTTCTCGGCGATTTCCACGGTCAATGTCGTTTCGTCCATCCCGGTGATCCGGCCGTGAAGCCCCCCGCTGGTGATGATGCGGTCGCCCTTTTTCAATTCGGCGAGCATGGTGCGGTGCTCTTTTTGCTTCTTCTGCTGTGGCCGGATCAACAGAAAATAAAAAATGACGAACATCAAGATCAGCGGAACGAAAGAGGCAAACCCCCCGGCAGCCCCCTGGGGAGCCGCGCCCCCCTGACCCATGGCGTAAGCGATATCGATCAAACCGCCACCTCCCTTTCTTCAGGCCGCCTGTGAGCGGCCGGGTTGATCATTGGTTTTTGCCTGCGGGTTTCCAACACCGATATCCCGGCGAACGGCCATCGACGGCCTCCTTGCCGGCAGCGGCGGGCAAAGTCGGGGCTGATATACTGGAAATCACCAGTGGGGTCAAATCATTTCGAATTTTGGAAGCCCCGCCGCCCGGGTGGGAAAAAGTCCTCATGCCGGCGCCGGAAAATTGTCACCGGGATGGCGGCGGTGTGGATGAAGGATCGGCCTGGAACCAGAGCGTGTCGCCGTCGAAACGGATCCGGTCCAGCATGTTCACGTCGACCTGATCCAGGAGCGAAAACACCTCACGCATCCTGTAGACCACGATTTTGCTGCGGGGCTGGATCAGATCGATGGAAGAATCCAGGCGCCGCTCGCGCAGGTTGAAAATATAGACCATGCCCTCGGAAAATTTCAGCAGCCGACCCACTCCACTGCTGGTGCCGTTGAAGCGCGGTTCATCGGCCAAAGGGGGGAGATCCACCTTCTTGTGCTTGAAATAGTCTTTCAGCAACGCGAAATGAATATTCCAGAGGCTGTCCCCGGGCTGAACCACATGGATCCCGTAGACCTCCGGGGAGCTCGGCGCGCCGGCATCGGTGTCGGATTCGATGATGCGCCCCTCCTTCACGGCGATCTGTCGCTGGATTTCGGACATGGCCACTGTTTGATCGCCGACCCGGATCGACTCCTGGCCCGTGACGATCATGTCCATGGACGTTTCCAGGCCGTGAGCGGCCTTGCGCTCGGCCATTTGCTCCCTTGCCGCCGCGTCCTGTTCCAGGGCTTCGAAGTCGATCACCGGGGGTTCATGAACCGGCAGGCACACCCGGGAAGCCTCGCCAGCGGGCGCAGCGGGCGGGGAATTCGGGGCTTCCCGCAAACCGCGCACCATCGCCAGGGAGATCAGCGCCACCAGCGCCAAACCGTAAAACCAAGGTTTGGCGGAGCGGTGGGCCGAAGGCTTCGGATGGCTTTCGTTCATGGGGCTTTCACCGTTTGCCGTCAGGCCGGCGCCGGACGCGTTTCCAGATGGATCTCGCTCTGGCCCGGCACCATCTGGGCCACCCCTTCGATGCTGATGCTGATGTCGCGCCGCTGCTCCAGATCGATGAGTTCACGGCGTTTGCGGTTCAGCAGGTAATGGGCCACCGGCGCGGGCACCTGGCAGCGGGCCGAGGCGATGTCCTCCTTGAGGGTCTTCAGGCTCAACTGGCGCAAAAAAGCGACGGCAAGCGTCTCCACCGTGGGGGTTATCCCTCGGCCGCCGCAGTGCGGGCAGGTGCAATATCCGCCGAAGACGATGGACGGCCGCAGGCGCTGCCGGCTCATTTCCATCAGCCCGAATTTCGAGATGCGCCCCACCTGGGTGCGGGCCTTGTCGATCTTGAGGTGTTCCTTCAGGGCGCGCTCCACCTCATTGCGGTGCTTGGATTCGCGCATGTCGATGAAATCCAGGACGATCAATCCGCCCAGGTCCCTCAGGCGCAACTGGCGGGCGATCTCCTCGGCAGCCTCCAGGTTGGTCTGAAGGGCGGTCTCCTCGATGGATCGCAGTTGGGTGGCCTTGCCCGAGTTGACGTCGATGGCCACCAGGGCTTCGGTCTGGTCGATGACGATGGACCCGCCGGATTTCAACAGGACACGGCTTTCAAATACCGAGGCGATCTGCTCCTCGAGCTGGAATTTGGTGAACAGCGGCTTGGCGCCTTTGTAGAGCTTGACGCTCTGGGTCTGCTTGGGAGAGATGACCTGCATGAACTCCCGCGCTTCCTCATAGACGGCCGAATCGTCGATCATCACCTCGTCCACGTCCGGGGTGAAGTAGTCGCGCAGTGAACGGAGCACCAGGTTTCGCTCCTTGTAAAGCAGGGAGGGCGTGGGCACCTTCATCACCATGTCCTTGATGCTGCGCCACAGTCTCAGCAGGGTGTTGATGTCCTTGGTGAGCAGGGTCTTGGTGCATCCCTCGCCGGCCGTTCGCACGATGACGCCGAAATCGTCCGGCAGCTTGATGCCCGTGATGATCTCCTTGAGCCGGGCACGCTCCTCCTCGGATTCGATCTTGCGCGAAATGCCGCGGCTGTCGCTGCCGGGCATCAAGACGGCGAATCGCCCCGCCAGGCTGATGTAGGTGGTAAGCATGGCGCCCTTCTTGTTGATGGGGTCCTTTTCCACCTGAACCATGATTTCCTGGCCCTTGCGTACCAGGTGACCGATGGCATGGTCGCCTTCGCGGTGGGGCTGATAATAATCGGGATGAATCTCCTGCATCTGCAGGAAGCCGTGCCGCTCGGCGCCGTAATCGACGAAGACGGCCTGGAGGCTCGGCTCGATGCGGACGATGACCGCCTTGTAAATGTTGCCGTGGGTGATTTCACGGGTGGCGCTTTCGATGTGGAATTCTTCGAGCTTGCTGTCGGTGACCTTGGCGATACGGCATTCTTCCGTATCGACGGCGTTGATCAGGATCTTGCTGCTCATCGTTTTTTCCTTAAAGAAGTTTCACCGGTTGCCCGGGAGCATAATGGGATTGGCGCGCGCAAGTCAAACCCTTTGTCGCTGCCTTCCCGCAACAGGGGCGACCCTTGCCATTTCATGGCCATTGTGGCATTGAGGGGCCGATGCCGGAGCGCCGGGCGCCGGCGGTTTTGTTCGGTTTTTTCGGATCTCCGGACCGCGGCGGGCATCGGCCTGCGGCGGCAAACCGGAGGGAGGAATCCCAGGGAATGGAAGAACGCTACAGTCCGCAAGACATCGAAGCCAAATGGCAGCGACACTGGCAGGCGCAGGGGCTTTTCAGGGTCGACATCGATACCCGTCGACCCAAGTACTATTTGCTGGAAATGTTTCCCTATCCTTCGGGGAAGATCCATATGGGCCACGTGCGCAACTACACCATCGGCGATGTGGTGGCGCGCTACAAGCGCATGGCCGGCTTCAATGTGCTGCACCCAATGGGGTGGGACGCCTTCGGCATGCCGGCGGAAAACGCCGCCATCGCCAACAACACCCACCCGGCGCGCTGGACCTACGAGAACATTGCCAACATGCGCGCCCAGCTCCGGCGGCTCGGCTTTTCCTACGACTGGGACCGGGAGCTGGCCACCTGCCGGCCGGAATACTACCGCTGGGAGCAGTGGCTGTTCATCCAGATGTACAAACGCGGCATGGCCTATCGCAAGGAGTCCTACGTCAACTGGTGCGACACCTGCATTACGGTGCTGGCCAATGAGCAGGTGGAGGCGGGGATGTGCTGGCGCTGCGGCCGGCCGGTGCGCCAGAAGAAGCTCGCCCAGTGGTTTTTGCGCATCACCGACGAGGCGGAAGACCTGCTGCTGCATTGCGACCAGCTGCCGGGATGGCCGGAGAAGGTCCTGACGATGCAAAAGAACTGGATTGGCCGCAGCGAGGGGGCTGAAATCCAGTTTGCCGTGACCGACGCCCCGGAGACCATCACGGTTTTTACCACCCGCCCTGACACTCTCTTCGGCGCCACCTTCATGTGCCTGGCCCCCGAGCATCCGCTGGTGGCGGCGCTTTCGGCAGGAACCAGCCAGGCCGAGGCGGTGGCGGCGTTCGTGGAACGCATCGCCCTTCAGGAACGCAGCGCCCGGGCATTGGAAACCTACGAGAAGGAAGGGGTTTTCCTCGGCCGCTACTGCATCAACCCGGCCAATGGACGGCGCATGCCGATCTTCACGGCCAATTTCGCCCTTATGGAATACGGCACCGGCGCGGTGATGTCCGTGCCGGCTCACGATCAGCGCGATCTGGATTTCGCGCGCAAGTACGATCTGCCCGTGGTGGTGGTGGTCCAGCCCGATGCGGAAGTTTTGGAAGGGGATCGTCTCGTCGAGGCTTACGCCGGCCCCGGGAAAATGATCAACAGCGGCGATTACGACGGTCTGCCCAACGAAACGGTCAAGCAGACCATCGTCGCCGACTTGGCCCGGAAGGGGCTGGCGCGCCACACGGTGAGCTACCGCCTGCGCGACTGGGGCATTTCCCGCCAGCGCTACTGGGGCGCACCGATTCCCATGATCCACTGCCCCCGCTGCGGGATCGTGCCGGTGCCAGAGGAGCAACTGCCGGTGGTGCTGCCCGAGGATGCCGACCTGCTGGAAGGCGGACGGAGCCCCCTCGGTGAGCTGAACCGCTTCGTGCGCATCACCTGCCCGGTCTGCGGCGAGCCGGCCCGCCGGGATACCGACACCATGGACACCTTCGTGGAGTCTTCCTGGTACTTCGAGCGATACTGCAGCCCGCGTTACGAGAAGGGGATGTTCGACCCGGCGGCCGTGGCCTACTGGATGCCGGTGGACCAGTATATCGGCGGAGTGGAGCACGCCATCCTGCATCTGCTCTATTCGCGCTACTTCACCCGGATCCTGAAGCACTTCGGACTCGTGGAATACAAGGAACCCTTCACCCGCCTCCTGACCCAGGGCATGGTGTGCAAGGAGACCCATCGGTGCCCCCAGCACGGATTTCTGTTTCCCGAGGAAATCGACGCCGAGGGGCGCTGCCGGCGTTGCGGCCAGGCATCCGAGGTCGGCCGGGTGGAGAAGATGTCCAAGTCGAAGAAAAACGTCGTGGACCCCAACCTGCTCCTCGATCATTACGGCGCGGACACCACGCGATTGTTCTGCCTCTTTGCCGCGCCCCCGGAACGCGATCTGGAGTGGAGCGCCCAGGGGGTGGAAGGGGCTCACCGGTTTCTGAATCGGGTCTGGCGCCTCGTGTACGCCTGGCGGGATCGCATCCGTCAGGTGGCCGCCTATGACGGACCGCTGGACGACCTCGGCGAACCATTGCGGGCGCTGTTCCAGAAGACTCATCAGACCATCCAGCGGGTCACTCACGACATCGAGAATCGGTTTCACTTCAACACGGCCATCAGCGCGGTGATGGAACTGGTGAATCTGTTGGGAGGCGTACCCGCCGAGGGCGAGACCGACCCCCGAACCGACGCCGTGGTGCGCGCGGCGGTGGAAGCGGCGGTGGTCCTGCTGTCGCCCATGGTGCCCCACATCACCGAGGAACTGTGGCACACGCTGGGCAGGGAGGGCAGCATACTTGAAGCCTCCTGGCCACGGTGGCGGGCCGATGCACTTGTCGTGGATACGGTAAGGGTGGTGGTGCAGGTCAACGGCAAGCTGCGCGGGAGTTTTGAAGCTCCGGCCGGCACGGACGAAGCGACCCTGCGGCAGCATGCGCTGGCCGACGCCAAGGTGGCCGCCCTTGTCGGTGACAGGCCCGTTCGCAAGACGATCGTGGTTCCGGACAAGCTGGTCAATCTCGTGGTGTAAGCGGAGGCAGGATGATAGCACGTTACAGATGGCTGCTGCTGCTCGGGCTGGTATGTATAGGCATGGTATCCGTATCGTGCGGGTACCGGTTCGTCGGAGGGGAACCGCTTCCCGGCGGGGCCCGGCGGATCTTCGTTCCCGTGGCGGAGAATCGGAGCGCTGAAACCGGCCTGGAGACCGTAGTCACCAACGCCTTGCGCCGGGAAGTCATTCGCCGAGGGCTGGAGGTGAGTGCCAGCCGGACGGAGGCCGACGCCGAGGTGAGAATCGCCATCGTCCAGGCTTCCGGAGACACGATCACGCGCCAATCGGTGGTCACTGCCCTGGAACGCCAGGCGGTTTTGTCCGCAGCGGTGATCTTTTCGCCGACCGACGGGGCCCAACCGCGACGGATGGTCGTCACCACCACGGAAACCTACCCGATGTCGGCGGATCGGATCGCCACGGACCGCCAACGGCGCCTGGCGCTTGAACAGGCGGCGACGCGCCTGGCGCAGAAGGTCCTCAACAATCTTTCCGCCGATTTTTAAACCCGGAACCTCGGAAAAGGGCGATCCGGCGCCGCCGGCCGGATCGATACCTGCATGGCGAAGGGGGATTATCGGGTGGCGGCGTTGACCTGGCGGGCCAGGCGGGAAATCTTGCGGGCCGCTGCGCGCTTGTGGATGACACCTTTTTTGGCGGCCTTGGCAATGGTGGACTGCGCCGCCCGAAGCTGCAAGGGGGCGTCGGTCGGGTTTTCGAATACTGCGGCGCGTACCGCCTTGGCGGCATTTTTGACGCGGGTTTTGACCATCCGGTTGCGCAGCCGACGGTCCTGGCTCTGCCGTGCGCGTTTGATGGAAGACTTGTGATTGGCCACGGTGAAACGCTCCTTTCGCCCTGTCTTGGCATTTCAAGCAAAGATGAACAACTGCAAGCAATGGATCTTGTTTAAAATGGCTCTGATACCGCAATGGACGGAACTTTGTCAAGAGGAAGAAATCGACTCTGTGCGGGATGATTGACGCTTGTCTCCTTTTTATCTATATGGAGTTTCATCGGTTTCCCGTCATGGGTTTCCCCCCTTTCCCCGAGGACCGGATGAGCGGAGGACCATTGATGATCGGCGCCATCGACAACACAGGAATTTCGCGGTGGGCACGTTTCAAAAAATTCTGATGGCAGCCGTTTTGTTGGGGTTGGTCCACTTCGCGCTGGTGATTGTTTTCGGCGACAAGGGGGTGGCGGAGCTGCATCGGCAGCGCACGGCCTACCAGCGCCAGACGGCGGACAACGACCGTCTGGAACAACACAACCTTGTCCTGTTTCGGAAGATCCAGCGGTTGAAGACCGACCCGGCGTACATCGAAGCCGTAGCCAGGCAGCAGATGCTGGTGCGGCCGGACGAAATCGTCATCAGCCTTCCGGCACCTCCGCCGGGGCAACCGGGCCAATGAGCATGAACGATTCGGACCGCACGTTTTTCACGGCCACCATGGCCGGTATTTACGCCCAGCAGGGGAACCTGGCCCGGGCGGCTCAGATTTATCGACACTTGCTGCGCCAGTCTCCCCAACGGGAGGACCTGCGCCAGGCGCTGGTTGAAACCGAAGCGCGGCTGGCGGCCCTGGATCCCTATGACATCGTGGAGCGGGTCGGATTGTGGGCCGAATTGACCTTGAAGCTGGGCCGGGTCAGCGGGTTGGACCGGGTGTGCCGGAGACTTCGAATCCGGCGCCACACGGCCGATCCGGAAACGGCAGCCGAGGAGAAACCATGATCCAGACCGCTGTGAAGCCGGCGGGGCAATGGCGAAAATTTGCCGTCATGTGGGTGCTGCTGGTAGTCGTTTCGGGTTGCAGCACGATGGGAGAGACCGACCCCGCCGTTCCGGCCGACGTGGTACAAACCCCCGATTCCGGACCACCCGCCTCGGATTTCAGCGATATCCGTCTGCCCCAGTCTCTCAAACCGATCAAGGATCAGACCTTCTTTATGCAGACCGGCGGCTTCGCGGCCGGGGTCCTCTCCTTGCGGGGGCGCGTGGACAGCCATTCGTTGGTGGCATTTTTCGAGAACCAGATGCAAAAGGACAACTGGCGCATCGTCGGGTTTTTCAAGTCGATCCGTTCGCTGATGATGTTCTACAAGGAAAACCGGTGGTGCGTGATCAACATCACCGAGAGGGACTTTTTCACCTACGTGGAGGTATGGGTGGCGCCCACCCTCCATCCCCTGGATGCCAACCTGATCAAGTAGGCCACAAACGCACCCGCGTATCCGAGGTTGTCCATGCCGTGGCGGAGGGTTGAAACGCCACCGCCCTATCGCCCCAGCAATGTCCCGGCACCGGAAGCAGAGGAGGGTAGGAAAGAGGCTTAATGAACGATCCACTGGCTGCAAAAACCATCGTTCTGGGTGTTACCGGAGGTATCGCGGCATACAAGAGCGTGGAGTTGTTGCGCCTGATGCGCGGGGCCGGCGCCCGGGTGCGGGTGGTGATGACCCGCAGCGCAACCCGTTTTGTCGGTCCCACCACCTTCGAAGCCCTTTCCGGTGAACCGGTGTGGCTCGATATGTTCGAGTCGCGGCCGGAGGCGGCCATGCGGCACATCGACTGGGCCCAGCAATCCGATGCGGTGGTGGTGGCTCCGGCCACGGCCAACATTCTCGGGAAACTGGCCGGCGGCATCGCCGACGATCCCCTGAGCACGCTGTTGCTCGCCGCCACCTGCCCGGTGATGCTCTGCCCGGCGATGAACACCCACATGTTTTGCCACCCGAGCGTGGCGCGCAATCTGGCCCGGCTGGAAGCCGACGGGCACTGCATCCTCGCCCCGGACAGCGGGGATTTGGCCTGCGGCACCGTGGGCGCGGGACGCCTGCCTGATCCCGCGGTGATTTTCGATCGGGTTCTGGCACTGCTGGCGGCCAAGGACTACCGGGGCCGCCGAATTCTGGTCACCGCCGGCCCCACCCGCGAACCGTTGGATCCCGTGCGTTTTCTGAGCAACCCTTCCTCCGGGCGAATGGGCTTTGCCGTTGCCCGGGCCGCGGAACACCGGGGCGCCGCCGTTACTCTGGTCAGCGGCCCCAGCGATTTGAGTGATCCCGTCAATGTGGCCACGGTGCGGGTCACCACGGCGGCCGAAATGGCGGAAGCGGTCTGGCGCCTTGCTGCGGCAGCCGACATCGTCGTCAAGACGGCGGCGGTTTCCGACTACCGGCCGGCGGTGGTGGCCCCCCAGAAGATCAAGAAGGGGGCGGCCGATGCGACCCTGGCCCTGGTCCGCAACCCGGATATTCTGAAGGAGCTGGGGCGGCGCAAAAATCCAGGCCAGATCCTCGTCGGTTTTGCCGCCGAGACCGAGAACGTGGACCAGTATGCCGCCGTCAAATTGAAAGAAAAGCATCTCGATCTCATCGTGGCCAACCGCATTGGCATTCCCGGCGCCGGTTTCGAGGCCGAAACCAACATCGTTTCGCTTTTTTATCGGGACGGCCGGCGCGAAGACCTGGAGTCCATGCCCAAGGGGGACCTGGCCCACCTGCTGCTCGACCGTATTGGCGGACTATCCCCGGGCGCGTGATGCCGATGGCCTCCGATAACCTCGACAATCTTGTGGAGGAGATGCAGCGCAGCCTGCGCTGGCTGGCCGGAAGCGGCTGGAAGGGGTTTGATTGCAGTCCCGAGACCCTTTCGCGTCTCCAAGGGTGGTCGCGGCCGCTGGCAGCATCCGCCAAGCCGGCACGCGAGGTCCAGCGACCGAGCGAGATACCGCCTCCGGCGACTCCCGCCCTTGCCCAGTCCGAAAGCTTGGAAAGCATCCGGGAAGATCTGGGCGACTGCCACCGTTGCAAGCTCTGGCGACAGCGCCGGCACATCGTGTTCGGCCAGGGAGACCCGCGGGCCAGGCTCGTTTTTGTCGGCGAGGGACCCGGTTTCGACGAAGACCAGCAGGGGGAACCCTTTGTGGGCGCCGCCGGCCAATTGCTCACCAGGATCATCCAGGCGATGGGGCTTGCCCGCGAGCAGGTCTACATCTGCAACATCATCAAATGCCGTCCCCCGAACAACCGGAACCCGGAAACGGACGAAATCTCCGCCTGCCTGCCGTTTCTCCAGCGGCAACTCGCCGCTATTTCTCCGGATTGCATCTGCGCACTGGGATCGGTGGCGGCCCGTGCTCTGCTGGAAACCGATCTGCCCATCTCAAGACTCCGCGGCCAATTCCACCAGTACCGGGGAATTGCCGTGATGCCCACCTTTCATCCGGCCTACCTGCTGCGAAATCCGGAACAAAAGCGAGCAGTTTGGGAGGACGTGCAGCAACTGATGGCGCGTCTGAAACTGACGCCTCCGGTAAAGCCATAGAATCGGAACGCGCCGGAAAGATTCGCCTGGGTTTTGCGACTTGACGCTCCAACGCTGCTGAAGGTAGGGTACGTGGGCTGTTTTTTTCGGCATGACAAGATTGACAACAATGGGGTGGATTTCAAACGAAGGAGGCAAGGAGATGAAAAAAAGCGTTCTGTTGGGGCTCGTTTTTCTGCTGCTGATGGGCGGCACGGCGATGGCGGAAATGAAGACGCTGCGCTTGGCGCTGGCGTCGGACCCGGAGACGCTGGACATCCAGCAGCAGCTTTCCGGCAACATGCTCGAGTTTTCCCACTGGGTTTTCGATCCGCTGGTCCGCTATGCCCAGGACATGTCCTTTGAGCCGCGTCTAGCCCACAAGTGGGAGCAGGTCGATCCCCAGACGATGCGCTTCCACCTCGTCAAAGGGGTCAAGTTCCACAGCGGCAACCCGTTTACGGCCAAGGATGTGGTCTTCACCGTCAACCGCATGAAGCAGAGCGTGGATTTCAAGGGGCTCTTCGAGGCCTTCGAGACGCCGGTGATCGTGGACGACTACACGGTGGACATCAAAACCAACAAGCCTTATTCCCTCGTCCTGAACATGGCGACCTACATCTTCCCGCTGGACAGCGTCTTCTACACCGGCACCGACGACAAGGGCCAGCCCAAGGACGCGGTGGTCAAGGCGGGCTACTCCTTTGCCAACGAGACCCTGCCCAGCGGCACCGGACCGTATCGCTGCACCTTCCGCGAACACGGGGTGCGCATGGAGCTGGAGCGCAACGCCGACTACTGGGACAAGAAATCTCCCGGCAACATCGGCAAGGTCATCCTGACCCCCATCAAGGAGGAGGCCACCCGTGTCGCGGCCCTGCTCTCGGGAGACGTGGATTTCATCTATCCGGTGCCGCCCCAGGATTTCGAGCGCATCGGCAAGGAGCCCAAGGTGAACCTGGTCACCTATACCGGCGGGCGCATCATCACGGTGCAGATGAACCAGAATCGCCTCGAAGCCTTCAAGGACAAGCGCGTGCGCCAGGCGATCAATCTGGCGACCAACAACGTCGCCATCGCCGACAAGATCATGAAGGGCACCGCCACTCCGGCCGGCCAGCTCAGTCCCAAGGGCTATGCCGGCTACAACGAGGCGCTGGCACCCCAGTATGATCTGGCCAAGGCCCGGGCATTGATGAAGGAGGCGGGTTACGAGAACGGGTTCGAGGCGAGCATGATCGCCCCCAACAACCGCTACGTCAACGACGAAAAGATTTCCGAGGCCTTTGTGGCCATGATGTCCAAGATCAATATCAAAGTGAATCTAAAAACCATGCCCAAGGCCCAATACTGGGACGAATATGACAAGCAGGTGGCCGATTTCCAGATGGTCGGCTGGCACGCGGACACGGAGGATTCGGGCAACTTCTATGAATTTCTCGCCATGTGTCCCAACAAGGAGACCGGTTACGGGCAGTACAACTCGGGCAATTACTGCAATCCCGAAGTGGACCGGCTGACCCTGGCCTGCCAGACCGAGACCGACTTGGCCAAACGGACGGCAATGCTGCAGCAAGTCGAAAAAATCCTCTACGACGACGCTTTCTGCGTGTACTTCCACTGGCAGAACCACTCGTATGCCGCCGCCAAGGGGCTCGACGTGCTGCCCATCGTCAACGTGATGAATTTCCCCTACATCGGCGATCTGGTGTGGAAGTAGGGAAGCGGTAGCCTTGTTCGGATGCGGCTGGCGGCGGACGGCGCCGACAGCCGCATCCTTCTTCGGACCGAACCGGGGACACCCGGCATCTTTCGTGGAAGCGGCATGTTTGCATTCATTATCCGACGTATCGTGCAAGCCCTGATGGTCATGGTGGTCATCGCCCTGATCGGTTTTTCGGTGCAGCACAGCATCGGCGACCCGGTGCGGGACATGGTGGGCGAACGGGTCTCCCAGGCCGAGCGCGAAGTGATCCGTGAACGGTTGGGGCTCAACGATCCCGCGCTGCTCCAGTTCAGCCGCTTCTGCTGGAAGGCGCTGCACGGGGATCTCGGCGTCTCCTACTTTCACAAGCGCCCGGCCATGGAAGTGATCCTGTCCAAGGCGCCGGCGACACTGGAACTGGTTCTCGGGTCCACGGCGATCATCCTGCTCTTCTGCTTTCCGGTGGGCATCTACACGGCCATCCGGCCCCGGGCCTGGTTTTCGAGATTCGTCATGGCCGTGAGCACCGTGGGCGTGGCGGTACCGGTGTTCCTGACTGCCATCGCGCTGATCTATCTGTTCGGCGTGGAATTGCGGTGGTTGCCCACCTATGGACGGGGCCAGACCGTCAACATCGGCGGCTGGGACACCGGACTGCTCACCGCCGACGGCCTGCTGCACCTGATCCTGCCCAGCATCGCGCTCTCTTCCATCATGCTGCCGCTCTACATCCGCTTGATCCGCTCCGAGATGATGGAGGTGCTGGAAACCGAGTACATCAAGTTCGCCTGGGCCAAGGGGCTGAGCCGCTGGCGGGTCTGGCTCCTGCACGCCTTCAAGAATACGCTGCTGCCGGTGATCACCGTTTTCGGAGTGGAAATCGGCATCCTGTTCGCCTTCACCCTCCTCACCGAGACGGTGTTCCAGTGGCAGGGGATGGGGTTCATGTTCCTGGAAGCGGTAGAGCGCTCGGACACCTCGTTGCTGGTGGCCTACCTCGTGGTGGTGGGCGTGATGTTCGTGGTGATCAACACCATCGTGGATATCTGCTACGGGTTCATCAACCCCATGGTGCGCATTGCGGGGAATCCATGAAGGCGTGGCGTCGATTCCGCGGCAGCTATTTCTTTTACAGCTTTCGGCGCGATCCGGTGGCTCTGGCCAGTTTTTCGATTTTCCTGTTCCTCGTGCTGGTGAGCATCCTGGCCCCGGTGATCGCTCCCCACAACCCCTACGATACCAGCACCATCGACGTGATGGACGCCGAGATCCCGCCATCCTGGATGAACGGCGGGGAGGAACGTTTCTGGCTGGGCACCGATATCCAGGGCCGCGACCTGTATTCCACCATGCTCTACGGCCTGCGCACCTCGGTGGTCATCGGGATCGGCGCGGTCCTCTTCCAGGGAATCCTGGGGATCGTGGTGGGCTTGACCGCCGGTTACGTGGGGGGGCGGGTGGACAGCTTCCTCATGCGGGTCGCCGACATCCAGTTCTCGATTCCCTACCTGATCGTGGCCATCATCACCAGCGCCGTATTCCAGCTCGCCTTCGGCGTGGGGCGGTTCGAACAACTGGCCATGCCCCTGTTGATCGTGATCATCGGGATTTCCGAATGGCCCAAGTACGCCCGTACCGTACGCGCTTCGGTGTTGGGAGAAAAACAGAAGGAGTACGTGGAGGCGGCGAGGGTGATCGGGCTGAACCCGGCGCGGATCATGTACCGCCATATCCTGCCCAACACCCTGACCCCGGTGCTGGTGATCTCCACCATCCAGGTGGCCCAGGCGGTGATGAGCGAGGCGGCCCTTTCCTTCCTGGGATTGGGCATGCCGGTGACCAAGCCGTCCCTGGGTTCCCTGATCAAGGCCGGGTTCGAATACGTGTTCTCCGGCTCCTGGTGGATCACGCTGTTTCCGGGGATTTTGCTCGTCACCTTCACCCTTGTGGTCATTCTCTTCGGCGACTGGTTGCGCGACGTGCTCAATCCCAAATTGTACAAGGGATGAATCGGGGAGCAGGTAAAATGACTAAAGTTACAAATGACTAAAATGACAAGTGACTAAAGTTGATGAATTTGGCCGATTGCTGGAGGTCTCCGGAAACCCTGGTGAAACACGTTGTATCAAAATGCCGGAGCGAAGCGACACCACAACTTTAGCTCACTTTAGTCACTTTAGTCACTTCATCACTTCAATTACCTTAGTCACTTTAGCCACTCATTATTTGAACCAAAGACAGGCCATGACGCATCTTCTGGAAGTCGAGAACCTGGAAGTCAAGTTCGCCCTGCGATTTGGCGATCTGACCGCCCTCGACGACATCAGCTTCCATCTGGACAAGAAGGAAAAGCTGGGCATCGTGGGCGAGAGCGGGGCTGGCAAGTCGGTGACGGGGTTTGCCATCATCAACCTGCTCAGCAAGCCGGGCTACATCGCCGGAGGGCGGATCCTGTTCGAGGGGCGCGAGATCAACCGGCTCTCCGACGAGGAGTTGCGCCAGATCCGCGGCAACCTCATCAGCATGATCTTCCAGGACCCCATGATGACCCTCAACCCGGTGCTGACCATCGGTACCCAAATGGTGGAAACGGTGATGGCCCATTGCCGGGTGGGCAAGGCCGAGGCCCGTGGCTTGGCCCTGGAAAAACTCAGGAAGGTCTACATTCCGTCGCCGGAAAAACGCCTCGAGCAGTATCCGCATGAGATGTCCGGGGGGATGCGCCAGCGCATCGTCATCGCCATCGCGCTGCTCACCAACCCGGGGTTGATCATCGCCGACGAGCCCACCACGGCCCTGGATGTCACCATTCAGGCCGGCATCATGGACCTGCTCACCGAACTTTGCGAAACGGAGGAGATGGGGTTGATCCTCATCACCCACGACCTGGCGGTGGTTTCCCGGGTCACCGAGCGCATCGCAGTGATGTACGCCGGGCGGATCATCGAAACCGGGCTGACGCATGAAATCGTCGGCCATCCGCGGCATCCATACACCATCGGATTGATCAACTCCCTTCCTGGCACGCGCCGGGCAGGGAGCCGCCTGGAACAGATTCCGGGAATGATGCCGAATTTGACCGCCATCCCCGCCGGCTGCGCATTTCATCCGCGCTGTTTTTTCGCTGCGGAGGAATGTCGCCGGACCAGGCCCGAATTGAGTGCTGTCAATGGCGGACGTCATTGGGCAGCCTGTCTTCGACTGGATCAAACCGCCGGCCCCAACCATTTGCACGATTGATCGAAATGCCCATGCCGAATTCGTCCACGCCGCTGCTTTCCATCCGCCATCTGGTCAAGCACTTTGATATTTCGGGCAGCCTCCTCGATCAGCTTACCTGGGAGAAGGGACGTTTGCGCCGGCGGCGCACCACAGTCAAGGCCGTCAACGATGTCAGCTTCGAGATTCGCCGCGGCGAAACTCTCAGTGTGGTAGGTGAAAGCGGGTGCGGCAAGTCGACCCTGGCGCGAACGGTCATCGGCCTCTACCCGCCCAACCGGGGGAAGATCATCTACGGCGACCAGCGCATCGACAACCTTTCGGCGCGGCAGATGCTGCCTTACCGGCGCCGGATGCAGATGATCTTCCAGGATCCCTACGCATCGTTGAACCCGCGCATGACGGTGGCCCGGACCCTGGAGGAGCCGGTCGTTTTCCACAATCCAAGCATGAGCGGTGCCGCCGCCGCCGAGAAGGTGGCCGATGTCATGCGCCAAGTGGGGGTCGACCCCAAGTGGGCCGACCGGTATCCCCATGAATTTTCAGGGGGCCAACGCCAGCGCATCAGCATCGCCCGGGCCCTGATGGTGGATCCCGAGTTCATCGTGGCCGACGAGCCGGTTTCAGCCCTGGATGTCTCGATCCAGGCCCAGATCCTCAACCTGCTCATGGACGCCCAGGATCAGCGCGGGCTCACCTACCTGTTCATCACCCACGACCTGTCGGTGGTGCGCCACATCAGCACCCGGGTGGCCGTGATATACCTGGGCACCCTCTGCGAGTTGGCCCCGGCGGCCGATATCTTCAGCCGACCGCGCCACCCCTACACCCAGGCCCTGCTCAGCGCCATTCCGCGGCTGGGTGAGCAACGCAGCCAGCACATCCGCCTGAAGGGCGAGGTTCCCACCCCCATCCAGCTGCCCACCGGATGCGTGTTCAATGGCCGCTGCCGTTACGCCGATGCGCGTTGCCGGGAGGAAGTGCCCGTCGCCACGCCCCTGGGTCCCGATGCCCTGGTGGCCTGTCACCGGGTGGCCGAGGGGAAGTTGTAAGCCCCCCGTTTTTTTTACAGTCCTTGATCGGCCATGTAGGCCGCCAGGTCCGCCACGCGGCAGGAATACCCCCACTCGTTGTCGTACCAGGCGACGATCTTGGCCATGTCGCCCGCCATCACCTGGGTGAAGGCGATGTCCACGATGGACGAGTGGGCATTGCCCTTGAAATCGCTGGAAACGAGTGGATCCTCCTCGCAGGCCATGATGCCGGCCAACTTCCCGGCAGCCGCCTGGCGCAACTCGTTGCGCAGCGTTTCCGTGTCGGTGCCCTTTTCCAGCAGGGCCACGAAATCCACCACCGAGACCGTCGGCGTCGGCACCCTGAGGGAGTAGCCGTCGAAGCGGCCGGCCAGCTCCGGGATCACCAGGGCCACCGCCTTGGCGGCACCGGTGGTGGTGGGGATGATGTTCATCGCCGCGGCCCGCGCCCGGCGGGGGTCCTTGTGGGCCAGGTCCATCAGGCGCTGGTCGGCGGTGTAGGAATGCACCGTGGTCATCATCGCCTTGCGGATGGAAAAGGCCCGATGGACCACCAGGGCGGGCGGCGCCAGGCAGTTGGTGGTGCACGAGGCATTGGACACGATATGGTGTTCGGCGGCTTTGTACTGGTCATGGTTCACCCCCATGACCACCGTGATGTCCTCTTCCTTGGCCGGGGCGGTGATGATCACCTTCTTGGCGCCCGCTTCCAGGTGAGCCGCCGCTTTGGGCCCGGTGCGAAACAATCCGGTGCTCTCCACCACGATGTCCACCCCATGGTCGTCCCAGGGAAGCTCGGCCGCATCGCGCATGGCGAAGCTTTGCACCGTCTTGCCGTTGACGATCAGGGTATCTCCGGCCACTGTCACCGTGCCGCCGAATCGGCCGTAGTTGGTGTCGTACTTGAAGAGATTGGCGTTGGTCTGGACGTCGAAGAGGTCGTTGATCGCCACGACCTCGAGCCGATCCGGATGACGTTCGAGGATCGCCTTGAAAACCTGCCGCCCGATGCGCCCGAATCCGTTGATGCCGATGCGAATCATCTCCGTCCTCCTTTTCAATTGTCGTCGATGCGGTATTCGTGGGCCACGAGCAGGTCGTAGTCGCGGCGCAGGGCCTGGTGCAGGCGGGCGTTTTCCAGCGCGATGGCGCTGAGGTTGGCCACCGCATCCATGAAACGGATCTCCTGTTCGTCGAAGGTGCGGGTCTTGGCGGTGTAGGCCCGCAGCACACCGATGGCCTTCTTGTCCGCCATCAGGGGAACCACCAGCACCGAAACGATCCCCTCGGCCTTGGCTTTTTCCGGGTATTGCCATCCCGGGTCGCTTTGGGCGTTGGCCAGATAGATGGTCTGCCCCTTGAGGGCCTTCTTGTCCAGGCCGCTTTCCTTCACCAGGACGGGGCCCTTGCGGATATAGCCGGCCGACAGCCCGGTCTGGGCGCCCATGAGGAGCCGTTTGCGCCGGGCGTCCAGGATGCGCAGCGAACAGGCCTTGAGATCCATGGTCCGGGCCACGCAGCCGACGATCTGTTCCAGGACCCGGGAAGGGGTCAGGGATGCGTTGATGAGCCGGGCCACCTCGTAGAGGGCGGCGAAATAGTCACGCTGCTGCTTGGGCATGGTGCACCTCCGTGGTTGTGGGATGTCGGGCGCCGAAAGCGGGACCAACAAACGGCCGCTTCCATCGTTTGAATAGGGCCATCCGCGCCCATTGTGCAACGAAAAAGTGCCAGTTGACACCTTTGAGCGCCTTTTCTATAACCGCTCAAAGAGCCCGCCGGCGCAGCTTCGAGAAACGGAATCGCGCCCGTCACCGCCTTTCACGACACACCCGACAGGATGATCAGATGACCCTGGAACCGTCCGCCCTGACCGCCGTCTCCCCCATCGACGGGCGTTACCGCCGAGCGGCACTCCCCCTGAGCGACTACTTCAGCGAGAGCGCCCTGATCCGTTATCGACTGTGGGTGGAAGTGGAGTACTTCATCGCCCTGTGCCAGATTCCGCTGCCGCCGCTGAAAGGCGTCACCACCGAGCATTTCGCCGGTCTGCGGCGCATCGTTGAAGAATTCCGGATCGAGGACGCCCAGCGGGTCAAGGAAATCGAGGCCGTCACCAACCATGATGTCAAGGCGGTGGAATACTTCCTCAAGGAGCGTTTCGAAACCTTGGGGCTGGCGGCGCAAAGGGAGTTCGTCCACTTCGGCCTCACGAGCCAGGACATCAACAACACCGCCATGCCGGCCATGCTGCGCGACGCCTGGCATCGGGTGGTCCGCCCGGCCTTGGTGGAGGTGCTCAATCGGCTGCGCAGCATGGCGGATCACTGGCGCCAGGTGCCTATGCTGGCGCGTACCCACGGCCAGCCGGCATCCCCCACACGCCTGGGAAAGGAGATCTTCGTCTTCGTCGAACGCCTGCAGAAGCAGCTTCTCCAGGCCGACATGGTGCCGTTCTGCGCCAAGTTCGGCGGTGCCACGGGCAACTTCAACGCCCACCGCGTCGCCTACCCGCAGGTCGACTGGATCGGTTTCGCCAACGGTCTCGTCGCCGACACCCTTGGACTGGTCCGCTCCCAGGTCACCACCCAGATCGAGCACTACGACAACACGGCCGCCTTCTGTGACGCCCTGCGTCGCCTCAACACCATCCTTATCGATCTCAACCGCGATATCTGGACCTACATCAGCCTCGATTACTTCAAGCAACACATCAAGAAAGACGAAGTCGGGTCATCGGCCATGCCCCACAAGGTCAACCCCATCGATTTTGAAAACAGCGAGGGCAACCTGGGGCTGGCCAACGCCGTGTTGGAATACCTGGCCGCCAAACTGCCCATCAGCCGGCTTCAGCGCGATTTGACCGATTCCACCGTATCGCGCAACCTCGGCGTCCCCCTGGCCCATTCCCTTGTCGCTTACCGGTCGCTGATCCGGGGTCTGGACAAGCTGGTGCTCAACGAGTCGCGGCTCTCCGCGGACCTGGATGCCAATTGGGCCGTGGTGGCCGAGGGGATCCAAACCATTTTGCGGCGAGAGGGCTACCCAGAACCCTACGAGGCGCTCAAGGCATTGACCCGCACCCATGCGGCCATTGACCGCGACGCCATCACCGCCTTCATCGACGGTTTGGCTGTGCCGGAAGAGGTCAAGCAGGAACTGCGCGCCATCACCCCGCACAACTACACCGGGTGCGACGTCTATTTTTGACAGCCGGTCTGTTTTTGCGCCCCCTGCTGGCCCATGCCCCGTCGAATGGGGCGTGGGGGAGGGCATCGGAACAAATCTTCGTGAAAGGCAATCAGAAGGCGCCGAGCTGGCAGGGCCGGATCTTGAGTCCGATACGCTCGCAGGCTGCAGCGGTTGCAAGGCGCGACATGCCGAAGGCGGCGGCCGTGTCCCAACAGTCCTTGCAGGAGATGCGGCCGTCCACCGCCAGCCGGTTCAGGGCGGCGGCCAGATCCGGCGCCACGGTTTCGGCGGGCTGGAGAATCTTGCGTTGGGGGCTGTAACCGAAGAGCCCGAGCTGGCACTTGGCAATCCTTTTTTCCAGCAAGTCGATGGTGGCGCCCACCTGGGCGGGGGATACCCCCAGGTCGCGGGCGATGCGATGGGCGTCGCTGCACGTGATGAGGCCGTTTTCAACCTTGGCCAGCACGGCCGCGGCGAGGGCGGGGTTCGGTTGGGTGCCCGGCGGATGTTTGGCGGCGTAATGGCCGGCGTCCTCATGGGTCATGGTGTCCCTCTCTTGTTTTTGTTCGTCGGTGAACCTGTCGGTGCGGCGGCAATGCCGGCGCCCGATTCGCTGCTGCGGTACCTTCTGCATGTAGCATCAGGGCATGCTCAGCGTCAAGAAACCGGCGTGCCATTCCTCCATATTGACGTCATCGGCCAGTACTGCTACGAGACGGCTCCGCTCCGATCGGCCTCCTCGCCGAGATCGACGCGGCGGCTTCAACCCTTCCAGCCCGGAGAGGAATTCCCGTGGACATCGCGCGATCGCAGAATATGGAGATCCTGTCGGACCTGAGGGCCAGAGCCTTGGCCGGAGGCGGGCCCGGCCGGATCGATGAACAGCACAACAAGGGCAAGCTCACCGCCCGGGAGCGCATCGACCTGCTGCTCGACGACGGCTCCTTCGAGGAATTCGATGCCCTCAAGGTCGGACGCACCGGCTTCATCGACGCCAAGGCCGCCCAGCCCGGAGACGGTGTGGTGACGGGGCACGGAACCGTCGACGGTCGCGAGGTTTTCGTCTTTTCGCAGGATTTCACCGTCATCGGTGGATCCCTGGGCGAGGCGCATTCCCAGAAAATCTGCAAGGTGATGGACTTGGCCGTCACCGCCGGCGCTCCCATCATCGGCCTCAACGACTCCGGTGGCGCCCGGATCCAGGAGGGAGTGGACGCCCTGGCCGCCTATGGCGAGATCTTTCACCGCAACGTCCAGGCCAGCGGGGTCATCCCACAGATCTCCTGCGTCATGGGGCCTTGCGCCGGTGGGGCCGTCTACAGCCCATCGATGACCGATTTCATCTTCATGGTCGACAGCGGTGCCTACATGTTCGTCACCGGCCCCAGCGTCGTCAAGACGGTGATCCACCAGGACATTACCGCCGAGGATCTCGGCGGTGCCAGGGTGCACGCCAGCAAGAGCGGTGTGGCCCACTTCACCGCCGCCAACGACATCGTCTGCCTTCGCGAAATCCGGCGCCTGATCAGTTATCTGCCTTCCAACAACCGCCAGAAGGCGCCGCTGCTCGACCTGAGGGACCCCGCCGAGCGCGAGGATCCGGCCCTCGACTTTCTCGTGCCGCCCAACCCCAACCAGACCTACGACATGAACGTGCTGATCTACAGCATCCTCGACGGTGCCGAGTTCATGGAGGTGCAGCCGCGATTCGCGCGCAACATCATTTGCGGATTCGGGCGCCTCGGCGGCCAGACCATCGGCCTGGTAGCCAACCAGCCGGCGGTGCTGGCCGGGGTTCTGGACAGCGACGCCTCGTTCAAGGCGGCCCGTTTTGTCCGCTTCTGCGATGCCTTCAACATTCCGCTGATCTGCCTGGTGGATGTCCCCGGCTTCATGCCCGGCCCCGACCAGGAACACGGCGGCATCATCCGGCACGGCGCCAAGCTGCTCTACGCCTTCGTGGACGCCACCGTACCGCGCATCACCGTCATCGTGCGCAAGGCTTACGGCGGCGCCTACCTGGTGATGAACTCCAAGCACATCCACGGCGACGTGATCTACGCCTGGCCGTCGGCGGAAATCGCCGTCATGGGGCCCAAGGGGGCTTCGGAAGTGATCTACCGGCGCGAGATCCAGGCTGCCGAAGACGCCGATGCCTTCCTGAAGGAAAAGATGGAGCAGTACCGGCGCACTTTCGCCACGCCGTTTCTGGCGGCGCAGCGCGGCTATATCGACGATGTGATCTACCCGCGCAGCACCCGGCGGCGGCTGATCCGTTCGCTGCAGGTGCTGGAAGGCAAACAGGCCCGGGCGCCGTTGCGCAAGCACGGCAACATTCCTTTGTAACGGCAGATTCGGGTCATCGACAAGAGGCGTTGGTCAACCCCGATGGGCACAGGGAAAAGCGGGGGAATTCGAATTGCCATCACCGCGCTCTCAGCGTCCATCGGGTCCACTGAGTCCATTTTGTCCACTCTGTCCACATCCCTCATCGCGAGGTAGAACATGATTCAAAAGCTGCTCATCGCCAATCGCGGGGAAATCGCCCTTCGCGTCATGCGCACCTGCCGCCGCCTGGGCATCGCCACCGTGGCGGTGTATTCGGACGCCGATGCCCGCAGCCGCCACCTCACAGAGGCCGACGAGGCGGTGCATCTTGGGCCGGCGGTGGCGGGGGCCTCCTACCTGGCCATGGAAAAGATCGTTGCCGCGGCCGTTGAGACGGGCTGTCAGGCCGTGCATCCCGGGTACGGATTCCTGTCCGAAAACGCCGCCTTCGCCCGTGCGGTGGATAGCGCCGGGCTGACTTTCATCGGGCCGCCGGCCGCGGCCATCGCCCTGCTGGGCGACAAGATGGCTTCCAAGGCCCTGGCCGTCAAAGCCGGACTACCCATCGTGCCGGGGCACCCCGATCCCCTCAGCGGGCAGGAAGAGGCCCTGGAAGCGGCGCATGCCGTCGGTTTCCCGGTTCTGATCAAGCCGGCCGGCGGGGGCGGCGGCAAGGGGATGCGCATCGTGCATCGCCCCGAGGATGTGGCCGCGGCCCTCCAGGCAAGCCGCGCCGAGGCCCGCAAGGCTTTTGGCGACGAACGCGTCTTCATCGAGCGTTTCATCCAGCGGCCGCGGCACGTCGAAATCCAAATCCTGGCCGACCGGCAGGGGCACGTGGTCTATCTCGGCGAAAGGGAATGTTCGATCCAGCGCCGGTATCAGAAGATCATCGAAGAGGCGCCCTCCACGGTATTGACCGAGACCTTGCGGCGCCGGATGGGGCAGGCCGCCTGCGCCCTGGCCGCCGCCGCCGGCTACGTCAATGCCGGAACGGTGGAGTTCATTCTCGATGCCGAGGGCCGGTTCTACTTTCTGGAGGTCAACACCCGGCTGCAAGTGGAGCATCCCGTCACCGAGATGGTCACCGGCCTGGACCTGGTGGAACTACAATTGGCCATCGCCGAAGGACAGCCCCTGCCGATGCGCCAGGAAGACATCCAGTTGAAGGGGTGGGCCATCGAAGCCCGGATCTGCGCCGAAAACCCCGCCAGGGGGTTTTTGCCGGCCACCGGGATGATCACGCGCTACGCCGAGCCGCGGGGAGAGAACATCCGGGTGGACAGCGGCATCCAGACCGGCACCTACGTCGGGGTGTACTACGACTCGCTGCTGGCCAAGGTCATCTGCCGGGGGGCCGGCCGGGAAGAGGCCCGGGTACGGCTGGTGGAAGCCCTCAACGGGTATCATGTCGAGGGGGTGACCACCAACCTGGACTTCGTCAATGCCATCGTCTGCCACCCGGAATTCGTGGGCGGCAATCTTTACACGAGTTTCATCGACGACCACTTCACCGGCGATCGGCCCCGGATGCCCCCCGCCGCCGAAACCCTCCATCTCGCCGCCCTGGCCGCCACCCTGGTCTACCACGTGCGCACCGCCGCGGTGCGCGAATCTCTGAGGCCCATGGCGCCCCAGATCGGTGCGATTCCGGCGCCTCCGGTGCATCACCACTACATGGTGCGCTCCGAGACGGATCTGTTCGACATCCGACTCAACGGAAGGGCAGGGGACCGGCACTGGCAGATCAACGTCGACGGCACCGCCTATCACGTGCTCACCCCGGAGTTCGAGTTCTACCGGCGGCGGCTCAAGCTAACCGTGAACGGCCGTATTCACCGCTTCCGGCTCCACTTCGACCAATCGTTCGTTCAGGTGGCCTTCTGCGGCGTGAGTCGCCGGATGGAGATCTACACGCCCAAGGAATGGGACCTGATGCGCTACATGCCGGCCACTCGCAAGGAGGAAATCACCAATGCGCTCATCTGCCCCATGCCGGGCCTGGTGGTGGCGGTGCAGGTCAAAAAGGGGGAGCGGGTCTACCGCGGCCAGGACCTGGTAATCCTGGAGTCGATGAAGATGGAAAGCGGCGTTGCCTCGCCGACGGATGCCGTGGTGGCCGAAATTCTCGTGGAATCCGGCAAGAGCGTGGAGGCGGGAGACGTGTTGATCCGGTTCCAGGAAAACGATGCTTCCGCCGCTTGAGGGCGGCGGAAGCGTTGAATGCGCGCCTTCACTCGAACAGCTTGCGATATTGGCCATATCCCGCCGATTCCAGTTCCGCCACCGGCACGAAGCGAAGCGCGGCGCTGTTGATGCAGTAGCGCTTTCCCGTCGGCGCCGGCCCGTCATCGAAGACATGCCCCAGGTGGCTGTCACCGTAGCGGCTGCGCACCTCGGTGCGCGTCATCCAGAGGGTGCGATCCGTTTTTTCGACGATGTGATCCGGTTCCAGGGGGCGGGTGAAACTGGGCCAGCCCGTGCCGGAATCGAACTTGTCCAGAGAGCTGAACAACGGTTCGCCGCTGGCGACATCCACGTAGATGCCCGGGGCGTGGTGATCCCAGAGGGTGTTTTGAAATGCCGGCTCGGTGGCGTTTTCCCGTACGACCTGGTAGGCGAGGGGGCTCAGGCGCTGGCGCAGCTCCGCATCGGAGGGGCGGGGGTAGGCGGCATCGGACGAAGGACTGGCCGATGCCGATCCCACCGCGGCCCATGCCTTCTCAAGGAATTTGTCGCGGCCGGATCCTCTGCGGTAATAGCGGTACCGGAAGGGGTTGTTCTTGAAATAATCCTGATGGTAGTCTTCGGCCGGGTAAAACTCCCCCAAAGGTAGAATATCGGTGACGATGGGTTTGGAAAAAGGCCCAGAGCCGGCCAGGCGGTCCCGGGACTGCTCGGCGAGACGCTTCTGAGTGTCATCGGCGTAGAAAATGGCGCTGCGATACTGGGGGCCGCGATCGACGAACTGCCCCCCCGCATCGGTGGGATCCACATGGCGCCAGAAAACGTCCAGCAGTTGTTCGTAGGTGATCCGGGACGGGTCGTAGATCACCCTCACGGCTTCGTAGTGACCGGTCCCGCCGGATGACACCTGCTCGTAGGTCGGGTTGGGCACCCGTCCGCCGGTATAGCCGGAGACCACTTCAAGGACCCCTTCGATCTTGCTGAAATCCGCCTCTGTGCACCAGAAGCAGCCCCCGGCGAAAACGGCCGCGGCGGTGTTGCTAGAAGTGGAGTTCATGGCGCCTTCCTCCTTCTCGATGCCACTGACGGGTCCGCCGGCGAAAAGAACGGCAACCGTCAGGGCTATGGCGATCAGATCATGTTTCATGGAGCACCTCCGTTAAACTGGAGAATGGAAATCGTTTTTGGTTTCTAAACAATAATCATTATCGAAAAAAATCCATCCAGCATGTCTGTCTGTCGATTTTTTTTCGATCTGCCTCATTCCGAGGATCGGTTGACCCCTTTTTTGCCGATTGCAGGCGCCTCGCCGCTTCACGCGTCCAGTTGCCCTCTTCTCCCGCCGTTTTCGCTAAAAACTTCCGATGGGTCGCTGGATCTGGTAAGAAGTTTGGCGATACGCCCGTTCACCAAAGCTGCGAGTCATCGATGGGAATCGCCTCGGACATCGTCATTATTGTGGTCGCCGGACTGGTGGGCGCCCTGGTGGCCCAGCGCTTCAAACAACCTCTGGTGGTCGGATACATTCTGGCCGGGGTCCTCATCGGCCCGCACACCGGCGGCGTCACGGTTTCCGATATCCGCGGGATCGAGCGCCTCGCCGAGATTGGCGTGGCGCTGCTGCTTTTCGCGCTGGGGCTGGAATTTTCCTTCAGCGAGCTGCGGCCGGTACGCCGCATCGCCCTGGTGGGCACACCGATCCAGATGCTGCTCACCATCGGCTACGGATTCGTCCTGGGTCGATGGTTTGGATGGACGCCGGCGGCATCTTTGTGGCTGGGCGCGCTCATGTCGCTGTCGAGCACCATGGTCACCCTCAAGACCCTGATGAATCAGGGGTACATGGGGACTCTGTCCAGCCGGGTGATGATCGGCATGCTCATCGTCCAGGACCTGGCGGTGGTGCCGTTGATGATCATCTTGCCCCAGTTGAGTGCACCGAGCGCCGACCTGGCACCCATCGGCCTGGCGGTGGTCAAGTCGGCCGCGTTTCTGGCGGCCATGGTGTTTCTGGGGACCCGCTGGCTACCGCGCCTGCTGGCGCTGGTGGCCCGCTGGAACTCGCGAGAACTCTTTCTGCTCACCATCACCGCCATTGGATTGGGCATCGGCTACCTAACGTTCGTGGTGGGGCTGTCTTTCGCCTTCGGGGCGTTTGTGGCCGGGATGGTAATCAGCGAATCCGACTATGGCCACCAGGCCTTGAGCGACATCATTCCACTGCGCGACGTGTTCGGCCTGCTCTTCTTCACATCGGTGGGCATGCTGCTGGACTTTGGCTATGTACGTACCCACATCGTGGAAGCACTGACCTTGGTGGCGATGATCATCGCCGGCAAAGGGCTGATTTTAGGCGCTGTGGCGCGAGGCTTCGGCTACGGCAACGTCATCCCCCTCGCCGTGGCCCTGGGGCTGTCCCAGGTGGGCGAGTTCTCTTTCGTCCTGGCCCGGGCAGGGCTCGAAAGCGGCTCATTCGACCGGGACATGTACGCCCTGGCGCTGGGGGCCACCATCATCAGCATGGTGCTGACTCCCTTTGTCTCCCAGCTCACCGCGCCGTTGTACGCGCGCTGGCGCAAGCGGCATCGGCGCCGCGAGCCCCTTCAGACCATCAACCTCCCCGCCAAGGGCCTCAATGATCACATCGTCCTCGCCGGCGGCGGACAGGTTGGGCAGTACATCGCCCAGGTGCTCCGGGATCTGGAGGTTTCCTATGTCATTATCGAGCTGAATTATCGCATGGTCGAATCCTGCAAGGGCAAGGGGTGCCCCATCGTTTTCGGAGACGCCACCCAGGAACCGGTGTTGGCGGCGGCCTACATCGAAACCGCCCGCCAGTTGATCGTCACACCACCGGCCGCCTGGGTGGTGCAGACCGTCGTGGCCCAGGCCCACCGCCTTAATCCGTCGTTGAGCATCGTGGCCCGCGCCACTGGCGTCCCCCAGATGGAAACGCTGTACGCCATGGGCGTGACCACCGTGATTCATTCGGAACTGGAAACTGCTCTTGAAATGGCGCGGCAGGTGCTCCTGAAGCTGTCGCTTCCGCCCGCGGAAATTCAGCGCTATGCCGACCAGGTGCGTCACGCCCTCTACGCACCGATTTTCCGGTCCGGTCCGGCGGATCGATTGCTGCGCCAGTTGCACACCGCCAGAGACATGCTTAGTTTGACGTGGGTCGAAATGCCCCAAAACAGTCCCATCGCCGGCAGATCGATCCGTGAGTCGGCCATCCGGCGCCGGACGGGGGCCTCCATCGTGGGGGTGTGGAAGAATGGACTTTTTCATCCCAATCCGGATGCCGAAATGAAACTGGCTCAGGGGGATCTGCTGGCGGTGATCGGAAGCACGGAGCAGCGTTGTGCTTTCCAGAAACTGGCCGGTGTGCGCGATGCCTGTTCGCCATCATTGGCCCGAAGCGACATTGGACAGCAAGATGAAAATTCGCCGATTCATGACGGCATCGTGTGAAGGGGAATAAAAACTTTCCTTTTTTTATTCGCCTCCGGCCGAAAAAGCTTGCAGCCTACCTTCGGATCATGTAAGAAATACAAATTTGGCGAGGTACCACTGAAAAAAGTCCAGCCCTTCGGCAGCTTCTGTAAGCAGGTGCGCCAATCCCGGTTTAATTCATTTTCATTTTTTTTCATCGTCTCCCAGGGCCGATGTCTGGTGCCTTGCGCGGTTTCGGTGCGCATGGAAAACGGGCGTTGACCGGGGCGACATCGGATGCCGGTGTAGAAAACCGGCGATTCTGTATCGTTTTAAAAGGAATAAGATTACGATGGATGTGGCAACAAAGAAAAGAATAGAAGAACAACTGCGGCAACTGATTCTCAAAGCTGAGACCGACCAGGATCAAGACAACGGGTTCGGTTCCTCCCGATCCCGCGGCGTCCAGGTGATCCGCCGTCGAAAGGGGAGCGTGGCCCGCCGCTCCGCCTGAGCGATCCCTTCCTTCCCTCATGCTCGATCCTCTTCTCAACCGAATCGAATCGAACGTTCAACGGGTTCATTTCATCGCCGTTTGCGGGACGGCCATGGGCGCGCTGGCCTGTATGCTGAAAGACCGGGGCTTGATGGTTACCGGAAGCGACCAGACGGTTTATCCACCCATGAGCGATTTCCTCCGCCAGCGCGGGATTGCGGTGGAGGAAGGATTCGACGGCTGCCGCCTGGAGCGGCGTCCGGATCTGGTGGTGGTGGGCAATGCTGTGCGGCGGGACAACCCGGAAGTGCAGGCGCTGGCCCAGCAGCGCATCGACTATTGCTCCATGCCCCAGGCCATCAATCGATTTGCCGCCGCGGGCAAACGGCAGGTGGTAGTGGCCGGCACCCATGGCAAGACCACCACCAGCAGCCTGATCGCCTGGTTGCTGCACCACGCCGGGCGCGACCCCTCGTTCCTCATCGGCGGCATTTTGCGCAATTTTCAGAGCAACTACCGCACCGGCAACGGAGACGCCATCGTTCTGGAAGGGGACGAGTACGACACCGCCTTTTTCGACAAGGGGGCCAAATTTTTCCATTATCGGCCGGCGGTGGCCGTCCTGACCAGCGTGGAGTTCGACCACGCCGACATCTTCACCGATGTGCACCATGTGCAAGACACCTTTCGTCGCTTCGTCGATCGACTGGCTCCGGACAGCCTGCTGGTGGCCTGGGACGGCGACGAGACCCTCGGCCAGCTGGTGACTGGCAGTCCGGCCACCGTGGTCCGTTACGGTCGCAGCGAAGCGGCCGATTGGCGCATCGTGGAAGTAGCCATCTCGCCACCCTGGACCCGTTTCGACCTCCTGCGCCGGGGGCGTCTCTGGGGCCGGTTCCGTTCCCCCCTGATGGGCACCCACAACCTGGCCAACACGGCCGCAGCCCTGGCGGCGGTGGAACACCTCGGCGTCGGCCCCGAGCAGGCTGCCGCGGGATTGGAAACCTTCTCCGGTGTGCGGCGCCGCCAGGAGATCCGCGGACGGGAAAACGGCGTGACGGTGATGGACGATTTCGCCCATCACCCCACGGCGGTGCGGGAAACCATCGCGGCCGTCAAACCCCACTTTCCCCATGGCCGTATCATCGCGGTGTTCGAACCGCGCACCAACACGAGCATGCGGCGCGTGTTCCAGGAAGTTTACCCCCCCAGCTTCGACGGGGCCGACCTCATTCTGGTCCGGGAGCCTTCAGCCATCGCCAAAGTACCCGAAGGCGAACGCTTTTCTTCGACCCGGCTCGTCGCCGATCTCAGGGCGCGCGGCATGGAGGCGATGCATTTCGAATCCATCGAGGCGATCATCGCATATCTCGTGGATCGGTGCCGCCCGAAGGATTTGGTGCTGGTGATGAGCAATGGCGGTTTTGACGACATCCACCGGCGCCTGCTGGCCGCTTTGGCGAAGCGCGGCGCCCCGGCGGAAGCCTGACCGCCAAGTAGAACGCTTCTTCCTCGCGCAGTCATCCCGCCGGCTTGTGCAGATAGACCACTAGACTTTTGCCCATCACGGGATTGAGGAGTCGGTCCAGCGCGCGCGTCAGCGGTGGCTTGGCCATGATGTCCCAGGTGAGAAAGCGATGGTAGAGCTGGACGGACCTGCAGTCGCTGCGCTGAGGCCCCACGAGGCACTTGAGCCACCAGTAGGGGCTGTGAAGGCTATGGGCGTAGTGGGCGCTGTCGAACACGAGCCCGGCGGATGCCAGCAGATCGAGCAGATCCCGCTTGCGATAGATGCGCACGTGGCCGCCGTTGGCGGCGCTGTAGTCCGGTGCCAGGCGCCAGCAGATCCGCTCGGGCCAGGAACGGGGAACGCTGACGACCATTTGGCCTCCCGACTTGAGCACCCGCGCCAATTCATTGGCAGCGCGGGCGTGGGCCGGTATGTGTTCGAGAACCTCGGCGCAGATCACAAGGTCGAAAACGCCATCAGCGAAGGGCAGGGAACGGTTGTCGGCTGCGGCAAGCCCCCAGGCGCCGCCGCCCGAGGCGCCGACGCGGTGATGAAACCTCAGCCGCTCTCGGGCATCGCACAAGTCGGCGCAGGAGAGGTCCACGCCGATGGCCGTCGCCTTTTCCAGCCCGTAGACCGCCGCCGTGTGTCGTCCATTGCCACACCCCGCATCCAGGATCCGCATTCCCGGCGATATCTTCAGGCGACGGAAATCCACCGTGATCATCCCAGCACCTCCCGGTAGGCGTCCACGGTCCGCTGGGCCGCCCGGCGCCAGGTGAATTCCCGCTGCACCCGTTGGAATCCGGCTCGGCCCAATGCCGCGGCCCGTTCGGGATGATCGAGAAGGGTGCCGATGGCCGCGGTCAGAGCATCCGGGTCGGCGGGCGGCACCAGCCACCCGGCATCGCCCACCACTTCGGGGAGGGCTCCGCCGGTGGTGCTGATCACCGGTACGCCGCAGGCCATGGCTTCCCCCGCCGGCAACCCGAACCCTTCGTAAACGGAAGGAATCACCGCCAGGCTGGCCCGGGCGTACTCGCCGATGAACGCTTCGTTGCTGATCCGGCCGGTGAAGCGAACCCGATCGCCGATGCCGAGGCGGCGGATCAGCTTCACCACCCCGCCGTTTTCCTTGGGCGTGCCCACCACCACCAGCTTCAGGGGCCTCGGCGCCAGGCGATGGACGGCTTGCAGCAGGTAGTACAATCCCTTCAAGGGCGTGTCGGCGCTGTTGGTGACGATGATCCGCCCCGGCTCCCGGGCCACACCGGGAAGGGGATGGAACAGATCCGTGTCGATCCCGTTGGGCACCACCCGGAACCGTTCGGCGGGAACCTTGAAATCCCGGCAGATATCCCGCCGGGCGCACTCGGATACGGTGATGATCGCCGGCAGCGTCCTTGCCACCCATATCTGCATGGCGATGAACGAGTACCAGCGCAGATGCTTGAGTTTTTTCCAGAAGGCGCGCACCGAACCCAGCGCGATGTCCAGGTCCACCGTGATGGGGTGGTGAATGGTCGCCACGGTGGGGATGCGCCGGCTGACGGCCCATAGGCCGTAGGAAAGCGACTGGTTGTCGTGGACGATGTCGAAGCGCCAGCCATGGCGCTGGAGGAAGTTCAGAGCGCGCCAGCCGAAAGTGAACGGCTCAGGGAAGCCCGCAGTCGATACCCCCAGCCACTCGATCAGGTTCATGGGCTGGCGCAGCTCCGCCAGACGCGGGACCCGAAACGGGTCGGCCGGATCGTAGAGATCGAGGCAGGGGAGACGGTGCACCGGGATGTCTGGATCGAGTCGGGGATCGGGCGGCCCGGAAACCACCTCCACCCGGTGGCCCAGGTCGACCAAGGCCCGGCTGAGGTTCTTCAAGTAGACGCCCTGGCCGCCACAATGCGGGTTGCTGCGATAGCTGAGCAGACAGATGGAAAGAGGACGGTCGAGGCCGCTCGATCTGGGTTGCCGGACCATCAGGCGTCCGCCGGGGCCTGTTTTTCGATCACCCGGCCGTCGCCATCGAGCAGAAAAACCAGGAACCCGCCGGCAGCGGCGCTTTTGCGCAATTCCAGGTAGCGCATGGCCTGGACCTCGTACTTGCGCCCGGGATCGCGGGCCATGAAGTGATAGCACTTCAGGGCGTCGTCCTTCTCCTTGAACACCGGAATGAAATCCACGTCTTCAGCTTCGTCGTGGAGGCCGAGAAACTGTTCCTCGGGCCCCGGATCGATCACGGTCACCCAGACAAAGGGGTTGTCCGCCAGAAATCGGCTCATGGTCGCGTCGCGCTCCTTGCAACAGGGTTGATGGCATTGGGTGCCTAATGTATCAGAATCGCCGTCGGGCGCAATCCCCATTGACGTTGGCCGCCAACCCGATTGACAAGTCACCGAAATGGCCTTAGGCTCGCCACCTTGAACGAATCGGAGGACTGTCGATGCAGGAAATTCTGGTCGTTGGCGGCGCCGGGTACATCGGCAGCTACATGTGCAAGCATCTCGCCGGAGCGGGATATCTTCCCGTGGTGCTGGACAACCTGGCGACCGGACACCGGGCGGCGGTGCGATACGGTCCCTTTTTCAAGGGCGATTTGGATGATCGCGCTCTGCTGGAGAAGATTTTTCACGGCCACCGGATCCAGGCGGTGATGCATTTTGCGGCCCACTGCTACGTCGGCGAATCGGTGACCGATCCGGCCAGATACTACCGCAACAACGTCGCCGCCACCTTGTCGCTGCTGGAATCCATGCGCCAGGCCGGCGTGCGGCACTTGATCTTTTCCTCCTCCTGCGCCGTCTACGGAGAGCCGTTGCAGGTCCCTATGGACGAAACCCACCCATTGCGCCCCATCAACCCTTATGGCCGCAGCAAACTGATGGTCGAACAGATGCTGGAGGACTTCGCGTCCGCTTACGGCCTGGCCGCCGTGCGGTTACGCTACTTCAACGCCGCCGGTGCCGACCCGGAAGCCTCCCTCGGGGAAGATCACCGCCCCGAAACCCACCTGATTCCGCTGGTGCTGCAAGTCGCTCTCGGTCAACGGCCTGCCGTGGAAATATTCGGCGACGATTTTTCCACTACCGACGGCACCTGCATCCGCGATTACATCCATATCGCCGATCTGGCCCAGGCGCATGGACTGGCCCTGGTGCGTCTTCTCGACGGTGCTTCCGGGGGAGTGTTCAACCTGGGAAACGGCAATGGGTACTCGGTGCGCGAGGTGATCGAGACGGCTCGGCGGGTTACCGGAAAATCCATCCCGGCCCGGGTGGTGGGCCGGCGCGACGGAGACCCGTCGATCCTTGTGGGGTCCTGCCGCAAGGCGCGCGACGAACTGGGATGGCAGCCCCGCTTCGGCTCTCTGGAATCCATCGTCGAAACCGCCTGGCGTTGGCATTGTGGCCATCCCTGCGGCTACGATGGACAGCAGATCATGGAATGGAAGGCCGACCATGAGTGAGTTCGACGATATCCGGCGGCATTTGCCCGCTGCCCTGGCAGCGGCCCTGGCCGCCGGCCGCGAGATCCTCGCGGTGTACGCATCGGATTTTGTCGTGGAAACCAAGGCGGACGATTCTCCGCTCACCGCCGCCGACATGCGCGCCCACCGGGTGATTCGCGACGCCTTGGCGCCCATTGGTCTGCCGCTGCTGAGCGAGGAAGGGCGGCAAATTCCTTATTCTGAAAGGTGCCGCTGGGATCGGTTGTGGATCGTGGACCCCCTGGACGGCACCAAGGAGTTCGTTTCGCGCAACGGCGAATTCACCGTCAACATCGCCCTTGTGGAAGGGCAACGGCCGTTGGCGGGCATCATCCATGAGCCGGTGGCCGATCGACTCTATCTGGGCGTCCGGGGACAGGGCGCATGGCGCATCGATGCCGTGTCCCAACGACTGGCCGGGGGCCGAAAAGCCGCGCAATGGGAGGCGGCGGGCGTCCGCTTGCCGTTGCCCCGCAAGTCCGGCCGTCCCTTTACCGTGGTGGGCAGCCGCCGCCATGCCAACGCCGCCATGGAGGATTTCGTGGCGGGGTTGCGCCGTCAATGGGACCCGCTGAATGTTGTCGCCGCCGGCAGCGCCTTGAAATTCTGCCGTCTGGCCGAAGGCGAGGCCGATATCTACCCGCGGCCCGCCCCCACCATGGAATGGGACACGGCCGCCGGCCAGGGCATCTTGGAGGCTGTCGGCGGCCGGGTCTGGATCTGGGACTCGGAACGGCCGCTGGTGTACAACCGGCCGGACCTGGTCAACCCGGGCTTTGTCGCCTTGGCCCCGGGCGTGGCGTTGACCCCCTCGGCTTGAACATGAACACTCGTACCAGGATGATGGCATGAATACCACCGGCGAGACCAATCCCCATGGAGGACGCCTGAACGACCTGCGCGTCGATGCCGAGCGGGCCACTCTTCTCAAACGGATCGCCATGAATCTGCCCGACGTGGTCCTCAACGAGCGGCAGTTGTGCGATTTCGAGTTGTTGGCCACAGGCGCCTTCTCCCCATTGAATGGGTTCATGGTACAAGCCGATTATGCGCCGGTCTGCGACCGGATGCGCTTGGCCGACGGCACCCTGTGGCCCATTCCCGTTTGCCTGGATGTCCCGGAAACCCTTGCCCGGAAGCTGGAGGCGGGACAAAGCGTGGCGCTGCGGGACCCGGAAGGCTTCCTCCTCGGGGTGATGCACCTGGCCGACATCTGGCCGGCGCCTGTGGAAGAGGAGGCCCGGGCCGTCTACGGGACCCTGGACCGATCCCATCCCGGCGTCGATTCTTTGTTGCAGCGGACCGGGGCCTTTTACCTCGGCGGTCCGCTGGAGGTCATCAGCCTCCCGATTCACTATGATTTCAAACAGATCCGTCAGACCCCGGCCGAAATTCGCGCCTTGCACCAGCGTCTGGGATGGCAGCGGGTGGCGGGTTTTGCAACCCGCAACCCGATCCACCGGCTTCAGTACGAGTTGACGTTGGCCGCCATGAGCCAGGCCCGCGCCAATATCCTGCTGCTGCCCCTGGTGGGGGTGGCCAGGCCCGAGGATATCGACCACTACACCCGGGTGCGCTGCTATCATGAAATTCTGCGACGCTATCCGCCAGACACGGCGACCCTCAACCTCCTGCCCCTGGCCCTGCGCATGGCCGGACCGCGCAATGCGCTGCTGCATGCCATCATCGCCAAAAACTTCGGCTGTACCCATTTCGTCGTGGGGCGCGACCACGGGAGCCCGGGGGTGAACGCCGAGGGCCGCCCCTTTTACGCCTGCAACGAAACCCGGGAGGTGGCGTTGTCCATGGCCGCAGAACTCGGCATGGGCATTTTGAGTTTTGACGAGATGTGCTATTTGCCCTATGAGGATGAATACCGGTTCGCCGATCAGGTGCCGGAGGGCACCCAAACCCTGCGGCTGAGCGGTTCGCAGATCCGGCAGCGGCTGCGCAGCGGACGGCGCATTCCCGACTGGGCGTCCTTTCCCGAGGTGATCGCCGAGCTGCAACGCGCCTGGCCGCCTCCCCGGCACCAGGGATTCACCGTGTTCATGACCGGGTTGAGCGGAGCGGGCAAATCGACCATCGCCAAGGTGCTCTATTCGCGGCTGCTGGAAATCGGGGACCGGCCGGTCACTCTGCTGGACGGCGACATCGTGCGGCACCACCTTTCCAGCGAACTGACTTTTTCCAAGGAGCACCGGGACGTCAACGTGAGGCGCATCGGATTCGTGGCCTCCGAGATCACCAAGAACCGAGGCATCGCCATCTGCGCCCCCATCGCCCCCTATCGGGCGACGCGGCGGGAAATCCGCAGATCCATCGAAACCTACGGCGGCTTCATCGAAGTGCATGTCAGCACCTCGCTGGCCGTCTGCGAGCAGCGGGACCGGAAGGGGATGTATGTGAAGGCCCGGGCGGGGTTGATCAAGGGGTTCACCGGTGTGGACGACCCCTACGAGGTGCCTGAAAAACCCGAACTACGCATCGACACCGAAGGGATGTCTCCGGATGAAGCCGCCCAGCAGGTTCTGGTTTTCCTAAACCAAAGAGGATTCTTGTGAAATTAGATCCTTTGCCGTCAACCCGGCAAGATATCGTTTCCAGCCTCGATGAAAAGACCACCATTCTCATCGTCGACGACGAGCCGAGCCTGCGTGAAGTCGCCGGCGAGTACTTCGAGGTCAAGGGTTACGAGGTGCTCACCGCCGCCGATGGTCTCGAAGCGATGTCCCTGCTGGAATCGCGCAAGGTGGACTGCTGCCTGTCGGATATCGACATGCCGCGGATGGACGGCTTGCAGCTTGCCGAACGGATCCGGCACCTGGACGCTTCGATTCCCGTGGTCATCATGACGGGGTACCCGTCGCTGGAAAACACCATCTCCACGCTGAAAAACGGCGTGGTCGATTTCTTGATCAAACCGGTCAATCTCAATCAGATGGAACTGTCCGTACGCCGCGTCATGCGCGAGCGGGACCTGTTTCTGCGCAATCTCCTGTTGGCCAAGGAAGTGGAAGGCAAACACCGGCTGGAGCGGATCAACCGCGAGCTGGAGCGGAAAGTGGAGGAGCTGCACACCATCAACCGGATCATGAGCGATTTTACCGGGGCCGGCACCAGCGACGAAGTCTTGCAGCGGGTCATCGACCTGTCCCTGGAGATCACCTCCGCCACCGAGGCGCGGTTCTTCGTCTTCCCCGCCGAAGGTGTCCTGCCCTTCGAGATCCTCTCCACGGCGGCCGGGAACACCGCTGCGGCGGTGGAACCCGCCGTGCTGCACCTGGTCGGAGAGGCGTCCCGGGACGCGTTGCCGCTGCTGGTGGCCGGAAATGAAGGGGGTGAAGCGCTGCCGCCGGATCTCGCATCCCTGGCGGCCGTCCCGATGACGATCCGCGACAAGGTGTTCGGGATACTCACCACGGCGGTCCGATCCGACAATGGCAGAAGGCTGGACGAGGGCGACCTGTATTACCTGTCCTTCATGAACCAGAACGCCGCCCGGGCCATCGAAAACCTGGCGCTGTATGAAAATATCTACGAGAATCTCTTCTCGACCCTCTTCGCCTTCGTCAAGGCGGTGGAGGCGCGGGACTCCTACACCCAGCAGCACTCCAACCGCGTCACCGAAATGGCGTTGAAGATCAGCCGCGTCATGGGATGCAGCAGCGAGGAACGCGACATCCTCCGGTTTGCCGGTCCCCTTCACGACATCGGCAAGATCGGCATCCCGGACAACATCCTGCTCAAGCCCGGCCCGCTCACCGCGGAGGAATTCGAACGGATCAAGGCCCATCCGGTCATCGGCGCCGGCATCATCGGTCAGCTCGGGTTGTGGGAGCGAGAGCAGCAGATCGTTCGCTGGCATCATGAACGCTTCGACGGCACAGGCTACCCGGACGGCCTGGCGGGAGAGGAAATTCCGCTGCTGGCGCGGATTCTCGCGGTGGCCGACGCCTTCGACGCGATGAGTTCCAACCGGGTCTACCGCGCCGCCATGCCGGAAGAAAAGATTCTGGGCAACATCCGGAATGGCGCCCACAGCCAGTTCGATCCGACCGTGGTCGAGGCTTTTTTTGAAGTCTATCACGGCAGGCAGGGAGACGAGCGGCAGGAATCCGCCCTTGCCGGAGCCGGCGGATGACTCGGGGGTTTTTCCGGACTTGACGAAAAGAGAACCTTCGGGCAAGATCGCCGACAGTTCAAGCTGATTGCAGGCCAGTAGCTCTAACGGTAGAGCGCCGGTCTCCAAAACCGGATGTTGGGGGTTCGAATCCCTCCTGGCCTGCCAGACTGAAACCGGGCCGAGGCGCCAAGTTGGCGTCTTCGGCCCGGTTTTTTATTGATCGATCTCTTCGGCCAGCACCAGGTTGTCGCGGTGAATCGCCTCGTCGTCGTGACGAAAACCGAGCAGGGCTTCGATCCGACTGCTCTTGGCGCCGGCGATTTTGGCCAGTTCCTCCGCGCTGTAGTTCACCAGCCCGATGCCGATGCGGCGTCCGTCCTCGCTGTGGATGGCCACGGCGTTGCCCACGGCGAAGCGGCCGGAGACTTCCCGGATGCCGCTGGGAAGAAGACTCTTGCCGTTTTGCACCAGAGCCTTCTCGGCGCCGGCGTCCACCATCAGGATGCCCTTGGTCGCCTTGGTGAAGGCGATCCATTGCTTCTTGCGGCTCAGGGCCGTCGGCTCGGGCAAGAAAAGAGTACCTACCGCCTTGCCGGCGAAGATGTCGCGAATCACGCCGGGGGTCGTGGCGTTGGCGATCACCGTGGGCGCCCCGCCCAGGGCGACCTTGCGGGCCGCGGCGATCTTGCTGGCCATCCCTCCGGTGCCCAGAGCACCGGGGATGGTGCTGGCGAACTGCTGGATGCGGCGGTCGACCCGCTCCACCACCGCGATGCGCTCGGCCTCGGGATGTTGGCGGGGATCGCGATCGAAGAGGCCGTCGATGTTGGTGAGATTGATGAGCAGATCCGCCCCGGTTAGGCTGACCACCATGGCGCTGAGGGCGTCATTGTCGCCGAACTTGATCTCGTCGGCCACCACGGTGTCGTTTTCGTTGATGATCGGCGTCACCTTCCACGACAGCAGGGTGAAGAGGGTGTTGCGGGCGTTGAGGTAGCGGCGGCGGTGGGTGAGATCGTCGCGGGTGAGCAGCACTTGGGCCACCTTTTCCCCGTAGCGCGCGAAGGCCTCCTCGTAGGCCATGATCAGCCGGCTCTGGCCCATGGCCGCCAGGGCCTGCATGGCCGATACGGCCGCCGGGCGCTTGGCCAGCCCGATTTTGCGCATCCCGGCGGCGATGGCCCCTGAAGACACCAGAATCACTTCGATGCCGCGCCGGCGCAGTTGGCAGATCTCGCCCGCCAGGTCGTCGATGAGATTCAGGTTCAATCCACTGCGACGGGTGAGCACCCCGCTGCCCACCTTGAGCACGATCCGTTTGACGCCGGAAAAAAGTTTCTTGCGCTGGCTGAAGTCCATCGTTTTCCTACCGATACGGTTTTTCCAACAGCCGATGGGTGAACGGTCGGGCGTCCGGGCCGCTGTAATCGGCCACCACCTGGCCGCTGCCGATCAGGCGCCACTTGTAGATGGTCATGCCTTCCAGTCCCACAGGACCGCGGGCGTGGATCTTGTGGGTGCTGATGCCCACCTCGGCGCCCAGCCCGAAGCGGAACCCGTCGGCGAACCGGCTGGAGCAGTTGGCGAAGACGTCCGCCGAGTCCACCGCGTCCATGAAGTGCCGCGCCCGTTCGCCATCCGGCGTCACGATGACGTCCGTGTGCCCCGATCCGTAATGGTTGATGTGGGCCACGGCCTCTTGAAGGCTGTCCACGATGCGGATCGAGACGATGAGGTCGAGGTATTCGGTGCGCCAGTCGGCCTCGGTGGCCGGTACCACCTGGATATGCCCGGCGGTGCGCCCGCAGCCGCGGATCTCGACCCCGCGTCCGGCCAGGGCTGCCGCCAGCGGCGGCAACACACCGGCGGCGGCAGCGGAATGGACCAGGAAGGTCTCCGCGGCGTTGCACACCGCCGGGTATTGGCACTTGCTGTCCACGCAGACCCGCACCGCCATGTCGATATCGGCATTGCGGTCGACGAACACGTGGCAGATGCCGTCGGCGTGCCCCATCACGGGGATATGGGTGTTTTCCATGATGTGGCGCACGAAAGCGTTGGAGCCGCGAGGAATGATCAGGTCGATCAGATCGTCCAGGGTGAGCATGGCGGCCACGTCCTGACGGGTTTCCAGCAAGGTCATCCAGCCGTCGGGAATCCCCGCCGAGCGGGTGGCGGCCGTGATGATGTCCGCCAGCATCCCGTTGGTGGCTGCCGCTTCGCTGCCTCCCTTGAGCAGGGTGGCATTGCCGCTTTTGAGGCACAAGGAGGCGATTTGCACCAGGGCGTCGGGCCGGGATTCGAAAATCACCCCCACCACTCCGATGGGGCAGGTCACCTGATAGAGCTCCAGCCCCCGGTCCAATTCCATGGCTCTCAGGGTCCGACCCACCGGGTCGGGCAGGCCGGCCAGGGCACGAAGTCCCGCACAGGTCTCCCGGATCTTGGCGGCATCGAATTTCAGGCGTTTGACCAGCGGCGGAGCCAGATGCCTCCGGTCCGCGGCTTCAAGATCGAGCTGATTTGCGGCCATGATTTCCGGCCCGCGGGATTCCAGCGCCTGGGCCATGGCGACGATGGCGGCATCTTTGGCTTGCGAACCGAGGGACGCCAGGGCCAGGGCAGCCTGTTTGGCCTGTCGGCCGATTTGTATCAGGTCCATGACGGTCAATCCTTGAATATGCCCTTGTACGTCTGGCGCATTTCGCGTTTGAGAATCTTGCCGGTGGGGGTCTTGGGCAGGGCCGGGACGAAGACCACCGACTTGGGCACCTTGAAGGGAGCGAGTTCGCGGCGGCACAGTTCGATGATTTCCGCCTCGGTGATAGTCTGGTCCTTGCGTGGCACCACGATGGCGGTGACCGCTTCGACCCACTTGGGATGATCCACGCCGATCACGGCCACTTCCTCGACCCGTTTATCCTTGTAAATGGCCTCTTCCACCTCGCGGGTGGGCACGTTTTCGCCACCGGTCTTGATCATGTCCTTCTTGCGGTCCACCACGGCGATATAACGGTCCGCGTCCAACACCCCCACGTCGCCGGAATGGAACCATCCCCCGCGCATGGCTTCCTCGGTCTTTTCCGCGTCCTTGAAGTACATGATCAGGGCATGGGGGCCCCGGCCACAGATTTCTCCAGGGGTGTGCACCGCATCGATGGCCGCCCCGTTGGCGTCTTCCAGGCGGGTCTCCATGTTCAGCCCGCCCATTCCGGCGGAACCCAGCTTGGTCAGGGCGTCCTCGGCCTTGAGGATCGTGTGGTAGGGGGCCAGTTCGGTCTGGCCGTAGTAGTTGTAGATCTTGGCGCCAGGCAGACGGTCGAGCATCTCCTTGAGCACTTCCACCGGCATGATGGAAGCCCCATAATAGCACTTTTTCAGACAGGTGAGATCATGCTTGTCGAAGTCCGGATGGCGCAGCATTCCGATCCATACCGTCGGCGGCGCGAAGAACATCGTGGCCCGCTGCCGGGCGATGGTTTTCAGGATCTGGCCGATGTCCGGCAGGACGAGGATGTTGGTGCCGCCCATGTAGAAGACGGGGTTCAAGAACACGTCGCGCTGGGCGCAGTGGTAGATGGGCAGGGCGTTGACGTTGATGTCGTCCGCGGCATAGCCGCCGTCGATGATGGCGCCCATGTACTGGGAGATGAGGGCCTGGTTGCCGATGATCACCCCTTTGGGCAGGGACTCGGTGCCCGAGGTGTAGGTCATCTGGCAAGGATCCTCGATGTGCAGGACGGCTTCGGGCTCGGTGGTGGGGAAAGGAGTCACCCAGGAGTCGAAGGTTTGGAATCGGCCTTCGGCCGGCGGCTTGCCCGCGCCCTGGTTGGACCAGATGAAGGTCTTCACCGAAGGCATGTCCGCCAGCACGTCCTTGACCAGATCGTAAAGGGTGTCCTCGACGATAAAGACCTTGGCTTCGGAGTGGTTGATGCAGTAGGTGATGTCCTTGCCGCGCAGCAGGTAGTTGATGGCCAGGTACACCGCCCCGATCTTGCAGCATCCGATCCAGGTGAGCACGTGGTGGGCGGTGTTGTGGGCCAGGATGGCCACCCGGTCGTACTTTTGCACGCCGAGATCACGCAACGCGTGGGCCGTCCGGTTGCTCTCGGCTTCCAGTTCGGTGTAGGTGTAAGTGCGGTTGCCGAAGATCAGCGCCGCCTTGTCCGGATAATGGTAGGCGCTGCGGCGGATCATGTCGGCGATCACCCAGCGGTTGACCCGATTGTAGCGATCCGTCAAAAAGGTAAGATTTTCGGCGTTGAGCGCGTTGAAACGGACCTTGTCGGCGTCGGTAAGAGAACGATCCGTGCTCATGGGTGTCTCCTGTAGGGAAGGGGGGGAAAGCCTTGACGCATAGGGGACGGGCCCAAGCCGACCGTCGACTGGGGCAGTTCTTCAAATAGCACAAAAAATACTTCAAAATAAAGAGGATACCTTAGACCCCATGCACACGGACCAAGGGCTTATCGACGAGACATTCTCACGGCAGCGCACCGAGTTGGCCGGTCTGCTCGATCGGCTTCATGCGTTGGCCGAGGCGGCCGGCAGCGGCGACCTGCTGCCGGTGATCGACCAGTTGGGCGTCACCATCGGCGAACCGTTTCTCTTTGTCGTTGTTGGTGAAATCAAGGCGGGCAAGAGCAGCTTCATCAACGCTCTCCTCGGCGCCGAAGTGTGCCGGGTGGATCCGGCTCCTTGCACGGATGTCATCCAAGAAATCGTCTGGGCGGCCGAACCGGTGGAAATCGAAATGGCCCCCCACCTGCGCCGGATCGGCGTGCCGGCCGAGATTCTCAAGGATATCGCCATCGTCGATACCCCCGGCACCAACACCATCATTGAACATCACCAGGAGATCACCCAGCGCTTCATTCCCAACAGCGGCCTGGTGATCTTCGTGTTCCCGGCCAAGAATCCCCACACCCGCTCGGCCTGGCAACTGCTGGAATCCGTCAGCGACGAGTGGCGCAAGCGCGTGGTGTTCGTCCTTCAGCAGGCCGATCTGGCCACCGAGACCGAAATGGCCGTCAATACGGCCAAGGTGTCGGAGTATGCCCGAGCCCGGGGGATCCCCGAACCTGAGATATTCGCTACATCGGCGATGCGCGAGCTGGCCGGTCAACCCGAAAGCGGCTTCGAACCCATGCGCCGTTTCATTCGCGCCACCGTCACGGGGGGACGGCATCTCTTTCTGAAGCTTCGCGCTACGCTGGACACCAGCGAATCGCTTTTTGATAAAATCGGGGTGGCCCTGGCCGAAGCCCGCCACCAGCTCGAAACCGACCGCCGGCGCAGCCAGGAGTTGACAACGCGACTGGAAGACCGGCGGGAGCGCAGTCTGGAGCAGGGGAGTGCCCTGGTTCGTGAAGTGCTGGAACGCTTCGACGGCTGCGGAGAGGCGGCCTACCGGAAATTTGACGACGGACTGGCGGTGCCGACTTTCTTCCGGCGTTCGGTGGGGGCGGCCTTCGGCCGTCGCAGCGGCGTAGCCGGCTGGATGGCGCGACTCCAGGAGGAATTCGAAACCTGTCTCGACAAGGAAACCGACGCGGCGCTGAATTCTAGTGGCCGAAGGATCCTCACCGATGTGGAGGATTTTTTGCGAGAGATCGCTGCATCGCTCACCGAAATGAGCGGCTCGGCCCAACGGCCAGAAGCACCGGTCATCGATTTCTGGCAGCGCCGGGACGCCATGATCGAGGAGTTGCAGCGCAACTTAGCCGATCTCAGGCCGGAGACCCTTTTTTCGGAGAAACTGGCGCAGAGCCCGGAACGGGCCGGCTCGACCCTGGTGAGTGGCGGTGCCATGACGCTGGTGGGCGCGCTCCTGCTGGCCACCACCCATATCACGGTACTCGACGTCACCGGCGGGCTGCTCACCGGGGCGGGGCTCCTGCTCACCGGCGGTGCCCTGGTGACCCGCCGGGGCCGGATGCGGCGCGAATTCAGGGAAAATCTCCAAACCGGCCGGGTCCGTCTCGGCGAGGCCCTGGAGACGCGTCTGAACGAAGAGATCAACGCCATCTACCATCGGATCAGCCAGCGTTTGAATCCCTTCCTGCAGTATGTCAACGAGCGCATGGAAGCCCTGGATCGCGTCCATGCGCAGGGAAAACACCTCGGTGAAGCCTTCCGGCGCCTGTCGGCCGAGGTGGATCGCGCCGCCGGTGGCGGTGAGCAGAAGCCGGGCCATTGAAAAAGCGGCAACCGATCAATCCATGATAATCGGCAGCGGGATGCAGTTCCAGATATCCCGGTTGTACTCGCTGATGGTGCGGTCCGAGGAGAAGTGGCCCATGCGCGCCACGTTGAGAATCGTGCTGGTGGCCCATCCCTGGCCATCGCGGTAGCGTTCATCCACCCTCAGTTGGCACTGGTGGTAGCTGGCGAAATCGGCCAGGACCAAAAACCGGTCCTTGCCGAACAGCGGCTGAATCAACGGGTGAAACAGATCCGGTTCATCCGGAGAGAAGAAACCGCTTTGAATCAGCGACAGTGCTTCGTTGAGAATCGGATCGGCGTTGTAATAGTCCGCCGGGTTGTAATCGGCCCTCAGGGCTGCCGCCTCGTCGGTGGTCAGCCCGAAGATGAAGATGTTCTCCTTCCCCACGGCTTCCATGATTTCGATGTTTGCCCCATCCATGGTACCGATGGTCAGGGCCCCGTTGAGGGCGAACTTCATGTTGCTCGTTCCGGACGCCTCGTATCCGGCAATGGAGATCTGCTCGGAGAGATCCGCCGCGGGCAGAATCCGCTCGGCCAGGGAAACCCGGTAATTGGGCAAAAATACCACCTTGATCCGGTCTCGGGTGTGCAGGTCGCGGTTGATCATGTCGGCCACATGACAGATCAACTGGATGGTGAGCTTGGCCCGGCGGTAGTCGGGAGCCGCCTTGCCGCCGAAGAAAAAGACCCGGGGGTGAAAATCGAAACTGCTGTCGTGCTTGAGTTTCAACCACGTGTAGATCACGTTGAGTATATTGAGCAACTGGCGCTTGTATTCATGGATGCGTTTGACCATCACGTCGAAAATGGCGTCGGGGGAAACGCCGACGCCGGTCAGCTCCAGGGTCAGGCGGGACAGCATTTCCTTGTTGGCCCGCTTGATCGATTGCCACTGCCGGATGAAGTCGTCGTCATTGGCCACGGGCGGATCGATGAGCGGATCGAGCCGTTTGAGTTCATCGAGGTTGGTGATCCAGCCGCTGCCGATACGGCTGGTGATCAACCCCGAGAGGGCCGGGTTGGCGGCCAGGACCCATCGCCGGGGGGTGACGCCGTTGGTTTTGTTGTTGAAGCGTTCGGGGTACATCTCGTAAAAATCTTTCAGCTCCCGTTCGCGCAGCAGCCGGCTGTGCAGTTCGGCCACCCCATTGACGGAACTTGCGCCGACGATGGCCAAATGGGCCATGCGCACCAGTTTTTCCGGCCCCTCCTCTATGATGGACATCCGTTTCATCCGTTCGGTATCGTTGAGAAAGACGGTGGAGACGTCGCGTAGAAACCGCCGGTTGAGTTCGTAGATGATCATCAGGTGGCGGGGCAGCAGGTTCTCCAGCATCGAGACAGGCCACTTTTCCAGGGCTTCGGCCAACAGGGTATGGTTGGTATAGGCGAAGGTTCGCTGGGTGATGTCCCAGGCGTGTTCCCAACTCATCTGGTAGCGGTCGAGGAGCAGACGCATCAGCTCGGCGATGGCCAGGGAAGGGTGGGTATCGTTGAGCTGAATGATCGTCTTGTCGGCGAACAAGCAGAAATCCTTGTGTTCGTGAAGATAGCGACGGATGATGTCCTGGATCGTGCACGATACGAAGAAGTACTGCTGTTTGAGGCGCAGTTCCTTGCCTGCGTAAATCCGGTCGTTGGGATAGAGGACCTTGGAGATGTTTTCAGAGAGGTTTTTTTCTTCCACGGCCTTGAGATAGTCGCCGCTCTGGAAAAACTGCAGCTCGAATTCCCGGCTGGCCCGGGCCGACCAGAGGCGCAGGTTGTTGACGGTGTTGTTGCCATAGCCGATGATGGGCACGTCATAGGCGACGCCGATGACCCGGTTGGTGTCGCTCCATTCGGTCACCAGGCGCCCGTCGGGCAGATGGATCTGCTTGACGAAACCGTTGTAGTCCACGGAGAAGCTGTACTCCGGTCGCGGGAGTTCCCAGGGATTGCCGAACTTGAGCCAATTTTCGGGCATTTCCACCTGACCCAGATTACGGATGGCCTGATCGAAGATCCCGAATTCGTAGCGGATGCCGTAGCCTTGGGCCGGCAGGGCCATGGTGGCCATGGAGTCGAGGAAACAAGCGGCCAGGCGTCCCAATCCACCGTTGCCGAGCCCCATGTCCGGCTCCATTTCGGCGAGCTTCTCCAGGTCGATCCCCAGTTCGGCCAGGGCTTTCTCCGTTTCCTGGTAGATGCCCAGGTTGATAAGGTTGTTGGTGAGCATCCGCCCCATGAGGTACTCGGCCGACAGGTAGTAGACCCGCCGGACGTCGTGCTCATGGTATTTCTGTTGGGTCCTGATCCAGCGTTCGATCATGCGGTCCCGCACCGTCAGCGCCAGGGCGGTGTACATGTCGCGATCGGTGGCGGTATATTGATCCTTGGAAAGGGAGTATTCGAGGTGGCTGGCGAAGGAAACCTGGATGCTGGCGGCGTCCATCCCTTTCTTGAAGGCGCCCCAATTCTTGAAAAGCTCGTGGTTCTTCATGGTTTGCAGCTCCATTCAGAAAGATGTCGAGGCGGAAGGTCGGTCGGATCGCTTTGGCGATGCCGCCGCGCTCTTGGATTTACCATTCACCTAAGCACACTCGGCCGCCGGGGTCAATTTTTCTCCTCCCGCGCTTTCTTCGCGGACGAAAGCGGGGGGCGTCCCGAAACCGGTTTGACTTGGCTTCGGCCGAAGTGTACCAATAAACAAACAGAGGGAGAGGCCGCATTTTTTTCAAAAACGGATCTGAAAGGAGGCGCCATGACGGACCATCTTGCCGGGGTGCGAGAGCACTATGCCTTTAGTGATTGGTTGTACTACACCGCCGCTGGCCTCGTGCCGTTGATCACCGCCGCGGTGGCCATCTACCCGCGATCCGCCCTTGGCCTGGTCTCCTACGGAATCGTGCTTCTGGCGGGAATAACGGCGGTCCTGTACTTTTTTTGTACCCACTGCCCGCAGTACCAAAAACCGGGCCGCTTCCTGAGATGCATTTTTTTCTGGGGATTGCCCAAATTTTTTGAACCCCGAAAGGACCCCCTGACCCGTCTGGAAAAACTGGCCGCCGCCGCGGCGATGATCGTGGTCTTCCTGTTCCCGCTGGCCTGGCTGGCGGAAGAGCCGGGCCTGCTGATCGTTTATCTGCTTTCCCTCGCCGTTTTTCTGGCCACGGTGCGCCGCAATGAATGCCGCCGCTGCGCCTTTTCGGAGTGTCCGGTCAATGCCGCGCCGAATGTGAAACCGGGTGGGCCGGAAACCGTCGCGTAATCCGTCTGGATGACCCATGTCCGTCTATCTGTGGATCGTTTTGGAGATATTGATCAGCGTGCTGGCGGTGGGACATACCCTGCTGCACAAGCGAGACCCGCGTGCCGCCCTGGGATGGATCGGCCTCAGCCTGTTTTTCCCCTTCATCGGTCCGTTGCTCTATTTCTTGTTCGGCGTGAACCGGGTACGTACCCGGGCGCAACAATTGGGCCTACGGTCGCAGTGGCGCTTCGATGCCCCGCATTTCAAGCCCCTGGCGCTTGAAGAGGCGGATCTGGAAAGCTCTCCGCGCCCCGGTGCCCTGCGCGACATGGCCCGGGTCTCGGACAGTGTCACCGGCGTGCCGCTGGTGACCGGCAATCGCCTGGAGATGCTCGTCAACGGTGACCAGACCTATCCCCTGATGCTGGAAGCCATCGAGGCGGCGCAGCGCCGCATTTTTCTCACCACCTACATCTTCGAAACCAACCGTACCGGCCATCGTTTCATCGACGCCCTGGCCGCCGCGGCGGACCGGGGAGTGGAGGTGCGGGTGATCATCGACGGCATCGGCGAGTACTACTCATGGCCGCGGGCTGGAACCCTGCTCAAGCGCCGCCATGTGACGCTGGCACGTTTTTTGCCGCCCCGGTTGATGCCGCCTACCTTGCATATCAATCTGCGCAATCACCGCAAGCTCCTGGCCGTTGACGGCCGCGTCGGCTTCATCGGCGGAATGAACATCGGCGACCGGCATGTGGCGGCGATTTCCAAACGCTGGCGAAAACCGGTGCGCGATGTGCATTTCAAGGTCATCGGGCCGGTGATCCGCCAGTTGGAGCAATGTTTCATCGAGGATTGGCGCTTTTCCACCGGTCAGCATCTGGAACTCTCTCCCGACTGTCATCCGGTGGCCGGCGGAGCGCTTTGCCGCGCCATCGTGGAGGGGCCCAACGAGGACCTGGATAAACTGGCCTCGATTCTGGGAGGCGCCATCGCGGCCGCCCATCGGCGCATCGCCATCATGACGCCCTATTTCCTGCCGCCCCGGGCGATCCTGAGCGCTTTGCAGACCGCGGCCCTGCGGGGAGTGGATGTGGATGTGGTGCTGCCCCGGCACAGCAACCTGCCCTATGTGGACTGGGCCACGAACAACATGCTCTGGGAAATGCTCAAGTGGGGCGCTCACGTTTTCTGGCAGCCGCCGCCGTTTTCCCACTCCAAGCTCTTCGTGGTGGACGGCACCTATGCCCAGGTCGGTTCGGCCAATATCGACCCGCGCAGCCTGCGTCTCAATTTCGAACTGAACCTGGAAATTTTCGACTCGGCGGTCAGCGGCCGGATCGAGGATTTTATCGATACTGCCATCCAGGAGGCCCAACGTGTGTCCATCGCGCAGCTCGACGCAAGACCCCTGTCCATCAAACTGCGCGATGCGGCCGCCTGGCTTTTTTCGCCGTACCTGTAGCCAGCGCCTGATCACTTGAACACGGAGGCCGTCCGCCGAAATGGTTGGACCGGTCTGGCTTTTCGGACCGGCCAGCCGGAACCTTGAATCTTGAACCTTGAACCGCTTTCAAACGCACCGGCAACAATGCAAGGAGATCCCATGATCAGCGTCGACATCCCCGGTTGGGGGCCAATCCGGTTGGAATATATCGTTCTGGATTACAACGGCACACTGGCGGTGGACGGGATTCTCGTCGACGGGGTGGCCCAACGCCTGCAGCGGCTCTCCACGGACCTGGAGGTGCACGTCCTGACGGCCGATACCTTCGGCAAGGTGAGGGAAGGGATGCGGGGCATCCCCGCGCGGGTCTCGATCCTGCCCCCCGGAGCGCAGGACCAGGGAAAACTGGACTATGTCAATAGCCTGGGCGCCGATCGGGTCTGCGCCGTGGGCAACGGCCGCAATGACCGGCTGATGCTGGAAGCCGCGGCACTGGGGCTGGCGGTCATCCTCGGTGAAGGGGCGTCGGCGGCTACCCTGGCGTCCGCCGATGTCGTCTGCCTGACCATCGCCGATGCCCTGGACCTGCTGAGTCACCCCTTGCGCCTGACCGCCACCCTCAGGTCCTAGCGCCTGGCACACGGGATCGCCCCCGACGCTTGTCAAAGCCGAGGGTGCCGTGATAGTGCTGCATTTTGCTTTGGCAGGCATTGCGCCGCCAACCCGCGATGCCCTTGTCTGAAATTTCACCATAAGGCGACTTTCCAATGCCCTTGCCGTTTCACGCCGCGCTCAACGCCACCTTTATCGGCAGTTTGCCCCTTTCCGATGTCCAGCGGGCCGTGGACCTGGTGCTGACCCATGCCCCTCGCTTGCCGGTATGGCCCCAGTTGCCGGCCTACCCGGAGGAAAGTTTCGTGGCCCAGTTCGCCGCCGGGCTGCCCGGATACGGCGGCAACCCGGCGCGGGTGATCCTGGAGACCGACGATCCCGGTTTCGATGCGGCGCTGCTCGCCTTCTACGAAAGCTACATGGAGAGCGCGGAAAAGTGGCCCGAAAGCCTGGATCCGCGTTTCACGCTGGCTCCGCACGTTGCCCGCGGATTTTATGCGCTCTGCGAGCGCTTGCCCGGGCTTGGCGAAAAACCTTTGGCCGTCAAGGGTCAGATCGCCGGCCCGTTCTCACTGGGCACATCGATCAAGGACGCCGGCGGCGGCTTCATTTTCCACAATCCCCAGTTGCGCGATGCGCTGGTCAAACTGCTCTCCCTCAACGCCCGATGGCAGGCGCGCACCCTGGCGGAAAGCGCCGGCGCCCGGGCCATGGTGTTCATCGACGAACCGGGGCTGGCCGGATTCGGTTCCTCGGAGTTCATCAGCGTGTCGCGGGAGGATGTCTTCGGCAGCCTGGCTGAAATTGTCGAAAACATCCACGCGGAGGGCGCCTTGGCCGGGATCCACGTGTGCGCCAATACCGATTGGGGAATGGTGATGGATACCGGCGTGGATGTGGTCAATTTCGATGCCTTCACCTATTTCGACCGCTTCCTGCTCTATCCGGAAAAAATTCGCTCTTTTTTCGCCGACGGGCGGATCCTCGCGTGGGGCATCGTGCCGACCCTGGATCCCGATGACATCGACAACGCCACCGTGGCGGGACTGGTCAGTCGCTGGATGGCCCAGGCCACCGATCTGGAAGGGATCGGCGTGAATCGCGAGCGCATCATCGACCAGGTGCTCATTACCCCGGCCTGCGGCACCGGAGCCCTTTCACCGGCCCGGGCCGAACGGATCCTGTCCCTGACGGCCGGGGTGTCCTCGACCTTGCAAGCCAGATACGGTTCCTGACGGACAGGCCATTTTTTTAAAGTAAAACGTATAGAAAAATAAAATAAGCCATATTTTTAAAGGAATTGCCATGACACCCGCCCAAACCCAATTTACCGGTGCCGCCCGCTATGTGCTCGACGACGAGCTGGCCCGGATCGTCAACATCTCCATGGCCCTCGAAATGCCCCTGCTGCTCAAGGGCGAACCGGGCACCGGCAAGACCATGCTGGCCCATGCCATCGCCGAAACCCTGAAAATGCCCTTGATCGTGCTCAACGTGAAATCGAGCATGAAACTCATTGACGCCCTGTATCAATACGACACCCTCACCCGGCTCAACGACAGCCGCTTCGGCGATTCCAGCCGAAACGTGAGCAACATCGAGGACTACATCAAGATGGGCAAGATCGGCCAGGCCTTCGTGGCCGATCAACGCACCGTTCTGCTCATCGACGAAATCGACAAGGCGGAAACCGATTTCCAGGACGACATGCTCGATGTCCTCGACCAGATGGAATTCGACATCATCGAAATCGACAAGACCGTCTGCGCCCGGCATCGACCGGTGATCGTCATCACTTCCAACGCCAAGAAGGACCTGAGCGATCCGTTCCTCGGCCGTTGCAATTTCCACCATATCGCCTTTCCGGACCCGAAGATGATGCGCAAGATCCTCGGTGTGCATTTTCCCGATCTGGACCGCCAGCTCATCGATGTGGCCATCGAGGCCTTCTACCGCCTGCGGGAAATCGACGGGGTGGAAAAGAAACCCGCCACTCGGGAACTGATCAACTGGATCCGGGCCCTGAACGCCGATCCGGATTTCAGCCCCAAGGACATCGGCAAGGGGGAGTTGCCCTACCTGGGCGTGCTGTTCAAGAAAAGCGGTGATATCGGGCGGGTGGGCACCACCGTGAGCCGCCGGCGGCTTTTTTGACGCTTCTGGATTCCGTCGCCGAAAGGCCGAAAAAAACATCTGTCATGCCGATCTTGCGACGAGGTTTCTCTACCTCCGGAAATTTTGAAACATAAAGATTTTCGCTTTTCGCAGAGATCCCTCGCTTCCCTCGGGATGATATTCGGGAATTTCCATGTTCATCGACTTCTTCTACAAGCTCAAGGATCAGGGCGTGCCGGTGAGTCCCACCGCCTTTCTCACCCTGCACCGCGCCTTGAAGACAGGGCTGGTGTCGTCGCTGGACGATTTCTACACCGCCGCGCGCACCATTCTCGTCAAGAGCGAACGCTACTTCGACCTGTTCGACCAGGTCTTTGCCCATCAGTTCGAAGGGGCGGAACTGCCGGATGCCGAGGGCTTCGAGGTCGACGAAATGGCCCGTTTGTTGCTCGATCAGTGGCTGCGCGACCCCAAGACGTTGGCCGACGCCTTTGGAATGGATCAAAATGAGTTGAGCCGGCTGACCCCCGATGAACTCATCACGTATTTCAAGCGGCGCTTGGCAGAACAAAAAGGCCGCCACGACGGCGGCAACCGCTGGATCGGCACCGGGGGCACATCGCCGGTGGGCCACTCGGGTTATCATCCCGGCGGGATGCGCGTGGGGGGTGTGTCGCGGGGCAAGAGCGCCGTCAAGGTGGCTATGGAACGGCGCTACAGAGATTACTCGCGCAGCGGCCCCCTCACCGAGGCCCTGATCGGGGAGGCGCTCAAACGGTTGCGCCATCTGGTGCCGGCCGGTCCCAAGGACCAGGTGGACGTGGACGCCACGATCTACCAGACGATGAAAAACGCCGGTGAGATCGAGATCGTCTTTTCGCGCGGCCTGAAAGACCGCCTCAAGGTGATCCTGATGATCGACAACGGCGGTTGGTCCATGGACCCTTACATTCCGGTGGTGCAGACCCTCTTCGACTATGCCCGGGCCCAGTTCAAGGAGGTCAAGACCTTCTTTTTCCACAACACGGTCTACGACGTGGTGTGGCAGGACGCGGCCCGCTATCGCCAGCCGCACGCCGTGGCCGAGTTCGCCCGCTACGATCCGGAGACCCGGCTCGTCATGGTGGGCGACGCCTCCATGGCCCCCTATGAGCTGATGGCCACCGACGGATCGATCTACATCAACGAACGCAGCGGCAAACCGAGCATCGCCCAGCTCAGGACCCTGGCCGAGACTTTTCCGCGCTCGTGTTGGCTCAACCCCGTGGCCGAGCGCATGTGGGGCTATACCCAATCCATCGGCGCCATCGCCCGCATCTTTCCCATGTTCGAACTGTCCCTCGACGGTCTGGAAAAGGCCGTCAGTCACCTCATGGCCAGAAACTGACATGCCGACCGACCTTCCCTCCCTCGATCAGGCCCTGGACAAAGTGCGGCGGTATGTCGCCGAAACCACCGGCACGGCCCCCACGGACAAAGAACTCGCCGATGCCCTGGGGCGATACTTCGTGATGAAGGAAATCGCCGACCACATCGCCATGGTACGCCGCGGCGAGGGATGAAAAGCATCCCGGCAAGCGAAACGCGATTTGTAATCCCCGACAGTTCACTCTCCGCCTGTCATCCCGAGCGAAAGCGAGGGATCTCATTGAACATACGACTTCTTCCGGGTGTGTTCTCGACTACGGTTTTTCACCTTTGACGATGATGTTTTGGCGCTTCCAGGAGATCCCTCGTCGCGGTACTTTCCGGGATGACAGCGTGAGGGTCGTAATTTCTATCCGTCCCCGATCCACTGCGTTCCCACCCCTTTGTCGGCGACGGCCTCCAGGACCATTTCCAGCGAGGTGATGGCGGCCCGCCGGCCGCCGCCTTCCATGAAGCGGATGCAGGCCGCCACCTTGGGCCCCATGGAACCGGGCGGAAAATGGCCGGCGGCCAGGTGGCGGCGGGCTTCGGCGACGCTGACCCGGCCCAGAAGGGTCTCGCCGGAACCGCCGTAGTCGAGCATGGCCCCGGGAACGTCGGTGACGATGAGCAGCATGTTCGCCCCGACTTCCAGCGCCAGACGCGCGCTGGCCAGGTCCTTGTCGATGACGGCGTCCACTCCTTCGAAGGCACGGCCGTGGCGGATTACCGGGATTCCACCCCCGCCGCAGCAGACCACGATGAAATCCATCTCCATCAATTGCCGGATCTCGCGTTTTTCCACGATGGTCACCGGATCGGGGGAGGCCACCACCCGGCGCCAGCCCTTGGGCGTTTTCATCGTCGGGTAGGGGAGGGCAGCCGCTTCCGGTTCGCTGAAGGCCGGACCGATGGGCTTGTCCGGGGCGGCGAAGGCGGGATCGTTTTCGTCCACCACCACATAGGTGATCAGGGAAATCAGGGGGCGATAGTCGATGCCCATTTCCATCAGAGCCTCGTCCAGGCTCGATTCGATCATGTAGCCGATCTGGCCCTCGGTCTGGGCCACGAGGATCTCCAGCGGCAGCTTGGGCACCTGGTCGCAGCACTCCTGTTGCAGGAGGAGGTTTCCTACCTGGGGGCCGTTGCCGTGGGTAATGATGAGCCGCCAGTCACGGGAAAGCCGGGCGATCTGGCGCACGGGCAGCCTCAGGTTGGCGAATTGCTCGTCGATGGTGCCGGCCTGCCCCTTCTGGATCAGGGCGTTGCCGCCCAGGGCCACCAGGAGAATCGGTTTGGCGTCGGCGGAAGCGGCCATCTCAGTCTCCTTTGGTTTGAAATCGGGGCACGATGAGCTCCGCCAGCGTGGGGCGGCCGTGGTCGGCGTAGGCATAGCCGATCCGCACGATGGGCTTTTCGATGCGCATCAGGGCAGATAGGTCGACAGGTGTGGCTGAAATCACGAGATCGCAGGGAGTGGCGGCGATGGTGGCCTCCAGGTCCCGGATCTGGGTTTGACTGTAGCCCATGGCCGGCAGCAGGGGGCCGATGCGCGGGTAGCGTTCGAAAGTTTGCGCCAGGGAGCCGGCCAGATAGGGGCGCGGATCGACGATTTCGGCGGCACCGCTGCGTCTGGCCGCGATGACTCCGGCGCCGTAGGGCATCTCGCCGTGGGTCACGGTGGGGCCATCTTCCACCACCAGCACCCGCCTGCCGCGGATCCGATCCGGGGATTCCACCTGCAATCGCGATTCCGCCAGAACGATCCGGGCCTTGGGGTTGTGGCGGGCAATGGATTGCCTCACCTTTTCCACGTTTTCGGCATTGGCGCTGTCCACCTTGTTGATGACGGCGATATCGGCCATCAGCAGGTTGGTCTCGCCGGGGTAATAGGCGGTTTCATGGCCCGGCCGATGGGGATCGAAGACCACGATGTGCAGATCGGGTTTGAAAAAGGGTGTGTCGTTGTTGCCCCCGTCCCAGACGATGACATCGGCTTCGGCCTCGGCCAGGCGCAGGATCCGCTCGTAGTCGATGCCGGCATAGACGACCCCTCCGGCACGGATCACCGGCTCGTATTCCTCGCGCTCCTCGATGGTGCAATCGGCGGCATCCAGGTCGGCCAGGGTGGCAAAGCGCTGGGCCACCTGGCGGGTCAGGTCGCCGTAGGGCATGGGATGGCGCACGGTGACGGTCTTCTTGCCAAGATCCCGGAGGATGCGCGCCACTTCCCGGCTGGTCTGGGATTTGCCGCAGCCGGTACGCACGGCGCACACGGAAACCACCGGCCTGGAAGAGGGGAGCATCGTGTAGGAGGCGCCGATGAGCATGAAATCGGCACCGGCGGCGGTGACGATGGCGGCCTTGTGCATCACCTCGACGTGGGGCACGTCGCTGTAGGAAAAGGCCACCAGGTCCACCCGGTGTTCGCGAATCAGGTCGGCGAGGCGATCGTCGGCGACGATGGGGATCCCCTCGGGGTAGAGGCTGCCGGCCAATTCGGCCGGATAGCGGCGCCCGTCGATGTTGGGAATCTGGGTGGCAGTGAAGCAGACCACCCGGTAGCGCGGATTGTCGCGGAAATAGACGTTGAAATTATGAAAGTCGCGGCCCGCGGCCCCCATGATGATGACCTTTTCCAGTGTCTGCATGGCATGTGCCTTTCCGACTGTTCGGTTCCCTTGTGTTTCAGGGTTTTCATTCTATCAAATTTGACAAGTCCGTAAAAAGCCGGAATTCACCACCGGGGACACATGGCGCATGGAGGCAACCAATTGGTTTTCGGGCAGTGCCCAAACCACCCATATTCCTTGTTGCCTGTCTGCGAATGATTATCATACCCTGAATTGGTGATCTGGGGGGCGGACATCCAATCTTGAGCCGGAAAATGGTCTTGGGATGGTCCCGGGTGGGCGCCCTGACACGATCCAACACTGAAAAGGAGACGATCGAATGATCCGAAAAATAGCATTTTTCGTTGTCCTGCTCATCGCGTCGATCGCGTTGGCGCAGGATCCAGCCGAGACGGACGGCGACAAATACCTAGTTTTGCTGGAGAATGACCATGTCCGGGTGCTGGACCACCAGGACCAGCCCGGCGACAGGACGCAGCAGCATCGGCACCCGCCCTTTGTCCTCTAAGCGTTGCGCCCGTTCAAACGGGTCCTGACCCTTGCGGACGGGACTGTCTTGGCGCGGGAGTTCCAACCGGGGGAGGTTCTGTGGTCGCCGGAACAAACACACATCGGCGAAAACATCGGTGCAACGCCCACCCACGTGTTGATTGTCGAATTGAAGCAACCAGCCCTCGCCAGAGCCGGGTGCCCGAGGCCGTGATACCCGGAGAGGCGAGGCCGCGGGAGTTTCAAAAATCAGTCAGGCGCATGGCATCCCCGTGGCCGATCGTATTATTTTGGCGTCGGCCAAGAAATTCGACGCAAGACGCAACCGGATGGACCCAGGCTTCAGAATTGCAAAAACATGAACAAGGTGAATCATTTTCCTAGGACATAAGGAAAAAATGTTTAAAGCGTTGGAGAAAATCAATGAACGCCCCGCGCCGTTCGAGTTCTACACGGCGGCCGAACTGTGGGCCGACCCGCACACGTCGGCCCGGATGCTTGCGCTCCACCTCGATGAAACCATCGATGTTTCATCGCGAAATCCGGCGTTCATCCATCGCTCGGTGGCCTGGATCGCGTCCCGGTTTAGTGTCGGCATCGGCACCACCATCGTGGATTTCGGTTGCGGACCGGGCCTGTACACCACGCTCCTGGCCAAACACGGGGCGAAGGTGACGGGCATCGATTTTTCCGAAAGGTCCATCGCCTACGCCAAGGGAGTCGCCGCCCGCGAGCGGTTGAACATCCGCTACGTGAAACAGAATTACCTGGAATTCGAAACCGAGGACCGGTTCGACCTCGTGCTGATGATCATGTGCGATTTCTGCGCCTTCAGCCCAAGCCAGAGAGAACGGATCCTGGGAATATTCAACAAAATACTGAAACCGGGCGGATCGGTGCTGCTCGATGTGTATTCCCTGGCGGCCTTCGAGCAGAAGAAAAAAATGGCGACCTACGAAATCAATCTGTTCGACGGGTTCTGGTCACCAAACAAATACTATGGCTTTATGAATACCTTCAAATACGACCGGGAGAAGGTGGTACTGGACAAGTACACCATCATCGAAGCGAACCGCACCCGAACGATTTACAACTGGTTTCAGTATTTTTCACCGCAGGCGTTGGAGAAGGCATTCAAGGAGGCCGGCTTTTCCGTGGAGGGTCTCTATTCGGACGTCGCGGGAACTCCGTTTGACCGGAAGGCCAGGGAATTTGCCGTTATCGCCAGAAAAGCGGAGAAGCGATAAGACTTCGAAATTTGGCTTGAGCCCGCTTCGGCGTAAGCTCCCGTTCGAGGGTCAGCCCAGCGCCGCGGTGATCTGCTCCAGTGCCCAGTCCACCTCTTCCCGGGTTATGAGCAGGGGAGGGGCGAAACGGATCGTGTGGGTGTGGGTGTCCTTGCACAGCAGGCCTCGGTCCTTCAGCGAGAGGCAATACTGGCGGGCGCCGCCAGCCTCGGGGGATAACTCCACGGCCAGCATCAATCCCCGGCCGCGGACCGATTTGATCATCGGATTCCGGATTCGGCGCAAACCTTCGAGGAAATAGGCCCCCATCCGGGCCGCATTGTCCACCATCCCCTCTTCGATCAGCACCCGCAGGGCCGTGCGGGCCACGGCGCAGGCCAGCGGGTTGCCGCCAAAGGTGGAGCCGTGTTCGCCGGGCTTGAGCACTTCCATCACCTCGGAGGTGGACAGCACCGCGGACACCGGATAGAAGCCGCCGGAGAGCGCCTTGCCGATCAAGGTCAGATCCGCCTCGATGCCTTCGTGTTCCTCTGCGAGGATCTTGCCGGTGCGCCCGAGGCCGGTCTGGATTTCGTCCAGGATCAAAATCACGTTGCGTCGGGTGCAGATTTCCCGCACTTGCCGCAGGTAGCCGTCCGGCGGGATGATCACTCCGGCCTCTCCCTGGATCGGCTCCACCAGGAAGGCCACCGTACGGTCCGTGATGGCCGCTTCGAGGGCCGCCGCGTCGCCGAAGGGAATGATTTTGAAACCGGGCGTGAAGGGGCCGAAGCCGCCGCGGGCCGTCGGATCGGTACTGAAGCTGACGATGGTGATGGTGCGGCCGTGGAAATTGTTGGCGCAAACGATGATCTCGGCCTGGTTCTCGGGGATGTCCTTGTGGCGGTAGCCCCATTTGCGCACCGTCTTGATGGCGCTTTCCACCGCCTCGGCGCCGCTGTTCATCGGCAGCACCTTGTGGGAGTGGGTCAACTGGCACAGTTCCCGGTACAGCAGCCCGAGCTGGTCGTTGCGAAAGGCGCGGGAGGTGAGGGTGAGGCGGGCGGCCTGATCCATCATGGCCTGGCGGATCTTCGGATGGCAGTGCCCCTGGTTCACCGCGCTGTAGGCCGACAAGCAGTCCATGTACCGGCGGCCCTCCACGTCCCAGACCCAGACCCGCTCACCGCGGGTGAGCACCACGTCCAGGGGCTTGTAGTTGTGGGCGCCGAACTGCTCCTCCAGATCGATAAAATCCGCGGCCTTCATGGCGATATCCTTTGAAAAGGGTAGGGGACCAGATCAAGGCACCAGCCAGAATGTCCGCTCGGCCGATTTTTCCATCACGTAGCGGCAGACCCTTCCGTGATAAAATGCCCCGCCGCTTCCCCGGCGACCCATGACCACGGTTCCGAGCCCCTGCCGGCGGGCGAATTCCAGGATGGCCCGGCCGATGCCGGTGGTCCGGCTCACCTGCTTGAAATGGATGTTGCCGGAGTCGAGTCCGGCCTGTTTCAGCCGATCGATGGCCTTGGCGGCAAAACGGTCCAGGCAGCGCTGGTCGCTGCGGGTGAGAACGGCTGCCGCTTCACCGGACGTATCCTCGAAATCGATTTCACAGTGGTCGGCGAAGCGAGGAACGACATGCAGCAGGGTGATGGGAACCGACGGGGCGCCGGTAACCATGAAGGCCAGGTGATCCACCGCCCGCAGGGAGTTGGCGGATCCGTCCACCGCCACGAGGAAACCGTGGTTGCTGGATTCGCCGTCCACCACCCACACCGGAACGATTTCGGTGTGTTCGCAGAGTTTGGCGGTGAGGCTGCCGATGAAGAGCTTCTGCAGGCTGGTGAGGCCCCGGCGCCCGACCACGATGGCATCGAAGCGCATGGTCTCCGCGCGGATGATGACGTCCCGGGCCACCCCGAGCGAGCGGGGTTGGGTGATGGTTTCGATGGCGTCTGCGGCGATGCCACCTCTCACCAACATCTCGCGGCTGTCGCCCAGAACGCGGCTGGCGTGTTCCTCGTTGCGCCTGGAAATCTTCTTGAGCTGGGCCTTGGCTTCGGGGTCGAGTTCCGCCTCTTCCACCAGAATGGGCGGCAGATCCCGCTGCACGTGAAAAAGGCAGCATTTCAAGCCCGGCAGATGGGGACGGATCCGCAGGACATAGTCGAGCATGATCCGGCTGTGGAAAGAGCCGTCGACGGCCAGCAGAATCCTCTTTTCGATCTCGGCCATATGCCCCCCGCATGAATGTGAGATGGATTTTGTTTATTTAGTAGGCGCGACAACCGGAAACTGTCAACCCGATTCCAAGTGTTGTCCTTGCCCGCGGGAGGGATTTGCTCCTATACTGCCGCCATCGAACCCAAGGGAGGCCCGATTGCATGGCGACACCGATTCCAGGCGCTGACCGTCGTCTCGACCTTACCGGCCGGGCAGTTGGCATCATGCTTAGATTTTGGCGCCTGGCGTTGGCCGCGGCCTTGACGACCCTGGTGCTCATGGTGGCTGCTGCCGCCGATGCGGCCGGGCAGGAGCGCATTCTTTCCTACGCCAGTCACATCGATGTCCTTCCCTCAGGGGACATCGTGGTGGAGGAAACGATTCGCGTGGTGGCCGCGGGCGATCGGATTCGAAGGGGCATCTACCGCGATTTTCCCACCGACTACCGGGATCGCCGCGGGCGCCGGGTCAAGGTGCGCTTCGAACTGCTGGAGGTGCGCCGCAACAACCTGCCCGAAGCCTACCATACCCGGCGGCAATCCAATGGCATCCGGATTTACATCGGCAAGGAAGATGTTTTCCTGAAGCCGGCGATCTACACCTACAGCATCGTCTACCGTTGCGACCGCCAGATCGGTTTTTTTGAGGAATACGACGAACTGTACTGGAACGTGACCGGCAACGGCTGGGAGTTTCCCATCGAGGAAGCCAGGGGCGCCATTCGGCTGCCACCGGGTGCCGGCGTGATTCAGGCCGCCGGATACACCGGACCGGCCGGAGCGGTCGGCAAGGATTACCGGGCCGTTGAAACCGATGGCGACGCCGGATTTGCCACCACCCGGACCCTCGCGCCAGGCGAAGGATTCACCGTCGCGGTGGCCTGGCCCAAGGGATATGTATCCCCGCCCGGAACGGAGGAGAAGGTACGGTACCTGCTCGAAGACTATCGCGGGGCATGGCTTGGGTTGGGAGGGTTGATCCTCCTGCTGGTGTACTACCTGGCGGCCTGGTGGAAGGTGGGGCGTGACCCGGCCGGCAGTGCCATCATCCCGCGCTTCGGTCCGCCCGAAGGGGTTTCGCCGGCAGGCATCCGTTTCATCCAGAAGATGGGGTTCGACCAGAAAACCCTGGCTGTCGCGCTGGTGAGCATGGCAGTCAAGGGCTTTCTGACCATTCGCGAAGGGGCGGACGATGTTTTCACCCTCGACCTGACCGGAAGCCCCTCGTCTCCGCTGTCGGCTGGAGAAAAGGCGGTGGCGCGCCACCTGTTTCCGCCCCCCAGCCGTTCCATCACCTTGAAAACCACGTTCCACAAGAACATCAGGGCGGCCATCAAGGCGCTGCGCACCAGCTTGAGCAGGGAATACGAAAAACTCTACTTTCTGCGCAACACCCGCTATTTCGTGCCCGGCCTGGTGATTTCCCTGCTGACCCTGCTCGGCGGGGTACTCGCCGGAGGCGCGGCGCCGGTGGGGATTTTCATGGTGTTCTGGCTGGCGGGCTGGAGCGCGGGGGTCTATTTCATGGGCCTGACCGTCATCCGCGCCTGGCGCAGCCGGCGCACCGCCAGCGCCATGGCCATCACCCTCTTCGCCCTCCCGTTTTTCGGCGGTGAAATCTTCGGCGTCGGGGTCCTGGCCTCCGCCGTCTCCCTGCCGAGCCTGATGCTGTTGTTGTTCGTGGTCGGGGCCAACGTCGTCTTCTATCAACTGTTCAAGGCGCCGACCCGGGCCGGCCGGCAGCTGATGGATGCGATCGAAGGGCTCAAACTGTATCTGACCGTTGCGGAAAAACACCGCCTGAATCTGCTCAACCCGCCGGAACGGACCCCGGCGCATTTCGAGGCCATGCTGCCCTACGCCATGGCCCTGGACGTGGAGAACGACTGGAACGAGCAGTTCGCCGACGTGCTGGCCCAGGCAGCGGTTGAATCCGGCTCCGGCGGCCGGGTGGTGCCCTCCTGGTACAGCGGCCATACCCCCTTCAACCAACTGGCCGGCAGCCTTGGCGGCGCGTTCGCCGGGGCCGTATCGGCGGCTTCCAGCGCGCCCGGATCCAGTTCGGGCAGCGGGGGTGGGGGATCCTCCGGCGGCGGCGGAGGCGGTGGTGGCGGCGGGGGATGGTAGATGCGGGCAGGCGCCTGACATCCACCGAGTCCACGTTTGGACATAAAAGGAGGCAATTCGTGAAAAAGCCAATCGACCCGGCGGCCGGCACCCTGGCTGTATGGGCCGGAGAAGAGGACAGGGTTCGGCATGCCACCCAGGTGCCGGTGTTCCATAGTGTGGCCTTCGGCTACCGTGAGCTGGACCAATGGCTGGAAGTGGCCCCGGGACGGCAGCCGGGGCACATCTACAGCCGCAACACCAATCCCACGGTACAGGTTTTCGAGGAAAAGGTGCGGCGCCTTGAAGGCGCCGAAGCCGCCACCAGCGCCGCCAGCGGCATGGCCGTGATCAGCGCAGCCCTCTTTGGCCTGCTGAAACCCGGGGACCGGGTGGTATCGGTGCGGGACACCTACGGCGGCACACACCAGATCTTCACCGAATTTCTGCCGCGATTCGGCATCCAGGTCGCCCTCTGCGATACGACGGACCATGAGGCCATCGAGGCCGAAATCGCCGGCGGATACACCCTGCTTTATCTGGAAAGCCCCACCAACCCCACCTGCAAGGTGGTGGATCTGGCCCGCCTGGCCAGCGCGGCGAAATCCGCCGGCGCCGTTTGCGTCGTGGACAACACCTTTGCCACGCCCATCAACCAGAATCCCCTGGAGCTGGGCGCCGACCTGGTCCTTCACAGTGCCACCAAATACCTGGGCGGACATGCCGACGCCCTGGGCGGGGTGATTTGCGGCCGGGGCGACCTGATTCGAACAATATTCCATTTCCGCGAGATCAATGGCGCGGCCCTCGACCCCATGGCCGCCTACCTCCTGTTGCGGGGGATGAAGACCCTGCACCTGCGGGTGCGCCAGCAGAATGCCAACGCCTTGGTTGTGGCCCGCTTCCTGGAGAAGCATCCGGCCGTGGACCAGGTCTTCTATCCCGGCCTGGAATCGCACCCGGGGCATGGAATCGCCCGGCGGCAGATGCGTGGCTTCGGTGGAATGCTTAGTTTTATATTATTGGACAATCGACTGGAGGCGGTAGGCCGGTTTCTCGCGCGCCTGCGTTACGCCCATGCTGCGGCGAACCTCGGCGCGGTGGAAACCATCGTTGGCCCGCCGGCCACCACCAGCCATGTGGAATGCACAGCCGAAGAGCGCGCCGCGATGGGAATCCCCGAAGGATTGATCCGCTATTCCACCGGCATCGAGGATCCCGAGGACCTTGTTGCGGATCTCGAACGGGCCCTGGAGGCATGAAACTCCTTTAATCCATGCTCCGTTTCAGACACATACTCGCCGCCCTGGCGGTGGCGGCTGCTCTGGTGGCGGCCGCGGCCATGGTGGCGCCTTATGCAGTGGATACCGCCACCGTCCGGCAGATGGTGTCGGGATGGATCGGCGGCCTGCTGGGGCGAGAGGTGCGCATCGATGGCGCGATGCGGTTTACCCTGCTGCCGATTTTCGGATTTGTCGTCGAAGATCTTTCCGTCGCCGGGACGGCGGATGCAGACCAGGAACCGCTGTTGCGAGTCCAGCGGGCGTCGCTGGAGGTGACGCCCTGGCCGCTGATCCATCGCCAGGTGATCGTCGAAAGGATCCATCTTCAAGGCCCGCGAGTCCATCTGGCGCGCGATGCCGACGGGCGCGTCAATTGGGAGGCCATTGCCCCACGCAGCGCCGATCCCGCCACCAATGCCGGGAAAACCAACGTCCTGCTGGAAATCGAGCAAGTGGCCGTCGCGGAAGGGTCGCTCCATTTTCAAGATGCCAGAACCGGCAGGGACATCGTCGTCTCCGATATCGCTTTTCGCCGGCGCGGGAAGGGAAGCCGGTCCTTCGTTCTGGGCGCCCGAATCGAGTCCCGACAAGACCCGATGGCCGTCCTGGAGCGGTTCACGGCCGCATTGCACCTCAGCGGCAGTGCGGCCGTCGTGCCAACCGAGGGCCGTTACGCCATCGAGGCGGCCGACCTGCGCCTGGCGCTCCATCGGAAGCCGACCGATGACGCCTCCCCCCTCGCCGTATTGGAGGCCGTCCTCTCGGCCGAAGCCTCCCCGGCCCGGATCAATCTCGAAAACCTGCGCATGACCGCACCCGGCACCCGGGTGGCTGGTGCCACCACCGGCCGTCTGGAAAAAGGAACGCCGATCCTGGAAGGCCGGCTCCATCTGGAAATTCAAGCCCTGAAGGACATGCTGGCCGCCATCGGCGTCGTTCCGCCGCCCGATTCCCCGTATCGCCTGCCCCGCACCGGCAATGTTGAATTGAGCTTTTCCGCTCGCCCCGGCAAGCTGATTGTGACTCGCCTACAGGGAACCATCGACCAGGTCCCGGTGAACGGAACGCTCTCGGCGAACACCGGCAAGCCGGTTTCTTTCCAGGCAAAGCTGAAAACCGGAGAACTGGATCTGGACGCCTATATCCCGCCACCGCCGGAGAATTCGGCAACGCATCCTGCGATGCCCATGCCGAACCTGGCCCTGGATCTGGCCCTGGAGGCAAAGACCTTGACCTGGAGAAGCCACCGCCTCGACGAGGTCGTGGCCGACCTGGGCTACACCCCCCACGACGGGGTGCGGCTGGATTCAGTGGACTGCCGTTTTGCCGGCGGTGCCTGGCACCTGTCGGGGAACCTTCGGTCTTCGGATCAGGGATGGAGCGGACGCGTGGGCTTGACGGCCCGGGATGCGTCTCTCGCGGAACTCCGACAAGCGGATAATCTCTTTCCCCTTGTCCGCGGGCGAGTGGACCTGGAGGCCGACCTTAGCGCCGATCATCTTGATTTGAAAAACTTTTTTGAAAATACCACCGGTCAGGTCACGGTTTCCACCCGCCGGCCCGTACAGTTCGCCGACCGGCTCCAGAGCAAGGTCCAGGGTCGGATTGCCGCCGTTTTGGCACCCGGCCAACGGGTGGCCCTGGACGGCGAACTGGACAGTCGTTTTCCGGATTTGAAGGTTTCCATCAAGACGGAAGGGACCTGGGATCTTCAGGAAATGGCGCTTGAAGGCGATCGGACCACGCTGACGATCCGCTCTCCGGCCCTGGCCGGTCCAGAAGGGGCGTTGCGCCTGGAAGGGGACCTTTCCCTGGCGCTTCGGCAGCGCCGCGCCTCCTGGCGACAGACGCGGGTTTCCCATACCGGTCTGGGGGTGACCGTCCAGGGGGACCTCGAAATGGCCCAGGTCGACGGAACCCCCTCGATCGATGCCAATCTGGAGATGCCGCCGGTGGAGTTGCGCCCTTTTCTCGCCAAGGTGGGGATCGAGGTACCCAATCTGCAAGACCCCGAGGTCTTGGGCCGGCTGAAAGGCGCGGGTCGATTTCATTTCGCTGGCAACCAGCTCGCGGTGCGGGATCTCGTCCTGGACGTGGACGACACCCAAGTGCGCGGAGTCGTCGATATCACCGCCTTCACGCCGTTCACTGCACGATTCGAGTTGGATGCCGATCGTGTGGACCTGGATCGATACTGGCCGCGAGGGAAGGGGGCAAAACCGGCCGACCGTCCGACTACGGCGAATCCCATCGATATCCAGGGCTCGCTGAGCGTGGCTCGATTGACGCTATTTCGTCTCGGCGCGTCTGACGTGAAAGCCGAAGTCAAGGCGGATCGAAAGGAACTGTCCTTCGATCCGGTCCAGTTGACCCTCTACGAAGGCTCCACCAAAGGCGCTTTCAAGGTGTCCCTCGACGGTGCGGACCCGCTCTGGCAGACCCGGGCCGCGGCCAGCGGGGTTCAACTCCGGCAGCCGCTGGAAATTCTTTTCCATCGACCGATCCTTTCCGGACGGGCGGATATCGAAACCCAGCTCGAGGGACGCCGCCGAAAGGGCGCCTCCGCTGTGGCCGGGTTGAACGGAAAGCTGAATTTCAGCGCCCGCGACGGGATGATCCACGGGGTCCGGATCGTATCGACCGGCGAGGGTGCGCAACCCGCCGGCACCCCGGCCACCGATGCCAACGGCAAACCGGTTCAGCCCTTCGACCTGATGGAGGGGAGCTGGACCATGACGGATGGGGTCGCGACGAGCGAAGATCACCGTTTGAGCGCTCCCGGCCTGAACATGGCGTCCGCCGGTCGGGTGGACTTCGTCCAGAAACGCCTCGACGCCACCTTGTCGGCCGACGTTTCCCCGATTCCCGTTGTATACTACGCCATCAACGGCCCCTTCGGCGATATCCGGGTGCGCATGGATCGGGCCCGGCTGGTGCTCGACACGACCACGGGCATCGTCACTTCGCCGTTGAAGTTGGGCAAAGGGACCCTGGGACTCGGAGCCGAGATCCTGGAGCGCGGTGGCGAGGCCATCGGCGACGACACCGGGGTCCAGCAACTGGGGCAGGGGGCCGTGACGGTGGGGAAGGGGGTCCTGGAGGTAGGGCAGGGGGTCCTGGAATTCCACAAGGGGGGCGAAAGCATCGAGCAGGGCGCCAAAAGCGTAGGAGAAGGCGTTTATGGCATAGGCAAGGGCGTGGTGGGGGTCGGCAAGGACGCTCTGAACGTCGGGCTCCAGGCATTGGAGGGGTTCGCCAAAGGGTTGGAGCGGCTCTTCGGCGGCGGCGGTGAAATGTCGACTGCCGAGGAAGGCGGCGAAAGCCCGTCCGAGGATGAATGAAGCGGGTTGAAAAATCATTGCGGGTTGTACTATAGGGGCGGAACTCGATAATCGATGGAGAACCGGATGAACGTCAAATCTCACAACAATGGAGAACGTATATGATACGAACCGTGATCCGGGGCACCGGGCGCCATCTTCCGCCACGACTGGTGACCAACCAGGACCTGAGCCAGTGGATGGACACTTCCGACGAGTGGATCCAGCAGCGCACCGGCATCGAACAACGCTACTGGATCGATCCGGACCATCCCGAGGGCGCCTCGGACCTGGGCGTCAAGGCGGCGCGCATCGCTCTGGAGCGCGCCGGATGGCAGGCGACGGACATCGATCTCATCATCTTTGCCACGCTGAGCCCGGATATTTTTTTCCCGGGCTCCGGCTGCCTGCTGCAGCACAAGCTGGGATTGGAAACCACGCCGGCCCTGGACATCCGCCAGCAGTGCACCGGTTTTCTCTACGGCATGGCCACCGCCGATGCCTTCATCCGCAGCGGCATGTACCGGCGCATTCTCTTCGTCGGCGCCGAGGTGCACTCCACCGGACTGGACATTTCCACCGAGGGGCGTGATGTAACGGTAATCTTCGGCGACGGGGCCGCCGCCGTGTGCTTCGAGGCGATGGAAACCGACGAACCGGTGGGCGTCCTGGGCCAGCGCCTCCACGCCCAGGGCGAGTTTGCCGAGAGCCTGATGGTGGAAGCCCCGGCCTCGCGCCTCTGGCCCCGGTTGACCGGAGAAATGTTGGACCAGCGGCGCCACTATCCGCGCATGGACGGCAAGTTGATCTTCAAGCTGGCCCTGCGCCGGCTGCCTGAAACAGCCATGGCCGTCCTGAAGGAAACCGGCATCGACAAACACGACGTCGATCTGTACATTCCGCATCAGGCCAATATGCGCATCAACCAGTTTTTCGAAAAGCAGATGGAACTGGCCGAGGGGAAGGTCTATCACAACATTCAAAGGTACGGGAACACCACCGCGGCCACCATTCCGCTGGCCATGGACGAGGCCCTGGAAAAGGGAATCATCGGCCCGGGCAGCACCATTTGCTGCTTCGGCCTGGGTGCAGGGGTGACCTGGGGCGTATCGATTTACCGATTCCCTCGCTGATCCTTGGAAAGCGCAATCGGTGCCTAATCCATAGGCCTTCATCACCGCTCGATCAGCCCGCCATTTTCAGCGAAAGTGCTTCACCTGTACACAAAAAAACCCCGGCAGGGCGCCCTGCCGGGGTTTTGCAGCCTCTTGAAAGAACGCTTATTCGCGGTTGCCGCCGAAGACATGCAGCAGCATCAGGAAGAGGTTGATGAAATCCAGGTAAAGACTCAAGGCGCCGAGAATCGAGCCCTTGCGGATCACGGCTCCGTCGAGTCCAGCCGGCTGGCTGATGGCCATCATCTTGATCTTCTGGGTATCGTAGGCCGTGAGCCCGACGAAAACCAACACGCCGATATAACTGATAATCATGGCCATGCCACCGCTTTGCACGAACATGTTGACCACCGAGGCGATAATGATCCCGATCAAGCCCATGAAGAGGAAATTGCCCCAGGAGGTCAGGTCCTTCTTGGTCGTCCACCCGTAGATGCTCATGGCGAGGAAGGTGGCGGCGCAGACAAAGAAGGTTGATGCGATGGAGGACATGGTATATCGGATGAAGATCGCCGACAGGGTCGCTCCGTTGAGAATCGCATAGAGCATGAACAGGTTGGTGGCAGTGCCGGCCCGCATGCGCTCCACCCGGGCGGAAATGGTGAACACCAGCGCCAGTTCGGCGATGATGAGCCCGAAGAAGATCAGCGGATTCCCGAAGATCAACTGCAACATCGCAGGATTGTTGGCCACGAAGAAGGCCGTCACCGCCGTGAGGCCTAAACCGATGGCCATCCAGTTGTAAACGCCGCGAACAAAGGCGTTGACCCGAACCTGGGTCTCAACCGAAGGGGTGGCGTAGGGTACCGAATTGCGCATTGCTCCTCCTGTCCGTTGGTTTTGGATCGATTCGGATACGCTTCCTCGTTCCAGCGGCTCTGATCGATCCGGATGGTTACGGGAAATATAACACAGGTTGTCTCGATTTCAATATGAAAGCGCCGGAGCTTTACGAGGAACTGAAACACCTGGCCGAGAAACTCGACATCACGGTGGTCGAGCACAGTTTCAAGGCAACGAACACCCGGGCGCAAAGCGGGCTGTGCAAGGTGCACGAGCGCTGGCATTACGTCATGGACAAGAACCGACTTTTGAGCGAAAAGATCGATCTGCTGGCCGAATGCCTCGCGTCCCTGGACACCGAGGCCGTTTTCGTCGTGCCGGCGGTGAGGGCGCTGCTTCACAGAAAATTGGCGCCCGCTGAATCGGCAAAGAAAGCGCCTCTCAAATAAAGTTAACATAATATATATTATCAGACGTAATGGATTCCAAGACTCCCAGCGGCGGCCCATCCGCCTCGGCCGACCCGGCGATTCCTCGCACGGTGCTCTCGGTGTCCCAACTGACCTTAAAAATAAAACAACTGGTTGAAGCAGCTTTCGAATTTATCTGGATTACAGGTGAGATATCCAATTTTAAAATCCCGGCGTCAGGCCATGCCTATTTCACATTGAAGGATGCCGAGGCGCAGATCGCCGCCGTGATGTTCCGGGGCGTGCGGCGCACGCTGCGTTTCGAACCCCGGGACGGGCTTGGCGTTGTCGGTCTGGGGCGAATCAGTGTCTACCCGCCGCGGGGCACTTATCAAATCATTCTGGAGTACCTTGAACCGGCCGGTGCCGGCGCCCTGCAACAGGCCTTCGAGGCTCTCAAGGCAAAGCTGGCCGCCGAGGGGCTCTTCGACGTGGTGCGCAAGCGACCCCTGCCGCTGCTGCCGCGCAAGATCGCCGTGGTCACCTCGGCCACAGGAGCGGTCTTTCATGACATCTGCCATGTGGCCTTGCGGCGGTTCCCCAGCCTGGCCATCCAACTGGTGCCTACGGCGGTGCAAGGCGCCGCGGCGGTGGAGGCCATCGTCCGCGCCATCGCCCTGGCCAATCGCGATGCCAGCGCAGAACTGATCATCGTCGCCCGAGGCGGGGGCAGCCTCGAGGACCTGCAAGCCTTCAACAGCGAGCCGGTGGCCCGCGCCATCGCCGCCTCCAGCTTGCCCGTGGTGTCCGCCGTGGGGCATGAGACCGACTACACCATCGCCGATTTCGTCGCCGATCTGCGGGCTCCCACACCTTCGGCGGCGGCCGAGATCGTCGTTCCGATGAAAAGCGAGCTGATCGGCCGGATCCATCACCTTGTCGATCGGCTCCATGGCCGGCTTCGAGCCCGGATGAACCTGTATCGGGCGCGGATCGGGGAAATGGCGGCCCGCCTCAATGTCACCCGGCGGCGCATCGACGAAACCCGCCTGCGACTGGACGACATGGCCGCGCGCATGGTCCGCAGTCTTCAACAGCGGTTTGCCTACCAGCGCCAGCGGATTCGCTGGATCGAGGCCCGATTGCTGGCGGCGCACCCGCGGCAGAGGATGGCCCGGATGAGAGAACGGCTTGCCGCCCAAACCGACCACCTGGTGCTGGCGCATCGCCTGTTTGTCGCCCGGCGGCGCCAGGGTTTGGATCCGCTGGTGGCACGTCTCACGGCCTTGAATCCCCTCGCCGTTCTGGGCCGTGGCTACAGCATCACCCGGCGCCTTGCGGACCATTGTGTGGTCAGCGACGCCGGCAGCGTGGCGGCAGGGACCGATGTGGAAATTTTGCTGGCGCGCGGACGGTTGAAAGCCCGCGTGACCGGGAAACGGGATTGAAGAAAAGAAGAAAGGAAGTCGGCATGGCCCAACCGTCCTTTGAAGCCGCTTTCAAGCAACTCGAAAAAATCGTCGCCGAGCTGGAGAGCGGCGACCCGCCGCTGGAAACCGCCATTCGCAAGTTCGAGGAAGGCATGCGGCTGGCCCGCCTGTGCAGCCGCAAACTCGACGAGACCGAAAAGCGCATCAGCGTGCTGATGGAAACCGATGACGGCCGGGTCGAGGAGCATCCGTTGCGGGACGCCGAGGCGGTGAAGGATTCCGAATCCTAATCCCGTGAAAATGCCAAGTTATCGGATTTATATAATTTAATGGTATAAATTGAATGTTCGACTTGAAAACATATCTCTCCGCGCAGCGGGACCATATCGACCGTGAACTGGATGCCTGGCTGGGCATTTCCGAATCGGAATCGCTCATCGTGGCCGCCATGCGGCATTCTCTCATGGCCGGCGGCAAACGGTTGCGGCCGGTGCTCTGTCTGGCGGCGGCCGAAGCCGTGGGGAATCCCGTCTCCCGGGGACCCTTGATGGCGGCTGCCTGTGCGCTGGAAATGGTGCACACCTACTCCTTGATTCATGACGATCTGCCGGCCATGGACGACGACGCCATCCGGCGGGGCCGGCCCACTTGCCACGTAGCCTTCGACGAGCCCACGGCGATCCTGGCCGGCGACGCGCTTCTCACCCTGGCCTTCGAGGTCCTCAGCGCACCGAAAGCGGTCGACGGCATGGACCTCGACCGCTGGCGCCAGGTGGTCCACGAGCTGGCCAGCGCCGCGGGTCACCAGGGCATGATCGAAGGTCAAATGCGCGATATCCTGTCTGAAAATTCGATGTTGTCCCCCGAGTCCCTCGAGGCGCTGCACCGTCTCAAGACCGGTGCCCTGATCCGCGCCGCCGTCCGCATGGGCGCGCTTCTGGCCGGTGCTCCGGAATCGGCGCTGGATGTCCTGGACAGCTATGCCCGCCACTTGGGTCTCGCCTTCCAGGTGGCCGACGACATCCTCAACGTCAAGGGCGATCCGGCCCTGATGGGCAAAGCCGCGGGAACCGATGCGGCCCGGGGCAAAAACACCTACCCTGCCCTGCTCGGCTTGGACGCCAGCGAAGCCTTGGCGGTCCGATTGAAGGACCGGGCCTTGCAAGCCCTGGCATCTTTTGGTACCACCGCGGAGCCCTTGCGGGCCATCGCCGTCTACGCGGTTGCCCGCCACCGATAGAACTTCTTCCGTTTGGAGCAATCCCTTGAAATTGTTGGACGCCATCGATTCCCCGGCCGATCTCAAGGCCCTGCCCCGCAAGGACCTGCCGGCGCTGGCAGCCGAAATCCGCGAGCGGATCGTCCAGGTCGTCTCGGAAAACGGCGGCCACCTCGCCCCGAGTCTTGGGGCCGTGGAGCTGGCCATCGCCATCCATTACGTCTTCGATACTCCCGAGGATCGCCTGATCTGGGACGTCGGCCACCAATCTTACGCCCACAAGCTGCTCACCGGGCGTCGCCAGCGCTTCGACACCCTGCGCCGCCACGGCGGCCTCTCCGGTTTCACCCGGCGCTCGGAAAGCCCGTTCGACAGCTTTTCCACCGGGCACAGCAGCACTTCGATCAGCGCCGGTCTCGGCATCGCCTGCGCCAAGCGTCTCAAACAGGAATCGCGCAAGGTCATCGCCGTGATCGGCGACGGCTCCATGACCGCCGGCCTGGCCTACGAGGCGCTCAACCAGGCGGGGGGGCAGCGACCGAAAAAGGAGAATCTCATTGTCATCCTCAACGACAATGACATGTCCATCTCCCGCAACGTGGGCGCCCTGTCGGCCTTTCTCAGCCGCACCCTCTCGGCCAAGCGGCTCCAGGAATGGCGCAAGGAGCTGGGTACCTTTCTCAAGGCCTTGCCCGGCATCGGCACCGACATCTACGACTTGGCCAAGCGCAGCGAAGAATCCTTCAAGGCCTTCGTTACCCCGGGAATGCTCTTCGAAGCGTTCAACTTCGACTATTTCGGCCCCATCAAGGGCCACAACCTCAACCATCTCATCGACATCCTGGAAAACGTCCGCCACCTGGACGAACCGGTGCTGCTGCACGTGACCACCGTCAAGGGGAAAGGGTATCCGCCGGCGGAAAAAAACCCCGTCTATTTTCACGGCTGCGGGCGGTTCCAGGTGGAAACCGGCGCCTGCGTCTGTTCGCCGAACCAGGCCCCCACCTACACCGAGGTGTTCGGTTCGACCCTCGTGGAACTGGGCCGCCAGGATGAGCGGATCGTGGCCGTCACCGCCGCCATGCCCGAGGGCACCGGGCTGGCGACTTTTGCGCGGGAGTTTCCCGAGCGCTGCTTCGACGTCGGGATCGCCGAACCCCACGGGGTGACCTTTGCCGCCGGCATGGCCACCGAAGGCTTCAAGCCGGTGGTGGCCATCTATTCCACCTTCCTCCAGCGGGCCTACGACCAGATCATCCACGATGTGTGCCTCGACGCCCTGCCGGTGGTTTTCGCCATCGACCGGGGCGGGATCGTGGGCGAGGACGGCCCCACCCACCACGGCCTCTTCGACTTCGCCTACCTGCGCTGCCTGCCCAACATGGTGGTGATGGCCCCCAGCGATGAAAACGAACTGCGCCGCATGCTCAGGACCGCCCTGGCCCACCCGGGCCCCATCGCCCTGCGCTATCCCCGGGGCGCGGCCACCGGCTGCGAGCTGGAGCCGGATCCGGCACCGCTGGAGATCGGGCGGGCCGCCGTTCGCCGCCGGGGAGACGACGTGCTGATCCTGGCGGTGGGCTGGACGGTTCAACAGGCCTTGATCGCCGCGGAGCGCCTGGCCGGGACCGGGATTTTCGCCACCGTGGTGGACGCCCGTTTCGTCAAACCGTTGGACACCGAGACCCTCGTCGGCCTGGCCCGGCGCATCCCGAAGATCGTTACCGTGGAAGAGCATGTCTTGGCCGGCGGTTTCGGCAGCGCCGTCATCGAGTGTCTGGCGGATCGCAGCCTTTCCACTTGCCGCGTGCGGCGCCTCGGCGTGCCCGACACCTTCGTGGAACATGGTCCTCAGAAACTGCTGCGCGGCAAGTACGGCATCGACGCCGACGCCATCGTCGCGGCGGTGGAGGGCTTGCTGGCCGATGCCTGAAAATCCCGGCGCCCCCTCCTCCAAGGTCCGCCTGGACCAACTGGTGGTGGATCGCCGACTGGCGCCCAGCCGCCAGCGGGCCCGGGCCCTGATCATGGCCGGCAAGGTCATGGTGGAAAACCGGATCTGCGACAAGCCGGGCACCCGCTTCGCCCCTGATGCCGCCATTGCCCTGCGCGGCGAGGACATTCCCTACGTGAGCCGCGGTGGTCTCAAACTGGCCGCGGTCCTCGACGCCCTGGCGCTAAACATCCAGGACTGGACCTGCCTGGACGTGGGGGCCTCCACTGGCGGTTTCACCGACTGCCTCCTTCAACATGGGGTCCGCCGGGTCTATGCGGTGGACGTGGGCTACGGCCAACTCGCCTGGAAGCTCCGGCAGGATCCGAGAGTGGTGCCCATCGAACGCACCAACATCCGTTACCTCGCCGCCGACGCCCTGCCGGAGACCGTGGATCTCTCGACCATCGACACCTCCTTCATCTCCCTGCGCATCGTGGTGCCGGCCGCCATGCGATTCGTGCGTCCCGCCGGCTGGATCATCACCCTGATCAAGCCCCAGTTCGAGGTGGGCCGGGGGCAAGTGGGCAAGGGTGGCGTGGTGCGCGATCCCCATCAGCACCAGGTGGTCATCGACGATCTGTGCGGTTTTTTCACCGGCCTGGGGCTGACGGTTCGGACCGTCCTGCCATCGCCGATTCTCGGCCCCAAGGGAAACCGGGAATTCCTGGCGGCTGCCACCATGCCGCACCAGCCCGGCCGCGACGGGGGGGAGGGCAATTTTTCGCTTGAATAGCAAGTCTTTATCCCTTGCTTTTTTCGATTTGAAACGCTAAAAAAGCCGATCCACGGTTCCCCGGACGCCCCGGCGGCGTCACCATCTCACGAGGAAGGAGCGAAAGAGGAGACCCATGCTTGAGAAACTGAGAAACTTTGCCCTGGTGGGCCACAGCGGTGCCGGCAAAACCTCGCTGGCGGAAGCGATGCTCTTCGACGCCGGTGTCACCACCCGATTGGGGCGCATCGAGGAAGGCAACACCGCCCTGGATTTCGAGCCCGAGGAAGTCAAGCGCGGCGCCAGCATCAGCACCGGGTTCCATCAGTTCGAATGGAAAAAACACCGCCTGGTGCTCATCGACACGCCGGGCGACATGAATTTTTTCACCGACACCAAGCTATGCCTGCAAGGGGCCGATGCGGCCCTGGTGGTCATCGATGCCGTCGACGGCGTCAAGGTACAGACCGAGCAGGCCTGGGATCTGGCCCGTCAATATGAGCTGCCCTGCGCCATCTTCGTCAACAAACTCGACAAGGACCGTTCGGATTTCGACCGGGCGCTGGCCGACGCCGAGCGGAGCTTCGACGTCAAACCGGTGGTGATGCAGCTCCCCATCGGCAAGGAAGCCGGGTTCAAAGGAGTGGTGGACCTGATCCGGATGCAGGCCTTCGTCGCCGACGACGGCGGCAAAGTGAAGGCCGTGGAGATTCCGGCGGACATGCGCGATGCGGCGCAGGCGGCCCGGGAATCCATGGTGGAAAACATCGCCGAAGCCGACGACAGCTTAGTGGAAAAATACCTCGAGGGCGAGGCCCTTAGCGAGGAGGAGCTCCACGGGGCCTTGCGCGCCGGCGTTCTCAAACGCATTTTCGCGCCGGTGCTCTGCGGATCCGCCGTGCGCAACATCGGCGTCGAACTCCTCTGCGACTTTCTCACCGCCGCCTTCCCCTCTCCCCTGGACCGCGGCTCCCGCCAGGCCCTGGATGACAACACCGAGGCGCCGGTGATGCTGAATCCGGATCCCGATGCCCCCTTTGCCGGATTCGTCTTCAAGACCATCTCCGACCCGTACGCCGGCCGGCTCAACATCATCCGGGTGGTTTCCGGGCGTCTGGGCGGAGACGGCACCTTCTACAATCCCGGCAAACGCACCAAGGAGCGCTTCAACCAGTTGCTCGCCGTGATGGGCAAGGAACAAAAACCCCTCTCAGGCGCCGGCCCCGGCGATATCGTGGCCGTCGCCAAACTCAAGGAGACCACCACCGGCGACACCCTCTGCGACGACAGCCGCAAGGTCCGCTTCGTTTGTGCCGAACCGCTGCCTACCCTGATCTCATTCGCATTGGAGGCCAAGAACAAGGGGGACGAGGACAAGATCTACACCTCCCTGATGCGGCTGATGGAGGAAGACCCCGGCTTGAAGATGGACCGGCGCGCCGAGACCAAGGAGATTGTGCTCTCGGGCATGGGCCAAGTGCATATCGAGACCACCGTGGAGCGGATGCGGCGCAAATTCAACGTCGAAGTCACCCTCCACATCCCCAAGATCCCCTACCGCGAAACTCTCAAGAAAAAGGTGCGGGTCCAGGGGCGGCACAAGAAACAGACCGGCGGCCACGGCCAGTTCGGCGATTGCTGGGTGGTCTTCGAACCCCTTCCCCGGGGCAGCGGCTTCGAGTTCGTCGACGCCATCGTGGGCGGCGTGATTCCCAAGACCTACATCCCGGCGGTGGAAAAAGGAATCATCGAATCGGCCCAGCGCGGGGTGTTGGCCGGCTTCCCGTGCATCGATTTCAAGGCGACTCTCGACTTCGGCTCCTACCATGCGGTGGACTCGTCGGAAATGGCCTTCAAGATCGCCGGTTCCCTGGCTTTCAAAAAGGCGGCCGAGCAGGCCGACCCCGTTCTGCTGGAACCGATCATGAAGGTGACGGTCACCACACCGGAAGAATTCATGGGCGACATCATGGGGGACCTCAACAGCCGCCGTGGAAGGGTCCAGGGAATGGACAGCGCCGGCAAGAATCAGGTGATCAAGGCCGAGGTGCCCCTGGCCGAGTTTCTCACCTACGCGCCGGACCTGAACTCCATGACGGGGGGCCGCGGGGTCTACACCATGGAATTTTCGCATTACGACGAGGTGCCGGCCCACCTGGCGCAAAAGGTGATCGAAGAGGTCAAGAAGCAGCAGGAATAAAGGAGTGAGCTAAAGTGACTAAAGTTACGAGTGACTAAAGTTTTGGAAGCGCTTCGCGCTGGTGGTTTTCAAACGCTGCGCCGACAGGCGCACCTTCACTTTAGTCACTTGTCACTTTAGTTCACTTTAGTCACTTCCAACCCTCACCAACATCTCCTCCAGCCGGGGAAAGCAGCGCTTGCAGGGGGCATAGCCGGCGGCGAAGGCTTCCGGATAATCGGGAAACGCCACGCGGTGGTGTTTCCCGATTTTTTTGGCGTCCGGGCCGTCGCTGCGATGGAACCGCTTCGAACGGCGATTGCCCACCAGCGGCCGCGGACGTGGGTCCAGTCGCCCCCAGATGCCCTGCCCAGCCACCATGGCCTGGCGCTGGGCCGAGAGCAGTTGTTCGGCAAATGGCGCACTTTCCTCTCCAGGCAGGATATACCCCAAACCGGCGGCCAACAGTTCCCTGTTGACGAAGGTGCCGTCGGCGAGAAATACCGCCCCCAGGAGGCGGCCGTAGCGGTCGTGGCCCACGGCAACGCAGCGAATCGTTTGGCCTTTCACCAAGTCTTGATTCAGGTGGCGCGCCTCGATGCCGAAAGGTTCCGCCGGCGTCCCGTCGTGGGCGGTTTCCGGACAATTGATACCCACGTAGCGCAGCCGCCGGTTATCCTGCAGGATCACGGTGTCGCCGTCGGCCACCCATTTCACCGTTGCCTGGAAATGCTGTTGTTCCGCCTGAGCCCCGGCAGTCGCCAGCAGCCAGAGCCCCAGCATCCAGGCGGCCAGGAGGCCCGCGCGTCGCCGAATCATCCCCCCTCCCCTTTTCTTGTCGGTCATCTGTTATCGGTTGTCAGGTATCGCTTGAGGGATCCCTCCCGAATCCATCATCCCTTCCTGCCCTCATCTCCAGATGCGGATGCTTCACCGGTTTCGGAATGACACGACGAGCAATTGTCAGTTCGTGGCCGCACCTCCGGATCCAAATCACAGTGAAATTTGGCGGCGGCGTCGAGCATCGCCGGGAGTCCTCCCTTCAGGGATGGGGAAAAACCGAACACGCGCTCCCAGACCTCCTCGGATTCCATGCAGAAGTAAAGGCATGCATCCGGGGCGTAGTGACGGATCCACTCCGCCATCTCCCGGTATAGGGAAATGCGCAGCGGCTTGAAGTACCGCATCTTGTCGTCCAGCCCCCGGACGAATTCCCCGTAGACGATGGTGGACCGTTGGAACCGCGCCGCCACCATTTCCTTGAGGTCCGGAATGAACCGGAAAGTGCCCAGGCTGATCCAGACGATCCGGTCCGCCGGGATCTTTTGGAACAGCCGTTGGACCGTCCTCCGGTAGTCCTCCCGGCATCCGTCGTAAAGAATCATCGGATCGAAATGAAACGCCACCGGGAAACCCGCATCCACGCAGCGCGCCGCAGCGTCCAGGCGGGCATCGAGGGAAGCGGTGCGCCGTTCTTCGGAAGCAATGACCCGGGGCGTGTTGAGAGACCAGGCCATGATGGTCTTGCGCCGATGATCCAGGCCGAGCAGCCTGTCGATGGCCACGGTCTTGGTCTTCAGTTCCAGGATACAGTGCCGTTGGACCGCGAAGCGTTCCACCAGCCAGGGGTTCAGATCGGTACACGACTCCCAGATCAGACTGTCGGTGAATTCCCCGGTACCGATCCGGGCGATTTCCGGGAGGGCCAGGCGGCGGTCCAGCTCGGCAGCCATGTCTTCCCGGTTGAGAAAATACTGGAGGACGGGCGGGTGGAAATATGCCTGCAGGATGCAGTAGGCGCAGTCCATGGTGCAGAAGGTGCCGATGTGCAGGATCTGGTAATCGCAGCAGGTGTAGTGGCGCGTACCCGGGCACTGGCGCAGCCAGGCGCCGCGGTTGGCGGTGAGCAGCAGGGTTCGCTTGCCCCGCTCCACCGGATCGGCGTCGGCGTTGATTTCCGCATACACCCGGCGTGGATCGTCCAGCACCACCGCCTCCTGGCCCAGGCGTCCGGCGATGGCGCCCACCTCGGGCCTCGAAGCCAACGCCCGGTCCACGTAGAGTCGCTGGATCACGGGGCCTTCCGGAAAAAAGTGTCGGCGGATCGCCCCGCTGCGAGCTCATTTGAAGAGAATGCCATCGTCGCTCCATCTGAAGACTTCGCCGTTGATGACGATCTGTTCCTTGGCGAACCAGACGGCCTCATCGTCGTCATCCGCTTTCCCATGGCCCACATCCGCGGCTTTTTCCTGCCCCCCGGCGGGCGATGGAGCTTCCCTGCCATCGGCGGGGGCCAGTATCGGTTTGGAATAGGTGATGATTTTGTTCAGATGACTTTCCGCCGAAAGGATCTCGGATGTAAAAAACATCTCGATGTCATATTTTTCCTTTTCCGTCTGATCCAGCGGCAATTTTTCATGAACCAGGGCGACAGCAATTTCGACGAAACGATCTTTTTCCACGATGGACTCGATGGAAAACACGTCCTCGAATTTCAGCACCGTCATTTCCGGATGATGGGGCAGCACGACCATTTCGTCGGCACGAAATTTCAGCTCTCCCCTTTCGCCGGTCAGGCGAAGGGTCACATCCAGATTATCCACCACCCATCGCGTGGGCAGGAAAAGCGACAGGTTGTCCCCCTTGAACAGATTCAGGGGGTTGAGATGGGACTTGTTCTCGGAGAGCAGCAGCACGCGATTGAATTCCGGCTCGATCTTCTTGAGGATGTCCCGGTTGCGCATCTCCTGGTAAAGCCACAAGACGTCATAATTCTTGACCTTGTCCTGCTCCAGGACATCTTCCATGACACGGTCGAACACATCGGGACGGGCGTTGAGAAGCAGGGCGGGACCCACCGCCCGGATCATGTCCGGAGACTCGATGAAGGCGGTATGCCCGTTGTCCAGGTTGCGCAGAATCAGCTTGCCCGCCGTTTCGGCGTCTCCCAAGCGCGCATATTGCATGGCGGCAAAGAGGATGTTGCTCCAGTCGGCATCATCCGAATTGGCCAGGATCCGTTCCAGATCTTTGCGGATCGCATCAGGGGAGGCCGCTTCCCCCGCCAGCATGGTTCTGCACATGGCCGTGGAGGCGGCGTAGGGGTCCTTGCGAAAAATCCCCTGGTGAATCGACTGGAATTGATCGAAGCAGCGCAGCGCCTCGTCTCGCCGGCCGATGTCCATGGCGGTCTGTCCGCGGTAATACCAGTAGGGCGGAAACTTCTGGAAGCTTCGTTCAATCCGCTCCAGCTTGCGATACCTCAGTTCAGGGTCCCCCTCCTTCAGAATCGCCGTATAGGTGCTGAGCTGTTTTTCGTCCAGCCGCCACTCGTCGGGGAAGTTGTAGCGCCGCATCAGATCCCAGGAATACTTCAGCAGCTTCTTGTAGAACTGGTTCAATCCTTCCAAGGTCTTGGCCTCGATCTGCCATGCTTTTTCATCCTCTTCCTTCCGGTACTGATCGATCTGGGAACGATAGTTGAAATAGAAGGAGCCCACATTGAGCATGGCGTTCAGAACGGTCGTGTAGGGATTGAGGACCAAGTCGGTGTCGAAAATGCGGGAGCGCAGTCTCTTCTTGAGTTCCTCCTGGATATTTTTCTCATAGTTTCTCATGAGATAGGCGCGTTCATGCTCCTGAATCTTGGAGCTGGTGAGCAGATCCATCAGCTCCTGGAGCAGGGTGATGATGTCGGCGTCCGGGATTTTGCTCAAATTGAGGTTGTTGATGATGTTGTTGTATTCTTGGTCGAGCACGACCTTGTCGTTGTAGTTCATGATGTGGGTCAACGACACGGCGATCTGGTTCAGGCATTGCAGCACCTGGAGTTGCTCGAGGGACTTGCCGTCTCCCTGAGCCCGCGCCTCTCCCCGCCAGAACGGCCCCGCGGTCAGCAGGATCGCCACTCCAACGATGAAAATTGCGTACTTTTTGAATTTTCGGATCAGCACAGCCATCTTCCAATCTCCATCCGCCGCGGTGCGGGCCGGGGAAAAATGAACCGCCGACACGCGCTGACGGGCGCAGACAAAATATAGCAATCCATCTATTTTTTCCAGGTCCGCGGATGTCCGCGGCCAATTTAATGAACCGCCGACACGCGCCGACGGGCGCAGACAAAATCAAGCGATCCAATTCATTTTCCAGGTCCGCGGATGTCCGCGCCTGTCCGCGGCCAATTTTTAGAGAGCGGATATACCATTTAACGGCACCTGGAAAAAGATAAATCCGTCAAGGGAGTCCTCCATCGGAGGCGCCTTGAATAGAGAAAGCCGCCGACGGCTCATCGCGTCGACGGCTTTCCGGACAGGCGATTTGTTGAACCGCCATGACAGACTATTTGGGGACTTTCATGGCCAGTTCAGCTTCGGCCTTGGCTGAAAATTCGGTGTGCAGCGGCCGTTTGTTGATCTTGGCCAAAACCACGCCGATGATCAGGAGCACGGCCGAAATGTAGAAGGCGTTGTCCAGGCTGCCGGTGACATCCTTGATCCATCCGCCGATCCGGGCCATGAACATGCCGCAACCCCAGCCGATGAACACCAGGCCGTAATTGAAGCCGAGGTTCTTGGGGCCGTAGTAATCGCCGGTGAAAGACGGCATCAGCGAAAGCCCGCCACCGTACTGCCAGTAGCCGACGCCCACCAGTACGAAGAGCAGAAAAACGTTCTGGCTCTCGATGATGGTGGGGATGGCGAAGAGGCAAAGCGCCGAGATCCCGCAGTTGAGCATGTAGGCGTTAACACGGCCGATTTTGTCCGAATACCAACCGGTACCGACACGGCCCAAGGCGTTGATCAAACCGCCGAAGGAAACCAGGAGCCAGGCGTTTTCGATAAAGAACGGAATCTTCTTGGCCGACGAGGATAGAAGCCCCGCGGCATTGGCGATGATCAGCAAACCGGACTGGGTGGTGATGATGAACATGAAGACCAGGGCGTAAAACTGCCAGGTCTTGACCATGTCGCCGGCCTCCCAGTTATGCTTGGTGGAAGCTGCCGCCTGGGCAGCGGTTTGCGCCACCTTGGACGCCGGCGGAACGTAGCCGGCCGGCGGGGTCTTGAGGAATTGCCCGGCCACGACGACCACCACCGCGAAAAAGATCCCCAAGTAGATGAAACTTCCCGAGAGTCCGAAGCTGCCGATCAGGTACTTGGCGAGGGGGCCGATGTACAGCGCTGCGCCGCCATAGCCGCCCACGACCAGACCGGCGATCAATCCCCGGCGGTGGGGACCGAACCATTTCAGGGCCGCGGGGGTTGGTGCCGCGTACCCGATTCCCATACCGATACCGCCAAGAATCCCGAAGCCGATGATCAAGCCGACGTAACTCTTCATCATGCCGGCCAGGATGCATCCAACCGCCAGGCACAACCCCCCGAGCGTCGCGCCGAATTTCGGGCTGATCCGGTCCTGGATCCAGCCGCCGGGGATCATGAAGAGAGCGAACACGATGACGCAGATGGAAAAAGGCGTCGCAGCCTGGGCATTGGTCAGATAAATCCAGCCGGCGTTGAGCCCTTCCATGGGTTGACCGGCCTTTTCAACATTAATCAAAGTGCTGCTCCACATGCTCCAGGCATACAGGATGCCCAGGCAGAGGTTGATCGCAATGCCTGCAAATGTGGTGACCCACGCTTGTGTGGGCTCTTTTTGGAGTTGCTCCGACATGATTTCCTCTCCTTTTTTTTATGGACCGGAACTCATTTGGACTATCAGGGCCGCCTCAACCGTCCGACGCCGGCACCTGATCCTTCTCCCATTCGCCGGTGATCCCTTTACCGCACTTTCTTGAAGACGCTTTCCTTTTCTCCGTCCCCCGGGGCACTGTCTGTATCCGGAGGGCCCCGGGGACGGTTGGCGTTAT
>DCWA01000032.1:0-872 GCA_002327445.1 Desulfobacteraceae bacterium UBA2174 | reverse complement strand
CCTCGGCCACCTCGGGCACCACCAGAGCAGCGGACTCCAACTCCTTGGTGCCCAGGCGGTGGCCGGAAACGTTGATCACGTCGTCGATGCGGCCCAGAATCCGGTAGTAGCCGTCCGGGGCCTGCACCGCCGCATCGCCGGTCAGATACGGCCAGTCGCGCCAATCCTTGCTCTTGGGATTCTTGCAGTAGCGCTCGAAGTACTGACGTACAAACCGCGGCCGATCCCCCCAGATCGTCTGAAACATCCCCGGCCAGGGGTTCTGAATGCAGATGTTGCCCGCCTTGCCCGACCCCTTGGGCACCTCCTGGCCCTCTTCGTCGTAGATGATCGGATGAATCCCCGGCACCCCAGGCCCGGCACTGCCCGGCTTCATCGGCTTGATCGCCGGCAGGGTCGAACAGAGGAATCCGCCGTTTTCCGTCTGCCACCACGTGTCAACGATGGCCGCCTTGCCCTTGCCCACCACGTTGTAGTACCACTTCCACACCTCGGGCTCGATAGGCTCGCCCACCGTGGTCATGTGCTTGAAGCGGTAGTTGTACTTGGCCGGCTCGTCCGGACCGATCTTGCGCAGGGCCCGGATGGTGGTCGGGGCGGTGTGGAAAATGTTCACCCCCAGGTCCTGGGCGATGCGCCAGGGCCGACCGGGATCCGGATAGTTGGGAATCCCCTCGTAAATCACGCTCGAAGCGCACAGGGAAAGCGGGCCGTAGACGATGTAGCTGTGGCCCGTGATCCAGCCGATGTCGGCCATGCACCAGTACACATCCTCGGGATGGATGTCCTGAATGTACTTGCTGGTGCCCGTCACATAGGCCAGATACCCGCCCGTGCTGTGCTGGCAGCCCTTGGGCTTGCCCGTGGTGCCG
>DCWA01000016.1 GCA_002327445.1 Desulfobacteraceae bacterium UBA2174 | reverse complement strand
CATTTCAACTCATAAGAGACTAAACTAAACCGGTTAGACCAGTTAGAACAGTGGCCGGTGGCAGCGCAGAAAACTGACTGCTGGCCGGAACGACGGCTTGATCACCCATCGCAGGAGATGAGCATGCCAAACAGAAACCTGAAGATCGCGTTGGTGGGCGCCGGGGCCATTGGCGGCGTCACGGCGGCCAAGATGACCCGGGCCGGGTGGGATGTTCAGGTTGTCTCCAACCGCCCCGAAGCCGTGGCGTTGGCCCAAGACCCCGGATTTCACCTTTTCGGCATCGGCGGCGAGGCCCTCATCCCGGTGCGGGCGCTGAAAACCGTGGCCGAGCTGGACGGACCGCTGGATGTGGCCTTTGTGGCCACCAAGGCGGCCGATGCCCCGGCGGCGGCGGAAAGCCTTCTGCCGCTGCTCAAGCCGGACGCCGCGCTGGTGTCGCTGCAGAACGGGATCTGCGAAGAGGCGTTGGCCGAGGTGGCTGGCGCCGAACGCGTCGTCGGCTGCGTGGTGGGGTGGGGGGCCACCTTTCACGGACCGGGACGCATGGAGGTCACCTCCGAGGGCGAATTCGTGGTGGGGCGCCTCGATGGAAGCACCGATGCCCGCCTCGAAGCGGTGCGCGACATGCTGGCGACCGCCGCTCCGACCCGCGTTTCCACCAACATCATGGGCGAGCTTTACTCCAAACTGATCGTCAACAGTTGCATCAACTCTCTGGGCGTCATCGCCGGCGCGCCCCTGGGCCAGTTGCTGGCGGTCCGAAAAATCCGCGAGATCTTCATCGCCATCATGGCCGAAGCGGTAGCCGTGGCCGATGCCATGGCACTGACGGTGCCGCCGGGGGGCGGCGGCAAGCTCGACTACCGCAGTTTTCTGGCCCAAACGGGCTGGTTGGGAAGCCTGCGGCGCCATCTGATGATTCGCCTCATCGGCTTCAAGTACCGCCGGATCCGGTCGTCCAGCCTCCAGAGCCTGGAGCGAGGCCGCAAGACGGAGGTCGACTTCCTCAACGGCTACATCTGCCGGCAGGGACGCCGGCACGAGGTCCCCACGCCGGTCAACGACGCCGTGGTCAAGATGATCCATGAGATCGAAGCAGGGGCGCGCCCCATTTCCATGGCCAACCTGGCGGCGCTGGGATGATCGGCTGAGGTCCGGGGGGCCCTGAAAGTGCCTTATTCTGGCGCGCCTATTGATCCCTCTGGGCTTGCGTACAGGAACTCCGGGAAATGATCGAAATGGCGGTCCAAGGTGGCGATACGGAAATGGTTGGTTTGGGCCAACGTAGGTGATGAGCAAATCGGTCATGGGGATCGTGATCCCCTTGCTGCGAAGCGTGCGCGATAGCTTGCCGGCGTCGATCCAGATCGCTTTCGTGACTTCCTGAAACGGCAGAACCTGGAGGGCTTCTACCAACGAGGCGGTTTCGGTGGCGGTTCGTGCGCCCTGCAACAGCTCGAAAAGCACCGGTCCGGCCAGTACGGCCTCGTCGCTTTCAATCAGGCGTCGCACCGTTTCGCCGTGGGGGGAATGCTTTTTGTTGAAGAACTCGATCCACATGGAAGTGTAGACGATAACCGGCATGAAACTATTTTTCCTCCAATTCCAGTTCGCGGGTTTGCTGCCAATTTTCCTGGAGGTCGAGGGTGCCGGCGAGGTCCAAAAGACGGCGCTTGGCCAAGCAGACGAGCATGTTGTCGATGGCTGCGTTGATGGCCTCGCTTTTTTTCCGCAGGCCGGTCATGGCCATGAGCTGGTCGAGTTTTTCATTATTGATGATGACTGTCGTGCGCATACTTTTACCAAATCGTGATATGATTTTTTTATGATATTAAAAAATAACATCGTTTGGGGTGTTTTTCAACCTTGGTCGCCCCCAAAATTTTGCTGTTTTTCTGCGCTTCGAACCCAATGCTGGGCCAACGAGGAAGGCATGTCCGAGAGAGCAGTCCGCTACCCCATCCGGTTCAAGATTTTTCTGGTCGGCCTGATCCCCACCGCGGCCCTGCTGGCCGCGGCGGTGCTCAACAACCAGTATCTCGGCGCCCTGGGGGCCAGCGCCGAGCAGATCCTCTCCCAGAATTACAAGAGCATCCGGGCGGGTCAGGAGGCGCGCAAGGCGATGGAACAGGTCCGCAACGCGCTCCTGGAAAAAGCCCCGGTGGGGGCCTGGCCCGACATCCCGGCGCCGGCGCTGACCCGCCTGGCGGACAACCTGCAAATCTGCCGGGAGAACATCACCGAAACCGGTGAAGAGGAGCTGATCGCGCAGTTGTTTGCCGGCTATCGTCGCTACCTGCCGCTGGCCGCGTCATTCAAGGGCGCCACCGGCCCCCGGGAAGGCAACGACCGGGTGGCCGATTTCATGGTTCTCACCACAGAGATGGTGGATTTGATCGACCAGCTGGTTACCGTCAACGAAGAGGCCATGGAGCGGGCCGAGCAGAGGACCCGGCAACTGGCCCGGCGTGCCCAGCGCAACGCGGCGATCCTCTTCGGGACGGCCATCGCCGCGATTCTGGCCTTGAGCTATTTTCTGGCCTACCGCATCGCCAGACCGCTCATGACCCTGGCCCATACGCTGTCCACGACCAAGGAAGGCAGCGGCGTCTACCCGACGGTGGCGCCGGCCTCAAACGACGAGATCGGATTCTTGACTGAAGCCTTCAACCGCCTCTTCACCCGTCTGGAGATCCACGACCGGTATCGCGACGACATCCTGGCCGCCGAAAAGGAGAAGGTTCGGCGCAGCGAGGAGGCCAGGGGCAAGTTCATGGCGGACATCTCGCACCAGCTCAAGACGCCCATGACCTCTCTGGCCATGGGGGTGGGGATGCTTCACGAGCGCGGCCAGGCCCTCGGCCCCGAGACCCGTGACAAACTGATCGCCACGGCCCACGACGACTGCACCCGCCTGGCGGCCCTGATCAACGAACTGGTGGACGCCTCGCGCCTGGAAGCCCTGTCGCGGCCGCGGCCCAAGGAGACACTGGATGTCGGTGTGGTGATCCGCGAGTGTCTGGCGCCCTTGCAGAAGCAGGCCGACGCCAAGGGGGTGGCTCTGGACATCGACATCGCCGCCGGCCTGCGGCGGGTCACCATCGACTCCTTCCGTTTTCCCTGGGTGATCACCAACCTGGTGGGCAACGCCCTGCGCTACACCGACCCCGGCGGCCGAATCCAGCTCAAGGTCTACCGGCGCGGCCTGCGCTGCTATTTCGAGTGTCGCGATACGGGCAGCGGCATCGATCCGGCCTACCTGCCGCACATCTTCGACCGCTACACCCAGTTTTCGGAGCGGGGCAAAAGCGGGACCATCGGCCTCGGTCTGGCCATCGTCAAGGACATCATCGAGCAGCACGGGGGCGACATCAAGGTTCACAGCCGGCCGAGCCACGGCACCAGCTTCATTTTCTGGATTCCGGGAGAAGGAGAGGAGGGCGCGTGAAGACGGTTCTGGTGATCGACGACGACCGCAACATCCTCACCACCTTGCAGGTGTACCTGGAAGACCGGGGAATGCGGGTGGCCACCGCATCCAGCGGAGCCGATGGGCTCGATTGGCTGCGCCGGGAAACGCCGGATCTGGTGCTGCTGGACATGAAGCTGCCGGACCGCGACGGGCTGGATGTGCTGCGGGAAATCGTGGCCGCCGGCTTCCAGACCCCGGTGGTGATGATCACGGCCTACGCCTCGGTGGAAACGGCGGTGCAGGCCGTGAAGATGGGCGCCTTCGACTATCTGCCCAAGCCGTTCGTGCCCGGCCAGCTCGATCTGGTCCTCGATCGCCTGAAACGCTTCTGCGACCTGGCAGACGAGATCGCCGCGCTGCGGGGCATCTTCTCCGAAGGGGGCATTCTGACGCGCAACCGGCGCATGCGCCGCATCCTCCAGAGCGCCCGTCAGGCGGCCGAAGCCCAGGCTACCGTTCTGATCAGCGGCGAAAGCGGCACGGGCAAGGGGCTGCTAGCCAGGCTGATCCACGAGTGGAGCCCGCGGGCCCGGGGGCCGTTCGTCACGGTGGACTGCGCCGCGCTGCAGGAGAACCTGCTGGAAAGCGACCTGTTCGGGCATGTCAAGGGGGCCTTCACCGGCGCGGCGCGGGACAAGGTGGGCAAGCTGCAACTGGCCGAGGGCGGCACGGTCTTCCTGGACGAGGTGTCCGAAATCCCCCCTGCCGTGCAGGGCAAGCTGCTGCGTTTCCTCCAGCACCGGCAGTTCGAGCGCCTCGGCGATCCGCGTCCGCATACGGTGGACGTGCGCGTTATCGCCGCCACCAACAAGGACCTGGAAGAGCTGGTGCGCGACGGCGCCTTCCGCGAGGATCTCTATTTCCGCATCAACGTGCTGGAGCTGTTTCTGCCGCCGCTGCGGGAGCGGCCCGAAGACATTCCCCTGCTGGCCGAACACTACCTCAAGCGGTCGGCCCAGCTCAACGGCAAGCGCGTCGGCCCCATCACGCCCGAGGCCATGGAGCGGCTCCAGACATACCCCTGGCCCGGCAACGTGCGCGAACTGATCAACGCCATGGAACGCTGCGTGATCCTGAGCGGGGCCGGCCCTCTGGCGGCGGCGTCTCTGCCGGCCGGAATTGCAAATTACAAAGCACCCAACGGGTCCGCAGCCCGTCTCTCCAGCCTGGCCGACATGGAAAAGGCCCATATCCGGGAGGTCATGCTGCAGACCGGTTCCCTGGAAGAGGCCGCGCGGGTCCTGGGCATCGATCCGGCCACCCTGTGGCGCAAGCGCAAGCGCTACCAGTTGGACTGAGCACCTTGCAGGTTGCAAGGCCGCTTTCTTGCATTTTTCAAGAAACCGATCCCGCATCGGCGCAACCGCAATCCAGTTCAATCTCATCTTGCTGGAATCATACATAAAATATATTATGGCATCCGTTTTGCTCACCGGATTGGTCCGCGCGACGGCCGGCGTCGCGTTCGTGTTCGCGAGCGAAGGTGCACAATGCAGACCCCGATCCGCCATCCCGCCATCCTGGCGGTCTCCCTGACCCCGGTCCCTATTTTGGAGGACGGGGCGCAGTGGGTGTCCAGCGCCCTGGCTTGCCTGGATCAGGCCGCCTCTCAGCCGTTTGACATGGTTCTGATCCGCGGCACGGTGGCCAGGGGAGCCGCGCGGGCCGATCTCGTGGAGCTGGTGCAATGCCTGCGGCACCATCCGGCCTGCCAGGCGGTCCCCGTTCTGGCGGTCCTGGACGACTGGCACAGGGACCTCATCGCCGATCTGGAGAAGGCCGGGTTGAATTGGGTCGACGTCCGGCCGGGTCAGGAAGCCCTCGTTCCCTCCGAACTGTTTGATCTGGCGACCCGATACCCCGTCCGCTTCGATATCCGGCGGCTCCTGTCGCGGCTTTGCCCCTATCTGAATGCCTCGGTGTTCGAGGGAGAAGTCGAGGTGACCACCTGCGGCGCTTGCGGCAACCGCCTGGTGCTGGGGGGCCAGCGGCTCCGGTTGGTGTGCCGGACCCCGGGCCACCGCCACTGCGGCTATTTCAAGGAGGCGAGGCAGCAATCATGACCTTGCGCGGCCGAATCCTCAAGCTCCACCCCGCCATCCTGATCCTGGCGAGTTTTCTACTGGTGATCCTGGCGGGCACGGCGCTCCTGATGCTGCCCTGGGCCACCGCCGGCGGCGGCATCCGCTGGATCGACGCCTTGTTCACGGCCACCTCGGCGGTCTGCGTCACCGGTCTGGTGGTAGTGGACACCGGTGGTTTTTTTACCGTTTTCGGGCAGTTGACGATCCTGGTGCTCATCCAGGTGGGTGGGCTGGGGCTCATGACCATCTCGGTGGCGCTCTTCCGCTGGGTCGGGCTCGGCGTCTCCTTTCGCCATCGCCTGATCATGCAGGACATCTTCGCCCACACGCCGCGCAAGGACATCTTCACCCTCGTGCAGCACACCATCGTTTTCACCCTGGCGGCCGAAGCGGTGGGGGCGGTGCTGCTCGCCGCCAGCTGGCACGGGATGATGCCCTGGCCCCGGGCGATCTACACGGCGGTATTTCACAGTGTTTCCGCCTTTTGCAACGCGGGTTTTTCCCTATTTGCGGACAACCTGATGGGCTGGCGCGGCGACATCGCGGTCAACCTCACCATTTGCGCGCTGATCGTCCTCGGCGGGATCGGTTTCCCGGTGATCTATGAACTGAAAGGCCATCTCGCCCACCCCTGGCGGTGGAACCGGCTTTCCATCCACGCCAGGACGGTGCTGACAACCACGCTGGCGCTCATCGCGGCCGGCGCCCTGATGTTCGCCCTGCTGGAGCCAAGGGGCCTATACGATGCGGAAGGTTCCTCGGCCGCCCGGTTCCTGGTGCCGCTGTTCCAGTCCATCACCTGCCGCACCGCCGGGTTCAATACGGTGGACATCGGCGCGCTGCAGGATGCCACATTGGCGGTGATGATTCTGCTGATGTTTTTCGGGGCCTCGCCCGGTTCCTGCGGCGGAGGGGTCAAGACCACCACCCTGGCGGTGATCATCGCCCTGACGATCAGCCGGATCCGCAATCGCAAACGGGTGCTTCTTTTTCACAAGAGCGTGCCGGAGGACGCGGTGAACCGGAGCATCGCCCTGCTTCTCGTCTCCGTGGGCCTCATCGCGCTGGTGCTGTTCATGCTGCTGGCCGGCAGGGCCCTTTCCGGTGGAGGGGCTGGGAGACCGGCGCCGGGCTTTTTGCATTGTCTGTTTGAAACCGTATCCGCTTTCGGCACGGTGGGACTCTCGATGAACACCACGCCGCTGCTCGGCACCTGGGGCAAATCCTGGATCGTCCTGATGATGATCATCGGCCGGGTCGGCGTGCTGACCTTCGCTTACGTCATCACGGGGGCCGCCGCGGCCAACGGATACGAATACGCCGAAGAGAACTTGATGATCGGATAAGGGAGCGAACATATCATGAAACGGTTTGCAGTGATCGGCCTGGGCAATTTCGGCTTCCATGCGGCCAAGGCCCTCTTTGAAGACGGCAACGAAGTGGTGGCCATCGATACCGACAAGGCCCGGGTCCAGGCCATCTCTCCCCACTCCACCGAAGCGCTGGTGATGGATGCCCTGGACAAGAAGGCCATCCAGAGTTTCGGGTTCGAAAACATGGACGGAGTCATCGTTTCCACCGGTACCCGGATCAGTACCAGCATCCTGATCTGCCTTTATTTGCAGGAGATCGGGGTCAAGCAGATCCTGGCCAAGGCCCTGGACGAGGACCACGCCAAGATTCTGAAGAAGGTCGGCGCCACCACCGTCATTCACCCGGAAAAGGACTCGGCCATCCGCGTGTCGCGTTCCCTGTCCAGGCCCAACATGATCGATTTCATTCCCTTGGCCGAGGAGTTCGACCTGGTCCAGGTCGATCCCCCGCGCAAATTCATCGGGAAAAGCCTCAAGGAGTTGAATCTGCGGGCCAAGTACAACGTGCATGTCATCGCCATCAAGGAGCTGGTCCCCCCGAATTTCCGGCTGGTGCCACCGGCGGAATTCGTCATCAAGGATAGCGACATTCTGATGATGCTCGGCAAGTCTGAAGATATCAAGAAAATCAAAGAATTGAAGTGACGGAAAACCCTTTCTCCAGTGCCACCGGACCCTCCTCGCGGCGCGATATCCGTTCAATCCTTTCCTGAAATGATGTAATCGTAGAGAAGCCTCAAAGTTGTCATTCAATGCCCGAGCCACCCGCCGCTTCCCGGCGGCCGGTGGCAGGGTGCCCGGAGACGATTCATAAGCGGGATGCCGCGACACGGGTTGAAGTTGGATGCCGGATTCCGCCGCCGGCATCGAGATCCGGTTGCCGGCCGACCCACCCAGTGAAGAATGCCATCGATGGAGGGATGCGACAATGAAACCTGAAACAATGGAATCGATCGTCAAGGACGCCCTCGACCTGGCCCGCGTCTGGCAGGACCGGGCCAACGCATTGCTCACCGACGAGGAGAAGGCGATCCAGGAACAGATGCAGCGCCTGATGGACCGCCCGATGGACAAGGTGGTGCTCACCCGGATGATCGACCAGAGTTTCCGTTCCCACGATCCCGGCCGGGTGGCCGACCAGGTCAGCGCCATCCTTCGGTCCCACGGGATCCCGGATTTCTTCTCCACCGTGGACCGGCTGATGATCCAGATGTTTCTGGGGCCGGGCAAGCTGTTTCCCGGCCTCACCGTGCCGAAGATGATCGAGAAGATGCGCGAGAACAGCAGTCGCGCCATCATTCCCGGCGAGGCCGATGCCCTGCGCGCATACCTGGAAAAGCGCAAACAGGAGGGTGTGCGGGTGAACATCAACCATCTCGGCGAAGCCCTGCTGGGCGAAACCGAGGCCCGCCGGCGGCTCGATACCTACATCGCGGATCTCAAGAATCCGGCCATCGAATACATTTCGGTCAAAATTTCCACCATCTATTCCCAGATCCATCCCATCGCCTTCGATCACACCGTCTCCACCCTGGTGGAAAGGCTATCGGAACTTTACGCGGTGGCGGCCGAAAACCGCTTCGTGCGGCCGGACGGCACCCCGGTGCCCAAGTTCGTCAACCTCGACATGGAGGAGTACCGCGACCTGGGCATCACCCGGGCGGCCTTCACGCAAACCCTGGATCAGCCGCAATTCAAACATTACAGCGCCGGCATCGTGCTCCAGGCCTACCTGCCCGATTCCTTTGCCATCCAGCAGGAGTTGACCGAGTGGGCCAGACGACGGGTGGCGGACGGCGGCAGCCCGATCCGGCTGCGCATCGTCAAGGGCGCCAACATGGAAATGGAGCAGGTGGAGGCGTCCCTGTTCAACTGGCCCCTGGCGACCTACACCTCCAAGGTGGAGACGGACGCCAACTACAAGCGCATGGTGGAGTTCGGCATGCGCCCGGAAAACATCGCGGCGGTGCGGTTGGGCGTCGCCTCCCACAACCTCTTCGAACTGGCTTTCGCCCGCAAGCTGGCCGAGGCGCGGCAGGTGACGGCGCATTTCCATTTCGAGATGCTCGAGGGCATGGCCGACCACGTGCGCCGGGCCCTCACCGAGGCCTCCGGGGATGTGCTGGTCTATGCCCCGGTGGCCCGGAAGGAAGAATTCATCAACGCCATCGCCTATCTGATCCGGCGCCTGGACGAGAACACGGCCTCGGAAAATTTTTTGCGCCACGCCAGCCGGCTCCGGACGGATTCCACGGCATGGCGGTTTCTGCGGGAGCGGTTTCTGGCTTCCGTGGCCCGCATGGACAAGGCCGCCGATGCGCCTCACCGGATCCAGGACCGCACCAGCGAGACCTTCCCCGCGGACACGGGCACCTTTCACCACAGCCAGTTTTACAACGAACCGGACACGGACTGGTCCTGTCCCGGCAACCGCCGCTGGGCCGAGGAAATCCGCCGCCAGTGGGAAAACAACGCATCCCCGGACATTCCACTGGTGGTGGCGGGGCGGGAGATTTTCGAGGACCGCCGAATCCGGGAATACGTCGATCTGTCCAAAATCGACGCGCAGACGGGCGTGTCGGTCGGCGTGGGCCGCTGCGCCCTGGCCGGGGCCGAAGACGCCCGCCTGGCCGTGGCCACCGCCAAGGCGGACCCCGACCGGTGGCGGGAGAAGACGGCCCGGCAGCGCCACGAGATCCTCTCCCGGGCGGCCATGGAGATCCGCCGGGCCCGGGGCCGGCTCATCGGCGCCGCGGCCGCCAATACCGGCAAGGTGTTCACCGAGGCGGACGTGGAAGTCTCCGAGGCGGTGGATTTCGCCGAGTACTACCCGTTCTCGGTGCGCTCCTTCGACGACCGGCCGCACCTGCGGTGCCGGGGCAAGGGGGTTGTTCTGGTCATCACCCCGTGGAATTTTCCCATCGCCATTCCCTGCGGCGGTATCCTGGCGGCGCTGGCGGCGGGCAACACCGTGATTTTCAAGCCGGCCTCGGCGGCGGCCATGGTGGGCTGGGAGCTGTGCCAATGCCTGTGGCGGGCCGGCGTGTCGCGCCACACGCTGCAATTTCTGCCCTGCACCGGCGACGAGACCGGCGCGGCCTTGACCACGGACCCGGACGTGGACGCCATCATTCTCACCGGCGGCACCGAGACGGGCCTGCGCATCCTCCAGGCGCGTCCCGGGGTGATGCTGGCGGCCGAAACCGGCGGCAAGAACGCCACCATCGTCACCGCCATGGCCGACCGGGACCAGGCCATCAAGAACGTGATCCAGTCGGCCTTCGGCAACGCGGGCCAGAAATGCTCCGCCACCTCGCTGCTGATTCTGGAGAAGGAGGTCTACGCGGACGCCCATTTCAAGGCCCAACTGGTGGACGCCGCCGCCAGCTTCAAGACCGGTTCGGCCTGGCGCTTCCGCCACAAGATGGGGCCGCTGGTCCACCGGCCCGGCAAGGACCTGCTCCGGGCCCTCACCACCCTGGAGCCCGGAGAAACCTGGGCCCTGAAGCCCCGGATGATCGACGACAACCCGCACCTGTGGACGCCCGGGATCAAGTACGATGTCACGCCGGGCGGCTTCACCCACATGACCGAGTTTTTCGGGCCGCTGCTGGCCGTGATGGAGGCCGAGGACCTGGACCACGCCATCGCCCTCGTCAACCAGACCGGCTACGGGCTCACCTCGGGCCTGGAGAGCCTGGACAAGCGGGAGCAGAACCGCTGGAAAAGGACCATCCAGGCCGGCAACCTCTACATCAATCGCGGCACCACCGGCGCCGTGGTCCTGCGCCAGCCCTTCGGCGGCATGGGGAAATCGGCCCTGGGAGCCGGCATCAAGGTGGGCGGCCCGAACTACGTCACCCAGTTCATGGATATCGAGGAGATTGCCGAGCCGCCCATCGGGCCGATCCGGAATGACAGCGAGCTGCTGCGGCAGGCCCGGCAGTGGCGCCTGGAGCTGATGTGGGGCAAGCACCGCCCCTACCGCGACGATCTCCACAAAACGGTGGTGGCCATCCAGAGCTACCTGTATCACCACGAGCGGACTTTTTCCGGCGAGACGGACTTCTTTCACCTGCGCGGCCAGGACAATTTCCTGCGCTACCTGCCGGTGGGCCGGGTGTTGATCCGGCTTCACGAGAACGACAGTTTTTTCGAGGTGTTGGGACGCATCGCCGCCGCCCGGGTCGCCGAATGCCTATCGGTGGTCAGCATTCCGGAGGGCCTGCACAACGCGGTTACCGATTTTTTGAAGGGCCCCGAGGGAAAACGGATCGTGGGGGACGCGGCCCTGGTGCGCCAGACGGATGTCCAACTGGTGCGCTACCTGCCCGAGGTCCAGCGCATTCGCTACGCCGCGGCGGACCGCGTTCCGGCCACCGTGATGGAAGCGGCTGCCAGGACCGGCTTCTACGTGTCGCGCACCCCGGTGCGGATGGAGGGGCGGCTCGAACTGCTCCAGTATTTCCGGGAGCAGAGCATCTGCGACAATTACCACCGCTACGGGAATTTGGGCGAGAGGGGCGGGATGAGTGGCTGAAGTAGGAGTGACTAAAGTTGGGAGTGACTAAAGTGACTAAAGTTACGAGTGACTAAAGTTGGGAGTGACTAAAGTTGGGAGTGACTAAAGTGACTAAAGTTGGAATGACTAAAGTTGGAAAACGGAAGTGATTGATGTGGCGAGTGATAAAAGTTGCAAATTACTGGAATAAAAAGTAATTTGCGTCATTCCCCCTGTCGTCCCGAGGAGCAGGGCCATCCCCTCTGTCATCCCGAGGAGCAGGGCCATCCCCTCTGTCATCCCGAGGAGCAGGGCCATCCCCTCTGTCATCCCGAGGCAAGAACTCCTCCCCTGTCATCCCGAGGAGTTAATCCGTCCAAAGTCAAGCAGAAATTTCGGGGTGCGTTATGCCCGAAAGTCTCTCGGGCGCACGGCTATGCCCGGGGCACGGATTAACTTTCA
>DCWA01000026.1 GCA_002327445.1 Desulfobacteraceae bacterium UBA2174 | reverse complement strand
CGTCGCAAAAGAGCCGCACCCAAATCTTTATTGCCCGCCGGCGTGTGTATGAAGAGGCAAAGGCCCGCCATCCGAAGCGATGGAGCGGCAGTATCCGTAACTGGAAGCCTGTTACGGAAGTCTGGCTAAATCCGCCGGCGGATGTCTCCAAGCGGTTACCATCAGCCATGGCGGCATGACTTCATGCGACAACTACCTTGACAGACACCGATTCCTGCGCACCCAACCGTCCCCTATCCGGTGGATTTGTGTAGGCAAGAAGTATCTCCCTGAAAAGCTTTATTGCTGTTGATGGTCAATGCTATGAGTCCATTCCATGGTCACCTTAATGAGGCCACCTTGTGGTCAGGCTAATGGAGCCACTTGGTGATCACCGTAATGGAGCCAGTTGATGATCACCATAATGGAGCCACCGGCGGTGGGGAGTGGCTCCGGTTGAGCGCCAAAAAGCATCTCGGACAGTAAGCTAAGAAGCAGAAGAAAATATAGAAGTAAAATGACATCAGGGAGTCTCGGCGAAAGGATGAGGGAAACCTACCTGCACGTATCGTCGAACTGATTTTCTGCCACCAATCCGGACACGGTTGCCTGTGTCCAAGGCCGAAAACCGTGTCCACCATGTTCATAGTGCGCCTTGAAATTATTCAATATATTGAAATCATGGGGAAACGTCGTGGCCCTCTCACGTCGGTAACACTGGTTTGAATACCGTTAGGACCACCAAGAATATCAATGGATTATGAGGGGGTATCCTCCAATGGGCGTCAAGATGATCATTGCCAAACTTCGCCATAACGACCTGCGTGTGGCGACCAACTTTCGCCCTGCCCTTCCCCAGTTTCGGACGCGTCAGCGGAAACGGTTGCGGAAACGGTTCAACTTGTCCAAGGGGGTAAAATCTGCCCGTTGTGTTCATCTTGCCGCCTTGAAATCACTCAATATATTGAAATTAAAGGGAGATGTTGCAGTCCTTTCACGCCGGCGACAGGGGTTCAAATCCCCTTGGGGACGCCAATTATATCAGGCAGTTAGTTTGCCTGGCCCGCCTTTATGTCCGAATTGACACCCCGGCGGACACCCCGGACCCCGGAAACCTCACTTTCCGGGGTCCTTTTATCCCTCGGTAAGCCTAAAAGTAAAAAGTCGAATCACCTCTCATCTTTCCCTTATTTGTGGCCTGAGAAACCGTTTTCACCCTTCTCAGGCCGTATTTACCGTAGGCGATGCTTCCGGGCCGGCACTACCCGCAGGCCATATTTGGCCGCGCCGTTTCTACGCTAACGTTCCCGACTTGGCCGAAGGATTCGATCACCGGCCTTCCGCCAATATTGTGAAGCAGTGTTCCGTCCTCCCAGCATACCCATGTCCTGGTCACGCCATCCCGGCCGATGTCTTTCGGGCTCATCCGGACCATCTCCCGGCCATGCCGTTGACACACCGGGCACACCGGTGCAGGCGATACAGCCGCGGAATTTTTGATCCGCCACTGGATGTTGCAGGCAGGGCACGAAAACAGGAAAAACCGGATTTTTCCCCGAGAGTTCACCGTAGGCCACAGACGCGACAGCTCGCCCCCGCAAACCGGACAACGCATATCGAGATTTTCCTTTTCCAATGGGAGCCTCCTTTCCGTTCCTGTTCGTTTTGATGCCGCGATTATGCCGGCTTCCTGATGAGCCGCGGCGCACCCCTATCCATAAGGAAGGGAAAGTTTGCAGCCGGCATGTTGCCCAGCTTACGGCTCGGAGGCTCCTTTCAACGGACAGCCTCAAAAATTTTTTGCACCGATTGGCGCGGAAACTCGCTCTTTTCCTGTAACTATCAGCAATTACACCAGATACACTTACTTCCACTTCCTTTCACGCACCCGATTTTTCTTTTTCCCTTTAGTTGAATGGGCTCGGTGTCCCCGTAAGCTGGATACGGGGCAAGGGTCATTTCGATTTTTTCCCTTCTTTTTTCAGGAGCGGATTTCGGCCCGAGAGGACCTACTCGGGGAAGGGATTCGAAGCAGACGACTGACGAAAGGAAACTTCAAGAATGAGCGAGCTGGAATGGGTATGCCCGAAGTGCGGATCGGCCATGCGGATAAACAAGGGGGGCGCGTTCTGCGCTGACGAGAATGGATGCGGTTTCCGGGTCTGGCGCAAGGTCGCCGGCAAGGAGCTTACCGACGAAGAGCTTAACGCGCTGGTGCGGGGGCGGAAAGTGCTGGCGCTCGGGTTGAAAAGCAAGGCCGGCAAGAGCTTCAACGCCTGGCTCGTACCCGGAGCCGAAGGGGTGGAGTTTTCATTCGAAGGCTTGCCAGGCAAGGAAACCAACTAAGGAGAACATGTTTTCCTTAGGGGTTGGCTCCAGGTCCGATTCGGCTGAGCCTCCGTCGAAACTATAAAAATCAGATAGTAAAATGCGAATAGACGCTCAAGATATTGAAGCTATCGCCAAAAGAGTAGCCGAATTGTTGGGTACCCCCTCGGACAGCAGGCGATGGCTTACCGTAGACGAAGCCTTACGGTATTCAGGCATCAAGTCCCGAACCACCCTCATGAAGTGGGTCAACGAGGGTTACATTGACGCCAGCAAAAGAACCGGGCAATGGATTATCGACAAGCAATCCATTGACGATTGGTATCGAGGCAGGTCGTGAACCAGGTAAAGGTTAAAGAGCGAAACGGCTGGTACACCGCTTTTTGGACAGAGGACGGCAAAACACGCAAAAAGTCTCTGAAAACCAAAGAATTACGCATTGCCAAAAAAAAGGCCCGGCAGCTGGAGCGAGATATTTTCGCTGGCCGAATCGAGTCCATTTCCCAATCATCAGTATCCAAGACCTTAAAAGAATTCCGAAACGAATACCTGGACCACTTGGAAGGAAAAGTCCGCGAGGGAACCTACCGGCTGACTGAACGGGCATTGAAATGCGCCATAATTTCCTGGGGGGACATCGCCATTTCAAAAATCACCGTCCGACACATAGATGGCTTCATTTCGGACTTGCTCCGAAGCGGGCTATCGAAAGCGACCGCCAACTGCCGCTACCGTCATTTGAAAATGGCTCTCCGGAAAGCCATCGAATGGGACTATATGCCTCCACTGAAAAAATGGCCGAAGGAGCTCAAGGTCGAAAAAAAGAACCGGTACATCGTAACAGAGGATTTGCGCAGGATTTTCAACGCCTGTGACGATCAGGACTTTTCGGAATTCATGTTGGTCGCCCTTTACACGGGACTGCGATCGGGAGAAATCTTGCGCCTCACCGGACGCGACATCGACAATCCGCCGGGACGGTTGCGGGTTGGACCGGAGCAGAAAAACCTGGATGACAACAGTGTCCCGATGGCCGCAGCGGTCGCTGATCTTCTGCGGGGCCGGGCCAAATCATTTTCCAAGGGTGAAAAACTCTTCCCCTTCCGGGATCAAACGGAAATTTCACACCGATTCAAAGCGCTGGTCCGGGCATCAGGGGTTGATGAGGGGATCCGGTTTCATGACTTGCGTCATACTTTCGGAAGCCGGCTGGCCATGGACGGCAGATCGGCGCTGCAAACGCAGAAGCTCATGCGACACAAGGCGATGGCCTCAACGATGAACTACATGCACCTATCCCCCGACACACTTGCGGAGGCGGTCTCGGATTTGGATTTTGGACTGTTGCCGACCTTACGGAAGGGATAGCGATTTTGTGCCAAAAATGTGCCAGTGCCTGCGGAAGCTTAATTGGTAAGGAAATTCAAGGCATTTTAAGTCTCTTGCGTCTTCCTGTTCCGCCACCCGGGCAGGCAAATCGGCGGTGTACCGTTTATAAAAACGATCCGGATTGAAGGCTATAAGCCTGAATCGACGGCGATGTCAAGCTGACGCCGGCCGTTTCGTCCTGGCGCGTTTCCGGGCCATGATTTTCAACGACCGAGGCTTGCTTTTTGGCGGCCGCCTCGCTAAAACCCGATGCATGATCCGTGCGGCCACCACCAAAGATGTCCGGGCGATCCACGCCCTGCTGCAAATCTTCGCCGAGCGCGGTGAGCTGCTGCCCCGGCCCATGGGACAACTCTACGACCACTTGCGCGACTTTGTCGTGGCCGTGGACGATCAGACCCGCAAGGTCATCGGCTGTTGCGCCCTGCAGATCTGCTGGCAGGACCTGGCCGAAATCCGCTCCCTGGCGGTGGATCCGCGCCACCAGCACCGCGGCATCGGCGGCCAGTTGACCCAACACGCCCTGGAGGAAGCCCGGCATTTTCGCCTGGAGAAAGTCTTCACCCTCACCTACCGCCCCGGTTTTTTCGAACGGTTCGGCTTCGTGCGCATCGACCGCGCCCAACTCCCCCGCAAGATCTGGGCCGACTGCGTCCTTTGCCCCAAGTTTCCCGACTGCGACGAAATCGCCATGATCAAGACGCTCGGCCGGCGCTCCTGACCAGATGGATTCAGACGGTAAAAAGGTCGAAAAATTACAGGCCACCCCGATAAGCCGGCGACGAAGAATCTCTACCTGTTGAAGTCACTGGGGATAGCGTTGGGCGCAGAGATCCCTCGCTCCGCTCGGGATGACAATTGGGGGGCGGGTCGAGATGACAATCGGGAGGCGGGCTTTCAGGAGTAGATGAAATTGAGCGGCAGGGGGGGATATTTCCAGACTCCGGGCTTGGGCAGCACGTGCTGGGCGCCCACGGTGAGCCAGTTCAGGTCGGGCTTCAGCTCCCGCAGCTTGCCGTCCTCCGGGGGGCGGGAGTGCTCCGTGTAGGCGTAGGTCGCCCTGAAAATGCACAGGTTCGCCTTGCTATGGTGATTGAAGATGTAGTTTTTACGGAAGGTGCGTTCCGTCAGGGTATTGGCCGAGGCGATCTGCTTGACCTCAATATCGCTTAAGTTCAGTAGCACTGCCTTGGATGTTCCCCGCTCGCCGATGCGCATCGTGGAGCGCGACTCGCTGCTGCCAACGTAGATGGTGCTGATGCAAGGAATGCGCTTGAGATACTGGGCCGCCACCACGGCGGCGGTACGCCGCCCGCCGGCCATGGCCGGCACACCGTAGTACTCGAAGAACTTCTTCTGAAGGTCCTCGGCCCACTTGTCTCCTTTTTCGTACAAATCCTTGGAAATGTAGCGCAGGTGTTTTCCCAGGTCCTCGGCGGCCTCGGCGATGGGCCAGTCGATGCGCACGTGAAAATGGCTCAGCACATAGCGGTCCCGCTGCCGCGTCTTGGGATCGCGCTGAATCAGCAAAGCGTAATCGACGGGCATCAGCTCCTTCAAAAAATCGAAGAAACGCACGTTCTCAAGGCTCTTTTGGCTGCGGTCGAACTCCTTTTCCAGGGGAAGGGATTCGAGCTGCAGCAGGTTGGACTTGGTGGTCTTGTTGAGATCGTAGAAACGGATGTACTTCTTGAAGGACACCGGCAGGCTGTCTTCGACGAAAATCACCAGGAAGGCGTTCTGGCATTCATATTCCATCCCCGGGATGCGTGCCCGGGGTTTCAGTTCCCGCTTCTCCACGAAGGGGTACACCTTGTTGCGGGCGCGGAACTTCTCGTAGGACTGGGTCAGGGAGTAGGAGAGGATGAACTGGTCCAGTTGATCGCGCAACAGCTCGTAATAGGACCGCCGCAGGCAGTTGGCACGGCTCAGTTCCTCACGGATGCTCCAAAACGCCACACCCCCTCCTTATCTAATGGCGATAACGCGTTCGAAACGCACTGGCATCGGCTGAAAATCAATTTGTTTGTGTACCATCCCCCATCCTATCCGTCAAACTTGGCCGCCGCGATCCAGCCGTTCGATCCATCCGTAAACCTCGCTCCGATAGGCCACCAGCAGTCCCAGCACCAAGGCGCTGACGGCCCCGAGGGCGATCAAGACGCCATAGTTGCGTTCGGCAAGAGCGGCTCCCTGAAAACTGAGCATCAGGGTGCCGGGGATTCGCCCCACCGCCACCATGGGGAAAAACAGGCGCAGCGGCATGCGGCTCAAACCGAGGAAAAAGCAAAGGTAGTCTTTGGGAAAACCGGGAATCAGAAACAGGACAAAGGCCGCCAGGGCGCCCTGCCGGCGCATGAGCCTGTCAAAACGCTCCAGACGCCGCGGAGATATCCAGCGGCGCACCAGATCGCGGCCGAGGCGGCGGCTGACCCCGAAACTCAGCAACGATCCCAAAGTCAACCCGACGGTGCTGTAAAGAAACCCCGGCCCCGGGCCGAAGAGGTAGCCACCGATAAACCCGGTGGCTTCTCCGGGAACCGGCGCCAGCAGCACCTGGAACACTTGCACGCCGATGAAGATCAACGGTGCCGCGACACCCCACTGGCCCAGCCAAGAGGCCAGGGCGCGGCGATCGGCGATCAGGGCCCAGGTGGCCGAAAAGGCGCCGAGCAGCGCATCCCGCTCAACCAGCGCCCAAACGGCCAGGCCGGCTCCCGCCAGCAAGACCACCGCGGCCAAGAGGGCTAGGCCAGGCAGGCGCGCACGACATCCCGTGTCCGACTTCAAGTCTTTCGCTCACCTTTTCAGCCGCAGCGATCCAGCGCCTCCACCGCCGGCAGGCTTTTTCCCTCCAGCAACTGGAGGAAGGCGCCACCGCCGGTGGAAATGTACGTGATACGGTCCGCCTCGCCGCTTCGGTGGATGGCCACGTCGGTGTCCCCGCCACCGACAATCGACAGGGCGAAACTGTTGGCCACGCTGTGCACCAGGGCGGTGGTGCCGCGGCTGAAGGCATCCATTTCGAATACCCCCATGGGACCGTTCCAGACGATGGTCTTGGCGTCATAAAGCGCCTGATTGTATAGCAATGCGGTCGCCGGGCCGATGTCCAGCGCCATCCACTGCTCGGGAATCTCCTGAATCGGCACGATCTTGATCTGCGCCTTGGGATCCATGCGGTCCGCCACCACGACATCCACCGGCAGGTAGAACTTGACGCCCCGGGCCAGGGCCTGACGGATGATCTCACCGGCGGCGTCCACCAAGTCCGGCTCCACCAGCGACTGGCCCAGTGAAAACCCCTTGCTGCGCAGAAAGGTGTTGGCCATGGCCCCGCCGATGATGAACTTGTCCACATGCTGAATCATGTTCTCCAGGGCCCGCAGCTTGCTCGACACCTTGGCGCCGCCGACAATGGCCACCAGGGGGCGCTGAGGATCGGCCATGGCCTTGCGGAAATACTCCAGCTCCCGTTGGAGCAGGAACCCGGCGCCGCAGACGGGGGCATGGCGCGTGATGGCCTCCACCGAGGCGTTCTTGCGGTGGCTGACGGCGAAGGCGTCGTTGATGTAGACATCGCAGAGGCCGGCCAGGGCGCGGGCGAAGGCGTCTTCGTTGGCCGTTTCCTCGGGATGAAAACGCAGATTTTCCAGCAGCAGCACCTCTCCGGGTGCCAGTGCCGCCACAGCGGCCTCCACCTCGGCGCCGATGCAGTCGGGGGCCATCTTCACATTCAGCTCCAGCATACGGCCCAGCCGCTTGGACACCGGCGCCAGGCTCATTTCGGGCACCACCTTCCCCTTGGGGCGGCCCAGGTGGGAAGCGATGATCACCTTGGCCCGGTTGTCCAGGGCGTAGCGCAACGTCGGCAGCACCGCCCGGATGCGGGTATCGTCGGTGATGTTCTGTTGCGAATCGAGGGGAACGTTGAAATCCACACGAAACAGCACCCGCTTCCGATCGATGTCGATCTCTTTGATGGTCTTCATGATTCCGGTCCTCCGAAAGGATGGATGAAGTTGGCCTTGCCCGGAGTTGTCGGCGGTGGAAGGACGTCGGCGTCGAACGGGCTGGGAAAAGCGTGGCCGGCCCCGGGTTACCGATGGCGGGTCCGGTCACGGCGTTCGAGTTGTTTCTTGCGCGACCAGCGCTCGAAAAAACCGACCACCCCAGCATCTTCGGCCCGGCGCAGGTGTTCCTGGCGCACCTGGTCTCCTGCCGGACCAGCCATCGCCGCGCGCAGGCACTCGGTCTTGCAATGGCAGACCAGACACGATTCCGGCGTGGCCCGCAGCCCGTCGGGGCCCATCGGGAAAACGATTTCCAGGTCTCCGAAGCAATAAGGGCGGGTATCGAGTCGGCGGTTTTCCATCACTGTTTCCTGGCCGCGAGAATTGGCTGCATTTCGGTTCTGCTCTCCGTGAACGCGCTGTCCCCCGGGGCGGCCAACGCCGCCGTAGCCTTGGCGACAAGCATGCATCAATGGCCGGCCATCACGGCTTCGAACTCGCGGTTCATCGCGGCGATGCGCCCCTGGTCGGCAAAACTATAATACCGATTGGCCCCCACCACCAAGTGCTCATGCACGGTGACGCCCACGGCGCGGCAGGCGAATATCAACCGCCGGGTCAGGGCGATATCGTCCGCCGAGGGGGACGGATCTCCCGAGGGATGGTTGTGGGCGAAGATCAGGGCCGCGGCCCGGTGTTCGATGGCCGCCTGAATCACCTCCCGGGGGTAGACGGCGCTGGCGGTCAACGTCCCTTCGAAAAGGGTGGCCGTCTCCCGCACCCGGTTCTTGGCGTCGAGAAAAATCGCCACGAACCGTTCGCGGCCCAGATCGCGCAAGGTATGGTAGAGAAAATCGAAGAGCGTGCGGGAATCGGTGAGCACCAGCCGGTCGACGAGCCGCTCCTGGAGGTAGCGGTCCGCCACGGCCTTGATCAGACGGATGGCGATGGCGTTGTTCGGTCCGATTCCCGGCACCTCGCAAAGAGCTTCCTCGGAGGCCTCCATCACCGCCGGCAAGGCCTTGAATCGCGCCATGACCGCCTTGGCCGCCGGCTTGCAATCCTTTTGAGGGACACCGAGGGTCAACAGCAGCTCAATAACTTCGTAGTCGTGAAAACCGGCCAGGCCGGCCGTCCGGAAACGCTCCCGCAACCGCCGCCGATGCCCCCGGTTGGAATCATCCGGCACCTCGGCGTCGGCCTTTCGGGTGGTGGCCATGCCCCCTCCTCTGTCGGCCGCCCATCTTGGGCCTGAACACCGGTCCGCCACCGGCCCGATCCATCCCGAGCCTTGCGCGGCTGGACGGGCCCGCCGCCGCCTGCGCCGCCCTGACGAATCAGACCGCCGTTTTCAGGCTTCCGGTCTCGGCCGGGATCAACGTTCGTCCAGTTCGTCCTTCAGGTCGCGGGTCATCAACCGCATCACCCCATCGGCCGGGGACGTGCCTTCGTAAAGGATCCGGTAAATCTCATGACAAATGGGCATTTCCACGCCCAGTCGGCGCGAAAGGTTGTAAACCGACTTGGCGGTTTTGACCCCTTCCGCCACCATGCGCATCTCGGCGAGGATGTCCTCGATCTTCTTGCCTTCCCCCAGCTTCACCCCCACGGTATGGTTGCGGCTCAGGGCACCGGTGCAGGTTAACACCAGATCGCCCATCCCGGCCAACCCGGTGAAGGTGCGCGGATTGGCCCCCAGTGCCAGCCCCAGGCGCCGGATCTCGGTCAACCCGCGGGTAATCAGCGCCGCCCGGGTATTGAGTCCGAGGCCAAGACCGTCGATGACGCCGGCGGCAATGGCGATGACGTTCTTGACCGCGCCGCCGAGTTCGACGCCGATGACATCGTCGTTGGTGTAGACACGGAACCACGGTGCGGCGAACACCCGCTGCACGTAGGCCGCCACCGCTTCTTCGCGGGCCGCCACAGTAACCACGGTGGGCACCCGCCGGGCCACCTCACGGGCGAAGCTCGGTCCGGACAGGGCCGCCAGCCGTCGCGGGTCGTGGCCTGGAAGGGTTTCGGCCAGAATGCCGGTCATGGTGAGGTGGGTCTTGTTTTCGATGCCCTTGGACGCCGACACCACGATGCACCTCGGCGCCAGGCACCCGCTGAGGCGCATGGCCACCGATCGCATGAAGTGGGAGGGGACCACCATGACCACCAGGTCCTTTTCCCGCGCCACCGCCTCCAGATCCGTATCGGGGCGAATCCTTTCCGACAGGGGGCATCCGGGCAGGTACACGGTGTTTTCACGGGCCGAGCGGATCTGTTGGCACACCTCGGTCTCGAAAGTCCACAGGTCGACGGCATACCCCTTGTCGGCAAGCAGCTGCGCCAGGGCGGTGCCCCAGCTGCCGGCGCCCACCACCGCGATGCGCTCATCCAGAGAAGGTTTCCGGGTCTCTCCGGAGGATTCAGTCCCCATCGCTCCCCTCCGCCCCCTCCTCCGCGGCGTCTTCCTGTCCTTCGGCCAGGCGCGCCATGCTGACGACCTTTTCATCGGTGGACAGGTCCATCAGCTTCACCCCCTGGGTGTTGCGGCTGATGGTGGTCACCCCTGCGATGGGGATGCGGATCAGCATGCCGCGGTTGGTCACCAGCATCATGTCGTCCTTGTCTTCCACCAGGGCGATGTCCACCACCAGACCGTTTCGCTGGCTGGTCTTGATGGTGATCACGCCCTTTCCACCCCGCCGCTGCACCGGATACTCGTCGATGGAGGTGCGCTTGCCGAATCCGTTTTCCGTCACCACAAAGAGGGTCTCGCCGTGGGTGAGCACCTCCATGCCCACGATGCGGTCCCCGGAATCGAGCCGCAGCCCCCGCACCCCCCGGGAGGCCCTGCCGGAAGCCCGCACATCGGCTTCGTGGAAGCGGATCGACTTGCCGTTGGCCGAGCCGAGGAAGACGTTGCGGGTGCCGTCGGTGATCCGCGCGGCGATCAACTCGTCGCCGGGCACCAGGTCGATGGCGATGATCCCGCCCGCCCGGGGCCGGCTGTAGGCCATGATGTCCGTCTTTTTCACCAGCCCGTCGCGGGTGGCCATGATGATGTGCCGCCCCGGGTCGAAGGACTCCACCGCCAGCACGGTGGTCAGTTTTTCATTCTCGGTGAACTCGAGCAGGTTGACGATGTTCTTGCCCACACTGGTGCGGCCGGCCTGGGGAATCTCGTAGACCTTGCGCCAGTAGACCCGCCCGAGGTTGGTGAAGAAGAGAAAGGTGTGGTGAGTCGAGGCGACGAAGAGCAGATGGACGAAGTCCTGTTCCTTGGTGACCATGCCCGTCTTGCCCTTGCCGCCGCGCCGCTGGCTCTGGTAGACGCTGGCCGGGGTGCGTTTGATGTAGCCGGCCCGGGTGATGGTGACCACCATGTCCTCTTCGGCGATCATGTCGGCGATGGTGATCTCGTCGGCCGTGGGCAAGATCTCGGTACGGCGCGGGTCGCCGAAGGTGTCTTGGAGTTCGGCCAACTCTTCCTTGATGATTTCCAGCACGAGCCGCTCGCTGCCCAGGATCGCCTTGAAACGCTCGATATCCTTGAGAACAGCGTCGTATTCCGCCAGAATCTTCTCCCGCTCCAAGCCGGTGAGCCGCTGGAGGCGCATGTCCAACACCGCCTGGGCCTGGATGGCGGACATCCCGAAGACGCCGATCAGGCCGGCCTTGGCATCGGCCGGGGAGGCGGCCCGCCGGATCAGCGCCACCACGGCGTCCAGGTTGTCCAGAGCGATCTTGAGGCCGAGCAGGATATGGGCCCGCTCTTCGGCCTTTTTCAGGTCGAAACGGGTGCGGCGGGTCACCACCGTCTTGCGGTGGTAGACAAAATGCTCGAGCACTTGTTTCAGGGTGAGCAGTTCCGGCCGGCCGTCCACCACCGCCAGAAAGATGATCCCGAAGCTGCTTTCCATCCGGGTGTGCTTGTAGAGCTGGTTGAGCACCACTTGGGCGATCTGGTCCCGTTTGAGGCCGATGGCGATCCGCATGCCCTCGCGGTCCGACTCGTCGCGCACGAAGGCCACACCCTCGATCTGCTTGTGCTTGACCAGCTCGTCGATCTTCTCGATGAGCTTGGCCTTGTTGACCTGGTAGGGCAGTTCAGTCACCACGATGGTCTCGCGGCCGTTCTTCTTGTCCTCTTCCACCACGGCCCGGGCCCGCTGGCGCAGCACGCCCCGGCCGGTCCGGTAGGCCTCCGAAATCCCGTCGGTGCCGTAAATAATCGCCGCGGTTGGAAAATCGGGACCGGGGATGTATGTCATGAGCGTATCGATGGAAATCTGCGGATCGTCGATCAGAGCCTTGATCGCCGCGATGACCTCGCCGAGGTTGTGGGGGGGGACGTTGGTGGCCATCCCCACTGCGATGCCCGAGGAGCCGTTGACGAGCAGACAGGGGAACTTGGCCGGCAGCACGGACGGTTCACTGAGCGAATCGTCGTAGTTGGGGGTCCAGTCGACGGTTTCCTTTTCCAGGTCGGCCAGCATCTCGTGGGCGAGCTTCTGCATGCGCACCTCGGTGTAGCGCATGGCCGCCGGCGGATCCCCGTCCACCGAACCGAAGTTGCCCTGCCCGTCCACGAGGGGATAGCGCATGGAGAAATTCTGGGCCAGGCGCACGATGGTGTCGTAGACGGCGCTGTCGCCGTGGGGATGGTACTTGCCGATGACATCGCCCACGATGCGCGCCGATTTCTTGTACGGCTTGTTCCAGTCGTTCTTCAGCTCGTGCATGGCGTAGAGCACGCGCCGATGGACCGGCTTGAGCCCGTCGCGGACATCCGGCAAGGCCCGGCCGATGATCACGCTCATGGCATAGTCCAGATAGGACTGGCGCATTTCGCGTTCGATGCTGATATCGGGCAGTTGATCGACTTCGGTCATCTCGTCACCTGCGCATCGCCGACGGAGCGGCCCGGACAACGGCGGCCGGCCGAGGACGAAAACGGTTCACGCCGATGCGGCGCAAAAAAAGGCGGCACCGCCTTTTCCCGCCGGGGAAAGAGGGTGCCGCGGTGAAAATGCGATGAACAGCCAATGAGGTAAAAAATCAGGAAAGCCGGGCGATCCAGGCGCCGGCGGCCATGATCAGCAGAGACTCATAGACAAACACCGCCGTGTAGTTGTCGCCGGTCAGGGCATAGACGATGCCTCCCCCGACGATGGCCGGCACACCGAAAAATACCAGGATTCCCAATTTCCGGGCGACGCTCATCGGATCCCCTCCTCATGTCGAAAAGGTTGCCGCCGATCAGGACTTCGACGGCCGGTTCAATCCCTTGCGGCCTGCTTTTTCAAGTCTGTTGAAATACCAGCAACACCGCTGAAAGTACAGCGAAAAGATCGAGGATGGCGCCATGGATCCCATCAGCGCTCCGCGATCATCGCCATGCCCATCCCGCCACCGATGCACATCGTAAAAAGGCCGGTAGCGAGGTTTTGCCGCCGCATCTGGTACATGCCGGTGACCACCTGGCGCGCGCCGGTGCAACCGATGGGATGCCCGAGGCTGATGCCGCTGCCCAGTTGGTTGGCCCGATCCACGGCCAGGCCCAGCTCCCGCATGCAGGCGATGGCCTGGGAGGCGAAGGCCTCGTTGAGTTCCACCATCTCCATGTCGGCCATGGTCATGCCGGCGTTGGCCAGGGCACGCCGCACCGCCGGAATCGGCCCCAGCCCCATGTAGGCCGGGTCCACGCCGCCGGCGGCGAAGGCACGGATCTTGACGAACGGTTCCAAACCGAGTTCGCGGGCTTTCTCCGCGGTCATGAGCAGCACGGCGGCGGCGGCATCGTTGATGCCCGAGGCGTTGCCGGCGGTCACGGTGCCGTCCTTGCGGAAAGCGGGCTTGAGACGGGCCATCTTCTCCAGGGTGGTATCCATGGGCCGCTCGTCGACGGCCACCACGGTATCGCCCTTGCGCGAAGCAATGGTCACCGGCACGATCTCCTCGGCGAAAATGCCGTCGGTGATGGCCTTGCGCGCCCGCTGGTGGCTCAGCAGGCCCAATTCGTCCTGCTCCTGGCGGCCGATGCCGTAGAGGGAAGCGATGTTCTCGGCGGTCTGCCCCATGTGGTAGCCGTAAAAGATCTCCCAGAGGCCGTCGAACACCATCAGGTCATGGACCTCGCCGACGCCGGTCAGCTCCATGCGATGGCCCCAGCGGGCCTTGAGCAGGGCCATGGGCGCCAGGCTCATGTTTTCCTGCCCCCCGGCGAGCACCACGTCCGCCTGGCCCGTCATGATCGCCTGGGCCCCCACGGTGATGGCCTTGAGACCGGAGCCGCACACCTTGTTGAGCGTGAAGGCCGGCGTCTCCTTGGGGATGCCGGCCCGGACCATCGCCTGGCGCGCCGGGTTCTGCCCCTGCCCGCCCGTGAGCACATTGCCCATGACCACTTCATCGATCACCAACTCCGGCGCTGCGGCATCGTATTCGGCCGCCGCCTTCTCCAGGGGGATCGTCCCTTGATCGCGCAGGGCATCCGGAGCGGTCTCGGCCATCCGTCGGCTGCGCACCGGCCGCACCCCGGCCCGTTTGAGCGTCTCCTTCATCACGGTGGCGCCCAGGTCGATGGCGCTCACCGTCTTGAGTCCACCGCCGAAGGTCCCGATGGCCGTGCGTGCCCCGCTGACGATGACCACTTCCCGCATGACTTTCCTCCCTTGTGAGTTGAATTATCTTTGAAGTTGTGTTGTGGCTTTAGGGGTCGACGAAACGATCGTTTTTCCGCCGCCGCCAAGACGCAATTTTTTATCACGGTCGGCATCAAGAATCAATGAGGGTTGCCCGAATGTGCCTCATCCTCCTGGCCCACGCCTGCCACCCCCGGTACCGGATGATTCTCGCCGCCAACCGGGATGAATTCCACCGCCGGCCCACCGCCGCGGCGGCCTACTGGTCCGACGGTCGCGGCCTGCTCGGCGGCAGGGACCTGGAGGCCGGCGGCACGTGGCTGGCGATCTCCCGCAGTGGCCGCATGGCGGCCGTGACCAACTATCGCGATCCGGCCGCCACGGCCATCAAGGTCCGGTCGCGGGGACAGCTCGTGGCAGACTTCGTCCGCGGCGCCGCAGCCCCTCATTCCTATCTGATGGATGTCCATGGCCGGCGCGGCGCGTACAACGATTTCAACCTCATCGTGGCCGACGGCGAAGAAGTGTGGTATCTGGGCAGCCGTGGGCAGGGGCCACAACCCGTCGCGCCGGGGATCCACGGCCTGAGCAACCACCTGCTCGACACCCCCTGGCCCAAAGTGGCCGAGGGCAAGGCGGCGTTGGCCCGCCTCGCGACGACCGGAGAAATCGCCCCGGAGGCCCTGCTGGCGCTGCTCGTCGACCGGGGTCAGCCCCCGGACGATCGGCTTCCCGACACCGGCGTGGGCCTGGAATGGGAACGGCGCCTGGGGTCGCGGTTCATTGTCAGCCCGGATTACGGGACCCGGTCTTCAACCGTGCTGCTGGTGAGCCGTCAGGGGCCGGCCACCTTCTGCGAATGGACCTTCGCCCCCGTAACGGATCCGCCGACCGTGGCGGGGCGCCGCTGTTTCAAGCTGACCTTTGAACGGTGAAAAAGGAGTCCCCGGTGCCGGCAGCAGCTCATGGTATCGTCACCATCGGCGGCGGGAGCGTGGTGCGCCATGACTACGGCAAACTGGCGGCCCTCATCCCCGACCCGATCAAAGGGGAGATCTTGTCGTGATCCGCGTGACGGCGGCCGTTATCGCCGAAGGCGGTCGCGTCTTCATCGCCCGCCGCAAGCCCACAGCGCGCCTCGGGGGCAAGTGGGAATTTCCCGGCGGCAAGATCGAACCCGGCGAAACCCCCGAAGCCTGCCTGCGGCGCGAGCTGAGGGAAGAATTCGACATCGAGGCGACCATCGGCGAAACCCTTGGCCGCCATGTGCACCCATACGATTTCGGCGCCGTGGAACTGATCGTCTTCCGGGTGAACGCCTTCCGCGGATCCATCCGCCTCAACGACCATCAGGAGGCCCGCTGGGTGACGGCCGAAAACCTGGAAGGCTTCGATTTCGCTCCCGCCGACCGACCGTTCGTGGCCATGATCCAGGCCGCCGAGATCAAGCTCTGACCCGTCCTACCCCAGAAAGACGCGCAAGAAATCGCGGCGGGCGTCCACGTGCTGAAGGGTCACCTGGACCAGGTCCCCGGGATTGAGGGTGGTGCCGGCGGACAATGGCAGTTCGCATTCGAGCATGTACTCGGGAATGAGGATCAAGTAACTGGAGCGCCGGCGCTGCAGACAGATGGCCTCCTCCTTGGCGCCGATGCGGCCCTCCAGGTACTTCAGCAGCCAGTAGCGCTGCCGGTTGCGCTGAATCAGCGCCACCCGGGCCAGGGGCTGCTCGAGCACCCGGAGCATCCGGGCGACATCCTCTTCGCGGCAGGGAGGATCGAGTCCCAGGCCGGCACGCAGTTGGCGCTGGGTCACCAGGTCGAAGTATTTGCGGATGGGAGAAGTCGCGGTGACGTAGGCATCCACCCCGAGGCCGACATGAGGCCGGGGCCGGGTGTCGAGCACCAGACGGCTGAGCAGCTTGCGCTGCATGTGATGCTGGAAGAGCGTGCCCTCCTCGCCGTGGTAGAGGCGCTCCCGCGGCGCGGGCTGGCTGCGGAAAATGGCTGGCAGCCCCCACCGGGCCAACGCCTTGGCCATCTGCCAATTGGCCAGGATCATCAACTCCGAAACAATCAGGCGGGCCGGACTCTCCCGGTTGAAACGGTGGACGGCCACCCGGCCGTTGCCATCGAGGGAGGCGACCACTTCGGGGACGTTGATCTGCACCGCGCCGGCTTCGATGCGCCGCTGCCGGAAATGGATCGCGATGCGCTGGAGCCGGGCCAGGTCCTCCCGCTGATCCACCATGAGGTTCACGTCATGGTAGGTCAACTGCTCTCCCACCCGGATCAGGCTGGCCACGATGCGCTGGTCGGCAATCTCCAGCCGCTCATCCAGGGTGAGCAGCAGGCTGATGGCCGGCCGCAGACGATCCGCCCTCAGGCTGCACCCGCCCTCGGCCAGAGAGGGCGGCAACATCGGAATCTTCAGATCGGGCAGGTAGATGGAACTGCCCCGCGCCCGCGCCGCCATGTCCAGAATCCCGTCCCGGACCACCACGGCGCCGACGTCGGCGATGTGTACCCCCAGGCGCCACCCGTTGTCCAACGCCTCCAGGCTCAGGGCGTCGTCAAAATCCAGCGTGGCCTGGCCGTCGATGGTCAACAGCCGCAGATCGGTCAGGTCCTGGCGCCCATTTTCCAGGAAGTCCCCACGCCTCCCGGACAGGGCGGTTTCGGCGGCGGCCAGCTCGGCTTCCGCAAATGCCACCGGAGCCTCGTAGCGGTGCAGGTCCAGGTTGACATCCGGCGCCAGTTTGCCGGTTTTGACCAGGATCGGCAGGATTCCGTCGGCTTCCGGCACCCCCGCCCGGCCAAGGATCTCCCGCACCAGGGTGCCATGGACGCTATCGCGACCGTGGAGGAGGTAGTCCAGCAGCAGGGTTTCCAGGTCCGCCGGTGCCTCGATGGCCGGTGCCGGCGGCGGCGGATCGGTTTCCCGAACCGCCTTGAGCCATTGCGCGGCGGTTTCCACGGTCTTCCGGAAACGGGCCGCTTCAGCCTCCTTGGCGATGCGCCGCTCGACATCGTCCCGTGAAACGGGGGAAAACTGGTTGCGGTCATAGCGGAAATACAGACGGTGGTCGAAGAGGGCCCGGATCACCGCCGACTGATGCTCGCCGTCGGCCTGGCCGGGGAAACAGAGCCCGGCCATGGTATCCAGATCGATCCAGGACTGGTTCTCGTTGAGCGTTTCCCAGAGGAGCCGGACATCGATCATGGCGGCCAGTGTCCGCCGCCGCGCGGCCGTCGCCCGCAGCATCTCGAGGGTCCGCACCCGGCTGGCGCCAGGATCGATGCGGGTGAGGCCATGGTGGGATAGCCGCCCCACCGCCAGCTTGACCTCGCGGCCATTCTCGGTCAAAATCCGAAGCCGTTCCTTCTTGACTTCCAGAACGACGGCGCACAGTATTTTTTCATGGTCGATAAATTCGACGACATGGCCGATTTCCATAAGGATATGCTCTTAACAACGCCCCTGGCCAAAGTCAACGACCCGCTCAGGCGCCCTTTTTCGCCGGACGGCCTCCCCACCGGGCCAAAGGCTGCCGGAGTCCGCCTGTGAGCCCGTTTCAACTGGTCGCTCCCTGCCTGCGTGACAACCGATGGACCATCCTGCTGGGGGTCTGCTGCCTGGTGGTGGTGGATTTGATGCAGCTGTGGATTCCCCGGGTGGTCAAATGGGCGGTGGACGACCTGACCACTGCCACGGGACCGGTCGCCCTGGCCGGCTACGCAACGCAGATCCTGATGCTGGCCGTGGGGATCGGGGTGTTCCGCTACGTCTGGCGCCGATGCCTCATCGGCACCTCCCGCAAGGTGGAAAGGGACCTGCGTTGGCGGCTGCTGGAGCATCTGCAAAAACTCGAACCGGCCTTCTTCGACCGCCATCCCACCGGCAGTCTCATGGCCCACGCCACCAATGACATCAACCACGTCCGCATGGCCACGGGGATGGGGATGGTGGCCCTCACCGATGCCGTGGTCCTCGGCGCGGCGGCTATCGGTTTCATGGTGTACATCGATTGGCGGCTCACCGTCCTGGTGCTGGTGCCCATGCCGATGATCGCCGCGGGCACGCGGCTGTTCAGCCGCCGCATGCATCGGCGCTATCAGCAGGTCCAGGCCGCCTTCGCCGCTCTGACGGAAACGGTTCGCGAGCATTTCAGCGGCATCCGCGTGGTCAAGGCCTACACGCTCGAGCCGGCCGCCAAACGGCGGGCCGACGCCGCCTCGGACCGGTATGTCCAGGAAAACCTGAAGCTGGTGCGCATCACCGGATCCTTCTTCCCCATGATGATGCTTTTTTCCAACATCAGCCTGGCCCTGGTGCTCCTGCTGGGGGGGCGGGCCACCGTGGCCGGCCGGATCACGCCCGGCGATTTCGTCGCCTTCATCAGCTACATCGGACTGATCACCTGGCCGATGATGGCCCTGGGCTGGGTGATGAACCTGATCCAGCGCGGCAAGGCCTCCCTGGAGCGTCTGGCCGCCATCTTCAACACGGCACCGGCCATCGCCGACGGCCCGGCGGCCCTTCCCCTGGCGGGTTCTCCCCGCGAAATCGCCCTGAACGATGTCCGCCTGACCTACGGCGACGACCGCCGGGCCTTGTCCGGCATCAACTTGCGGTTCGAGGCCGGACGCAGCTATGGCATCGTAGGCCCTCCCGGCAGCGGCAAGACAAGCCTGATCCGCCTCATCGCGCGGCTCTACGAACCCACCGCCGGCACCGTGGCCGTGGACGGACGCCCCTTGGCCGAGATCCGCCTGGCCGACCTGCGCGGCCGGATCGCCTACGTGCCCCAGGAGCCGTTCATCTTCGCGGGCGCTCTGGGTGACAACATCACCATGGGCCAGGAGGTGGCGCCAGCGGTCCTGGAGGCCGCCCTCGCCGACGCCGGCCTCGAATCGATGATCCAACGGCTGCCCGCCGGCCTGGATACCGTGGTGGGCGAACGCGGGGTCATGCTCTCCGGCGGCCAGAAACAGCGGGTGGCGCTGGCCAGGGCCCTGCTGAGCGATCGGCCGATCCTGCTTCTCGACGACCCCATCAGCCAACTGGACACCGTCACCAGCCGGAAGGTGATTGAAGCGCTCAAACGCCGCGCCGCGGGCCGCATGGCACTCATCGTCAGCCATCGCATGGCCGCGGTGCGCTGGACCGACCGCATCGTGGTGATGGACAACGGCGCGGTGAGCGCCATGGGTCCCCACGATGCGGTGGCGGCGCAAAACGCCTACTACCGCGATACCCTGCGCGTCCAGGCCATGGAGGACAACGGCGATGCCAATTGACGGCGTCTACGATCCGGAGCGCCCCCTGGCCCGGGCCTACGATGTCAGGCTGCTGCTGCGGCTCTGGCGGTACCTGAAGCCCCATACCCGCCAATTGGCCGGCGCCGTGGCCCTGGTCCTGCTCATCACCGCGCTGGAAGTGGCCTTGCCGTACGTGACCAAGATGGCCATCGACGGCTACATCGTTCCCCGCGGGGCCGAAATGCCGATGGCGGAGCGCTTCGGGGGCATCGCCCGCCTCACCGCCCTCTTCTTCCTGCTGGCAGGGGCCAGCTTCGCCGCCACCTTCTTTCAGGTCCAGGCCATGGAAACCATCGGCCAGCGGGTCATGCACGCCCTGCGCATCGACCTGATCACCCGCGTGCTGCGCCTGCCGGTGGGCTTCTTCGACCGCCAGCCGGTGGGGCGCCTGGTGACCCGGGCCACCAACGACACCCAGAATCTCCACGAGCTATTCACCTCGGTGGTGGCCTTCGTTTTCAAGGACATGTTCCTCATGGCCGGCATCGCCACGATCCTCCTGGCCCTGGACGCCCGGTTGGCCCTGCTCTCCTTTTCCATTCTGCCCCTGGTGCTGGCGGCCGCGTGGCATTTCGCCCGCCGCAGCCGCACCCTGTTTCGGCAGTTGACCCTGCGCCTGGCCGAGATCAATACCCGTCTGTCCGAGACCATCGGGGGCCTTGCCGTCATTCAGCTCATGGGCCGCGAGGCGGCCAACGCCCGGTCCTTCAAGGATCTCAACGATCTCCATTACCGTCTGGGAATGGACCAGATCCACGTGTTCGCCGTCTTCATGCCGGTGATCGAAGTGCTCAGCGCCGCGACCCTGGCCATGGTGATCTATTTCGGCGGCGGCGCGGTGATCGCCGATCGCATCAGCCTCGGCACCCTGGTGGCCTACATCTCCTACATGCGCATGTTCTTCCGGCCGATCCGGGACGTCTCGGAAAAATACAACATCATGCAAAATGCCATGGCTTCGGTGGAGCGGATTTTCGCCCTGATGGACGAGACGGCCGTGGATGCGCCGGTGCGGAAGGACGACTTTTCGCCACCCGCTGCCGTGGATGGCGCGGCCCTCGAGTTCCAGGACGTGGTGTTCAGCTATACGCCGGACCAGCCGGTGCTCAACGGTCTGTCCCTGCGCCTGGCCCCCGGCGAGACACTGGCCGTGGTGGGGCCCACCGGAGCGGGCAAGACCTCGATGATTCACCTGCTGCTGCGGTTCTATGAACCGCAACAGGGGAAGATTCTTTTCCAAGGCCGCGACATCGCCGGACGGGAGGCCGCGGCCGTGCGCCAGGAGATCGCCCTGGTGGCCCAGGAACCGTTCCTTTTCTCCGACACGCTGCGCGCCAACATCTTCCCCGACGGCGCGCCGGACCCGGCCCGGGCGGCCGCCCTCCTCGATGCGGCCCAGTGCACGGAACTGGTGCAGCGGATGCCCGAGGGGCTGGATACCCGCATCGGCGAAGGGGGCCGGACCCTGTCCAGCGGCGAGCGCCAGTTGGTGGCCATCGCCCGGGCCCTGGCGCGCAATCCGGCCCTGATCATCTTCGACGAGGCCACGGCGCACGTCGACTCGGCCACCGAGGACAAGATCCAGGCGGCCCTGGCCAACCTCACCCGCCGCCGATCGGCCATGCTCATCGCCCACCGCCTGTCCACGGCCCGGGCCGCCGACCGCATCGCCGTGCTCCACCACGGACGGATCCTGGAGGAAGGCACCCACGAAGCACTGTTGGTGCGGCGGGGTTTTTATCATCGCCTCTGCCAGCAGCAGGTGTGAAAGATTTGCGATAAACCCCCTTGAACATTGCCTCTGGCCGTGGTATAGGCGGATTCTCATTTTTATCAGTCCGTTGAACCAGTTGTCAGACAGATCCGACCCCCCCGAAGCACCCTTTCGGAACCCGCTCGAGGTCCGGGGCCGTGGCACCCAACCGTTCATAGCCAACAAACACAAGGAGGAATGAAGATGGCGTACGACGCGACGAAGATGGCCGACTGGCAGATCTCGGAAGAGGCGGAAAAGAACATGCCCACTCCCGAGCAATGGCGTGAGAAGCTGGGACTGCAAGCCGACGAGATGCTGCCCATGGGGCGGCTGGCCAAGCTCGACTTTCTCAAGATCATCAAGCGGCTCAAGGATCGGCCGGACGGCAAGTACATCGAGGTGACCGCCATCACGCCCACCCCGCTGGGCGAAGGCAAGAGCACCACCTCCTGCGGTCTGATGGAAGGCTTGGGCAAGCGCGGTGTCAACGTGGGCGGCTGCCTGCGCCAGCCCTCGGGCGGCCCGACGATGAACGTCAAGGGCACCGCGGCCGGCGGCGGCAACTCGCTGCTCATCCCCATGACCGAGTTCTCCCTGGGCCTCACCGGCGACATCAATGACATCATGAACGCCCACAACCTCGCCATGGTGGCGTTGACCGCCCGCATGCAGCACGAGCGCAACTACAACGACGAGCAGCTCGCCCGCCTCACCAAGATGCGCCGTCTGGACATCGACCCGACCCGCGTGGAGATGGGCTGGATCATGGATTTTTGCGCCCAGGCCCTGCGCAACATCGTCATCGGCCTCGGCGGTCGCAACGACGGCTTCACCATGCAGAGCAAGTTCGGCATCGCCGTGGGCTCCGAGCTGATGGCCATCCTGGCCGTGGCCACCGATCTGGCCGACCTGAAGGAACGTATCAACAACATCACCGTGGCCTTCGACAAGAGCGGCAAGCCGGTGACCTGCCGCGACCTGGAAGTCGGCAACGCCATGGCGGCCTTCATGCGCAACACCATCAACCCGACCCTGCTGTGCACCGCCGAGTACAACCCCTGCATGGTGCACGCCGGCCCGTTCGCCAATATCGCCGTGGGCCAGAGCTCCATCATCGCCGACCGCGTCGGCCTCAAGCTCTTCGACTACCACGTCACCGAGTCCGGCTTCGCCGCCGACATCGGATTCGAGAAGTTCTGGAACGTCAAGTGCCGCTTCTCCGGCCTCAAGCCGCACGTTTCGGTGCTCACCTCCACCATCCGCGCCCTGAAGATGCACGGCGGCGGCCCCAAGGTCGTGGCCGGCAAGGACCTGCCCGAGGAATACAAGAAGGAAAACCTGCCCCTGGTGGAAAAGGGCTGCGAGAACATGGTCCACATGATCGGCGTGATCCGCAAGTCCGGGATCAACCCGGTGGTGTGCATCAACCGCTTCTACACCGACACCGACGCCGAAGTGGCCCTGGTCAAGAAGGCCGCCGAGGCCGCCGGCGCCCGCTGCGCCGAGTCCAACCACTGGCTCAAGGGCGGTGACGGCGCTTTGGAGCTGGCCGATGCGGTCATCGAAGCCTGCAAAGAGAAAAACGACTTCAAATTCCTCTACCCGCTGGAGATGAAGCTGCGCGACCGCGTCAACGTCATCGCCAAGGAAGTCTACGGCGCCGACGGGGTGGACTGGCTGCCGGAAGCCGCCGCCAAGGCCCAGATGCTGGAGAACGACCCCAAGTACGCCGACTTCGCCACCATGATGGTCAAGACCCACCTGTCCCTCACCCACGACCCGGTCCTCAAGGGCGTGCCCAAGGGCTGGCGTCTGCCGATCCGCGACGTGCTCATCTATTCGGGCGCCAAGTTCCTCTGCCCCTGCGCCGGCGCCATCAGCCTGATGCCGGGCACCAGCTCCAACCCGGCCTTCCGCCGCGTGGACGTCGATCCGGCCACCGGCAAGGTGAGCGGGCTGTTCTAAGCGCCCAAAAAACCAGTGAAAAAACGGCCCGGGAGCGATCCCGGGCCGTTTTGCTTGAAATTGGCAAAACGGCCGACCTGTCGGGCCAATCCGACGGATCGGACGGATCGGTCCGACCCTAAATCCCGTAGCGCTTCAACACTTGGATTTTAGTCATTTTAGTCATTCTACATTTTAGCCATTTCTCCCGATTGGACCCCGCAACGTGAAACACCCCTTCCCCGTCCTGCTGATCAACCCCTTCTATCCCATCGATGAAACCCCCTCGCCGCCCCTGGGGCTGGCGTTTCTGGCCGGCGCCCTGGAGGCTGCCGGATGCGAGGTGCGAATTCTCGATCTGGTGGTGGAAGCCTACCACCCCGAACGCCTGCGGCAGATCCTGGACGACTTCCAGCCTCGCCTGGTGGGCGCCACGGCCGTCACCATGACCTTCGACCATGCCGTGGAGGTACTGGCGGACATCAAGGCCCTGGCCCCGGAAGTGCCGACGGTGATCGGCGGCCCCCATGTGACCTTCTGGGCCGAGGAAACCTTGAATCGCCATTCGGCGGTGGACATCGTGGCCCGGGGCGAAGGGGAAACCACCATCGTCCGTTTGGCCCGGGCGTTGCCAGAAGACAAGGACTGGTCCCAACTGCCGGGAATTATCTTTCGACACGCCGGTGCCATCATTGACAACGGATGGCCGGTGCCCCAAACCGATCTGGACGTCCTGGCCCCCCCGGCCCGCCACCTGTTGCCCCTGGGCCGCTACCGGGCCCTACACATGCCCATCAGCATGACCACCAGCCGGGGCTGCCCCCACGGCTGCATTTTCTGCGTGGGCCGCAAGATGGTGGGCGCCCGGGTGCGCTACCGCAACCCGGGGCGGGTGGTGGACGAACTGGCGCACATCGCCGGCTACGGCTTCCATCAGGTCAACCTGGCCGACGACCTGTTTACCGCCAGCGCCGGCCACTGCCTGGCCGTTTGCGACGAGATCCTCCGGCGCGGGCTGGAGGTGCGCTGGACCTCGTTTGCCCGGGTGGATACCGTCTCGGTGGCGCTTCTGAAAAAAATGCGCCAGGCCGGTTGCCTGGCGGTGAGCTTCGGCATCGAGTCGGGCGATCCCGGCATCCTCAAGACCATCCGCAAGGGGATCACCCTGGCCCAGGTGGAAGCGGCGGTAGCCATGTGCCACGAAGCGGGCCTGATGCCGCATGGCAGCTTCATTCTCGGGCTTCCCGGAGAAACCCCGGAAACCATCGAACGCACCCTGGCCTTCGGCCGCCGCCTGGAGACCATGGGGGTTTCCTACGGCTTCCACCTCCTGGCCCCCTTCCCCGGCACCCGGGTCCGCGAGCGGGCCACCGAGTACGGCCTCAAGATTCTCACCGACGACTGGCGCCAATACCACGCCAACCGGGCCATCGTGGAGACCGCCACTGTCCCGGCGGCCCGCCTGGACGAAATCGCCGGCGGCTGGAAGGATCGTTTTGATGCCTACCTGGGCGACATCCAGCGGCGCATGGGCACCGGCGAGGCCAGTGCCGACGAGGCCGACACCATCGTCAACCTCGAGCGCACCGTGCTCCTCTACGACCTGATGATGGGCGAGCTGCTGGAGACAGATCCGGGCGATGCCGCGCAATTGGATTCAACCTCATCCCTGGACGCCTTGAGCCAACGCCTGGCCGCCCGCTGCCGCCACGACGCCCCCACCCTCCATGCCGCCCTGGCCTACACGCATGCTCAGGGCAATCTGCGCCGCCAATGGGACAGGAACGTCTGGCGCTGGCAGTGGGTCGATGGGATATAGGAAATACTGAACGAGAACATTCCCGCTCTCTGAAATCGGCCGTTCGAAACCATATCTGCGCCTTTTCCACCTTGGAGTGATTAACGCTACATGGATAATACTGACACCCAAGGGCGGCGCCCTGTGGCCGATTGTTACATAGTACGAGGCCGATACGGATAGGCCCCGGTTAAACGGCTCCAGCGCCAAAACGGGTTAGATTTCCATCACATATTGAAGTAGGAGGGGAGCCTTTCGCTCATTTGCCATTTCGCCTATTCCCAGGAATCTTCGTCAACCTTTCCAAGAAAAGCCGCTTTCCTCTCCTGCCACTCAGTTAGAATATTTAAATCGGTGTCAAATTCGGGACGGATGAAGTTGTCGAGGTCGAGCTTTGGATCAAGATCGCCAAAGACATCATTGTCTAGTATAGCTAGTGCCTGAACGAAAAGTCATGTTCAGGCAAAATCCGAATATCGAAACTCGAAACTCGAAACAAATTCGAATACCAAATGACAAAATGACTAAAAGGAACTTGTTGAAATTTCATTGTTTTGGTCATTGGAACATTTCTGTTTTTGTCATTGTTTCGGATTTCGAAATTCGGATTTCGAATTTTTTACCGAAAAACCGGGGTTTTCGTTCAGACACTAGCTACCTGAACACCTGATCGGTCTGAATAGACATTCTGAACAAGGCATCCTTCAAGAACGACCACAACTCTGATCACTTTATAGCCCTCTCCCTTTTCTTCCAGTGTTGGGACAACGCTGCACTGGCGAAAGCTTTAATCCGTTTGCGATCCAGTGCCGAAAAATCCAGCCCCCCTCGGCGAGATGAGCGCCAATAAGAACATTCCATTCCGGCGACTTCATTTAGCTCCCTGCCTCCTTTCTGGCGACCGTCAGCAACAGGTGGCTCCCTTGTCGAGACGCCAAAACATCGAATGCACCCTACCCTCCAGCCCTAACAGTCGTCAAGACCCGGATATCCCAAAAGACCCTTCCTTTGCCTACAGCCTCCTGGTGACCATCGCCGCCTGTGTCGCCCTGGTCTTCCACTATCTGTTGTCCAAGGCGTGAAATTGTTGCTGCAATTTTAGCGACGGTCACCCATCCCCGCTGGAAAGGGGCCGGGATCCGGCCCCTGCTCCGCCTCCAAGCAAACCGAATTCACACTCCCCGGTACCGCTCCTTCGGTGGCGGCCGCCACGGGAGGAGTGCCGGCATTGCCATCCTTCAGCACCGCCGCCGGTCAAAATTATGAAGGGATTTCCGCGAACCGCATCACCCGGTCGATATAGTCTCGGGTTTCTCGATAAGAGGGGATCTGCCCGTAACGTTGGACCGTTCCAGGGCCGGCATTGTACGCCGCCAAGGCCAGCTTGATATCGCCGCCGAACCGATCCAGCATCTGTTTTAAATACCGCGTGCCGCCATCGACATTGGCGTCGATGTCAAAAACATCGACCACTCCCAGCTCCTCGGCCGTCGCCGGCATGAGTTGCATCAACCCTTGGGCGCCGGCGCTGGACACGGCATCGACCTGAAAGTTGGATTCAGCCTTGATCACGCTGTGGATCAGTGCAGGGGAGAGACCGTATTTTTCGGCGGCTTTTTTGATGCTAGCCTCGATTCGGCCCCTGGTCGCGGCGGAGTCGACGCTTCGGGAAGATATTCGAAGAGGGTCGGTCGAGAATTCAGGCACGACTTCAGATGGGTCCCTATGGCCACCTTGGGCTTCATGCGCGTCGACCTTGGCCTCGGTATTCGAAGGGGAGGATGGGGAAAAGCCAACCGCCCTTGTCGTTAAGTGCCGCCTGAAATAATCTGACAAGCGCATACCGGTGGGTTTTGAATGGGCGTCGGGTGGGTCGAATTTGCCTGGCGAAGACCGGAATTTATTGCCGCTGCGGGCCATGATCTGACGAAAAGTGTCCCTTCCGTTTTTCAGCCCTGAGGGGGCCACGGATCCTAACGAATTCAAATCAGGTTTAATACCCGTCAGTTGGAAGTAATTTGAAATTGTCATGCCGGTCTTGGAAACCATTGAAAAACCTCATCTGAATTTTTTTCCGCTTTATTAAGGCAAGAAATATGCCGTTAATACTATTTCATCGCTGTCGCCGGCCACTGACGTATCCGGATTGATCCAGGCTTTCGCAAGGGCCGGAACAAACAGATGTCGGGATGTATCGACGGGCCGCGAGCTCGGCGCCGCTCAGCGGTCGGCGGTCAAGACGCAGTGTACCAGGATTTTGGCGGCGATGCGGGCGGCGGTGAACTCGGAGACCTGGGTGCCGGGGATCTTGACCAGCTCGTTGATGTCGGCGCCAATCACTCGGCGCCGGGCGCCCACGGCGGCCAGCAGGGCGAGCAGTTGGCGGTAGCTCAGCCCCCCCGGCTCGGGGGTGCCGGTGCCGGGGATAACGGAAGGATCCAGTCCGTCCAGATCGATGGTGAGATACACTTTCGGGGCAAGGCGGGAGATGACCGCCTCGATCCAGCCGTTGTCGAATGGATCGATCCGGTGGGCGTAGAATGGTTCAAGCCCTTTTTCGATCACATACCGGTGCTCTTCGGGAGAAAAACTGCGGATCCCCACCTGCACGAAGGGCAGCCGCGCATCTTCGGCCACCCGCCGCATGACACAGGCGTGGTTGTAACGGCTGCCGTTCCAGGTATCGCGCAAATCGAGGTGGGCATCGATCTGCAGCACACAGGCATCGGCAAACCGTTCGGCCACCGCCAGCGCCGGGCCGATGGTGACGGCATGGTCGCCGCCCAGGATCAATGGAAAGCGCCCAGCCTCCAGAACGTCGGCCGTCGCCGCTTTCATTCCTTCTACGGCCGCCTCGGGGGCGCCGGTGGGCCACAGCGGCGCAGCGGTGTGGATCGGCAAACGGGTCCAGTCGAGCAGGGTTTCTTCGTCAATACGCTCCAAGGCGTCGGAGGCCGCCAACAGATGCAGCGGTCCCTCGGCGCTGCCGGTGCCGTAGGAAGCCCCCTGCTCGTAGCAAAACGGGAGCACCACCACCCGAGCCCGGTCGAGCGGAACATTTTCGATCTCGCAGGAAGCGAAGCTCGGGTCGGCGGCCATGGTTTTACTTGACGAAAATCGCTGCAGCCAGCACCGTAGTCCAGTAGTTGCCTTCGGCGCCCAGTGCGGCGGCGCTGATGTTCTGCGAATCGACGATCTTGCCGGACATGGTGTACACTTCCCGCCGCTCGTCGTAATCCTTGTCGGCGTCGAATTCGATGCCCAGGGTATTCGCCAGCATGGAGGCGGCAAGGTCCTCGGCGTAATCGCCGGCCTCGGACTCGGTCTCACCGAAGCCGTGGTGCTCGGAAAGGTAGCCGTACATCCCCTTTTCCGAAGGCAGAGCCAGCCCGATGGCCGCCACCAGGCGCCGGCCCGGCTCCCGGCTCTCTTCACGGGCCATCACGCAATGGGTGATCTCGCCGGGCTCCAGACGTTTGAGTCCGGTATCGATATCGATGATATTGCAGTGAGGTGGAAAGATGGAAGATACAGTGACGAGATTCAGGTGCGCAATTCTGGCGTTGCGCAGGGCGTTCTCGAAAGAGGCCAGCTTCTCCTTGGCCACACCGACCCCCTTGGTGAAAAACATGTATCTGGGAACATACATGCCAAAACCCTCCCTTCCTCATTGATTCTTGGCGCTGCCGCATCTACAAACGGCGCCATTAGTAGTGACTATACCTGGAGCTGTCAATGAAAATCGATACGGAAAACGGCAATGGATGCAAACCGGGGAAGGACCGCCGCATCGAGCTGGATGTATCGCGACACTGCATCCAGACCGCGGCACGGCGGCGCTACGAAAAAATCCTGTCGGACTGCCTCCGTTCACAGGTCCCGGACGATGACCTGGAAAAACAGCTCGACCTGCTGCGGCAGGCGCTGGAGACGCTGGACTTCGGCCTCCTGCGCAGCCGCTGGCCCGAACTGGCTGGCGGCCACAGGGTCAACGTCGGCTTGAGCCGCGCGGAAGGCCGAATCGTCGTGCACATCGATACGCGCAGCTTCCCGGCGCCCCTGGGGAACGCCAAGACGGCGACCGGTTCAAAAAGGTAAAAAAAGTCTATCCCTGGTCGGTAAAGGAACCCCCTTGGCGACTGATGGCCCGGTAGCAGAGGTAGTAGGCCATGACCTTCTTGATGTAGCGCCGGGTGGCCTTGTAGGGAGGCACGCCGTTGTACTGGCGGACCTTGTTGGGACCCGCGTTGTAAGCCGCCAGCGCCAGGGCGGGATCCTGGGCGACGGTGTCCAGCAGTTGCCGGAAATAATGGACCCCGGCGGTGATGTTGTGCTCCGGATCGAAGCTGCTGGGCACACCGAGGGACCGCGCGGTGCGGGGCATGATCTGCATCAGGCCGCGGGCGCCGCGATGGGAGACGGCCCGGGGATCGTATCCCGATTCGGCCATGATGATGGCCTTGACCATCGCGGGCTCCACATTGTAGCGCTCGGCGACCCGATGGATGATGGGCTGGTAGAGGTGATGGGTCTTGCGCACCTGGCGCATGTAGCGCGCATCGGCATGAACCACCGGAGCGGGCTGCCCATCGGTTGCGATCTCCGCTTTGTCCGGCACCGATGCGGAGACAGGCGTTTCAGCGACAGGTTCGACGACAGGTTGTTGCGGAGTCGCGACGACAGTTTGTTTCGGGGTCGCAAGGGGTGGGGATTCCGGAGCGCGAATCCTCCCGTCGACCAAACCAACACTGAGAATCAACAACAGCACGGTCGACAGCCACACCCAACGAGAGGCCCGGGAGCGGTCCGGGCGTATAAACGCGGGATCCTCCATGATTGCCCTCCTGGCTGTTTGGTGAATCGTGTTCTGGCTAGGTAGGACAATCGACGGCGCCTGTCAACCCTTGATGGATGGACCGGGCGCAGGGCTTCAGCCCGTCGGCAGCCGGAACCGCCAGGCGCAGAACCATTCGTCCGGATGGGGATCCGGGGGGCAGCCGACGCACTCTGTGACGATGCGATTGTCGATGGCGCGGGCGAATTCGCCGTATTCCACCAGCCCGGCCGACTTGCACGGGTAGTCATCCAGCCCCTTGCGCTTGCGGGCGGACTGGACCCGGCAATCGTTCATCTGGAACAAAAAGGAATCCGGCCCCTCATCGATGACGGACTGCACGTTGATGGCCGCGTAGAGCCGGAAGCCGAGGGCCCGTTTGAGCCCTTCGAGCCCCGGCTGCTCGCCAAGTCCCAGAAATTGCCGGATCGACCAGGCCTCCAGGGGGGAAAAATGCGCCCAACAGGAATCGTTGCAGCGCTTGGCATTGCTCATCCCGCTGGCGAATTCCACCGCCTGGAACCAGACGCCGTCGTTGGCCAGCCAGTTCACCGATACGGCCTTGAGCAGGCCCCGCAGCTCCTCGGTGGACATCCGGCGCATGGCCGCCGGCAACCCGGCCTGCATCTCGATGCCGAAAATCTCGGCCAGGCGCTTGGCCTGGATGCCGGCGCTGCGCGACGATGCGGTCTTCAAGGCTTCCAAGCTGCGCGCATCGCCCATCTGATGACGCACTTCGGAGAACCACAAGCCGTAGTGCAAAACGATGCGGTGGAAAAAATCAACGATGAGCTTGAGGATTTGGTCGTCGTTGAGGTCGTCGATGCGTCGCGGCTCGGCCGTCATTTCCCCTTCCTTTCACCCATGGGTTGTGCATTGTCGATTGACCGGGAAAAAGATCCCCGCGGATCTCCCCCGTTGGACGATGGTTCCGGCCTGTTGGCCCTTCGTTCTTCTTACCTCAAGCCCTGAAATGGTTCAATCGTTGTAAATCACGGCCAGAATCACGGCCTTGTCATGAGCCGCGGTGATGAGGTGCGGCGTGGTGGACAGGTAATAGGCGCTGTCGCCCGGAGTCAGGTCGAAGCGTTCGTTGCCGATCTTGAGCATGACCTCGCCCTCGAGCACGAAGATGAACTCCTCGCCCTCGTGCACCGATTCGCTCTGGTCAGGGTCCGATTCCAGCTCCACCATCAACGCCTCCATGTGGCGGCCTTTCACCTCGGGCGCCAGGCTCGTATAGGTATAGGCTTGGCGGGCGCCCTTGTGGGTGGTGCTGCGGCTGATCACCTTGCGTTCGGCCTTGCGGGTGATGGCGTAAAGCCGATCTCCCACTCCGGACACCAGACGGCCGAACGCCCCTTCCAATGCCTTGGACAGGCGCATCAAGGTGCCGAGCTGGGGCTGCACCTGCCCGTTTTCGATCTGGTTCAGCAGGTCCACCTCGAAACCGGTCATCTGCGACAGGGTTTCGAGGGAAAGCCCCCTCTCCTCCCGCAGCAGCCGGATCCGCCGGCCCACGTCCACCGGTCCGCCAGCGGTGCCGGCGGCGGGGATCTCTCCGGTCAAGTCCTCGAAAAAATCGACGTTGATATAAGGTTTGGGTGTTTCTTCGTTCGCCATGTCGGCCCCCTCGTGCGCATGCCTGTGCGTTGCTATGTCTGGACGAAAAATTTACGGCCGGAAGCGCTCCGGCAGCTCCGCCAGCGACTTCCAGTCCGCCGGCAGCTTCTGTCCCGCAGCTTCTCCCAGCTTGGCCTTGACTTTTTTGAGCCCCGGCCGGGCGAACTCCATGTGCCCCCCCTTGAGGGTGCGCCCGTTGATCACGGCCTCCGAACGCAAGCGTTTGCCCGCGGTACGCTCCAGCTGCCGGCCGAGCCACAGGACCCGGTCCACGTCGTAGCCGTGCGCGATGCCCATCTCGTCGATCTGTACCAGCAAGTCTTCCAGGCATACAAGTCCCACGTAGCGCGGATCCTTGTAGTAATAATCACCGGTGCCAGGCACCGGGCAGTCGTCGAGAAAGTTGGCCGGCTGTCCCCCCAGGCCGCCCAAGGTGGCTTCGAACTGGGTGATGCCGGCGTGCAGGGCCGCCAGCACCGAGGCGCTGGCCACCCGCTTGGTTTCGTGGAAATGGGCGATGTGCAAACGGGTGTCCGGGATGGCGTCCAAGATCATGGAAAAATAACGGTAGACTTCCGGGGCCGAGGCACTGCCGTCGTGGTCGGCGTGCTCGATGTCGGTGGCCCCGATCTCCAGCCAGCGCTTGGTGAACTCCACTGCGTCCTTCAGGTCGGTGGCCCCGGCGATGGGGCTGCCCCAGATGGTGCTCACCGTGCCGCACATCTTCAGCCCGGCGTCGGCGCACTTGCGGCAGCAGCGTTCGGCCTCGCGCCAGTAATCGGGCAAGGTGGTGCCGGAGTTGGCGAAGTGGTGCTCCTCCTCGGTGGAGACCATCATCAGGCAGCGGTCCGGCCCGATCCCCTGCTTTTTCAAGGCGATGGCCCGGTCCACGGCCCCCTCCCGGATCGTGACGGCCGTGATGCGGATCTCGTCGTAGTCGATGCCGCGCTTGGCGCAGGAATTCCGGAACCGATCGGAGCGCAGGGCGCGCAGCACCTCCTCGGCGTCGGCAAACTGCGGCATGAGGTAGGGGTTGCCAAAATTGGTCACCTCGATGTCGCGGCAGCCGGCATAGATCATCTCCTGGGCGTAGAAGACCTTCGCCCGGGTGGAGATGAATTTCTCCAGATGCTGGAACCCGTCGCGTACCGTGATGTCGCCGATGGACACTTGGCGCGGCATGCGGGGAAAGATTTTCCAGTAGTCGTATTCGGTCATGGCGGTCTCCTTGGAAATATTGTCTAAAATCAGCGACTAAAGCTTCGAGTGACTAAAATGACTAAAGTGCCTAAAGTGCCTAAAGTTAAGGTGTCGCTTCGCTCCTCCGTTATTTGAGCAACCGCGGGCCAGCGCGTCCGCCATTTTAGGCACTTTAGTTCACTTGTAACTCGTAACTTTGTCTCATTTCCCCTTGTACACCGGCTTGCGCTTTTCTTTGAACGCCGCCAGCCCCTCGAGCCGGTCCTCGGTGCCGATGGTGTGCCAGTAGGCGGCCGACTCGATGGCCAGACCGGTGTGCAGATCGGTCTCCAGCCCGTGGTTGATGGCGTACTTGGCCTGGGCCAGGGCGATGGGGCCGCCCTCGCAGATCTGGGCCGCCATGGACTGACACACGCCCATCAGGTCCTTGGCCAGGCAGACCTGGTTGACCAGCCCGATGGCCAAGGCCTCGTCGGCGGCAATGCGCCGGCCGCTGAAGATCAATTCCTTGGCCTTGCCCTTGCCCACCAGACGGGGCAGGCGCTGGGTGCCGCCGGCCCCGGGAATGATGGCCAGCCGGGTTTCAGTGAGCCCCAGGGTGGCCGTATCGGCCGCGATACGGATGTCGGCCGCCAGGGCCAACTCGGTCCCGCCGCCCAGGGCCACCCCGTTGACTCCCGCGATGACCGGCTGGGGCAGCAGCTCGATGTCGGTGAACAGGTTGCGGATGGTGTAAATGAAGGTTTTCACCTGTTCCGGCGCCAGCGTCGCCCGCTCCTTGAGGTCGGCGCCGGCGCAGAAGGCCCGCCCGGCGCCGGTAATGATGATGGCCCGCACCCGGGAATCGAAGCGCGCCGCGTCCACCGCCGCCTTCAAGGCCTGGAGCAGATCGAAGTTGAAGGCGTTCATCACGTCCGGGCGGTTGAGGGTCCACACCGCCACCTGGTCGACCATCTCGGCCTGCAAGATTGGTTCGCTCATCGGCCTGTCTCCTTTCCGGTGCCGTCAGCAGCCGATATGCCGTGATATGACGATCCGCTGCACTTCGCTGGTGCCTTCGCCGATGTCCAGCAGCTTCTGATCCCGGTAAAATCGTTCCACGTCGTAGTCCTTCATCAGGCCGTAGCCGCCGTGGATCTGGACCGCGTGGTTGGCCACCCTGCCCATCAATTCGCTGCAGTACAGTTTGCCCATGGCGGCCTGGAGCTCGAAGGGGCGCTTGTGGTCCCGCAGCCAGCAGGCCTTGTAGAGCAGGTTGCGGCCGCATTCGATCTCCATGGCGCAGTCGGCCAGCTTGAAGGCCACGGCCTGGAACTTGCTGATGGGCTGGCCGAACTGCTCCCGCTCCCGGGCGTACCGCAGGGCCTTCTCGTAAGCCCCCTGGGCCCCGCCGAGCCCCATGGCCCCGATGGACAACCGGCCACCGTCCAGGGTCTTGAGCATCTGCTTGAAGCCGTCGCCGATCTTGCCCAGGATATTCTCTTCGGGTACGCGCACATCGTCGAAGTACAGCTCGCTGGTGTTGGAGCTGCGCCACATCATCTTGCCGTGCATCGCCCGGGCCTTGAATCCGGGGGTGCCGTGCTCCACGATGAAACAGGTGTACTGGGGCTTGCCGTTGGGCAGGGTGCCGGTGACCGCCTGGACCGTCACCCCCAGCGACAGCTCGCAGGCCCCGTTGGTGATGAAGATCTTGGAGCCGTTGATCACCCACTGGTTGCCGTCGCGCACCGCGGTGGTCTTGCTGCCGCCGGCGTCGGAACCGGCCGTCGGCTCGGTGAGCCCGAAGCCCCACAGGGCCTCCCCGGTGCACAGCTTGGGCAGGTAGCGGCGCTTCTGCGCCTCGCTGCCGAAGTAGTAGATCGGCCCGATCCCCAGAGAGTTGCCCGCGGCGATGGTCGCCGCCTGGGACCCATCCACCCGGGCGATCTCCTCCACCCCGATGATGTAGGAGATGTAATCCATGCCCTGCCCGCCGTAGGCTTCGTCGACGAACATGCCAAAGAGCCCGATCTCGCCCATCTTGCGGGTCAGTTCCGGGGAAAATGTCTCGTTATCATCCAGTTCGCGGGCCACCGGTGCAATCTCGCTCTGGGCGAACTTGCGCACCTCGCGGCGGATCATCTCCTGTTCCTTGGTCAGATCGAAATCCACCCCCGACCTCCTTTTTTGAGCCGAATTGCCTGTGGCGCATGGGGCGCCGGCCGCTGTTGCGGCTTCCGGCCGTGCCTGGCCGGAAGACCTGATCCTGCATGATCCAGGGACTGCTGCTTACACCCGAAGGAGCGAAGGGGAACCACCGGCGGCGCCGCAAACCGCTTCCCCCTCGGCCCGCTTCAGGCCGCTGATGATGAAATTTTCATAGATCTCGGCGATTTCGTCCACCGTGAGCCGGCCGTCGGGCTTGAACCAGGAGGCCCCGGCGGTGCAAAGGGTCAAGATGGCGTAGGAGAGAATCTTGTCATCGCCCGGGGCGAACACCCGCTGCCGGCGCCCGGATCCGATGATCTCCTGGAACACCCGTTCATAGGCGTCCCGGCGGCGGACGATATCCTGGTAGTGGGCCTCGGTGAGTCCTCTCAACTCGCTGTTGGCGATGAAGTTTTCCTTCTGGCGGCGCAGGTGGAACTGGACATGGCCCCGCACCGCGGCCCGCATCCGGGCCTCGATGTCCACGACTCCCGCCAGGCTGGCCTCCAGGAAGGCCATGAGGTCGTCCATGATGATCTTGAGAATGGCGAAGAGCAGGGCTTCCTTGCTCTCGTAGTGGTGGTAGAGGCTGGCCTTGCGAATGCCGCTGGCGGCGGCGATTTCGCTGATGCTGGCGGCGAAGTATCCCTTGCGATAAAAAAGGTCGATGGCGGCCTGGCGAATGGTATCTTTCATCGGGGCGGTGGACATCGTCGATTCGGCCTCCTCAAGGGGATCCGCCGGTGAGGGCGACCAGCCGGACGGGAAAGGGTGCAAGACGAAAAGACGACCGACCGGCCGGTAGGCAAACGCACCATTTCATGTGTGCGCGCACATGTCAAGGCCCTGTTCTCCGGGTTAAAAAATTTGCCTTGACAGCCGGAGGGGTAGCAGGTAGATTCATTTGCTATTTTTAGCGAATAAATAAAGGCGGATAGCTGCTTGGCACCTCAACCGAGGAGGGAAAAAGTGAAGACCAAATCACCGTGTCTTGGGAAAAACGCGTCCCGGCCGGGGGCACCGATCACTCTGGCAACCACCATCTGGATCGCCGTCCTGGGGATGATCGTCGTCTTGAACTGCCCGGGCGCACTTCAGGCGGCCACTGCAAAGCCGATTGACCTCACCTATTCCATCTTTTTCCCCGCCACGCACCGGAACACCCTACTGGCCCAGGACTGGGCCAAAGAAATCGAAAAGCGCACCGCGGGCCAGGTGAAAATCACCGTGTACCCCGGCGGCACCCTCACCAAGGCGGAAGTCTGCTACGACGGGGTCGAGAAGGGCATTTCCGACATCGGGATGTCTTGTCTGGGCTACACCCGGGGCAAGTTTCCCTTCTCCGAGGTCCTGGATCTGCCCCTGGGGATCCGGAGCGGCGCCGCCGCCACCGCCATGGCCAACGCCTTCTTCAAGAAGTACGACCCGGCGGAGTTCAACAGCGTGAAGATCATGTACCTTCACGCCCACGGCCCGGGATTCCTCCACACGAAGAAGGCGGTCAAGACCCTCGAGGATGTCAAGGGCCTCAAAATACGCTGCACCGGCCTCAGCGCCAAGATCGCCAAGGCCCTCGGCGGCGCGCCGGTGGCCATGCCGATGGGCGAAACCTACGACGCCCTGAGCCGCGGCGTGGTCGATGGTTCCATGGCCCCGCAGGAATCCCTGGAGGGATGGCGCTGGGGCGAGGTCGTCAAGAGTTCGACCGAGTGCTACGGCGCCGCTTATACGACCACCTTCTTCGTGGCCATGAACAAGGGCAAATGGGAAAGCCTGCCCGAGGATGTCCGCAAGGTCATCGAAGAGGTCAACGCGGAATGGATCGTCAAGACCGGCAACGCCTGGGATGAGATGGACAAGTCCGGCAAGGACTTCGCCGCGGCCAAGGGCTGCCTTTCCATCTCCCTCTCGCCGGAAGAGAACGCCCGCTGGGCCGAGGCCGTTCGCCCGATCCTGGACGAATACGCGGCCAAGATGCAGGAAAAGGGGCTGCCCGGCGCGGATGCGCTGGCCTTTTGCAAGGAGCAGCTGGCGCAATTGCAAAAATAGCGGTCGGGCGGCCAACGGCGGCGCTCAACCCGGGCGGCCGGTAAACATGGGATGAAAACCAAGGGGCGGCAGGCGGACATCTGCCGCCTCGATCATGGGGAGGGGGAAGCTTCGAATGGCGCAGATTCTTGCGCTGGTGGGATGGATCAGCAACGGCATGCACGCCATCGCCGGCGCGAGCCTCGTGTTCCTCATGGGGCTCACCCTCCTCGACGTGCTGCTGAGGTGGTATGGGGCGCCAATCGCGGGCACCTATGAACTCGTGGGGCTCGCCGGCGGCATCGCCATCGGCCTCGCGATGCCGGTCACGTCCCTGAAGCGCGCCCATGTGTTCGTGGACACGTTTCTCTGGCTGATGCCGCGCAAGGCGCGCGTCTGCATCCGCATCACCACGCGCATCGTCAGCGCCCTCCTCTTTGCGGTCCTGGCCTGGAACCTGGTGGACTTCGGGCTCGATCTGCGCGCTTCGGGTGAAGTCACCCCCACCCTCGAAATCAAATTCTATCCCGTGGTCTTCGGCCTGGCGGCAGCTTCCGTTCTCCAGGCCCTCGTGCTGCTCGCACACATCGACACGGTGCGCCGAGATCGCTTATGAACTCGATTCTTGCGGGGCTTTTCGGCCTCGACACCCTGAGCCCCCCGCTGATCGGCGTTCTTGGGCTGGTCGTCGTGCTCCTGCTTTTTCCCTTCGGTATCGAGCTGGCCTTCGCCATGACGCTCGTGGGATTCATCGGGTTCAGCATCCTGGTGAACGTCGATGCCGGCATGAGCATGCTCGCCAAGAGCTTCTACGACACCTTCACCAGCTATGGGTTCACCGTCATCCCGCTCTTCATCCTGATGGGACAGGTCGCCTTCAACGCCGGCATTGCGCGGCGTCTCTACGGCGCGGCGTACCGATTCGTGGGGCACATCCCCGGCGGCCTGGCCATGGCCACCGTGGCGGGGGCCACGGTCTTCAAGGCCATCTGCGGATCATCCCCGGCCACGGCAGCCACCTTCTCCAGCGTGGCCGTGCCAGAGATGGACCGCTATCACTACGACCGTCGGCTTTCCGCCGGGGTTGTCGCCATCGTGGGCACCCTGGGCATCCTGCTGCCGCCCAGCGTGACCCTCATCGTCTTCGGGGTCATCACCCAAAAATCCATCGGCCGACTTTTCCTGGCGGGCCTCGTCCCCGGAATGCTCATCGCCGCCAGTTTCCTGCTCGTCATCATGGTCTGGTGCCGCATCAATCCGGCATTGGGGCCGCGGGGCGAGCGGTCCACCTGGAAGCAACGCGCCGCCTCGCTCCCGGAAAGCCTCTTCGTGCTCTTGGTGTTTCTGCTCGTCATCGGCGGCCTGATGAAGGGCTTCTTCACTCCGACGGAGGCCGGCAGCGTCGGCACGGCCGCGGTGCTGCTGCTGGCGGTAGGGAGGGGCGATTTCGGCGTCGCCAAGTTCGTCGCCTCCATCAACGAGTCGCTGCGCACGGCGTGCATGGTGCTGATGCTCATCGCCGGTTCGACCGTCCTCGGCACTTTTCTGGCGCGCACGACGATTCCCATGATCGCCGCCGACTGGGTAACATCCCTGCCCCTGCCCCCCTCGGTGATCATGGCGATCATCTGCCTCATCTACCTCATCGGCGGATCCTTCGTCGACGACCTGGCCTTCATGGTTCTCGCCACCCCGATCTTCTTTCCCGCCGTGGAACGCCTCGGCTTCGATCCCTACTGGTTCGGCGCGATCATCGGGGTGACGGTGATGATCGGCGTCGTCATTCCCCCGGTGGCGATCAACGTCTTCGTGGTCAGGAGCATCACCAATGCCTCTTTCGGCACGATCTACCGCGGCATTCTGCCCTTCACTATCGCGCTGATCGCCATCGGCGTCCTCCTCTTCGCCTTTCCCCAGATCGCCACATTCCTTCCGGACGCCCTGATGCCGGAAGGCGGACCGGCGATGTAACGGATTTACAGGACGGTCATTTGACCACTTCCACCGTCGTGATGGTGATGGTCTTGCCATCGACCGTGTCGGATATCGTCCCCTTGACGACGACATTCTTGCCGACCAGTTTGACCACGTCCTTCCCTTCGACAAAATAAAGCGTTTTATCCTTCTTGTCTTCCAGCATGATCCCGAAATCGGTGCTCTTCAGGATGCCCTCGATGGTCGCCTCCTAGGCAACCGCCCCGGTGGCGAATCCCAAACCAGCGACGAGCATGATCGAAACCATCGAAACCCAAAAAATCCGACGCAACACCATAAATGCTCCTCTTCAATCTCGGTTGGGTGACGGAGGGGCGGTGAATTCAAGCCCGGTTCCCCTCCAGTGAAACGATGAACCCGCGAGAATGTCCTTCTGTCTCCAGAAAGACGCCAAAACAATCAAAGGGACGTTGCGGTCAAAACACCCCCGCGAAGGCGAAGGAGTCGAAGGGATCACGCTTCGCCACCACCCTTTCGGTCCGGAAACGGGCCAGATACTCACCGGTCGGATCCAGGGGGGTGGCGACGGAGGGATCGCGGCGCACATGGGCAACCAGAGCGGCCACCACGCGGGGGTCGAACCGGCTGCCGGCGCCTTCCTCCAGTTGGGCCAGGGACTGTTCCAGGGAGAGCGCCGCCATGTGGGGGCGGCCGGAAATCATGCAGTCGAAGGCGTCGCAGGCGGTAAGGATCCGGGCGCCGAGCGGGATCGCCTCGCCGGCCAGACCGTCGGGGTATCCGCTGCCGTCGTAGTGCTCGTGGTGATGGCGCACCAGGGGCACCATGTCCTTGAGGCTGGTCAGGGGGGCCAGGATGCTGGCGCCCACCACCGGATGGAGGCGGATGATGTTCATCTCCCGCATGGACAGGCGTCCGAGGCGGTTGAGGATGCGATCCTGCATGGCGATCTTGCCGATGTCGTGCAGCAGGCCGGCATGGTAGATCGTCTCGGCCTCGAAGGCCGGCAGGCCCAGATCCAGGGCGGTCTGACGGGCGTACTGGGCCACCTTCAGGGAATGGCCATGGGTGAAGGGATCCTTGGCCTCCAGGGCCATGACGAGGACTTCCATGGTCTGGCGAAACGCGGCCAGCATTTTTTCGTCATAGCGCAGGGCCTTTTGCAGGGCCACGGCCCCCTGCTCTGCCAGGGCCTGGAGAAAACGTTCCTCGTTGGGCGCCAGCCGCCGCTGCTGGCCGAAATAAACCGCCAGAATCCCCGAATAAGGGGGCACGATCGCCACCGGCAGCCCGACCACGGTGCGCACCCGCTTCTTGCCGAGCCGCTCCAGGTCCGGCAGGCGCTCGTCATAGCGTGCGTCGGCGATGTACACCGGCCGATGGGACTCCAGGGGAAACAGCAGGGTCAGATCGTCGTAGCCGACGCCGCGGAGGCTGGCATAGTCGAATCCGCTGCTCACCCGGTGCACGATGCAGCGCCTCTCCCGGTCCACGATCCAGAAGATGGCCCCCCGGGCGCCGACGATGGCGGCCACCCGCGAGACGATGGCCGTCAGGATGGTCTGAATGTCCTCGCCGCCATGAATAGCGCTCATCACGCTGCGGAACGTGTCGAAGTACCGGCTTTGCATCAGGGTGCAGCGGACGGCACCGGCCCCCTGGCCGACGATGGCGTCGATGAAACGGATCTCGTCGTCAGTCAGATCGATGGGCCTGTCGAAATAGACCCGCAGCAGCATCCGCATGCCGCCGACCAGTTCCACCGGGAACCCCACGATGGAAACGATCCCTTCCCGCCGGGCTTCTTCCGGATACTGCACCCGCGGATCCCGCGCTACATCCCGGATCACCGCCGGGCCTTCGTCGAAGATCTCCGAACACCGGGGGTCGGCTTTCACGGGCCCCTTTTCCAGATACGCCCGGCTCAGCCCCCAGGCTTCCTCGATCCAAAGGGTGTCGCTGCCCGGCTCCAGAATGCGCAACGTGCACCCCTTGGCCAGGAGGACCTCCGCGATGCGCCGGAGCATGAGCCCCAGCACGCCGTCCAGGTTCTCCCCGTCCTGAATGGCGCCGTTGATTTCGCTGAATACCCTGAAAAAACTGGAAAGGCGGCGCTCCATGGGTCCTATTCCGGGGGTCCTATACCAACATGCAGGCCGGCGGCATGAAGTAAAACCGCCGGGCCGCCTTGCCATCCTTGCTCGGGTGAATCACCGCAAGCGCCACACGGGCGGCCGCTTTTCGGCGAAGGCCGCCAATCCCTCCTTGGCATCCTCGGTGCTGCAGAGAGCGGCGAAGATTTCGCCCAGATAGTCCAGGGACTGGTGGTACGGCAGGTCGCTCATGGCGTAGATCCCCTGCTTGCCGATCTGCAGGGCCAACGGGCTCTTTTGGGCCAGTTTGTTGGCCAGGGCCATGGCCTCGGCCTCCACCTGGTCGGCGGGGACCACTTTGTTGATCAGCCCGAGCCGCTCGGCCTCGGCCGCCGGAATCATCTCGCCGCCCAGAACCATCTCCAGGGTCTTCTTGCGGCCCACCAGGCGCGCCAGGGGCACGGCCGGCCCCAGGCAGATCAGGCCGACATTGATCGCCGTGGTGCCGAACTTGCTGGTGTCGGCGGCCACGGCCAGATCGCAGGCGAAGACCAGCCCGGCGCCGTTGGCGATGGCATACCCCTTGACGGCGGCGATCACCGGCTTTTTCATCCGGGCGATGGTGTGGTTGTGGGCATCCATCTGCCGGATGAACTCCCGGTACTCCTCATGGGTCTTGTTTTCGAACTGGTCCAGGGCGATGCCCACGGAAAAATGCTTGCCGGCGGCCCGGATCACCACCGCGCGCACCGCCGGGTCGGCGTCCAGGTCCACCAGCGCCTGGTTGAGCATCCGGGCGAAGGGCACGTTGAAGGTGTTCATCTGGTCGGGGCGATTGAGGGTGATGATGCCGATGGGGGCCTGGACTTCCACCAGGATCGGATCTCGGGACACGGGAAACCTCCTTGGCTCGGTTGGTTAAAAAAATTTAGAATTTGAAATGACTAAAGTTAATGTATTCTTGCAGTTATTAAAAAAACAGAGTGAAGCGACGCCACCATTTTAGTCATTTTAGTCATTTCAGTTTGGTCATTTCCGCCTTCTCCGTCCCTCAAAAAACCCACAGGTAGAGAAAGCAGCCGACAAAAACGAACGTCAGGGCGAAAGCCCCCGCCAGCCGGACATGGGACAGCCGGGAAGCCTGGCGCACGGCGGGATAGAGCACGGCGAATCCGTAAACGAGGCTGATGGCGAGGTAAAGCCAGACCGGACCGTTGCGCACCCCGCTCTGCACCAGGGCCACGGCCGGAGCGGCGAACCAGAACCCGATGGCGGCCACGCCGACATGAAAATAGAACGGGAAAAAAGCCGCGGTTCCCCCGATGCCGCGGCAAAACATCCAGATGTAGAGCGCCGCCCCCCCATGGACGAGAAACGCCACCGAGACGCCCACCATCATGATGAGCAAAGGGTTGAAGGTGGCCCCCGGCTCCAGCAGCCGCCGGCCGAACACCAGCACCGACAAACCGTAGATCAGACCGAGGCTCAGCACGTTGGCCATGGTGTAGTAGAGCACCTTCCTGCTCGGCGCGATCCGGGTCCAGACGCTCGCATCCAGACGCAATACGGCCATCATGTCGGTGAAATAAGTCATGGGCGCCTTCCGAATGATTTGTGGTCGGAATTCATGTCGGCGATGTCTCTTTCATCTGCCGTCCATCGGCGTGGATGGTACCGCAAAACGCCGGCCGGCGCCATGGCAAAGGGAGGCCGAAGCCTCCCTTTGCGGTCACAACGGTCACAATCGGCATGGTGATCGACTGCCCATCAGCTCCAGGGCTGCAAACCCCAGATCATGACAACGGCGCAGACCGCCACCGCCACCAGGGGCCACAGGGTGCTCTGGTAGCGGCTCTCTTCGTATTCCTCGCCCCAGCCGTGGATCCGGTCGATGAGCTGCTTGTCGGCCAGGGTGGGCGCGTAGGCCTTGAGCGCCTCCATGCGGTTGAAGATCATGGACAGGATGATGAACAGGCCGAAGCTCAGGGGCACGGTCACCATTCCGCCGCTCATCCCCAACGCGGCCGCCAGCCCCTTGCCGATGACGATCCCCTTGAGCACGTGGGGCGAGATGACGATATAGAGAACTCCGCAAATCGTTGAAGAAATGATCAGGGCCAGCTTGTTGGCCTCTTTCCACCACACCCCCAGCAGGATGCCGGGGCTGGCGGTGCAAGCCATCAGACCGAAGGCCCAGAGGATCGAGGTCACGAGAAATGCCGGCGGTTTGAAAGCCAGCAGGATGGCGGCCACCCCGCCGAGCCCCAGGGCGATGTACCCCCAGCGCATCTTGCCCTTGCGGTCCATGTCGGGAGCGATAATCCCCAGCAGGTCGTTGCCCACCAGGCCGGCGATGGCCATCAGGTTGCCGCCGATGGTGGACAGGCCGGCCGCCAGGGCGCCGCCCATGACGAAGGCCGCCACGATGGTGGGGTTGTAGAAGACATTGAGCACCAGGATGGTCTGGTCGGCCTTCTCGATGATGTTGCCGGTGGTGGCGCGGAAGTAGTTGCCGGCGAAACCGGCTACGTAGGTGCCGGAGAAGAGCAGGCCCAAAAAGATAGCGAACCACACCACGGCCCAGCGGGCGCTCTTGACGCTGGAGGAGGTGAACACCCGCATGGCCAGATGCGGCAGGGCCACGGGCCCCAGGGTGAAGGCCGGGATCAGGGCGAAGTACCAGCGGAAGTCGTACTTCATGTCGAAGAAGGTGGGGATGACCGCCAGCATCTTGGGCACCATATCCCCGTAGAGCAAGGGCGGAAACCACCAGCCCGAAGCACCCATCTGCTTCATGATGGCTCCCATGGGTGCCACCATGGCGATGGTCATCACCACCATCTGGAAGGCGGCGTTGTAGGAGGCACCGTACATCCCGCCCATGGTGATGAAGCCCACCGTGGCGATGCCGGCCACGATGAGGGCCGTGTTGTAGGACACGCCGAAGAGCATTTCGAAGGCCTGCCCCAGGCCGATCATCTGGCCCAGGGCATACATCACCATCACCAGGCACATCCAGGCCACCACGCAGATGGCGGCCACGTTGCCATAGCGTACCTTGATGAAGCTGGCCGGGGTGAAGGCCTTCATGCGCCGCAGGCTGGTGCCGTAGAGCAGGGTGAGCAGGGGAATGGAAATAGACCACTGGATCCACAGGTAGACGAAGGGCACCTGCAGCTTCTGGATCAGGGCGATAACCCCCATGAAAGTCGCCAGCGAAGCCCAGGTGGCGGCCATGGCCAATCCGTTGGTCACCGGGCCGATGGAAAACCCGGCGGCGTAGAAGTCTTCCTCGCTGGAGGTCTTGCGGCTGGACCACCAGCCCACATAATAGAAGCAGGCGAACAGGACCACCACCATGAAGAGACCGATCCAAACATTGTCGAGAACATATTTCATGGGATCCCCTCCTTTAGGCCGTTTCGCGGGTTCGGCCGGCCTTGGTTTCGGCGGCCAGCTGTTCCATCTCGTCGTCGAACTTGTTGCAGACCACGGCCATGATGGAACAGACGATGGCCAGGCCGAACCAGCCGAGCAAAATGGGGACGATATACTGGACCGGAAAGCCCCCGAAACCGCCTTCGACCCCGGTTGCCGTCACCGTGCTCCGCATCCCGGGAAACAGCACAAACAGCGATGCGCTGTGGGCCATGAGCAGCAACAACAGGGTAAAGACGATGGTGATGCGGATCTCTTTCTTGTAGAGCTTCTCCTTGGTATTCATGCACACCTCCCTCTCGTCTCGTGGTTTCCCCCGCCGTCGGTTGGCGGCCGGGGAAGTCTTGGGCCGGGGCGCCCCCACGGCCGCCCCGGCCCGGCAAAGCCGCACGCTACTTGCGGCCCCACTCCTTGTCGCGCAGGTCGATGCGCCGGATCTTGCCGGAAACGGTCTTGGGCAGCTCCGTGACAAACTCGATCTTGCGCGGGTACTTGTACGGCGCGGTGGCTTTCTTGACGTAGTCCTGCAGCTCCTTCACCAGGGCATCCGACGGCTCGTAGCCCGGGGCGAGAATGACGAAGGCCTTGACGATCTCGCCGCGGGTCTCGTCCGGGCTGGAGACCACCGCCGACTCGGCAACGGCGTCGTGCTCGATCAGGGCGCTCTCCACCTCGAAGGGACCGATGCGGTAGCCGGAGGTCAGGATGACATCGTCGGCCCGGCCCACGAACCAGACATAGCCGTCCTTGTCGATGTAGGCGCGATCGCCGGTCAGATAATAGTCGCCGCGAACGCTCGCAGCGGTACGCTGGGGATCGTTCCAGTACTCCTTGAGCAGACCCACCGGCCGCTCGGGTTTAATGCACACCGCCAGGTCGCCTTCGGTATTGGGGGGCAGGGGCTGGGCGTTTTCATCGATCACGGCGATCTTGAAACCCGGCATTGGCTTGCCCATGGAGCCGAAGCGCGGCGGCAGGCAGCGGAAGCTGCCGCAGATGCAGACGGTCTCGGTCTGGCCGTAGCCGTCGCGGATCGTCAGGCCGGTGGCCTTTTTCCAGATTTCGATGACCTCCGGGTTGAGCGGCTCGCCGGCCCCCACGCAGTGACGCAGGGTGGCGAACTTGAACTTGCTCAAATCCTGGAGCACGAGCATGCGGTAGATGGTGGGCGCCCCGCACATGGTGGTCACCGGGTACTTGGACAGCAGTTCCAGGGTCTTGACCGGATCGAAGCGGTCGGTGTGGTGCACGAACTGTCCCGCCCCCATGTTGATGGGCCCGAAGTAGCTGCTCCAGGCGGCCTTGGCCCAGCCGGTGTCGCTGATATTCCAGTGCAGGTCGGCCGGCTTGAGATCCAGCCAGTACTTGCCGGTGACGATGTGGCCGATGGGGTAGGTGGCGTGGGTGTGCAGCGTCATCTTGGGCATCCCGGTGGTCCCGGAGGTGAAGTAGAGGATACACCGGTCGTCGCTGCGGGTCTTGACGGTTTCAAACTTGTCGGAGGCCGCCGCCACCGCATCGGTGTAGAAGGTCCATCCGGCGCGCGGCTCGGTGATGACGATCTTGCTCTTGAGTTTGGGGCATTCGGCGGCCACCTCGTCCGTTTTGGCCGCCAGGGCCGGGTTGGTGATAAGGCAGGTGGCGCCGGACTCCAGCAGGCGGTACTTGATGTCCTTGGCGGTGAGCTGGGTGGTGCCCGGGGAGATGACCGCCCCCATGCGGATGCAGGCGGTGAAGGATTCCCACCATTCAAGGTTGCGCGGCAGGATCACCATCACCACGTCGTCCTGTTTGACGCCTTCGGCCTTCATCAGGTTGCACAACTGACGCGAGGCGCGGCTGAGGTCGGCATAGGTCTTCTTGACCTCGTGGCCCGCGTCGTCCACCCACCAAAGCGCCAGCTTCTGCGGATCCTTGGCCCACTTGTCGATCACTTCGCCGGCGAAGTTGAAATACTCCGGCACGTTCCACTTGAAGGCGGCGTATTCCTTTTCATAGTCGAGCATGTTGGGTGTGTCTAGATCCATGGTGGCAAACCTCCTTCTTTTGGTTGGTGGTGGCGCAATCCCGGGATCGGGCCGCGCCGAAAAAATTAAAAAAATCCGGACGAATGTGAAAAAGCGACTCTGACGCGCGCCAAAAAAACGCTTCTGGTCGAGCTTGATGGATTTAGTACGCCTTGGAAGGCAACCGGACAATCCGGCGGGAACTGATTCTGAGGTGGGCGGGAAACGGATAATTCGGCAGGTAAAAAATGTCACCGATGTAGGTCAGTTACCTACATCGATTCAAGGAAGAGGCGACGAATCAGCGCCCGGGTGGCTGGCCCCATCTCGGGTTCGGCGGCGACCTCGGCCCAGGAGAACCAGCGGGCGTCGCTGGCGTCGTCGGCAGGTTGGACCTCGCCGGCCAGGTATTCGGCCGCCAAGTCGACGATGACGTAGTGAAAACGCACCCGGCCGTCGTCGTCGCGATGGATCGACTCGAAGGTCAGCATCGGATCGCCGGCGCGGATGGTCAGACCGGTTTCTTCCAGAATCTCGCGCTCGGCCGCCTGGCGCAGGCTCTCTCCCAGCCGGACGCTGCCGCCGGGAATGGCCCACAAGCCCCGGGCCGGCGCCTTGCCCCGGCGCACGAGCAGCACCCGGTCGTCGTGGACGACCACCGCCCCCACGGCGACTCGGGGAAGATCGGGATAAACGCTGCCATCGGACATCGCTGGCCTCCGGTCCGGAAGACATGGTTGCCTCGCCGCCGCGGATGTGGCAGGTTGAGGCATGAAATCGCAAACCAACGGCACACCGGGAGGAATCGGGCCATGATCGGCTGGCTGAAGCAATTCGAACGGGCCGTGATCTACGCGCTCATCGCCATGATGGTGCTGGTGGTGACCCTGGCCACGGTGGAACTGGGCTGGATCATCGTCCGAGATGTCCTCAAGCCGCCGATCTTGATCCTGGAAATCGATGAACTGCTTGAAATCTTTGGTTTCTTTCTGCTGATTCTCATCGGCGTCGAGCTGCTCGAAACCATCAAGGCCTACCTGTACCAGCACGTGGTGCACGTGGAAATCGTCCTCGAAGTGGCCCTCATCGCCATCGCCCGCAAGGTGATCATCCTGGATCTCAACAAGTATGAGGGGATCTCGCTGCTCGCCATGGCGGCCCTGATCATCGCCCTGGCAGCGGCCTTCTTCGTCGCCAAGTACCGCCGCCGCGAATGTTCCCTGCCGCCAGAAGCCACCTTCACGGGCGATTCGCGCTGAGGCGCGCCAGGGCCTCCGCCGCGAGGGTCCCCACCGACAGGTCCGCCAGCGTCCAATCGTGATACACCTCGATCATGGCAGGGTCGCTGCGCAGATTTTCCAGGCGCGCCGCCAGGGAGCGGGTGCCGATGAGGCCGGCGGCCCGGGCCGCCAGGCCCCGGTGGTGGGCATCCAGGGAGCGCAGAAAAGGATTGAGCGCCGGCCCGGCGGGTTGCACCAGGTCGGGCCGAACCTCGGCCAACCGCCCCACGGCCCAGAGGCTGCCCCGCTGCAGGATGGGGTGTTCGAGGAAATTGCCGTCCAGGCGGACGTAGGAAACCAGGATGGAATGATACTCGGCCGCCAGGCGGGGGCTGCAGGCCATGGCTTCGCCCATGGCCTCGGGAGCGCCCCAGCCGATGCCCCCCGACTCGTCGTTGAGCTGCCACATGAGCCGGCGCATCAGCACCCGCGCCGACTCGGGTTCGGTCTCGGCCAGCGCCGCGGCGGCGGCACCGAAAGCCGCAACCCCCCGCCAGCGCACCATCGGCTCGGGGTGGTAAAAAAAGGAGATCAGCGGATTGACCACCTGGCGCAGCGGCAGGGAGAGGACGGCCGCCACCAGGTCTTCGGGCGCCGCCTCGCGCAGCAGCGGTTCGAGGCGCCGCTTGAGGCGCCGGAACGTGCTCCCCACCGCTTCAGTCCTCCTCCCACTGGATGCAGTCTTCCGGGCAGTTCTTGATCGCCTCGTTGACCTCGTCCCGCGGATAATCGTCCGACTCAATCACTTCGATGAAGCCGGCGTCGTTGAGCCGGAAGACCGAGGGGCACACGGCGATGCACCCCTCGCAGAGGCTGCACGCGCCCAGGTCCACCACCGGCCGCCGGGCCATCAGGCGTTCTCCAGCCGTGCCTTCAGGGCCTGGCCCACGCTGCGGCCCAGATCGAAACAGGCCTTGCGCCCCTCGGCATCCGGCACGTATGGCAGGCGCACGTCGGTCCCCACCATTTCGCAGCCCATCGCAGCCAGCTCCTGATGTACCAGTTTCACCGCCTCTCCGCTCCAACCGTAGGAACCGAAGGCCGCGGCGATCTTGTTCTTGGGCCTGAGCCCTTTCATGTACGTCAGCACATCGGCCACGGTGGGAAACATCTGATTGTTCAAAGTCGGAGAGCCGAAAACCATGGCCCCGGCATCCATGGCCTCGGTGATGATGTCACTGCGGTGGGAGCTGCGAATGTGAATGGGCTGGGCCGGCACGCCTTCGGCCGCCAGGCCGGCGGTCACCGCTTCGGCCATGGCCTCGGTGCTGTGCCACATGGTGTCGTAAACCACAATGGCCCGCTTGACCGGCTTCTGCAACGCCCAATCGCGGTAAGCGTTCACGATGGCCATGGGATCCTTGCGCCACAGGATGCCGTGGTCGGGACAGATCATACTGGGCGCCAGCCCCATGGCCTCCACATCCTCGATGAGTTTCAGAATCTTGGGTGCATACGGCAACAGGATGTTGGCAAAATACTTTTTGGCCTGGAGCCATAGGGCTCCAGGGTCGGCCTGGTCGTCGAACTGGGCCGGCGAGGCCAGGTGCTGGCCGAAGGCGTCGCTGGAAAACAGGATTTGGTCCTCCTTGAGGAGAGTGAACATGGAATCCGGCCAGTGGAGCATCCGGGTTTCAAGGAAACTCAGATTCCGGCGGCCCAAAGACAACTCGTTTCCGGATGCCACCTCGTGGTAGTTCCAGGGCTGGCTGAAGTGGCGCACCAGGTTCTTACGCCCCATCTTGGAGCAGTACAGGGGCTTGTTCTCCCCGATGCGGTGCATCACCCGGGGCAGCCCGCCGGTGTGGTCCATCTCGGTGTGATTGCTGATGACCAGGTCGATTTTCTTGGGGTCGACGATTTGGGCGATGTGCTCGAGCAATTGATCGACAAAATGGGCCTTCACGGTGTCGATGAGGGCAATCTTCTCGTCGATGATCAAAAAGGCGTTGTACGTACTGCCGGAATAGGTCGAGTAACCGTGAAAATCACGGATATTCCAGTCGGTCACGCCCACATCCCATACCCCTTCGGCTATCTTGATCGGCTTCATGGCACTCCTCTCTTCAAATGCGGGATCCCAAGATAATCAATTCGAAACGGTAACGTCTCTTTCCACGGGTCGCCGGAGACTCTCCCGGCATCGGCGGCCCCTGAAAAGAGGGCGGCGGCACCGACTCGGAGCCGGCACCGCCGCCGCGGCCATCATGCCTCTTTTTCGAAATCGGCCTTGGAGGCGCCGCAGATGGGGCACTCCCAGTCATCGGGAAGGTCTTCGAACTTGGTCCCCGGGGCCACCCCGTTGTCCGGATCCCCGTTGGCCGGGTCGTACACGTACCCGCAGATGGTGCACACATACCTGTCCATGCCGTTCTCCTTTTTTGAGGTTCAATGAGTTCGAGGAACATCAAGCGAAAAACGCACCCCGGATCAGCTCGTCCGTGGCGCACCGTCAATCAGCCGGATCACTTTCCCGCGCACCTCATGGCAAAGCCTGGCCCAGCCGGCAGCGTCGACCGCCTCCGCCAGCATCCATCTTTCCAGCTTCGCGGCCTCTGCGACCGGCGCCGGACCGATGACCACGATTCGGTCCATGGCATCGATGCCCGACTCCAGCGGCTGAATCCCGGCATAGCCCAGGTCGATCCCCTCCTCGGCCATGGCCCGTTCCACCAGGGCCGCCATCTTCCCGCCAGGCAGGGGACCGTCGACGAACACGTCCCACGCGGCGCCCGCCAGATGCCGCATCCAGGCGGCCGCCATCATGCCGCCGCCGGTACCACCGGCGTCGATGAAAGCGATGCGCCGGCGCTCGGCCAGGGGTTGGCAGACCCGTTGCACCAGAGCAGCCGCCTCTTCTCGCACCCGGGGGTGCCGCGCCATGTCGCCGGCGTGTTCGATCCCCCGGTAGGTCAGCCTGCCGGCGTTGCGGGCGGCGATGGCATCAAAGAAGTAGTCCACCGTCAGGTGCAATCCGTCGAAGAGTTTGGTGCCCCGGGTGGCGCCCACCGCCAGCATCACCCCCGCCCGGGTGGCGGCTCCGGGATCGGCGAGTTTGAGCCGGTACTTGCGGGACCAGAGGGTCTGGCAGCGGTCGATGAGTCCCTTGAGCTGGGCGGTGACGCCGTAGAAGTAGACCGGCGAGGCGGCCACCACCACATCCGCCCGGCGCAGGAGGGGATAGATGGACTTGGCCATCACGTCGTCACTGACGCAAACCCCTTTTTTCTCGCAGGCGCCGCACCCCTTGCAGGCGACGATCGCCTCGCGCGCGGGGGACACCACCTCGGTGCGGGCGCCCAGACGACGGGCTTCCTCGAGAAACAGATCCAACAGAAAGGCGGTATTGCCTTTGCGGCGGGGACTCCCCTGAAGACCCAAGACAAGCATGGCGATCGTCCCGATTCAGCGTTGATGGCAGGCGGCACAGGTCAACGGACCGCTGGCCGCGCCGGCGTTCTTTTTGGTTCGGTGGCAGTTGATGCACAACTTGTTCATCACGTCGCTCTTGGCCTTGAGACCGCCGGAGGCCTTGAGCCGCTGAATGCTGCCGGCCTCCTGAGGGAACACGCTGTGGCACAGGTTGCAGTCGCCCAGCGCCGCCTGGTGGCGATGGTGGCCGAAAGGCACCGGTCCGCGGCTGCCGCCATCGAGCACCATGGCATCGGCCCCCTTGCCGGCTTCCGCCGCCCACAAACCACCCGTGACAGCCGTCGCCAGGATCAATCCCGCCGTCAGAACTTTCCACCGCTTCATGAATCGCCTTTCGCGATCGCCGCCGGCCCCTTCCTTCACCGGGCCCGTTCAATCGGCGTCCATTGCGCTCCATTGATTCTGTGTAAACCGAACCGCATCGACTTCAGTCCACCATCCCCGCTCCCGACGTCATCACGCCATGGGTTTTCCGGCGGCCCCATCGAGGGAGCAGTGCGTGAAATCGATGGGCTTGCCGCATCCCTTGCAAATGTGCTCGCGGTCGAATTCGTCGGAGAAGATCTCGACGCTCTGCCCGCAGTTGGGGCATTTGCAGATGAAGGACTTCAACGATTTGTACAATTGAAAACCGGGGCAATGTTGCGGTGTCGTCATAGCGACCTCCTTGCCTGTACCGCTGGATTCGCCAGGGTCAGGCGGCCAATTTGGTGGCGATCTGGCGGCCGTAATCCTGCGCCATCTGCATTCCGCCGCCCAGCTTGCTCGATTTGAGCCGCAGCGGGTTGCCGACCATGTCCATCTGGAAAATGTGCTTCATGGTGTCGTAGATGCGATCCGGGGCTTCCCCGCTCCATCCGAAAGCCCCGAAAGCACCACCCACTTTCCCGGCCAACTCGGCCTTTTCGGCCAGGAAGAGAAAGGTCTTCATGCTTTGGATCATGTCGCCATGGTAGGTTGGCGCACCGAAAACCAGGGCCTCGTAGCCGGCCAAGGCCGATTCCGCCTTGATCTCGCTGACGTTGACGACCTTGGCTTGGCTGCCGCCGAAGCGCACCCCTTCGGCGATCAATTCGGCAATGCGCCCGGTTTCCCCCGTGCGCGTGGCGTAAACGATCAGTACGTTGGCCATCGGAAAATCCTTTTGCCGGTTCTCCGCGCAGCGGTGCCGGTGATGTGGAAATCGGCGTTTCGAATTGAGAGCGGCGATCCTTGCCCCGTGCCGGAGGTGGTAGCGATCGCCGGGGCATCCCCGGGGCGGTTCTACTCGATCCGCGGATCCATGCCCTGGTATTGGCAATCGGGCGTGTAGCAGGTGTTGTCCACGAATTCACAGGTCTGCTTGCACGACGGGCATTTCTCCGGCGGCCGGTCGGCCTCGAAGGTGTAGCCGCAATTTTGGCATTTCCAACTGGTCATGGGATCCTCCTTGCGCGGCCCGCACCTCTGGACAGGGGTGCGGGCCGACTCGAACCAGGGCGTCCGGATCAGGCCTTCCACAAGCCGTGAATGTTGCAATACTCGCGGGCCGTCACGCTGGCCGCCGCGATCTTGAACACCGCTTCGGGCGCCTGGCCGGGCGCCAGGAACTGCCGGTAGGCCTTGCCGTCGGCGATCAGCTCGATCCATTCGATGTAGTGCTTCTCTTCCATGGGGTGAGCCACGCTGCCCACCCTGACCTTGTAGCCGCCGTCGATCTTCTCGATCACCGGTACGTGCTTTTCCTTGGCTGCATCCATGGTGTTCTCGGTCATCAGCACCATGGGCTTGCCGCAGCACACCAGCTCCCCGTCGCCGCCGTGGACGACCTCCACGATGTTGCCGCAGACTTCGCACTTGTAGATTTCAAGCTTCTTGGCCATTTCATCCTCCTTTGGAAATTGGGAAAAGATAACCGACGCGTTTCATCCAAGAACCCCGTCCCGATCTTACCAGTTTTCACCGAGCAGTTCAAAATGGGCCTGGGGATGGGCACAGGCCGGACACATTGCCGGCGCAGTGGTACCCTGGTGCAGGTAGCCGCAATTGCGGCAGCGCCACACCACGGGGGTGTCGCGCTGGAACACGCGGCCGGCGGCGATGTTGGCCGCCAGGTCGTTGTACCGTTTCTCATGCTGGCGCTCGGCCACGCAAACCGCGTCGAAAACCATGGCGATGGCCTCGAAGCCTTCTTCCCGGGCCACCTTGGCGAAGGCCGGGTACAGGTTGCTGTGTTCCTCGTGTTCGCCGGCGGCGGCCGCCTTCAGGTTCTCCAGCGTATTGCCGATGACACCGGCCGGGTAGGCGGCGGTGATTTCCACCATACCACCTTCCAGGAATTTGAAAAACCGTTTGGCATGCTCCTTTTCCTGGCTGGCGGTTTCCTCGAAAATATCGGCGATCTGAACATAGCCTTCCTTGCGGGCGACGCCGGCAAAATAAGTATAGCGATTACGGGCCTGGGATTCGCCGGCGAAAGCCGCCAGCAGGTTCTTTTCGGTACGGGTTCCCTTGACGGTTGGCACGTGTTCCTCCTTGATTCGTGGTTTGCGGATAACTTCGGCGGGTTACGGGTTGGGGCCCTTGGTCGGGGAACGCTTGCGGCCCGATCGCTGGCGGTGGGTCTCCATCTCACGGCTCACCAGGTGTTTCAGACGAAAACCGGCATCGCGCATCACTCCATAGATGATGCCGCAACCGTTGTCCTCCCGGTCCTGGTCGCCCTTAAAGGAAAGGTCGATCAGGCGCTCGGCCAGCTTGAGACTCTCTTCCAGATGAAGGTCGCACGGTTTCACCAAAGTGGCGGCTCCCGACCTGTGGTCATTCTCGGTCGATGGAATATTCAAGCATGAGTGGCAGCTTATAAAAATTCTTGTTTCAGAGTTTTAAAGAGAACTTCAAGTTGCATGCCAATAGCTATTTATGCATTTTCTATTTTATTAAATATTTGAAATTTAAAATAATATTTAACAATTAAAAAATCGGCGATCGATTGGAGATCCGATCGGTACAAGCGCTGGACGCGAACATTTGTGTATCATGAGACAAGATGCGCGGTACTTCGATCACAGGCCCAGGCAAAGTCATCGGGTGGTTCAAAATCGATAAAAGCGACATTTCTCGCGAGGGGATGACGGAAGAAGGCCGGAGACCGGATGGAGCCGGCCCCGGACGGCAAGACATCATCATCACAGACGAACGCAACAGAAATCCACCGCAGACGGGCGCGGACAGGCGCGGACGATCCCTGCCGCCTGCCGCCTGCCGCCGGTGCAACGGATCAAATACCTGACCCCTGCCCCACGCTGTCATCCCGAGGAGATCCACCGCAGACGGACGCGGAAAGGCGCGGACGAGCCCTGCCGGCTGCCGCCGGTGCAACGGTTTGATCAAATACCTGACCCCTGCCCCACGCTGTCATTCCGAGGAGTGTAACGACAAGGGATCTCTTTGAATTTACAAATACTTCCCGCCGTATTCCCGACTGCAGATTCCTCGCTGACACTCGGAATGACACGGAAAGAAAGGATCATCCCGAGACCCTCATGGCAACCCCCGCTGTCATCCCGAGGAACGCTTCCCCCACTGTCATCCCGAGGAAATTTCTCTTTTTGTCATCCCGAGGAGTGTAACGACGAGGGATCTCCTGGCGACGCCCAAATTCCGCAATGCGCTCGCAATGAGAGGGAAGAAGCGCGTTCAAAATGGCAGCGAGACATCATCGCCACGGACGAATGAATGCGCAGCCCCTCAAGGCAGGTTTATGGTCTGGCCGAATTCGGGCACCTCCGCCCGGAACCCCAGACTCCGCAAGCGCCGGGCCAGGGCCAGGCTCTGGTCCTCCTCGCCGTGGATCAGGGCAATGCGCCGGATCTCCAGGTTGGAATCGCGCAGGAAACGCACCAGTTCATCGCGGTCACCGTGGGCGCTGAAACCGCCGATAGGCACGACTTGGGCGCGCAGCGGATAGCCCTTGTTCAAAAACCGCATGATCGGCGCCGGGCCTTTCCGCCCTCCTGCCGCGTAGGCTTCGCCCTCTTCGAGGATTCGCCGACCCAGCGTATTCTGGGCCATGAAGCCCACGATGAGGATCGTGTTGCGGGCATTGTGAATCTTGTTGCGCAGGTGGTGCAGGATGCGCCCGGCCTCGCACATGCCCGAGGAAGCGATGACGATGTGCGGCTTTTCCTCCCGCATCAGGGCCATCGAGTCGGCCACTTCCGAGATGAAATTCACCTGCTTGAAGTCGAAGGGGTTCTTGCCGTGGCGCAGAAAATCGCGATGCGTGTCGCGGTCGTAGACCTCCGGGTGCTCGCCGTAGACCTTGGTCAGGCGAATCGCCAGCGGGCTGTCGACGTAGATCGGAAGCCTTGGCGCCAGGTTGCGGTCGTAGATATCGTGCAGCGCGTAGAGCAGTTCCTGGGCGCGGCCGAAAGCGAAACTGGGAATCAGCAGGGTGCCGCCCCGGGCATGGGTTTGACTCACCACATCGGCCAGGCGATCGGTGAGACCTTCCACCGGTTCGTGCTGCCGGTCGCCGTAGGTGCTTTCCATCAGCAGCAGATCGATGCGGTGGTGAGCCGGGTCGAATTCCCGTGCCGGATCCTTGAGAATGGTGGTGCCATAGCGCCCGAGGTCGCCGGTGAACCCCAGGGTGACGGTCCGCCCCTGGTGCCGCGCCTGGAGGATGGTCACCGCCGAGCCCAGGATGTGGCCGGCATCGTAGAAGGTGCAGGTCATGTCCTGCCCCACGGTGACGGGGAGACCATAGGGGTAGCCGTCGAACCAGTCCAAGGCCGCTTCGGCATCCTGCTGGGTGTAGAGCGGCTGGATCGGCTCCAGATCGTTTTCCGCCATCAGGGCCGCGATGCGCTCCGCATCGAGCCGCTGGCCGGGTTTTTTGAGCATCCGGTGCAGTTGATCGCGCTCATAAAAGGGATGTTCCCGACCGTTTCGGCTTCGGTGGCGCCGGGTCAGATATCCGCGCAGGGTCTTGTAGTTGAGATACTCGGCGTCCGAGGCCTGGATATGGCCGGAGTCGGGCAGCAGGTAGGTCGAGGCATCCAGGGTGGGGCGGGTGCAGATCACGCGCCCCCCGAATCCCTGGCGGGTCAGCATGGGGATTCGGCCGGAGTGGTCGATGTGAGCGTGGGAGAGGATGACGTTGGTGATTTTTTCGGCCGGCAGCGGAATGCGGCGGTTCTTGGCGTTGGTCTCCTGGCGCCTGCCCTGAAAGAGCCCGCAGTCGAGAAGGATGCGATCCCGGCCATGGGAAATGAGATGCAGCGAGCCGGTCACTTCCCTGACCGCGCCGTGAAATGTGACGTCCATGCGATCTCCTCTGTAGTTTCAAAAAGGTGGACAAAAAAACCCTGCCTCGGCTGCGGTTGACAGCGGCCGGTCGTGGCGGGACTGCCTTGCCGTCCCCGGCGGTGAGGTTCGGCCCGCGTGGGGTCTCATGTCGATCGGGCGTCGGCTGGAGATCCCGTCAGGCTGGAACTTGCCGCGGCGGCATCTGGTCCATGATGTACTCGGAGAGGGCTGTGATCGTCAGGCTCGGGTTGACGCCGAGATTGGCCGGCACCACCGATCCGTCGGCCACGTAGAGCCCGGGGTAGCCGAAAACTTCGCCGTTGAACCCCACCACCCCCGTCTCTTGTCCCGCGCCCATGCAGCAGCCGCCGAGGATGTGGGCGGTGGTCGGCGCGTCCAGCAGCACCTCGGGCCAACTGCTCATGGCCTCGCCGTCCATCTTGCGCGCCAGCCGCCGCGCGGCTTCGTTGGCCACGGGGATATAGGACGGAATGGGCCGGCCGCCCCGGGGCAGGCGGCTGTTGAGGCTGCACGCCCCCAGGCGCCAGGGCCGCGGCGCATAGTCGAGGATCAGGTAGTTGTCGCTGGTCTGCATCACAAGCAGCACCGTGGTGGTGGCCGAACTGCCCACGAACCACAAATTGCGCATGAACCGCAGCGGATGGCGCAACAGGTTGCCGGCGAAGCGGACCTGGCGCGGCACACTGTCGCCGCCGTCGGTGAGCAGGGTCAGCAGACCGTAGAGCAGGTCGGATCCCTTGTTGTAGCGCACCATCTCCATGTGGGTGTCCGGGTCGGGGTAGATCCCCGAAGTGATCGCGATCTGATCGTTCCAATTCACCGAACGGTCCCGGGACCGCACCGCCAAGATGGCTTCGGAGTTGGTGCGCACGAAATGCCCCAGCCGGGAGGACAGATCCGGCAACAGGCCGTTGCGCCGGCACTGCAGCAGCAGTTTTACCGTCCCCATGACCCCGCCGCTGAACACGACCTTGGACGCCCGGTAGGTCTTCAGGGGGGTGAAAGGTCGCAGGGACCGACGGGTGAGCACCTCATACCCGCCGGGTGCCGGCCGCACCCCGGTGACTTCGGTTTCGGGGAAGATCTCCACCCCGTGCTTTCGCTCGGCCAGATAGAGGTAATTCTTGTCGAGGGTGTTCTTGGCGCCCACCGGGCATCCGATCATGCAGGCGCCGCAAAAGGTGCAGCCCGTGCGCGGCGGGCCGTCCCCGCCAAAATACGGATCCGGCACCTCCCGTCGCGGCTCTCCGAAAAAGACGCCCACATCGTTTTTGTGGAAGGTGTCCTCGCCGCGCATCTCGATGCCCACCTCCCGCAGGAGGCGGTCGGCCCTTCCCACCGTCGGGCTCGGATTGGCGCCGAGCATCCGGCGGGCCGTGACGTAGTGGGGCGCCAGGCGCTCCTTCCAGTTTCCGCCGCCCCAGAGGAGTTGGTCGAAGACCGGATCGGGGGGAACAAGCAACTGGTTGGCATAGACGAGGCTGCCGCCCCCCACGCCGCCGCCGTGCAACACGGCCACGTGGCGCAGGAAGGTGAGCATCTGAATCCCGTATAGGCCGAGGCGGGGCATCCAGATGCTTTTTTTCAGGTTCCAGTTGGTGGCCGGAAAGTCCTCGGTGCGGTAGCGTCTTCCCTTTTCCAGCACCGCCACCCGGTACCCCTTCTCGGCGAGGCGCAATGCGGACACGCTGCCGCCAAACCCGGATCCGATCACGATGGCATCATAGTCCATCCAAAGTCCTCCGGCGTCCATCGCCTTCATGGCAATGGCGGATATCGACGCGAAAAATGGTCAGCGGCCGGCGTGGCCTTTTACCGTCGTGGCCGCCAACCGCTCGTTGCTCGTCCGCGCCCGTCCGCCGTTCGTTTTTCCACGGTCTCAAAACCTCATCATGATGGCCGGATCTGTCATTCAGGCGTTGCCGGCCGTGGCCGACAGCAGGGTCGGATCGATGCCCAGGCGCTTCACCGCCGCCGCCCAGCGGGCCGGAACCGGCACCTCGAAGAGCAGATCCTCGGCCACGGGGAAGGTCAGCCAGGCGTTCTGGCGGATTTCGGTCTCCAGTTGCCCGGGCCCCCAGCCGGCGCAGCCCAGGGCGATGAGATAGTCCCGCGGCCCCTGATCCTCGCCGATAGCGGCGAGCAGATCGATGCTGTTGCTCAGGGCCAGAAGCGGGCCGATGCCGAAACTCCCCTGCCACTTCAACGGCGGGCCGTGCAGAATGAAGATCTCGTTGGCATGCACCGGACCGCCGACATGGATCGGTTGCTCCTCGATCTCGTGACGGCAGGCGAGTTTGAGTTCGGCGAACACATCCCGCAGGTGAAGGTCGTCGTGAAGCCGGTTGATGATCACGCCCATGGCGCCCTGGTCGTTGTGGGCCCCCAGGCAGGTGACGGTGTGGGAAAAATTGGGATCCAGCAGGTTGGGCATGGCGATGAGCAACTGTCCTTGAAACGTCTCAGACAGCGGATTTTTCATCTTCCCTCCATGCGGTGCGATGCGTGCGCAGCCGTTGTCGGACAGGTCCCGGAGGCAACATAGCCCTGGACTCGAATCGGTGTCAAGCGCCCGGGCGGCGGTTGACAAGACTTCTTTGGACATACTACACAAGTACGGTTTTTTGTTTTTCTCCCGGCCGATAGGGCGCAGCGACGCCTCCGTCCCATCACCGTTTTGGAGCAGGTTCATGGCGCTCGACTTCCAGCCCCTCTCCCTTGCCCGCCAGCGCGCCTATCGGCAGCATCTGGCCGAATGCGGCCAGATCGCATCGGACTACAGCTTCATCAACCTTTGGGGATGGGCCGAAGCCTATGGGCTCGAGTGGGCGTGGGACCAGGATCTGGTCTGGATCCGCCAGACTCTTCCGCAACCGGCGTTATGGGCCCCGGTGGGCGCCTGGCAAAATGTGGACTGGCGCCGCGTCCTGGCGGAGGTGCAGCCCCCCGGCGGGCGCCTGATCCGCGTGCCGGAACCCCTGGTTGAGATCTGGAAAACGGCCACCGCCGGCCGGATGGCGGCATCGGAGGCACGGGGGCATTGGGATTATCTCTACGACGTCAAGGAGATGATCGCCCTCCCCGGAAATCGATACCACAAGAAGAAGAATCTCGTGCGCCAGTTCCAGCGCAACTACGACGCGGCATACGCGCCCCTGGGGCCGGATACCGTGGCCGAGGCCCTCGGCCTGCAGAGCGATTGGTGCACGTGGCGCGACTGCGAGGCCGTCGATACCCTGGCGGCGGAAAATGCGGCCATCGCGAGGGTTCTGAACGACTGGAGCGCCCTGGAGGGGCTCTGTGGAGGGCTGTTGCGGGTTGACGGTCACCTGGCGGCCTACACGGTGGCCGAGCGTCTCGCCGCCGACACCCTGTTGATCCACTTCGAGAAGGGCGACCCGGAATTCAAAGGTGTCTACCAGGCCATCAACCAGGCATTCCTGGCGCACAACGTGGATCCGGCGATCCGTTGGGTGAACCGGGAACAGGACCTGGACGACGAGGGCCTGCGCCGCGCCAAGCTTTCCTACAATCCTGAAGCCTTCATCAAAAAATTCGAGGTGCTGCTGCACGGACCTGAAAACCACTGAACTTCCGCCTGGTTGCCTGGCCCATCGCCAAGATGAGCCTCAAGGCTCTTGTCGCCTGCGGCGCACTCCGGTTTCGGCGTTGGCTCGTAGGCGGACCCGGGGAACGACGGCGCCAAATTCCCGGCAAAGGTTCTGTCATTTTTCAGTCACTTGAAAATACCGGGAGCGGCCAACGCACTCTATGCGCCTCAGGCAGCTTCCCGGACGGTCGCCAAGTCAACCCCCTGGCCGCCCTTCCAACAATTTCAGATCCCTGAAAAATCCAAGCGAAGTACGTTTGCCTACCCCGAATGATCAGGTTGCCTCCCGGCGGGAGTTGGACGAACTGGCCCGCCGCCCCGGAACTGTTTGAGGCGCCTACCGTCCGTTGGCCCGGACAGTAACGCGCTTTCGCCAAGGAACTGATCTTTCTCAGCGAGGCAGTGCCGCATCGCCAGCGTTGCGGCACTGTCCGGGCTTACGGACGGTTGGCGCCGAGTTTTCCGGGGCGCCGGACCCAGAGCGTCTTGCGGACGCCGGCGCCAGGCCCTCCAAAAGATTTCCTCTCTCTTCAGTCACTTGAAAATACCGGGGGCGGCCGGGGGCTGACTTGCGCCGCCGGCAAGAACTCGGCGCCAAGAGTCCGTAGACCGCAACCGCGCCATAATGTGGACGATCTGTCAGTGCATCATCGAAATGCAGCGCCGTTTGCACAAGGCCGCTTCGGTTGCGGCCAACGCGCTCTATGCGCCTCAGACAGCTTCCCGGTCGGTCGCCAAGTCAACCCCTGGCCGCCCTTCCAACAATTTCAGAACCCTGAAAATTCCAAGCGAAGCGCCTTTGTTTGGCGCCGCACATTGAATTGCCTTCCGGCGGGAGCAGGACGAACTGGGCCGCCGCCCCGGAACTGTCTGAGGCGCATAGCGTCCGTTGGCCCGGACAGTAGCGGGTATGCGCCAAAGGGACGATGTCTCTCAGTCTTGCAGGCCCGCATCGCCAGCATTCCGGCCCTGTCCGGGCCTTTACGGACGGTTGGCGGCGAGTTTTCCGGGGCGCCGGATCCAGAGCGTCTTGCGGACGCCGGCGCCACGACCTTAAAAAGGTTTCCTCTCTTCAGTCACTTGAAAATACCGGGGGCGAAGTGCCTTTGTTTGGCGCTCCCCATCGACTTGCTTCCCGGCGGGAGCTGGACGAACTGGACCGCCGCCCCGGAAAACTCGGCGCCACGACCTTCAAAAAAATATTCTCTTTTAAGCCACTTGAAAATACGAGGGCAGCCATGGGGCTAACTTGCGGACAAGGCATTGCGGCTTACGGGAAACCCATCCCTTCTCTTTTGGGCAATCCGGCTACCTGTCTTCTTTCATCTACATAAAATACCGGGGCTGCCAGACCCAACGGTCAGGCAGCCCCGCTGCAAAGGCATTTCAAGACATCTTGATTCGTTTTGACGAAAGGCGAGTCTCAGAGTTCGCTCAGGCTGCAAAAAAAGACCGGATTTGATCCACGACGTACTGCTGCTGATCATCGCTCAACTCTGGAAAGATGGGCAAGGCCAGGGTCTCGGCGGCGGCGCGTTCGCTTTCAGGGAAATCGCCCTCCTCGTACCCCAAGTCGGCGAAACAGGGCTGCCGGTGAAGAGGGATGGGATAGTAGATCTCACAGCCGACGCCGTGTTGGGCGAGGTGGTCGCGCAGCGCATCCCGGCGGCCGGGCACCCGGATGACGAACTGGTTGTAGATGTGGCGCCCGGGCCCTTCGGCGGGCAGACCGATGCGGCCGTCCAGTCCGGCCTCCTTGAACAGGCGACGGTAGGTGGCGGCATTGGCCTGCCGGCCGGCGGTCCACTGGTCCAGGTAGCGCAACTTGACACGGACGATGGCTGCCTGCAAGGCGTCGAGGCGGAAATTCCCCCCTACCAGATGGTGGTGGTACTTGGGATGGCCGCCGTGCACGCGCAGAATCCGCATCTTCTCTGCCAACTCGTCGTCGTTGAGCGTCACGATGCCGCCGTCGCCGAAACCGCCCAGATTCTTCGATGGGAAAAAGGAAAAACAACCCGCCGTGCCGATGCTGCCCGCCCGGCGCCCCCGGCCGTCTTCGGAGCCGATGGCCTGGGCCGCGTCTTCCACCACGGCCAGCCTCCATGCCTCGGCCAGGGCGCCGAGTTCTTCCATCCGGGCCATCCGGCCATAAAGGTGGACCGGAATCATCGCCTTGACGCGGCGCCGGGATGCCGGTCCCAGGGCCTCCAGGGCCGCGGCGGCCGCTGCCGGATCCAGGTTGTAGGAGTCGGCTTCGATGTCGGCGAACACCGGCCGGGCACCGAGGCGCACGACGGTGCCGACGGTGGCGAAGAAGCTGTACGGGGTGGTCAACACGAGGTCGCCGGGGCCGATGTCCAGGGTCATCAGGGCCAACAGGAGGGCATCGGTGCCCGATGAAACGCCCACCGCATGCCTTGTTCGGCAATAGGCGGAGATCTCGGCTTCCAGGGCGTCGACCCGGGGGCCCATAATAAATTGCTGGCTCTCGTAGACTTCTTCGGTGACTTGCCGGATCTCTTCCCGGATCTGACGGTACTGGGGCTTGAGGTCCAACAGCGGAACAGTCATTTGGCTCATCTTGTCGCCTTTCTGCGGTTACGTTCGCCGGCCGTTGCCCCGGCCGTACTGCCCGTTGGCCGGGTGGCGCACCCGCACCGCCGTCACCGGGCTGCACACCGTTTCGAAGGCCGGGTAGCCGAGCAGACCGTTGACGGCCCGGGCCAGACGCCGGTCCGGGCGCACCTTGACGGACTCGGGGAGGGCCAAAATGGTCTCGGCCTTGCCGGGTTGGCGCAAGACCAGATGCACCGGACAGTTGCCCGGGTGGCCATTGAAGATCCGGGACAGCTCCGTCAACTCTTCCCGGCCGCTCCGGTCCAGGTCGAGGTTCACCTGGACCCGTGCGGTCCAGGTGGTTTCGGCCTGATCCATCTGGATCACGGTGTCCACGAGAATCTTGACGGCCTTTTCCTCTTTTTGCACTTCCCCTTGCACCAGTACCGGCAGGTCCTCTGCCAACCAGGCCTCGGCCCCGGCGAAAACGCCGGGAAACAGCACCGCCTCGACGCTGCCGGCCTGGTCTTCCAGGTTGATGAAACCCATGGGCTCGTTCTTGCGCGTGCGGATGGTCTTGATGTTCTTGACCAGAGCGCCGACGCGCACCGTGGCGCCGTCGGCCGTTTCCTTGAGTCCGGCGGTGTCGCAGCTGGCGTACTGCTCGATGATCCCCTCGTAGCGCCCCAGAGGGTGGCCGCTGATGTAGAAACCGAGGGACTCCTTCTCCATGGCGAGCAGTTCATGGGCGTCCACCGGCGCACCGGCGGGCATGGCGGGCCGATCCACCGGCGCCGTTTCCGCGGGGCAGGTGTCAAAGAGCCCCATCTGGGGGTCGCAGCGTTTCTTTTGCACCCGTTGACCGTGCTCCAGGGCCTCTTCCAGCACCGCCAGCATCGCCGGTCGGCTCGCCCCGGTACCGTCGAAGGCACCGCACTTGATCAGGCTTTCGACCACCCGCTTGTTCACCTTGCGCAGGTCCACCCGTTCGCAGAAATCGAACAGCGAGTCGAAGGAGCCGCCGTCGCGCCGCGCGTCGAGAATGTTCTCGATGGCCCCCTCGCCCACGTTCTTGACCGCCACCAGGCCGAAGCGGATCTTCCCTTCCGAGACGGTGAAAGACGTTCCGCTGAAGTTGATGTCCGGCGGCAGCACCTCGATCTGGTGGCTGCGGCATTCACCGATGAACTTGACCACCCCGTCGATGGAGTGCATCTCGCTGGTGAGCAGCGACGCCATGAACTCCACGGGGAAATGGGCCTTGAGGTAGGCGGTATGGTAGGTAACCAGCGCATAGGCGGCGCTGTGGGCCTTGTTGAACCCGTAGCGGCCGAATTTCTCCATCAGGTCGAAGATCTGGTTGGCCGTGCCGGCATCGTGGCCGTTGGCCGCAGCACCCGAAAGGAACTTGTCGCGGTGCCGGGCCATTTTCTCGGCGATCTTCTTGCCCATGGCCTTGCGCAGGTCGTCGGCATCGGCCATGGTGTAGCCGGCCAGCACCGCGGAAATGCGCATGACCTGCTCCTGGTAGACGATGACCCCGTAGGTTTCCTTGAGGATCGGATCCAGTTCCGGCAGCAGGTAGGTCACCGGCTTGCGGCCGTGGCGCCGCTCCACGAACTCCTCGACCATGCCGCTGTCCAGGGGGCCGGGCCGGTAGAGGGCCACCAGGGCGGTGATGTCGGCGAAAGTCTCGGGCTTCATCCGCACCAGCAGGTCCTTCATGCCGCTGCTTTCCAGCTGGAAGACCCCGGTGGTGTCCCCCTCTCCCAGCAGGGCGTAGGTGGCCGGGTCGTCCAGGGGCAGATCGGACAGGTCCGGGGGCGTGTGGCCCGCCTCGGCGATCAGACGCAGGGCCTCGGCAATGACGGTGAGGTTGCGCAGCCCGAGAAAGTCGAACTTCACCAGCCCGATCTGCTCCACGCAGCGCATGTCGAACTGGGTCATCACCTCGCCCTTTTTGCCGCGGCACAGCGGCAGGTGTTCCACCAGGGGCCGATCCCCGATCACCACGCCGGCGGCGTGGGTGGAAGCGTGGCGCGGCAGCCCCTCCAGCACCCGGCTGATGCGGATCAACTCGGCAACCTGGGGATTTTCCTCGGCGAGCCGGCCGATCCGTGGCGTCTGGGCCAGGGCCTCGTCCAGGGTGATGTTGAGCACGTCGGGCACCATCTTGGCCAGGGCATCCACCTCGGGCAGGGGGATGTCGAGGGCCCGTCCCACGTCGCGGATCACCGCCCGGGTCTTGAGTTTGCCGAAGGTGATGATCTGGGCCACCCGGTCGCCCCCCCCGTAGCGTTCCACCACGTAGCGGAAGACCCGTTCACGGCCCAAGATGCAAAAATCCACGTCGATGTCCGGCATGGACTTGCGCGCCGGATTGAGAAACCGTTCGAAGATCAGCCCGTGGGCGATGGGGTCCAGCTCGGTGATCCCGAGGCTGTAGGCCACGATGCTGCCGGCGGCCGACCCGCGCCCGGGCCCCACCGGAATCCCGTTGCGCCGGCTGTAATCGATGAAATCGGCCACGATGAGAAAGTAGCCGGGAAAACCCATCTCGATGATCGTGCGGATCTCGTATTCCAAACGTTGGGTGTAGAGCGCCTCGTCCACTCCGGGATTCTTGACCCGGATGCGTGCCATCCGCCGCTGGAATCCCTCGCGCGCCTGCTTTTCGAACAGCGCCACCACGTCCTGGGCCGGGTCGCTGGAAAAACGGGGGAAGTGATGGGTCTTGAAGTCGAAGGAGACATCGCAGCGGGCGGCGATGGCCGCCGTTTGAGCCGCGGATCCGGGATAGTCGGCAAAATAATCTTCCATCTCCCGGGGCGGTTTGAAGTAGAGCTGATCGGTTTCGAAGCGGAAGCGCCCGGGATCCCGCACCGTCTTGCCGGTCTGGATGCACAGGAGCACCTCGTGGGCGCGCACGTCGGAGGGATCGAGGTAATGGCAGTCGTTGGTGGCCACCAGTCCGATGGACAACCGCTGGCTCATCTCCTTGAGCGCTGCGTTGACCCGCGCCTGATCGGGAATCCCGTTGTGCTGCACCTCCAGAAAAAAATTGTCCTCGCCGAAAAGACGGTGGTAGTAGCGGGCCGCCTCCTCCGCCAGATCGATGCGCCCGTCGAGGATGAGCCGCGGGATCTCGCCGTGCAGGCAGGCCGACAGGCAGATCAAACCCTGGCAATGGTCCTCCAGCAGGGCCTTGTCGATGCGCGGCTTGTAGTAGAAGCCATCCAATTGCGCCACCGTGGCCAGCTTGCACAGGTTGCGGTAGCCCTGGAGGTCGCGGGCGAGCAGCACGAGGTGCGTCACCCCCTTGGCGTCCAGGGGCGTCTTGTCCGTCAGGCGCCGGGGAGCCACGTAGCATTCGCACCCGATGATCGGCTTGATGCCGGCGGCGGCGGCCTTCTGGTAGAATTCCACCGTTCCGAACATCGTCCCGTGGTCGGTGACAGCCACCGCCGACATGCCGAACTGGCGCACCCGGTCCATGAGGGCATCGAGCCGGATGGCCCCGTCCAGCAGGCTGTACTGGGTGTGGAGGTGGAGGTGAACGAAGTTGGATGGGTCGGCCGTCATAGGATCCATTTCACATCGGCAGCAACGGAGGGAGAGAGGCTTGCCCGCACTTATTCGATGCGGTAGTTGGGCGCCTCCTTGGTGATGATGACATCGTGAACGTGGCTTTCACGCATGCCGGCGGCCGTGATCTTGCGGAACCGGGCCTTTTCGCGCAGCTCTTCGATGGTCCGGCAGCCCACGTACCCCATGCCGGCCTTCAGGCCGCCCACCAGTTGCAGAATCGTATCGGACACCGGCCCCCGGTAGGGGACCCGGCCAACGATCCCCTCGGGCACCAGCTTGTCCGGGGATTCGTTTTCCCCCTGGTAGTAGCGGTCCTTGCTTCCCTGGCGCATCGCCTCCAGGGACCCCATCCCCCGATAGACCTTGTACGTGCGCCCCTGGAAAAGAATCAGCTCCCCCGGGCTCTCCTCGGTGCCGGCGAGCAGCCCGCCGATCATCACGACCTGGGCCCCGGCGCCGATGGCCTTGGTCAGGTCTCCCGAGTATTTGATCCCCCCGTCGGCGATGATGGGCACACCCGTCTTGGACGATACCGACCGGCAGTTCATGATGGCCGTGATCTGGGGAATCCCCACCCCGGCAACGATGCGCGTGGTGCAGATGGACCCGGGGCCGATGCCGATCTTCACCCCGTCGACCCCCGCGGCGATGAGGTCCTCGGCGCCCTTGGCGGTGGCCACGTTGCCCGCGATGAGCTCGATCTCGGAGAAGGTCGACTTGAGCGTCTTGACCGCCTGGATCACGTTGAGGGTGTGCCCGTGGGAAGTGTCGATGCAGATCACGTCGGCACCGGCGGCCAGCAGCGCCTCGGCGCGTTCCAGCATGTCCGGCCCCACGCCGACGGCGGCGCCCACCCGCAACCGGCCGAGGCGGTCCTTGCACGCATTGGGGTATTTCTTGATCTTCTCGATGTCCTTGATGGTGATCATGCCGGTGAGCCGGCCGTCCTTGTCCACCACCAGCAGCTTCTCGATGCGGTGCTTGTGCAGAAGTCGCTTGGATTCCTCGAGGCTGATGCCTTCGGAGACCGTCACGAGGTTCTCCTTGGTCATCACCTCGGCCACCGGCTTGTCCAGGGACGACTCGAAGCGCAGGTCGCGATTGGTGACGATGCCCACGAGCTGTTCGTCCTTGATCACCGGCACGCCGCTGATGCGATATTCCTCCATCAACTTGAGCACTTCGTGAATCGGCTGGTCGGGATGGATCGTCACCGGATCGATGATCATCCCGCTTTCACTCTTCTTGACCTTGCTCACTTCGAGCACCTGGTTGTCGATGTCCATGTTGCGATGGATGAATCCCAGTCCCCCCTCGCGGGCCATGCTGATGGCGGTGCGCGCCTCGGTGACGGTGTCCATGGCGGCGCTCACGATGGGAATGTTGAGGCTGATGCGGCGCGTCAACCGGGTGCGGGTGTCCACGTCTTTGGGCAAGACATCCGAATAGCAGGGAACCAGCAGCACGTCGTCAAACGAGTAAGCCTCCTCGGGGGGAAGGGTCACCATAATCAAATTCCTCCGGAATCCAATAAGATGGAATATTTTGGGGTCGATGCCGGGAGCCCTCGGCCAGGCCCGCGGTTGCCTTCGCATACCAGATGGCCGATGCAATGGCAATCCATAAGAAAGGCGCGTCGCCCCCTGGCCGCCGTCTCCAGGAGAAGCGCCGGCCAGCACCGCGGCCGCGGGTCCCGCGCATCCTTGCCACCCGGAGGCAGATGGGCTATAGAAACGCCATTACCGCCGCGGGCTTCCGAAAGGTGACCCCCGCCGCACGAGGGAAACGAAGATGTTGATCCAGATGAACGCCCAAAATCCGCCCGAGCGGCTGGTGGCCATGGCCGTGGCGGTGTTGCAGCGCGGCGGCGTCATCGCCTACCCCACCGACACCCATTACGGTATCGGGTGCGATATTTTCAACAAGCATGCCATCGAGAAGATCTATCAACTGCGCCAGCGGGACAAGAAGAAGCCCTTCAGCTTCATCTGCAGCGACCTGAAACACATCAGCGATTACGCCAAGGTATCCAACTACGCCTACAAGACGATGCGGCGGCTCCTGCCCGGCCCGTATACCTTCATCCTTGAGGGCTCCAAGATCGTGCCCCGGATCATGCTCACCAAGCGCCGCACCGCCGGCATCCGGGTGCCGGATCACGCCATCTGCATCGCCCTGGTCAAAACCCTTGGCAATCCGATCATCTCCACCAGCGCCAAGGCTCCGGACGGGGACATCTTCGAGGATCCGTCGCTGCTGCACGACTACTTCGGCAGCCGCCTCGACCTGGTGATCGACGGCGGTTCGGTGCCCGGGCGCCCCTCCAGCGTCATCTCCCTCATCGACGACGAGCCGGAAGTCCTGCGCGAGGGACTTGGCGACGTCAGCAGCCTATAGCCCGGCGCTTGGAGTGAGCGCTCGCCCGTGAGGATGGCGCCCCGCTGTCGTTGCGTAAGCAGGGGGAAATTTTGCCGGCTTTCCGTGTCATTCCGAACGCAGTGAAGAATCTTGATGCCTTCAAAGAGATCCCTCGTCGCTAACTCCTCGGGATGACAGAGGGAGCGGTCATGCGCGCCTCGGGATGACAGGCCGACTAATACGCCCCTTCCATCAAGGCCGCCGGACGGCCTTGGAAAAGAAGCCCGAAAATCTCGCCCCAGCGGCTCTCCAGGATTGCTTCGAGGATGGAAAAGGGCTTTTCCCGCGCGTAGACCATCTCCACCGGCCCCTGGACCCCGGCCAGCTCGCCGGCCCAGGCCACCGCGTCCTCCAGGTTGCCCAGGCGATCCACCAGACCCAGCGCCTGCGCCTCTTCCCCCGTGTAAATCCGCCCGTCGGCCAGGGCTTCCACCCGGGCGAAGTCCATGCCCCGCCCCTCGGCCACATCCCGAATGAACTGCCGGTGGATCCGGTCGCTGAGCTGCTGCAGCACCTCGCGCTCCTCCGGCTGCATCGGGCGCACCGGCGAGCCCAGGTCCTTCAACTCCCCGCTCTTGATGAACACCGGCGTCAGGCCGATCTTGTCGAGCAGCTCGCGAAAATTGGTAAAGCCCATGATGACGCCGATGCTGCCGGTGATAGTGCCCGCGCTGGCCACGATTCCGTCGGTGGCCGCGGCGGCGTAGTAGCCCCCCGAGGCGGCCACGGCACCGAGGGAGGCGACGATCTTTTTGGTCTCGGCGGTCCGCTGCACGGCCCGGAAGACCTCCTGGGACGGCGCCACGGCACCTCCGGGAGAGTCGACGCGCAGGACGATGGCCTCGATGGATTCGTCTTCGCGCATTTTTTTCAGGTCTTCGAGAATCGCCTTGGCGTCGGCAAGCACGCCGGACACCTCGACGATGCCCACCCGGGGCAAATCGCCGGCCGGCTCGCCCATGCCGCTGCGCTGGATGGTGAAGGCCACCATCGCGCTGACAATGAGCGTCGTGGCGGTGCCGAGGGCGGCCAGCACCAGGATGAAAAACAGGAAGGGATGGCGACGGGAGAACATGGATGGCTCCGGAAGCGCACCGGCTCGACAGTGCCGTGAGCCGGCGGTTCAGAAGGAAGCGCCGGTTCGGTTCAGGCGCAAACGCAACGACCGGCGCCGGGCTGCCAAAGCCCGTCGCCGGTCGTCGCAATACGTCGCGGGAGGAGTGCCGCGAAGGGCGGCCGCAGAAGCATCAGGCCTCTTCGTCATCTCCATGATGCTGGCTGTTGAGCTTCTCCTGGAGATTCTCCCGCAGAATTTCGCCGAAGGCGGAAGTGGGCTGGCGCATGCTGCTGACGTACTCGCTCAGCAGCGCCTGGTCATCGGGCATGTCCAACCGCTTGATGGATAGACCGATGCGCCGCTCATCGCTGTTGATGTTCATCACCCGGGCCGTGATCAGGTCCCCCACGTTGAACATCCCCACGGGGGTCTTGATCTTTTCCTTGCTGATTTCAGACACGTGCACCAGCCCCTCGATCCCCTCCTCCAGCTCCACGAACACGCCGAAATCGGTGAGGTTGGTCACGGTACCGGTGATTTCCTTGCCCACCTCGTAGCGCTCGTTGACCGTTTCCCAGGGATCGGACTGAAGCTGCTTGATGCCGAGGGAGAAGCGCTCGGATTTCTTGTCGATATCCAGGACGACCGCTTGCACGAGGTCACCCTTCTTATAGAGATCGCTCGGATGCTTGATCCGCTTGATCCAGGAAAGGTCGCTGATGTGGACCAGACCGTCGATGCCCTCGTCGATCCCGATGAACAATCCGAAATCGGTGATGTTCTTGATCCGCCCCTCGATGGTGGTGCCCACGGGATACTTTTCGCTGATCACATCCCAGGGATTGGGCTTGGCCTGCTTCATGCCGAGGGAAATGCGCCGGGCATCCGGCTTGATGTCCAGCACCACCGCCTCGATCTGATCGCCGACGGCGACCACCTTGGAGGGATGCCGGATCTTGCGCGTCCAGCTCATCTCGGAAACGTGGATCAGACCCTCGATGCCTTCTTCCAGCTCCACGAAGGCGCCGTAGTCCGTCAGGCTGACCACCCTTCCGGTGACGCGGGAGCCGACCGGATATTTTTCCGCGGCGATGGTCCACGGGTCGGCCGAGAGCTGTTTCATGCCCAGCGAGACGCGTTCCTTCTCCAGGTCGAGGTTGAGAATCTTGACCTTGATCTCGTCTCCGATGGAGAACAGATCCGAGGGGTGCTTGACGCGGCCCCAGGAGATGTCGGTGATATGCAGGAGCCCATCCACCCCGCCGAGATCGACGAAGACCCCGTATTCGGTGATGTTCTTGACCACGCCGTCGACCACCTTGCCCTCGCTGATCGAGGAGAGGGTGGCGCTGCGCTTGGCCTCACGCTCCGCTTCCAGGATGACACGCCGGGAGAGCACGATATTGCTGCGCTTGCGGTTGTACTTGAGAACCTTGAAGTCGAAGGCCTTGCCCACCATCTCGTCGAGGTTGCGGATCGGCCGCAGGTCGGCCTGGCTGCCAGGCAGGAAGGCCTGGACCCCGATATCCACCGAAAAACCGCCCTTGACCCGGGAGGTGATGGTGCCGTTGATCGTGCCGTCGTTGTCGTAGGTTTCCTTGATCTCTTCCCAGACCTTGACCTTCTCGGCCTTTTCCTTGGACAGGACCACTACTTCGTTTTCGTCGTCCCACCACTCGACCATCACTTCGACGGTATCGCCGACCTGGGCATGGACTTCACCGTTTTCATCCTTGAACTCGTGGATGCGGATCTGTCCTTCGCTCTTGTAGCCGATGTCCACCAGCACATGGTCCTTGTCCACCGAGATGATGCGCCCCTTGACCACCTCGCCCTCGGCGAAACGCTTGAAGCTCTCCTCATACATCTCCATGAGGTTCTCCATGGTTTCGCCTTCGGTGGACGGGTGTTCACCCGGGGCCGGCTCGCCGACGCCCCCGTCCTTGGTTTGGCCGGTGTGTTCAGAATCGATTGCTTGAGTGTTTTCCATTAACAGAAGCTCCCCCTGCGCCGAATTTTCACGGGTGCGGACGTATGCGCCACCCCCTGATACAACAGCGTCCCTTACCAAAGGCAAGGTTAAAAAACAATGATAATTTTCCTCACGCCGACAAGCCGTTGCGCTCAGGTCAAGACGTCGATGTGGGCCAGCATCCGCTCCACGACCCCGTCGGGGGTCAAATCGGTGGCGTCGATGCGCACGGCATCGGCGGCGGGCTTCAAGGGGGCCAGTTGCCGGGAGCTGTCGTTGCGATCCCGCTGCCGGATCTCCTCGATCACCGTGGCCAGGGGAGGCCGGCCGGCTTCGGCCAGTTCGGCGTGCCGGCGGCGCGCCCGTTCCTCCACGGCGGCGTCGAGAAAAAATTTCACATCCGCGTCCGGGAAGACCACCGTGCCCATGTCGCGGCCCTCGAACACCGCGCCCCGCGCCTCACCCAGGGCACGTTGCAGCGTCAGCAGGAAACGGCGCACCGGAAGACGTGCCGATACGGCCGATGCCATGGCGGTCACCTCCCGGCCGCGCAGCCGGTCAGTGACATCCGCCCCGTCGAGAATCAGACGCAACCCCCGATCCGTGACCGTCAACGCCAAGTGGATCCCTTGACAGAGTCGATCGAGCCCCTCGTCGTCCGCGGCGCCCACCTGCCGGTCCATCGCGGCCAACGCCACGGCCCGGTAAAGAGCCCCGGTATCCACGTAGCGGTAGCCGAGACGCTGGGCCAGGAGCCGGCTGACGGTGGTCTTGCCCGCCCCGGCGGGCCCGTCGATGGTCACCAGCAGCAGCGGCCGTGTCCGTGGGGTCATGCCGGATTCCCCTCTGGTCACCCCTCGGCCGCCTCGCGTCCCTTTTCCAGGGCAACCAAGTTGACGGCCAAGGCCCCGGGCTTTCCGGCGAACTCCTCGGCCACGCAGTGCCGCAGGGTCTCGAAGGCGACGATGCCGCTGCGCGCCACGAAGGCGGCCAGGGCCACGAGGTTGGCGGCCCTCAGGTTGCCCGCCGTGGCCGCCAGGTCGTTCACCGGCACCACAAGATCCGTCACGTCGTCCCTGCCCGAACCGATCGGGATGAGATTGGCATTGATGAGAATGATTCCCCCCGGCCTGACCGTGGGAGCGAACTTTTCCAGCGACGGCCGGTTCATGGCGATGAGGTGCATCGGGTTCTTGATGATGGGCGAGCCGATGGGCCGATCGCCGATTACCACGGTGCAGTAGGCTGTCCCGCCGCGCATCTCCGGGCCGTAGGAGGGGATCCAGACCACCTCGTGGCCTTCATCCAGGGCCGCATGGGCCAGGATCTTGGCGCTGAGCAGAATTCCTTGGCCACCGAAACCGGCAAACTTCACTTCGCTTTGCATGGGTGCTTCCTCTGGCGCGGGCCGCCGGCCCGTCATTCCGGAACCTTGAAATCCCCGAGGCGGTAGTAGGGCAGCAGGGTATCGCGCGCCCAGGCCACCGCTTCCACCGGCGTCATGCCCCAGTTGGTGGGGCAGGTGCTCACCAGCTCCACCAGGGAAAAGCAGCGGCCGGCAAGCTGGTACTCGAAGGCTCTGCGGATCGCCTGCTTGGCCTTGCGAATGCCCTTGGGATCGATCACCGTCTGGCGCGAGATGTAGGCCGGGGTCTGCAGGGCGGAGAGCAGCTCGGCCATCTTGATCGGCATGCCGACCTCCTCCACGTTGCGCCCGAAGGGAGACGTGGTGGTCCGCTGGCCCGGCATGGTGGTGGGCGCCATCTGACCGCCGGTCATCCCGTAGACGGCGTTGTTGACGAAGATCACCGTGAACTTTTCCCCGCGGTTGGCGGCATGGACGATCTCGCCCATGCCGATGCTGGCCAGGTCGCCGTCTCCCTGGTAAGTGAACACCACCAGGTCCGGGCGCACCCGCTTGATGCCGGTGGCCATGGCCGGGGCCCGCCCGTGGGCCGCTTCCTGGAAATCGCAGTTGAAATAGTTGTAGGCCAGCACGGCGCAGCCCACCGGCGCGATACCGACGGTGCGCTCCATGATGTCCAACTCATCGATCGTCTCGGCCACCAGCCGGTGGATGACGCCGTGGGTACAGCCGGGACAGTAGTGGGTGTACTGGTCGGAAAGGGATCTGGGTTTGGCGAATGTCTTGCCCATCAGCGAACTCCTTGCCGGACGCACCGGGCGCCCGTTCAGCGGCCGTCGGCCATCAGGTCGCGGACCGCTTCCATCACTTCTTCAGGGGTCGGGACATCGCCGCCGCACTTGCCGTACCAGTGCACCGGGCGAATGCCGCAAACGGCCCGTTCCACGTCTTCGACCATCTGCCCCATGCTCATTTCGATGCTGATCACCGATTTGCAGCTCGGCCGTCCGGCCGCTGTGCGCACGGCTTCCAGCGGAAAGGGGAAAAGGGTCTGGGGCCGCAACAGTCCCACCTCCATCCCCTGCGCCTTGAGGTTGTCCACCGCCGTGCGGCACACCCGGCTCATCGTGCCATAGCTGACGATCAGCACCTGGTAGTCGCCGTCGAGGTTGTAAGCCTCGTAGCGCACCTCCTCGCACCGCATCCGGTCGTATTTGGACTTGAGCAGAAGGTTCTGGTTGTTGAGGGCGTCCGGGTCGAGAAACAGCGATTTGACCAGGTTGCGCCGCCCGCTGCCGCGGGTGGCCATCCCGCTGGTGGCCCAGGAGCTCTTGTCGCTCGGAGCGGTTCGCAAGTGGTCGGGAAATTCCACCGGCTCCATCATCTGGCCGATGAGTCCGTCGCCAAGAATCATCACCGGGTTGCGGTACTTCTCCGCCAGGGGAAAGGCCATCATCACCATCTCGGCCGTTTCCTGGACGCTGGCCGGCGCCAGCACCAGCAGGCGGTAGTCGCCGTGGCCACCCCCCTTGGTGGCCTGAAAATAGTCGCCCTGGCTGGGCAGAATCCCCCCGAGGCCCGGGCCGCCGCGCATGATGTTGACGAACACCACCGGCAACTGGGCCGCCGCGATGTAGCTGATCGCCTCGCTCATCAGGCTGATACCCGGGCTGGAGGAGGTGGTGAACACCCGCTCCCCGGCCCCGGCGGCCCCGAAGAGCATGTAGCCGACGGCCACTTCGCTCTCTCCCTGCAAGAACACGCCGCCCACCTCCGGCATGCGCTTGGCCAGGTACTCGGCCACCTCGCTCTGGGGGGTGATGGGATAGGCGAAATAGTTGAGGCAACCGGCTCGGATCGCCGCCTCGCCGATGGCCTCGTTGCCTTTCATCAGGATCTTGCCCATGTCTCCTCCGCTTCAGCCCGCCGCCGGGGTCTCTTCGACCTCGGTGATGGTAATGGCCACATCCGGGCACATCGTGGCGCAAATGGCGCAAAATACGCAGTCTTCAGGGCGGGCCTGGTACGCCGGGAAATAGCCCCGGGTGTTGACGGTGGTGGATATCTCGAGCACCTTCTTGGGGCACACGGCCACGCACAGGCCGCAGCCCTTGCAGCGTTCGGCATCGATTCGGTGTTGATAGGCCATATGATTTCGCTCCTCGGTTTCTCCGGCCGGTTTTCAGGAGGCCGCCACCAGATCGACGGGCCGCTTCCAGGGCGGTACGAGCTGCCGCTCGATGGGCAACAGGGGACAGATCCAGTCATCGGCGCCGCACTCGGCCGCCAGATGGGCCGGGGCGGTGACGAAGACCAGCGGCAGGCCGACTTCCTCCGCCAAGGCCTTTACAAAATGGTATCCCTCGATGATGTGGGCCGGCACGGTCTCGTCGATCAGGTTGGCGTTGCCGACCAGCCCGGTGACCTTGAGCCGGGCCGCCGCTTCGATCTCTCTTTGGATCCGCTGACAGCCGGCGTGGGTTTCGGTGAAGGGCCGCATCGGATTGACCACCTGCAAGACCTGAGGCCGGGCCGGCGCCAGAACATGATGCAGCGATGCCAGCACCGTGGCGCCCACGTCGTCGCCGCCGGCATCCAAAATGGTCAACTGGGCCGGCTGTCGGATCAGGCCGGCTACCGCGGGGTCGAGAATCGGCAGATCCGCGTGCATGTAGCGCGCCGGCGGAAGCACCACATCGATCCCCAGCCGGCCCAAGGCGTCGCGGGCCTCCCGGGTTCGAAAGTACGGATTGACGAGATCCAGGTCCGCCAGGCGCACCGATACCCCGGCCCGGCGCCGGTGGACGGCGAGGTTGATCGCCACCTCGGTCTTGCCGCTGCCGTAGTTGCCGACGATCACGACGATGCCTTCAATCTGGATCTGCAAACCGGTTCTCCTTCGTGCCGCCTCGTCTCCACCCTCCACCCGACGGGCAAAGCTGCATAAACGCATGTTTTTATTGCCGCTCCGAAGGATTGTCAAGCCTTTTGCCGGAAATATTCCCGGCACTTCGTCTTTTGAGGCGGGTTCCATTCCAGGCGGATGAAGCGGTGAAAGATGGCGTTTGGTTCCGACGCCCGGATGTGCTACGGGAAACGGGCTGTTTGATGATCCTCTCCGGTCACCCTGCGAAAAGGATACCCGAATGGTCAAGGCCCGTGTCAAAACCGGCCTGGAAGTTCTGCTGGCTTCCAGGCCCGCCTGGTTGGGCAACCGCCGGCTGGGGCTGTTGTGCAACCCCGCCTCGGTGGACACCCGGCTGCGTCATGCCCGGTCGGCCATCGAAGAGCGCTGGCCGGGCCGCCTGACGGCTCTCTACAGTCCTCAGCACGGCTTTTTCGCCGAAAAGCAGGACAACATGATCGAGTCCGACGACAGTCGCGATCCGCTGCTGGGCGTTCCGGTTTTCAGCCTCTACGGGCGCACCCGGATTCCGGACGCGGCCATGCTCGATCCCATCGACATCCTGCTGGTGGACCTGCAGGATGTCGGCTGCCGGATCTACACCTTCATCTGGACCCTGAGCCACTGCCTGGAGGCCGCGGCGGCCAACGGCAAGACGGTGGCGGTGCTCGACCGGCCCAACCCCATCGGTGGCATCCGGGTCGAGGGCAACCTCCTGGATCCGGACTGGACATCGTTCGTGGGCCGGCACCCGATTCCCATGCGTCACGGCCTCACCATCGGCGAACTCGCCCGCCTGCTCAGGACGGAGAGAAAGATCGATTGCGACCTGAAGGTGGTGCCCATGCGCGGTTGGCACCGATCCATGTCCTTTGCCGACACCGGGCTGCCCTGGGTGGCGCCGTCGCCCAACATGCCGACGCCGGCCACGGCCCTCGTCTACCCGGGCCAGGTGATCTGGGAGGGCACCAACGTTTCCGAAGGCCGCGGCACCACCCAACCCTTCGAACTGTTCGGCGCCCCCTACATCGATCCCCGCGCCGTGCTGGACGCGCTGGAAGGCCCCCTGCCGGGGGTGGTGCTCCGGCCGTGCGCCTTCGAGCCCACCGCCCAGAAATGGCAGGGCCGACTGTGCCGGGGATTCCAACTGCACGTGACCCGCCCCGACCGTTTTCGCGCTTGCGAGACGAGCCTGCGGCTGCTGCAGGCCGTGATCCGCACCGCCGGAGAGGATTTCGCATGGAAGGCGCCGCCGTACGAATACGATTTTCAGCGGCGGCCCATCGACCTGATTCTCGGCGACGGCGAACTGGTCCAGCGTCTGGCGTCCACGGCCGACATCGGCGGCCTCGCGGCCCGGTGGCGGACCGACTGCCGGCGTTTCAAGCGCCGCGCCCGCCGCTGGCTGCTCTACGACTGAAGCGGAGATCTGGAGGACAAGCCACGGGAAAAGACAAGAGCCCGGTACCACGACGGTACGGGCTCTTCATCGGGAAGGTCGGACCGGGCGGCGATCAGGCTTTTTCGGCTTTGAGCGACTCGATCTCTTTTTTCAGGTCGTCGATCTCCTTCTTGTACTTGTCGACGTCATCACCCGCCTCCGCGGCTGCCGGCTCCACCGGTTCTTCCTTCTTCCACGTGTCCTTGAGTTCGTCGAACCCCAGGTACAGGGCCAGTCCACCGCCGAGCAGCAGCATGATGGGAAGTGCGCCGGCCAGGATCTGCAAAAATTCTCCGAACCAAACGGAAAGGCCGATGAGACCCAGAACCGCTGCAACCGCGCCACCGATTAACGTTTTCATAAACCCTACCCCTCCTTCTGGTTTGAAATGAAAGTGCGGACTGATGTTCGAGGCGTGCCGGCGCCGACGTCGTCGGCAGCTATTTCTAATGATATCAATAGAATCTGTTAAAGCAGGGCCGCGCCAAACTAGAATCGACCTACCATAACCCCGCCTGGAACACAAGCCCATTTTTCCCCTGAACGCCGGCGCTATCCTCGCCGGCCCGGCGAACAACAAAAAATTGCCTTCACCGGTCGGATCTGTTATTTTCCCGAACCTGATTTTTTTTATTTCCCCTATCCAATGCCGGCCGGCCCTGCCCATGGCAGTCGCTTGGCCGTTTTGTCATGGAACGGCGCTGACCCGCCGACAGGAAACCCTCATGAAATCGACTCCACTGGAAGCATTGGCCCGCTGGCGCAACCGGCTGCTGAAGGGCACATCGGACCATTACAGCTATTTTTTCCCCCGCCGTCCGGGCGCCCTGACGTCCTGGCTGCTGGGGTTGTTCTATTCGGGCATCACCTTTCAACCGGCCGAAAGCCAAAAGATCCGCTCCCTGCCATCCGAGAGCATCATCATCTACGTCTCCAAGTACAAGAGCCGTTTCGAACACCTGTTCTATCATACCCGCTACGGCCAGCTCGGACTTCCGGTGCCCGAACTGAGCTTCGACCACCGCATCCTTTTCCTGCAACCCCTTTCTCGCCTGCTGCGCATCCTCGCAACCGGTGCCGAGCACCTGCTGCGGCGCCTGTCCCTGCCCAATCCTTTTGGAAACGGCTACGCAGCCCGTTGCCTGGAATCCGGGGCCGCGGGGCATCTCGCGCTGGTGCGACCCCGCGGATTCTACAAGCGTTTCGTCAAGTCCCAGCTGGATCCGCTGCATTTGCTGGTCGAGCTGCAGCAGCGCGTCGAGCGGCCGATTTTCATCGTCCCCCAGCTGATGTTTTTCGGCCGCAATCCGGTTTCCACCGAGCCGAAGCTCATCGACCTGCTCTTCGGCAGCGCCCTGCGCCCCGGACGGCTGCGCCGTCTGGCAACGATGTTCAAGGAACCCGGCCGTATCTTCGTGGAAATCTCCGAGCCGCTGAACCTCCGCCAGTTTCTCGCCCGGCCGGACCTCGCCGCCCGTGACGCCGCCTACCAGGCCCTGGTGCTGCGGCGCGAACTGCTCCGGCAGATCAACCGCCATCGGCAGACGATCACCGGGCCGGTGCTCAAGTCGCGCCAGGAGCTCAAGGAGAGCATCCTCACCGGTGAACGCATGACGACATTTTTCAACGCCTACGCCGCCGAGGAGAATCTGCCGCTGCATCAGGTGCGCCGCAAAGCCGCCGGCTATCTGGATGAAATCGCCGCCGGCTACTCCATCACGCTGCTCAACATTCTGTCGGTTACCGTACGGTTTCTGCTCAATACCATGTTCGACGGCATCGGCGTCGACCCCGACGACCTGCGCCGCGTCAAGGAGGCCGCCCGCCGGGGGCCGCTGATCCTGATCCCCTGCCACAAGAGTCACATCGACTATCTGCTGCTCAGCTACCTGCTCTTCAACAACAACATGCCCTGCCCCCTGGTGGCAGCCGGCAAGAATCTCTCCTTCTTCCCCCTGGGGCCGGTATTTCGCAACGCGGGAGCCTTCTTCATCCGGCGGACCTTCAAGGGCAAGCCCCTGTACGCCAAGGTGTTCTCCGAATACATCCACAAGATTCTCCAGGAAGGGTTCAACATCGAATTCTTCATCGAGGGCGGCCGCAGCCGCACCGGCAAGATGATCCTGCCCAAAATGGGGCTGCTGTCCACCCTGATCCGCGGCTACCGGGAAAACGCCTGCGAGGACCTGGTCTTCGTGCCCATCTTCATCGGCTACGACCGGGTGCTGGAAGAAAGCGCCTACCTGAAGGAGATGGAAGGCGGCGCCAAGGAGCCGGAGAATCTCAGCCAGGTCATCCGGGCCCGGCGATTTCTGAAAAAGCGCTACGGCCGGGTCTACGTGCGCTTCCAGGAGCCTTTTTCCTTCAAGGCCCTGCTGGAGCGCAACGCCATCGACTACGACGCCCTGAGTCCGGCCGAGCAGGCGGCGTTGAGCCGCAACGTCGCCTTCCGGGTGATCAACGCCGTCAACGCCGTCACCATCGTCACTCCCCACGCCCTGGTGGCCGCCGCAGCCCTCAACCTTCCCCAGCGGCGCTTTACCCGCGAAGACCTGCTGGACGCCATTCAGGGGTATCTCGCCTACCTCGATACCCAGCGTGCCCCGCTGGCCGACACCCTCGTGCTGGACCAGACCCGAGCCATCGAGCAGGCCTTCGATGCCTACCAGCAGCGAAAGTTCATCGAATCGATCGATCTCGGCAAGCAGGCCGGGGACCGGGAAGGCGTTTACACCATCAATCAGAACAAGCGGCCCAACCTCGAATACTACAAGAACAACGCCATTCACTTCTTCGTGCCGGCGGCGGCCACGGCTCTGGCGATCCTGAACCGGGAGGCCTTCCAGTTCGCCTCGACCGACCTCCATCAAACCTACCGCGAAATCCAGGAACTGTTCAAAAACGAGTTCGCCTACGACATCGAGCGCCAGCCGGAGTACTACGTGCGCAAGACCATCAAGGCCTTCATCGACGATGCGATCCTCATGCCCCACCCCACCTTGCCCGACACGTACAACCTGACCTCCGCCGGCTACAAGAAGCTCAAGCTCTTCGGCGCGTTCCTCCAGACCTACCTCGAATCCTACTGGATCGCGGTCAACCATTTCCGCGCCGCCGCCGGTCATCCGCTGGAAGTCAAGGACCGGCTCAAAAAGATCGAATCCTTGGGCGCCCGCATGTTCAAAACCGAGGAAATCGAACGGAAGGAAGCCCTGTCGCGGATCAACTACAAGAATGCGGTGGATTTCTTCCTGAGCCGCGGCATCGGCCAAAGCGCCGACGCGGCCATCGTGGAGGCTTACGCCGCCAGGATACGCTGCCACCTGGACGTGCTGGCCGGCTGATGAGGGCGCTCGTGCTGGCCGCCGGATTGGGGACCCGGCTTCGGCCATGGACCGAACGACTCCCCAAGCCCCTGTTTCCCGTGGGCGGCGTCTCGATGCTGGGACGCCTCGTCCGTCAATTGGCCGCCGCCGGCTGCGAGGCGGTGGCGGTCAACACCCACCACCTGGCACCGGCCATCGCGGACGAAATGACCCGCCGCGACTGGGACATCCCGGTAACCATCCGACATGAACCGCAGATCCTGGGCACCGGCGGGGCCATCGCCAACCTGTCGGACTTCTGGGACCAGCGGCCCTTCATGGTGGTCAACGGTGACATCGTCACGGCGGTGGATTTCGCCGACGTCTACCGCTTTCACCTCCGCCACGGCGATCCGGCCACCCTGGCGATGGTGGACCATCCGGCGCTCAACTCGGTGGTGTTGGACGCGGACGGCGGCATCGCCCGCCTGCGCCCGCCGCCGGCGCAGGCGGCCGTCGCCCGGGCCGCCGGACGGCTGGCGACCTTCACCGGCATCCAGGTCCTCGACCCGTTGGTGCTGGATTTTATCCCCTCCTCCGGCTTCGCCGACAGCATCGCCGCCTACGAAGCCCTCCAGGTCGCCGGCCACCGGCTCCGTGCGTTCCAGACCACCGCCGCCTGGACCGACGCCGGCACCCCGGATCGTTACCGGCGCGCCGCCGCCGAGGCCCTGATCCCCAGGGCCTTCCAGCGGGAGGTGGACCCGGCCGAGGTGGTCTGGGAACCTCTGGCCGGAGATGGTTCGGACCGGCACTGGTTCCGCCTCCGGGCCGGAGAGGCCACGGTGGTGTTGGCCGATCACGGCATTGCAGCGGACGAACAACCCGGCGAAGTGAGGGCCGTCATCGCCATCGGCCGCCACCTTCACCGTCGGGGAGTCCCGGTACCGGGCATCCTGGCGGCCGAACCCTTCGCCGGACAGGTGATGATGGAGGATCTGGGAGACGCCAGCCTCCAATCCGTCACCGTCCGCCAGACCGACATGCAGGTTGTGCGCGACTTGTACCGCCGCGTGATCGAGGTGCTGGTGCACATGGCCGAGGCCGGCATCCGGGGTTTCGACCCGTCCTGGTGCCACCAGGGACCCCGCTATGACCGGCAGACCATCGTGGAGCGCGAAGGCCGCTACTTTCTCGACGCCTATGTCCGGACCGTGGCCGGTGTCACGGTCGACGAAGAAGCACTGCTGCCCGTTTTCGAACATCTGGCCCGCTGCATCGGCCGGATCGAATCCACCGGCTTCATGCACCGGGATTTTCAGTCGCGCAACATCATGGTCAACTCCGGGCGCATCGGCATCATCGACTACCAGGGCGGACGCATCGGCCCGTTGGCCTACGACCTGGCCAGCCTGCTCATCGACCCCTACGTGGATCTGCCACCGGACCTCCAGGCGGCCCTGCTGGCCGATGCCGTCGCCCGCCTCGGCCTTTCGGGCCGAGGGGCGCAGGATTTCATCGCCGGCTACCGCTACTGCGCCCTGGCGCGCAACCTGCAGATCCTGGGCGCTTTCGGCTTTTTATCGCAAGTCAAGCACAAGCCTTGGTTCGCCGGCTACATCCCCCCGGCCCTTGCCGGTCTCAAACGCCGGCTGGCCGAAATGGCCGATCCGCAACTGGCGCCATTGCAGGCGCTTGTGCAGCGGCTGTAGAAGATGCAACAAGAAAATAAAAATCCGACCGGTCGGACCTGTCGGAAAGGTCTGACCGGTCCGACGAAAAGCGCTTCACCCTGAAACTTTGAAGGAGGCCCCATGGCACCGATCCCCATCATGATCAACGGCCTGCCCGGCAACGTGGCCCGTTTGCTTTCGGTCCGGGCGCTGGCCGACCCGCGCTTTGCCGTTCTTCCCTTTTCTCTCACCGGCCCGGAAATTCAGGAGAGGCAAGTGGACATCGACGGCTTGGCCGTCACCCTGGTGCGGCCCGACGACCGCGACAAGCAGATGCCCGCCATCATCGAGAACCACGGCCGGCCCATCGCCATCGACTTTACCCACCCCTCGGCCGTCAATGCCAACTGCGCCTTCTACTGCGCCCACGGCATCCCCTTTGTCATGGGCACCACCGGCGGCGACCGGGCCGCGCTCCAGGCGGCGGTGGAAGCCTCGTCCGTCGCGGCGGTGATCGCACCCAACATGGCCAAACAGATCGTCGGGTTCCAGGCGATGCTCGCATACGCCGCCGACGCCTTCCCCGGTCTATTCGCCGGCTACCGTCTGCGGGTGCGCGAAAGCCACCAGCAGGGCAAGGCGGACACCAGCGGCACGGCCAAGGCCGTGGTCCAGGCATTCCAGCGGCTCGGCGTGGACTTCCAAACGGACCAGATCGAAATGGTGCGCGATCCCGCCGTCCAGAGAAAGGAATGGGGAATTCCGGAGGAATATATCTCCGGCCACGGATGGCACACTTATACCCTGGACTCGGCCGACGGGACGGTGCGCTTCGAGTTCACCCACAACGTCAACGGCCGGGACGTGTACGTCCAGGGGACCCTGGACGCCGTGGCCTATCTGGCGCGCAAGGTGGCCGCCGGAGCGAGGGGAAAGGTTTTTTCGATGATCGACGTGCTGAAAGAAATCTGAAGTCGGTACAATCGGTTGCGCCGGAAATGGATCCGTTGTCGGCAATGGAGGGGGGATGCCCCACCGCGCGGGACTTGTCATCGGCTCCGGATTGCACTAAGAAGCCGCCCCACCGAGGTTTCCCTGATCCCGTGATGGAGACATCCCATGGAGTGGATTTACGGTCTTGTCGATATCTTCCTGCACCTGGACCGGCATCTGGCCGAAGCGATCGCCGCCTACGGGGTCTACACGTACGCCCTGCTTTTCCTCATCGTCTTTTGCGAAACCGGCCTGGTGGTCACCCCGATTCTGCCCGGGGACTCGCTGCTGTTCGCCGCCGGCGCCTTCGCTGGCCTGGGCAGCCTCCACCTGGGTCTGGTGATGGGGCTGCTGTCCGTCGCGGCCATTCTCGGCGACACGGTCAATTATGCCGTTGGCGCCTACCTGGGCCCCAAGGTTTTTCACTTTCCCAAGTCGCGCTTCTTCAACCCCGAACATCTGCGCAAGACCCAGGCCTTCTATGATCGCCACGGCGGCAAAACCATCATCATCGCCCGCTTCGTGCCCATCATCCGCACATTCGCCCCTTTTGTGGCCGGCATCGGCACGATGCGGTACCTGCGGTTTTTGGCCTACAACGTCATCGGCGGCGTCGCCTGGGTGGCGGTCTGCGTCCTGTCCGGTTATTTTTTCGGCAACCTCGCCGTGGTGAAAAACAACTTCTCCCTGGCGATCATCGCCATCGTTCTGATTTCGGTGAGCCCGGCCCTCTTCGAATACCTGCGCCACCGCCGCAACAGCGCCCGGATCTGAAAAAAGGCTGGAAGGGACAGACATCCGGCCCGGTATACCCCCACCGGGACCGGATGGGCGGTCAACGAACGAGGCTATCGATGGATTGGCGGATGGCGTCGCGGAGGAGATCGCCGCAGGCCGCGATGTCCCCCTCGGTCTGATCTTCGGGAGCGATGGCGGGCAGGTTCAGCGGCGCACCGAAACGGATCGCCACCGGCACCCGTCGGATGCGGGCGCTCCAGCGCGGCATCAGGCCGTAGGCGCCGGCGATCCGCACCGGCACCACCGGCGCCCCTGACGCCAGCAGCAACCGCAGGGCGGTTCGCTTGAACGGCTGCATGCGTCCGTCCCAGCAGCGTTCCCCCTCGGGAAAGAGCCCCAGCACCCGGCCTTGCGCCAGCACCCGCAACGCATTGTGCACCGCCACCGGGTCGGTGGTGTAGCGACGCACCGGGAACGCCCCGGCCCAGCGCAGAATCCGGAAAAGCGCCGGATGGGCGAACTGGGAATTCTTGGTCATGAAGGCCACGGGACGCGGCGCCAGGGCCGCCAGGAAGATGGCGTCGAGAAAAGAGCTGTGGTTTGCCGCCAGAACCGCCGGTCCCGCGGACGGCACATGTTGGCGCCCCTCGACGCGAAGCGGGAAAGCGGTGCGCAGCAGCCATCCCACCAAGGCACGCACCGCGTCGAAACCGAGGCCGGGCCGCTCTCGGCGCCGGGCCGCCCTTTTCAGCGGCCGGTGATCGGCGCCACCCCGGCCGGGCGCGGCCGGCGACCTTTCGGCGGAAAAACGCAATCGGGGACAAAACTCGAGAATCTTCCGAGGGGCGTGGAACCGCTCCAATGCCTGATCCAAGGCATCTTCCCACCGTTTTCCGCTCCCGCGGGGAAAATCGAAGAAAAGCACCCCGCGCGACCGGCTGTCCACAATCACGGTGTTGGATTCGATGGTCACAGCCCGGACATCGGCCAGCCCGATGGCGTCCGGCCCCCCGGGCAGCCCATCGACTTCGAGCCGGTCCACCAAAAGGCGCAGCTTGGCCTGCCCCAGGGGACGACGGCCATAAAAAACCGCCGTCAGACCACCGGCCAGAGACCGCGGCTTCTCCCGGCTTTCGCGGGACACCCGCACCAGGGCGCTGGCCAATCCGCCTTCCGGCAGCCGATCCAGCCGGCGCACCGCCGCATACCAGCCGGCTACGGTGTCCGTCTCGCCGCCGATGGTGGCCGTATAGCGATCCGGGCCCACCTTGATGGAAGCCCCGCAGCCCCGGCAGCGTCCTCTTTCCAGCCACGGCTCGGCCCCGCAGAGCGGGCAGCGATAGAGAAGGCGTTGGATCATGGGGGGCTTTCCAGTTTTCGCACCTGTCAGACCTGTCGGACCGGTCGGACCGGTCACTCTCTCCGCGGCAAATTGTCCATCTCCGATGTCACCCCGCCATCTGTCGGATTGTCTCCAGGGCCGCGGCCAGGGCGGCATCGATCCGCTCCGGCTGGCTGCCGCCGGCCTGGGCCAGGTCGGGACGCCCCCCACCACCGCCGCCCACCTCGGCAGCGGCGGCCTTGATGATTTTTCCGGCGTGAAATCGGCCGGTGAGGTCCTTGGTAACGCCGGCCACCAGCAGCACCTTGCCGCCGCTGGCGCCGGCCAGTACCACGATCCCCGAACCGAGCTTGTCGCGCAGCCGGTCGGCCAGGTCGCGCAAAGCCACCGGGTTGTCCACCGGCACCCGCCGGGCGATCACCGCCGCCCCGCCGATTTGCTGCACCGCCTCAGATCCTCCCGCCTCGGCCGCGGCCGCCGCCTGATCGGCCTTGAGCCGCTCCAGCTGCTTTTCCAGCTGCCGATGATCGGCCAGGAACCGATCCAGGCGCTCGATGGCCGCCTCGGGCGCCACCTTGAGCCGGCGGCTCACCTCGGCCATCTGGCGCACCGACTTCTGGAAATGCGACAGGGCAGCCGCCCCGGTGAGGGCCTCGATGCGGCGCACGCCCGCGGCGACGCTGGACTCGGAAACGATGGCGAACACCCCGATATCGCCGGTACGCGCCGCGTGGGTACCGCCGCACAGTTCCTTGGAAAAATCGCCCAGGCTGATCACGCGGACCCGGTCGCCGTACTTTTCCTCGAACAGGGCCATGGCGCCGGAGGCGAATGCCTCGTCGGCGGCCATTTCGGCCACGGCCACCGGCACGTTGGTCCGGATGAAGGCGTTGACGCCAGTTTCGATCTCGGCCAGGGTCTCGGGGTCGATGGCGGAGAAATGGGTGAAGTCGAAGCGCAGCCGGTCTGGGCCCACCAGGGATCCCGCCTGCTTGACATGGTCTCCCAGGACTTTCCGCAACTCGGCGTGCAGGATGTGGGTGGCGGTGTGGTTGGCCGCCGTGGCCGCCCGCCTTGCAGTGTCCACCGCCAGGGTCACGGCCTCACCCCTGGCAAGACGGCCAGCGGTGACCGTGCCCCGGTGGATGATCATGCCGGTGGGGTCCTTGATGGTGTCCTCGATGCGCACCTCGGCGCCGACGGCGCCCGTCAGGCGTCCCTGGTCCCCCACCTGGCCGCCCGCCTCCCCGTAAAACGGTGTGCGGTCGGTGACGATTTCCACCTGCGCCCCGGCATCGGCCCCCTCCGCGGCCTGGCCGTCCACCACCAGCAGCAGGACCCGGCCCGCGGCCTCGGTGGCGTCGTAGCCGACGAATTCGGGACGGATCCCTTCGCTGGACAGGGCCGCATAGGCGTCGGCCAGCTTGCCGAAGCTCACCACGGAACGGGACTTTTCCCGCTGCTGGGCCATGTGGGTCTCGAAGCCCGCCAGGTCGAGGGTCAACCCCTCGTCGCGCACCACGTCCCGGACGATGTCCACCGGGAAGCCGTACGTGTCGTAGAGCTTGAAGATCACGTCTCCGGGCACTTGGGTGGCCCCCCGGCCGCGCAGCTCGCCGAGCGTCTCGTTGAGCAGATGCAGCCCATGGTCGAGGGTCTGGGAAAAACGCATCTCCTCGTTGTGGATCACGTTGGTGATGAAGCTGGCGGCCTCGCCCAGCTCGGGGTAGGCCGGCCGCATCACATCAAAGACCACCCGGGCCGTCTGGTCCAGGAAGGGCCGGGTCAGCCCGATGTTGCGCCCGTAGCGGATCGCCCGGCGCATGATGCGCCGCAGCACGTAGCCGCGCCCCTCGTTGGAAGGCAGTACCCCGTCGCCGATGAGAAACGCCGCCGCCCGACTGTGGTCGGCGATCACCTTCAGCGCAACGTCGGTGTCGCGCGTCACGCCGAAAGGCCGCCCGGCCAGCTCGGCGGCCCGGTCGATGATGGGACGGATCAGATCGATCTCGAAGTTGGTCTTCACATCCTGCAGAAGGGCGCAGAGGCGCTCCAGGCCGGCGCCGGTGTCGATGCTCGGTTTGGGCAGCGGCGTCATCTGGCCGTCGGCATCCCGGTTGAACTGCATGAAGACGAGGTTCCAGACCTCCAGGAACCGGTCGCACTCGCAGCCCAAGGTGCACTCCGGACGGCCGCAGCCGTAGGCCGGGCCCCGGTCCAGGTGGATCTCGCTGCACGGCCCGCAGGGCCCGGTGTCGCCCATGGCCCAGAAATTGTCCTTTTCGCCGAAGCGCACGATCCGCTCGGCCGGCACCCCCACGATGCGCCGCCACAATTCGAAGGCTTCGTCGTCGTCGAGGTAGATCGACACCCAGAGCCGGTCCGCCGGCAAACCGTACCCGTTGGTGAGCAGGTCCCAGGCCATCTCGATGGCCTTTTCCTTGAAGTAGTCGCCGAAGGAAAAATTGCCCAGCATCTCGAAGAAGGTGTGATGGCGGGCCGTGTAGCCGACGTTTTCCAGGTCGTTGTGCTTTCCGCCGGCCCGCACGCACTTCTGCGAGGTGGCGGCCCGCCGATAAGGGCGCTTCTCCTCGCCGAGAAAGCAGCGCTTGAACTGCACCATCCCGGCGTTGGTGAACAGCAGCGTGGGATCGTCGGCCGGCACCAGCGAACTGCTCCGCACGATCTGGTGGCCGTGGCGCTGGAAGTATTCCAGGAACTTCTGGCGAATCTCGTTGCCCGTCATATCTGCTCCCTGATCATTTTTCTTCGCTCTCGGACGCCTCGACGGGCTCCAGGTTCATCTTCTGCCGCACCTTGGTCAGGACGGCCTCGTACACATCGGCGTTGTCCTTCAGAAAACGCTTGGCGTTCTCCCGTCCCTGGCCGATCCGTTCACCCTCGTAGGCGTACCAACTGCCGCTCTTTTCAACTACGCCCACCGCCACGCCGTTGTCGAGCAGATCCCCAGTGGCCGACACGCCTTCGCCGTACATGATGTCGAACTCGGCTTCCTGGAACGGCGGCGCCAGCTTGTTCTTGACCACCTTGACCCGCGTGCGGTTGCCCACCACGTCCTGGCCTTCCTTGATGGATCCGATACGCCGGATGTCCAGGCGCACCGAGGCGTAGAATTTCAACGCATTGCCCCCGGTGGTGGTCTCGGGATTGCCGAACATCACCCCGATCTTCATCCGGATCTGGTTGATGAAGATCAATGTGGTGCGGGTCTTGCTGATCGTGCCGGTCAGCTTGCGCAGAGCCTGGCTCATCAGCCGGGCCTGGAGCCCCATGTGGGCGTCTCCCATCTCTCCTTCGATCTCGGCCCGGGGGGTCAGGGCGGCCACCGAATCAATGACCACGATGTCCACCGCGCCGCTGCGCACCAGCATGTCGGCGATCTCCAGGGCCTGCTCGCCGGTGTCCGGCTGGCTGACGAGCAGCTCGTCGCAGTCGACCCCCAGCTTGCGGGCATAAGCGGTATCCAGGGCGTGCTCGGCATCGATGAAGGCGGCGATGCCCCCCTGGCGCTGGGCTTCGGCCACGGCGTGCAGGGCCAGGGTGGTCTTGCCCGAAGATTCCGGTCCGTAGATCTCCGTGATGCGCCCCCGCGGCAGGCCGCCGATCCCCAGGGCCTTGTCCAGGGCCAGGGCTCCGGTGTGAATCACCGGCACCTGGACCACCGGCTGGCTGCCGAGTTTCATGATGGCTCCCTTGCCGAACTGGCGTTCGATCTGACTGATGGCGCTCTGGACGGCGCGCTCCTTCTCGGCGGCCTGACTCATGATTTTCCTCCTGTGGTGAATGGCGCCCCGGCCCCGCCGAGGGAGGCGGTGGCCAGCGGGCGGTAACGGGCCGGGCCCGCGCCCAGCTCGCTGCGGTACAAAACGATGTGGTCAACGCGAAAAGCCGGCCCGCTGAAGGTTCGGTGCTGGTCGAGCACCGATGCGAGCAACGCCGGATCGAAAAGGTCCCGGGCCCGGGCAAGGGTCAGATGTCCCACGGACTGGCTCCGCGGCGGCGGAAAGCCCAGCGGGGAAATCGCCTCACCCACCGCCGTGGTCAACGCCGCCAGGGGTTCCAGACCGCCCTGAAAGCCCACCCACAGCACCCGGGCACGCCGGAGGCCAGGGAAAACCCCCAACCCGGCGGGCGTCAGGTCGAAGGTTTCGGCGCCGGCAGCGGCACGAACCAAGGCCGCGTCGATGCGGGGCACCGCCGCGGCAGGGGTTTCCCCCAGGAAGGCGAGGGTCAGGTGGATGTTTTCCGCCGGCACCCATCGCCCCCGCAACCCCGCGGCCTTCATCCGGGCGCACAGGTCCCCCAGCGCCGCCCTCACCGGGGCGGGCAGCGGCACGGCCACGAAGGTGCGCAATACCGCATCGCTCATGTGGGCAGCAGGGCCTGGGGTTCTCCGAGAATGAATTTTCCTTTTGAAATTCGCTGCTTGAGGGTTTCGGCGATCTCACGGGCCTTCACGAGGCTCGACAGGGGCACCGTATGGATCTCGCGCCCCTGAAAGTGGATGCTGCCGCTTTTGAGCTGAGCGTAGCTGACCTTGGCCAGGCGCTTGCTCTTGCCCCGGGGATAGTCGTTGCCGTAGTCCACCACCTGGGTGAATATCTCCTCGTCGCTGATCCCGGTGGCCGCGGCGATCTCCTCGTTGAGAAGCGGAATGGGAATGCCGAGGCCCACCGCCAGGCTGCAGCCGTATCCCTGGATGCTCACACCGCGCAAAAACCGGGTGCTCATCTGTTTCAGGTCGCCCATCACGAACAGGGTTCCGGCGCCCCGCAGCGGCACCCCCTTGGCGGTGCGCGGCACCTTTGGATTGTGCTGGGTGCCGGGGAAAACCACGTAGCCTTCGCCGCCGCCGAGGAAGATCCGGGTGCCGATGCCGATGGTCCGGTACCGCGGATCGTTGAACAACGGGCTGAGCTGCCCGGCGGAGCAGTAGTTGGCGTTGCCCGCCCGCGGCTTCAGGGTCCCCATGTAAGTGTAGATCGTCTTGTTGGAGAGGTTCACCGCGCAGTTGTAGTTCTGGTATCCGTTGCGCGGATTGCACAGCACCGCGTAAGGCAGCGTCTTGAGGCTGATCTCCTTTTCCAGCTCGGTGCGCGGGTAGCAATCGGTCCCATACCCGGCAGCCCGCAGAAGCACCCTGCGCCCGGCCACCAGATCATCGATGACGTGCCCCCCGCCGTAGCGAAACTCACCGGGGTAGACCTTGTTGAGCGGATCGTCGACGCAGGGTTCGGTGGCCCCGATGTAGCAGTCCACCGCCGCCACCCCACCGTAGGCCGGAACGTCGTTGAGCCAGACCTGGGATGCCTTGATCCCCGGTGTGCTATGGCCGAAATTGATAAAGGCGCCCGAGGAGCACATGGGCGCGAAGGTGCCGGTGGTGACCACGTCCACCCGCCGAGCCGCCTCCTCCGGGCCCTCGCTGCGGACGATGTCGATGATCTCCTCGGCGGTCACCACCACGGCGTCGCCGCGGCGGATCCTTTCGTTGATCTCGGCGTAGGTCTTGGTGACGCGGTAGGTTTTCATCCTGTGGCTTTCCGAAAGGCGGCCGGCTTGAAACGTCCGTTTTGCAAGTTAGCGTAAATGGGACCTGAAAACCGCAAGGACCCGAACCGCAGACGCGCCGGAGATCATCCGTTTTTCTCCGCCGCGCCTGCACCGGCGATCTTGTCGGTGACGTTGTCCTTGATCCAGTGGTCGTCCCACCACTCGATGGGGTTGACGAAGGTGGCTCCCACCATCATGCCGTAATGCAGGTGATCGCCGCCGGCCAGGCCGGTGGCCCCGGTGCGCCCGATGATGGCGCCGCGTTCGACCATCTGCCCCGGCTGGACGTCGATCTGGCTCAGGTGGCTGTACATGCTGAAGAGCCTGAACCCGTGGTCCAGGACCACGGTCTGTCCATATATTCCCAAATTTTCGGCGAAAACGACCCGGCCACGGTTTCCCGCCGGCACAGGGCTGGCAGCGAGCGAGGCCAGGTCCACCCCCATGTGTACCTGATGATCGATTTCCTGGCCCTGATACCTGTAGATCCGATGGTCGGCGAACTTGGCCCGGTTGGCCGCGGACGGCAGCCGCACGAAGGCGTCGTGCCAGTGCCGTCGATCATCCGAGGTCCGGGTCAGCTCGACAATCTTCTCGTAGTTGGCCTTTCTGAGGCCCCGGTTGATCTGGAGAAACTGCGCCACGGGGGAAAGCCCCGCCGTCTCCGGAACCGACGCCGTCAGCGCGGGCAGAATGGCCGAAAGAAACCCGTCGCTGATCTGGAGGCTATCCTGACGCCATTGCCTGGGCCGGATAAAATGATTCAGGCCGATGCGGGTCTGGTTGCCGGCTTCGTCCTCGGCCGTCAACGCGATGGCCGTCCCCTGGCCCTGGTCGTAAGCCAGGGCGACGAAGGTCGCCAGGATCAGGGGGTCCTCGTAGAGCCCGCTTTGCGCCGGGTAGAAGGTGTCGCCGACCGTCACCCCGCTGACCGGGCACGGTTCGGAACTGCGGTAGATCACCAGCCCGCAACCGCCCTGGTTGATGTTGAGGGTGCCCGAAAGGACCTGGAGGACCGGCGGCCGGGTGTCCACCTGGACCGCCCGCTCGACGAGGGCCGGATTGCCCTTGCCCCAGTGGCGCCAGGACCGGTCCCGGGCCTCGACGCGCAGTAGGGCCGGCCCCTCGGTGAGGCCATGTTCAGCGGGAACCAGACGCAGCGTGGCCCGCGCCGGCGCCTTGGCCGAGCCCGCCTCGAAGCGTTGCCCGAGCAGCGCCACCTTCTTGTCTCCCTGGATCATCGAAACGTGGAGCAAGCGCAGGCCGCTGCCCCTGTCCTCCACCTCCACCGCGAACTCCCGGGCCTTTCCCACGGCGGAAATGGGCGGATCGATGGCCACCACCGGCGCCGTGCCCTCCATCCGGGTGAAAAAGATCCAGCCGCCGGCGCCCGCCAGAATCGCCACCGCCACCAGCAGGAGGACCCATCGGCTCCGTCTCTTTCCGTTTCTCAATGAATTCACTTTCTTCCCCGATTCTTCAACGCTGGCGAAACAAGTGGTCACATTAACAAGGAGCGCTGTTCGAATCAAGGCCAAAACCTCGGGGCCGAGACCTTCCGAGACCCGACTTCACCGGCCGTCGCACCGCCGCCGGCTTGACTTTTCAACGGCCGCGGGATAAGGATCGGACACCATGCAAGAGACTGAAATGACAGATGCCGCGCGATGCCGGCAGGTGCGCATCGGGCCGGTGACCGTGGGCGGCGGTGCGCCGCTGGCGCTCATTGCCGGCCCCTGCGTGATCGAAAGCGCTGAACTCGCCTTCCAGGTGGCCTCCTTTCTCAAGGAATGCTGCCGGGAAATGGATGTGCCGCTGATTTTCAAGTCCTCCTACGACAAAGCCAACCGCAGCTCGGTGGCCAGCTTCCGGGGTCCGGGTCTCGTGGACGGCCTGGCGGTCCTGGACCGGATCCGGAGGGAACTGCAAATCCCCGTGATTTCGGATATTCATCGCGTCGAGGAAGTCCAGCCGGCCGCTGCGGTGCTCGACATTCTTCAGATCCCGGCCTTTCTCTGCCGCCAGACCGACCTGCTCCAGGCCGCGGCCCGCACCGGACGTCCCTTGAACATCAAGAAGGGACAGTTCATGGCGCCTTGGGACATGCGCCAAGTGGTGGCCAAGGTGGCGTCCGCGGGAAACCAACGGATTCTGCTCACCGAGCGTGGTGCCAGCTTCGGCTACAACAACCTGGTGGTGGATTTTCGAGGCATTGCCATCATGCAGTCCATCGGCTACCCGGTGGTCTTCGATGCCACCCACAGCGTCCAACTGCCCGGTGCCGCCGGGGACCACAGCGGCGGGCAGCGGCAGTTCGCCCCCCTGCTGGCCCGTGCCGGCGTGGCGGCCGGGGCCGACGCCATTTTCATGGAAGTACATCCCGATCCGGACCGCGCCCTTTGCGACGGCGCCAACTCGCTGCCCCTGGAAGCGGTCAAGCCGCTGCTGATCGTCCTGAAGGACATCCATCGGGCCGTCCGGCCCGGCGCCCCTCTCACGATCCCATGACCATCTTGCCTGATCGGGAGCTGACCGCCCGCCTCCGTCGCGTCCGTCTGCTGCTGCTCGATGTCGATGGCGTGCTCACCGACGGAACGCTCTACTACGGCCCCGAGGGCGAATGGCTCAAGGCGTTCAACGTCCGCGACGGCCTGGGCCTGCGGCTGGTCCTCCAGGCCGGCATCCAGGTGGGTATCGTCACCGGGCGCAAGGGGCCGGCTCTGGCGGCCCGGTGCCGCGACCTGGGGATCGGGCTGGTGCGTTCCGGCATACGCGACAAGGTGGCGGAACTGCCGCACATCGCCGCGTCCACTGGCGTCGCCCCCGAGGAAATGGCCTTTGTGGCCGACGATCTTCCCGACTTGGCGCTGATGGGTGCCGTGGGGCTGGCAGTGGCGGTGGCCGACGCCGATGCGCAGGTGCGCCAGGCCGCCCACTGGGTCACCGCGGCCGGCGGTGGCCGGGGTGCGGTGCGAGAGGTGTGCCAACGCCTGCTGGCGGCGCGGGGCGAGTGGGATGCCGTTGTGGAGCAGTTTCGGGGCCTTCCATGAGCGCTCGGCGCACCCGCCTGTTCAGACGCCTGCTCATCGCCGCCATGATCCTGATCTGTCTCGGCGTGGTGGCTGTCTACATCGGCTACCGGCACTTTCGCCGCCAAACCCCGGTATGGACCCGTAGCGTCCCCGAGCAGGCCCTCATGACCATGGACCGGGTGCATCACACCGCCACCCGCGGGGGGCGCACCGAGTGGGTCCTCGACGCCCGCCAGGCCCGGACGGACGAGAAAGGGGACGTGGTGCATCTCACCGATCTCACCGTGCGGTTTTTCCCGGACGAAGGCGCTCCGGTGAATCTGAGCGCCCGAAACGGGCGCCTCCACGTGGCCACCAGCGACATTGAAGTGCAGGAGGAGGTTGTGGTAGAAAACGACGCATACCGGCTGGAAACGGAGCAACTGCACTACGACCACGGTCGGCGCCAGATCCGCATTTCCGCTCCCGTAACGATCCGAAGCCGGGAAGACACGCTCAGCGCCGCCGGGATGACGATTTTCATCGACGATCATCGCGCCGAATTGACCGGCGACGTGAAAGGGATGTTCAGTGAAGCGATTCTGCCCTGAAAAGCGGCCGCTGGAATCGGTGGCCGCCGCCATTTGCCTCTGGATCGTCGTCGCGACGGCGATGGCGGCACCGGCGCTGGCCGCCGACGGTGACAAACCGGCGGATCCGGTGTACATTACGGCGGAACATCTCACGGCCGACACCGCCGGTCGATGGGCGGAATTCAGCGGCAAGGTGAATGCCAAGCAGGGAGAAACCGTGATCACCGCCGATCGGCTCAAGGTCGTCTACGCCCGTCAGGCCAGCGCTGGCGGCTCGAAACAAAGCACCAGCCAGATCGAACGGATCGAAGCCGCCGGGAAAGTGGTGATCCGATTCGACCAGAGGGTGGCCGAATCCCGGGAAGCCAGTTACAGCGTTGCCGACCGCACCCTGGTGCTCACCGGGGATCCGGCCCGGGTCACCGAGGGGGAAAACACGGTTTCGGGCGGCCGGATCGTGATGAAACGCAACGAGAACCGGATCATCGTGGAGAAGCCGGCGAGCGGGAATGTGGAGGCGGTCTTCTTCACTGATGATCGGGAGGCTCCCGTGAGCCCTGGGCGCCCGGCGATTCCATGACGACCCTGAAACTGGAAAACCTGTCGAAACGCTACGGTGCCCGCCCCGTTGTCCGGGATGTCAACCTGGAATTGAACCGCGGCGAGGTGGTCGGGCTGCTCGGACCCAACGGCGCCGGCAAGACCACGACCTTCTATATGACCATCGGCATAATCCGGGCCGACGGGGGGCGGGTGCTGCTGGATGGTGAAGCGATCACCGACGCGCCGATGCACCTGCGGGCCCGGCGGGGCCTCGGTTATCTGCCCCAGGAAACGAGCGTTTTCCGCAAGCTGAGTGTGGAACAGAACATTCTGGCGATACTCGAATTGCTGGGGGTGAAGCGACCGGAACGCCAGGCACGCACCGCCGGATTGCTGGCCGAACTGGGGATCCAGCGCTTGGCGCATAGCCGCGCCGGAGACCTGTCCGGCGGCGAACGTCGCCGGTTGGAAATCTCCCGTGCCCTGGCGACCGATCCATCGTTCATGTTGCTGGACGAACCGTTCGCCGGCATCGATCCCCTGGCCGTCATCGACATCAAGGAGATCATCCGCCACCTGAAGGGAAAGGGGATCGGAGTGTTGATTTCGGACCACAACGTGCGCGAGACCCTGGAGGTCTGCGACCGCGCCTACATTCTCAGCGAGGGAACGGTCATCGAGGCCGGCACCCCCCAACAGATCGCAGCCAGCGAAACCGCTCGGCGCATCTACCTGGGAGACACGTTCAGGTTGTAGCCATGGCTTTGGAACTCCGACAACAGCTGAAACTGTCCCAGCAGCTCATCATGACGCCCCAGCTGCAAATGGCGATCAAGCTCCTGCAGCTTTCGCGTCTGGAGTTGATGGAGACCATTCGGCAGGAGCTCGAGGAAAACCCGGCCCTGGAGGAGATCCAGGAAGGCGGACCCGATGCTTCCGAGCCGGGCGGCGAGGAGATCCCCAAAGGCGAAAGTCCGATCATCGAATCCGTGACGATCAAGGAGCGGCTTTCCGAGGACATCGACTGGTCCAACTACATCGACGAATACAACTCCCCCGGACGGATCAATTTCGAATCCGAATCCCATGAAACCCCCGGCTTCGAACCCTTCCTGTCACGATCGACCTCCCTTCAGGACCATCTGCTGTGGCAACTGCTCATGACGGCTCCCAGCACCGAAACCGAGCGCATTGGCAGCCTGATCACCGGCAACCTGAATCCGGACGGCTACCTGGATGTTTCCACGGCCGAGCTGGCGGCGACGGCCGGTGTCGAGGAAAAGCGGGTCGAGGAGGTGCTGGCGCTGATGCAGACCTTCGACCCGATCGGCGTCTGCGCCCGCAATCTCACCGAATGCCTCCTGATCCAGGTCCGTCATTTCAACCTGGACAACACCTTGGTCACCGACATCCTCAAGGATCACCTGCACAACCTGGAAAACAAGAACTACAAGGCGATTTGCAAAGCCCTGCGGGTGCCGATGGAGGACGTGGTCAAGGCGGTGAACGTGATCCGCGGCCTGGAGCCGCGCCCGGGGCGCCAGTTCGCCGACGACACGCCCCAGTACATCACGCCGGACATCTACGTGTACAAGCTCGGCGACGAGTACCTCATCATGCTCAATGACGACGGGTTGCCCAAACTGCGGGTCAACGCCTTCTACCGCAACGCCATCCGCCGCGGGCAGGAGATTCCGGCCAGCGCCAAGGACTATGTCCAGGACAAGATGCGCTCGGCCGCCTGGTTGATCCGGAGCATTCACCAGCGTCAGAAGACCATCTACCGTGTCATGGAGAGCATCCTGCGCTTCCAGCGGGAATTTTTCGACCGGGGCATCGCCTACCTCAAGCCGATGGTGCTCCGCGATGTCGCCGAGGACATCGGGATGCACGAATCGACCATCAGCCGGGTGACGACCAACAAGTACGCCCACACGCCCCAGGGGATCTTCGAGCTGAAGTATTTTTTCAACAGCTCCATCCGCCGGGTCCATGGCGAGGCCATCGCTTCGGCCAGTGTCCAGGACAAGATCCGGCACATCATCGAAAGCGAAGATCCCGCCCATCCCTACAGCGATGACAAGATCGCCCAAATACTCAAGGAACAGAACATCGACATCGCCCGTCGCACCGTGGCCAAGTACCGGGAAATTCTCAAGGTGCTGCCGAGCAACAAACGCAAACAATTTTAGAGGAGGTCAGCAATGCAGACGTCCGTGACCTTCAAGAATCTGGATTCGTCCGAGCACCTCAAAGCCTACGTCCGCGAAAAGCTCATGCGCCTGGACAAATACCTGCACAATCCGGCCGAAGCCAACGTGGTGCTCTCGGTGGAAAAGCACCGCCACATCGCCGAAGTCAACATCCTTGGCGACCGTCTGACGATCAATGGCACCGAAGAGACCACCGACATGTATTCGGCCATCGACATGGTCGTGGACAAGATCGAGGCCCAGGTCAAGAAGGGCAAGCAGAAAGTGCGGGGGCGCCGCGGCGAAAGCCCCAAGGAGATGCTGGCCGACGCCGCCCTGGCCGGAGAGGTGGAGCGCCACGGCGGGGTGGAGGTCATGAGCATCGAATACAAGCCCATGGACGTCGAAGAAGCCGTCATGCAGTTGAACCTGTCCGAGGATGCGTTCCTCGTGTTCACCAATGCCCATACCGAACGGGTCAACGTGCTGTACCGCCGACGCAATGGAGATTACGGCCTGATCCAGCCGAGCGACTGACCATGAAAATTCTCGATGTGTTGCAGACAGATACTATTTTGCCCAACCTCCAGGCACGCGACAAGAAGGGGGTGCTCGAGGAGCTCGTGGCCCCGGTGGCCGCCTACACCGGCATCGAGGCCCGCCAGCTCGTGCGCGTGCTGATGGACCGCGAACGCCTCGGCTCCACCGGCATCGGCGGCGGCATCGGCATCCCCCACGGCAAGATGGAGCGCCTCACCTCTCTGGTCCTGGGTGTCGGCATCAGCCACCAGGGGGTCGACTTCGAGTCCCTCGACGGCCGGCCGACCCGCATTTTCTTCCTCCTGATGACCCCCGAGAATTCCGCCGGGCTTCACCTGAAACTCCTGGCCCGCATCTCGCGTCTCCTGAAAAACGATCTCTTCAAGGAAAAACTCCTCGCCGCCGCCGACGTCGAAGCCATCCGCGCGGCCATCGCCGAGGAGGAGCGCGGCCTGGAAGACTGACGCCGCCGGTGGCGGCAGGAGCGGCAGGAACGTGAAAGATGCCCGCATCATCGTGATCACCGGTCTCTCCGGCTCGGGCAAAAGCACCGCCATGGCGGCACTGGAGGACGCCGGCTGCTACTGCGTGGACAACCTGCCGGTGGCCCTGCTGCCCAAGCTCCTCGAACTGCCGCTGGACAGCGAAGCAGCCGTCACCGGGCTCGGTTTCGTGATGGACCTGCGCGAAAAGGGGTTTGTCCAGCGGTATCCGGCGGTCTTCGACACGCTGCGAAAGCGCGGGATCGACCCGGAGATCATCTTCCTGGAAGCCGAGGAGGTGGTGCTGGTCCAGCGCTACTCTGCCACCCGGCGCCAGCATCCCCTCGGGCAGGACCGCCCCCTGAGGGAGGCCATCTCCGCCGAGGCAGCCCTCTTGGCGCCGCTGCGCGCCGACGCGGCGCGCATCATCGACACGTCCCATCTCAACGTCCACCAGCTCAAGGCCATGATGTTCGACATCGCCCGCGAAGGCGCCCGGCCGGCATCCCTCAACATCCAGGTCATCTCCTTCGGGTACAAGCACGGCCTGCCCCCCGAAGCCGACCTGGTGGCGGATGTGCGCTTTCTCACCAATCCGTTCTTCGACCCGGCCCTGCGCCACCTGGACGGCGACAGCGAACCGATCAGACGCTTTGTCCACGGGGATCCGGAAGCCGTCGAGTTCCTGCGGCGCTACCTGGACCTGCTTGACTATTTGATTCCGTTGTATGAAAAAGAGGGTAAATCATACCTGACCATCGCGGTGGGCTGCACCGGCGGCCGGCACCGGTCGGTGGTGATGGCGCGAGCCGTTTTCGAGCATCTCCAGGCTCGCGGAAGACGGGTTGGACTGAGGCACCGGGACATCAGGCTGGCCGGCGAAACGGCCGGGAGCTGATACGGATTATGGCTTCAAATCACAGGTGGGAATGCTCCCCATGATCGGAATCCTCATCGTCACCCACAGCCAATTGGGCGACGCCTTGATCGACGCGGCCCGTTTCATCGTCGGAACCGCTCCACAAGCCGCGGCCGCCGTATCCATCGACCTGAACCAGAACGTGGACCGCCTGCGCCAGAAGATCTCCGACGGCCTGCGGCAGGTGCGCAGCAGCGACGGTGTCCTGATCCTCACCGACATGTTCGGCGGCACACCCTCCAATTTGAGCTATTCGTTCCTGGAAGAGGGGCGTGTCGAAGTGCTCACGGGGGTCAACCTGCCCATGCTGATCAAGGCCCTGAACACCCGCGAACGGCTTCCGCTGTCCGAACTGGCCGCCGAACTGGAAGTCTACGGCAAGAAGAGCATCTCTCTGGCCAGCAGCATACTGAAAGGCAACAAGCGCAGCAGTTAACCGCGGAAAAGGGAAATGACATGGCTTTCAAGATCGGTATCAACGGGTTCGGCCGCATCGGGCGACAGGTTCTCCGGTCCACCCTGACGCGCTCGGACGTTGAAGTGGCCGCCATCAACGATTTGACCGATGCGGCCACCATGGCCCACCTGTTGGCGTACGATTCGGTGCACGGCAAGCTGAATGCAACCATCACCGCGCACCAGGACGCCATCGAGATCGACGGGCGCACCGTGGCCATCACCTCGGTGCGCGACCCGGAAATGCTGCCCTGGGGAGATCTGGGCGTGGACGTGGTGGCCGAATGCACCGGCATTTTCAGGGACCGCGAAGCGGCGGCCAAGCATCTGGGCGCCGGCGCGCGCAAGGTGATCATCAGCGCCCCGGCCAACAATCCGGACCTGACCATCGTCATGGGCGTCAACCACACCAAGTACGATCCAGGCCAGCACCACATCCTCTCCAACGCCTCGTGCACCACCAACTGCCTGGCGCCGGTGGCCAAGGTATTGATGGAGCAGTTCGGCATCCAGTCCGGGCTCATGACCACGATCCACTCCTACACCGGCGATCAGCGGCTCCTGGACTTCCCCCACAAGGATCTGCGCCGGGCCCGCGCCGCGGCCTTGTCGATGATTCCCACCACCACCGGGGCGGCTCGCGCCGTCGCCCTGGTGCTGCCGGAACTCAAGGACAAGCTCAACGGATTGGCCGTCCGGGTGCCGACGCCCAACGTCTCCCTGGTGGATTTGGTGGTCACGGTGGAAAAATCCGGCGTCACAGTGACGGACGTCAACGAGGCGCTGAAAACCGCCAGCCAGACCACCCTCCAGGGGATTTTGGGATACAGCGAACTGCCCCTGGTCAGCAGCGATTTCAACGGCTGCGTCCTGTCAAGCATCGTCGACGCCGCCACCACCTACACGGTGGATCGCATGGTCAAGGTTCTGGCCTGGTACGACAACGAGGCCGGCTACGCCGCGCGCATGGTGGATCTGGCCGTCCTGGTGGGCGGACAGTTGTAGCGAAAAACGAAGGAAATCGAGGAAAACGTCATGCCCCAGCGCATGCCATTCATTGCCGGCAACTGGAAAATGTACAAGACGGCCGCCGAAGCGGCGCGGACGGCCCAGGATCTTCTTGCCCGCCTGGGGCTGGGGACGATATCCGGGGTCGAAGTGATGATCGCCCCGCCGTATACGGCGCTGGATGCGGTGGGACGGGTCTTGGCGCAGTCGTCGGTGCAGTTGGGCGCCCAGAACGTTTTCTGGGCCGATGAAGGGGCCTACACCGGCGAGGTGGCCCCCGGCATGCTCGCCGACCTGGGCTGCCGCTTTGTGCTGATCGGCCACTCGGAACGGCGCCAGTACTTTGGAGAAACCGATGAATCGGTGGGCCGGCGCATCTCGGCGGCCCTGCGCCACGGGCTGGCACCGGTGATGTGCATCGGAGAAACGGAGGCCCAGCGCGATGCGGGCCAGACCTTTTCGGTGCTTGACAAACAAATCACCGATGGGTTAAGGAACCAAATTTCAGATCGGCTGGGAACGTTGGTCATCGCCTACGAGCCGGTCTGGGCCATCGGCACCGGCAAAACTGCCACGGCCGATCAGGCCCAGGAAGCGCATCGCTTCATCCGAGGCAAACTGGCTGAACTGCTCGGCGATTCCTTCGCGGCAGCAACGCGGATTGTCTACGGGGGCAGCGTCAAACCGGGAAACATCGTCGAACTGATGGCGATGCCCGACATCGACGGCGCCCTCGTGGGCGGCGCCAGCCTCAAAGCGGAAACATTTGCCGACATCGTGCGCTATCGGGCGCAATGAAAGTGAAAAGTATACGATTATGACGATCTTTCTGGTGATCATTCACGTTCTGGTTTCCATCGCACTGATTCTGATCGTGCTGCTGCAAACCGGCAAAGGCGCCGACATGGGAGCCGCCTTCGGCATGGGGGCCAGTCAGACCCTCTTCGGCAGCGGCGGTGCCGGTGGATTTCTCAGCAAGGCGACTACGGTGGCGGCCGTGATTTTCATGTTCACGTCCCTCACCCTGGCCTACATGTCGGGCACCCGCACGGGCAAGTCGATTATGACCGACCAGCCGGCGGCCACCGAAACGGCTCCGGCGCCCAGCGCCCCGGAACCGCAGAAATAGCCAACCAATGTGCCGAAGTGGTGGAATTTGGTAGACACGCTATCTTGAGGGGGTAGTGGGGCAACCCGTGCCGGTTCAAGTCCGGCCTTCGGCACCAAAGCAAAAAAATGGGCTGCAATCCTAGTGGGTTGCGGCCCTTTATTTTTGGCGGGGTACGTATAGGGTGCATCGGCGGAAAGTTCGGAACCACAACTGCGTTCCGGCAGGTGGACCTGCTCCAGGAGCCATGAATTTAAACGGTCATCGGGATGACCACGATGGGGGATTACAGATATCAAATTGACTTTGTTGGATTATTTGAGTATGAACGTCTCATTTTGAGTAAACCAAAAAGAGATGGCGCCATGAACGGTGAATCCTGAAACCCTGCCGGCTGAAAGAGTCGGTGGGGTTTTGTGTTTGAGAAATGGAGCAGTGATTGGCACAACTGGAACATATCGAAGCCATTGAAAAAAGACTCTGGACCGCAGCGGACACGATGCGGGCGAATTCCAACTACGCCAGCAACGAGTATTTTTTGCCTGTCATGGGTCTGATTTTTCTGCGGCATGCCTACAGCCGTTTTTTGGCGGTCAAGAATACCATCGAAGCCGACCTCCCCCAGCGTGGCGGCAAAACACGGCCGCTGGCCAAGGAGGATTTTTCCCGGAAGAGCGCCATTTTCTTGCAGCCCAAGGCACAGTTCGACCACTTGGTCGCGTTGACCGGCAGTGACGACCGCGCCAAGGCCATCATCGATGCCATGGAGTCCATCGAGGGCGACTACGAAAGCCTGCGTGGCGTCCTGCCCAAAAGCGAATATCAGGAACTCGACAACGAGGTCATCGGCCAACTCTTGCGTACCCTCAACCCTGATGAACTCAAGCGCGTCTCCGGGGATGTCTTCGGCCGCATCTACGAGTATTTCCTGACCCAGTTCGCCGACCAGAAAGCCCATGACGGGGGTGAATTCTTCACGCCGGTATCCCTGGTTTCTCTGATTGCCCATGTCATCGACCCTCAGGGCGGGACGGTGCTCGACCCGGCCTACGGCTCCGGCGGCATGTTCGTGCAGAGCGCCAGAACCGTGGAAGAGCGCGGCCAAAGTCCAACCGAGCGACTCACTTTTTACGGCCTTGAGAAGAACGCCACGACCATCCGCCTGGCCAAGATGAACCTGGCCGTTCACGGCCTGGAAGGCGATATCCAGAAGGCCATCACCTACTACGATGATCCTCACGAAATGGTGGGAAAGGCCGACTTCGTGATGGCCAATCCCCCGTTCAACGTCGATGAGATCGATGCGGACAAGGTCAAGAGCGACCCGCGCCTGGCCTTCGGCCTGCCCGGTGTCAACAAGAAGGGCAAGGTCTCCAATGGCAACTACGTCTGGATCAGCTATTTTTACAGTTATCTGAATGAGCACGGCCGGGCTGGCTTCGTCATGTCCTCCCAGGCGTCCAGCGCCGGGCGCGACGAGGGCAAGGTCCGGCAGAAACTCGTGGAAACCGGCGATGTGGATATCATGATCGCCATCCGCTCCAACTTTTTCTACACCCGCACCGTCCCCTGCGAGCTTTGGTTCATTGATCGGGGAAAGCCCGATCAACCCTCACCCCCGGCCCCTCTCCCAGAGGGCGAGGGGGGGAAGGCTGTGCCCTCCCCAACCCCGGTATCTCTGCCGGAGGGCGAGGGGGGGAAGGCTGTGCTCTCTCCAACCCCGGCATTTGTGCCGGAGGCCGAGGGGGGGGAGGCTGTGCATTATCGAGGAGGGTATGATTTCAGCGGCTTGGTCAAGCGTGCCCAAGAGCTGAGACGGCTTCAAACGCCGGCTGAAACACTATTCTGGGATCTCGTGCGCAATCGCCAGTTTCTCGGGCTCAAGTTTCGACGGCAGCATCAAGTGGGCGACTACATCCTTGATTTCTATTGTCACGAGATTCGGACCGCTATTGAGTTGGATGGCGAAATCCACACGACACGGCGGGATAAAGACAAGAAGCGAGATGCATACCTCAAGGCGCAAGGCATCCGGGTCATTCGTATCCGAAACGAAGAATTGCTCGAATCCCCCGCCGCAATACTCCAAAAATTCGCAAAAGCGCTCCCTCTCCCGCTGGGAGAGGGTCGGGGCGAGGGTAGATTTTCCGAGCCGCTCAACCGAAAAGATCACGTGTTGATGATAGATGCCAGAAACATCTATCGAAAAGTCACACGGAAAATCTACGATTTTTCGCCCGAGCAGGAGCAGAACATTCTGGCCATCGTCCGTCTTTATCGGGGGCAGCCCGAAAAGTACCTCGATGTTGTGGCTACCTACTGCCGGCGCATGTTGGCAGAGGGCGAGGGATGTTTCCTGCTTCAAAGCGCCGGTGGTGAGGCGAGCGAACCCCTGCCTTCTTTTCAGGCCGCTCTGGCAGCGTTGCTCCGGGCGATCACGCCGTTTCTGGAAACGCTGCCCGACGATGGGCAACACGCAGCGGCTTTGGAAGAGTTGGTGAGCGCAATCCCGCTTTTCAAAAACGATATGGAAGGTTTCCAAAAGACCCTTGCCGAACAGCAAGCCGCATGGGAGAAACAGAAAACCTCCAACGGCGAGTTGAAAAAGGCGGTGGACCGCCTTGCGCCGCTTTCCGAGGCCAGCCGTAATTTGGTCAAGCAGACCGACCTTCTTTACAAGCTGGCCTGCCGCCTGATCGAAACAATCGAATCCTCCCCTCGCCCTTTGGGAGAGGGGCCGGGGGTGAGGGGCGCGTTCAGCGCTGTCACCCGTGCTCGTAAGGCAGCCGATGAAGCGCGAGCCCTGGCCGTCGAGCAGCTCAAACAGGTCCGCTATTTCTGGAAACAGGCCCGCTGGTTGACCGAACGCTTTCCGGATGCCGAACTCCGCGATGTCGAAGGGCTGGTCAAACTGGTGGACCGGTCCGAGATTGCGACCAACGATTGGTCTCTTACCCCAGGTCGTTACGTCGGTGTTGCCCCCGAGGAAGAAGACGAAAATTTCGACTTCGAAGAAGCTTTGCGGGAAATCCATGTGGAGTTGGAGGATCTGAACGCCGAAGCCGTGCAGCTCGCAGCGACGATCAAGAAGAATTTCGAGGAGCTGGGGATATGACCATCGGAGAACTGCGCCGCTCGGTCGAGGGGGTTTCGTTTGACGAACTGCCGATGCCGGATTTGTCCATTGACGATCTGGATATCGCGGCAGCGCAAGAGGTATTTGGCGAAAGCCGGAAACTGGATGAGCATACCCTGACAACCCTGAAATTGCTGGCCAGCCATCAAAACAGACCGGTGCCGACCAAGGGGGGGATTCTGCTCTTTGGCAGACAACGCACGCAGCATTTTTCAGATGCATGGATTCAATGCGGCCGTTTTTTCGGCACCGAGAAAATCGACATCTTCGATCATATCGATATTGACGTACCGCTGCCGAAGGCCATTGACGAGGTCATGCTGTTTTTGAAAAAGCACGCCTACCGCGGAGCGGATCTCACCGAAGTGCGCCGCAAGGATGTCTGGAGCATCCCTCTGGGGATCTTGCGCGAGGTGATCATCAACGCCCTGGTGCACAGCGACTACTCCCAACGGGGCGCCCCCATCCGGGTCGTTTTTCTCGATGACCGCATCGAAGTGGAAAGCATGGGCATTCTCCTGCCCGGCCTGACCATCGAAGAGATGAAACAAGGCACTTCCCGGATTCGCAACCCGGTCATCGCCCGCGTTTTCAAGGAACTCCACCTGATCGAGCAATGGGGCACCGGTGTGCGCCGCATATTTGCTGAGGCCAGGGAGCTGGGACTGCCGGAACCGAAAATCGAGGAAATCGCCCTGCGCCTGCGTTTCACCGTCTATCTGGCGAAGCCGCATCGAATACCGGCGGATACGCGCAAGCCAATGTCTGAAGAACAAGCAGGGGCAACAATCCAGCAAGTAACCCAGCAAATAAAAAGGCTGTTGGCCGTCTGTGTCGGAGAGTTGAGCCGGGCAGAGCTTATGAAATCCATCGGCTTGAAAGACAGGGTCTCTTTCGCCAGGAACTATCTGGAACCGGCAATAGCGAAAGGCTTTATCGAAATGACCCAGCCGGATTCTCCGACAAGTCCGACCCAGAAATACCGACTGACCGAAAAGGGGAAACGCATGCAGGAGCCGGAAAAATGAATAATCGTCAAACAGCCTGGACAGTTATCTGTGCGGAGAACTGCTGCACAATTCCCGGACTGGACGTCCTAAACGCCGAGTACACCAGACCGCCGAGCACCTGCTGCGCCTGGCTGCCCTCGCCCTGCCGGACAGCAGCTCGGGCTGGCGTCTGTACCAACCGAGCATCGAAGACGCCCTGCAGAAGCGCATCCGCCTGCACGAGGCCCT
>DCWA01000042.1 GCA_002327445.1 Desulfobacteraceae bacterium UBA2174 | reverse complement strand
TACACTTTAGCAATCCCGGTGACAAAAAACGCATCGGCACGATTATCTTCGGCAAATCGTTGCTTCATGACAGGCCGGAAGAAGAGGTGCGGGGGTACTGGGATGCGCTGAATCTCATCCATGACGGAGGGGCGAAGCTGCCGATTACGGAAGATACCTGCAAGAAGCTGCATCGTCTGATACGCGGCGAGACATGGGACGCCGGCAAGTACAAAGAAAAAGACAGCAACATCAGCGAGAACCGTCCGAACGGTACGTCCAGCATACGCTTTCGAACCGTACCGGCCGCCAAAACCGGTTCCTGTATGAAACAACTGATGAACGGCTGGCAGGCCTGCATAAAGAGCGGAAAAGTGCATCCGCTGATTTGCGGGACTACCTGTGGGTTTATCCCGGTTTCGCGGCCTGCCTAAAGAGCGGAAAAGTGCATCCGCTGATAGCGATGGCGGCCTTCAATCTTGATTTTCTGTGCATCCATCCCTTCCGCGACGGAAACGGCAGGGTGTCCCGGTTGCTGATGCTTTTACAGTGCTATCATCTGGAGATCGAGGTCGGAAGGTATATCAGCCTTGAACGCCTGATAGAGCAGAATAAGGAACGATATTACGAAACGTTAAAGCTCAGTTCGGAAGGCTGGCATGAAGGCCGGCACGATCCCTGGCATTACATCAATTTTATCTGCTTTATCCTGAAAAGCGCTTACAAGGAATTTGAGGAACGATTGAGCCGCTTGCCTCAGCCAAAAGGCGAAAAAACGGCCATGATTCAGGATGCGCTAAAGCGGTTTCAGGGTGATTTCAGCGTCGCCGACATGCGCCGGGAGTGCCCCGGAGTCGGTATTGATATGATCCGTAAGACGTTGAAAGACCTTCAGGCGCAGGGAATTGTTGAATGTCTTGGCCGTGGCCGGAGCGCCAAATGGCGGAAAACCGGAAATTAGGTAATAACCGATTAATATGGGTAATGAATTAGGTAACGAATCTCGGCGCATGCGACAAGGAAACGGGTGACGAATGAAAAAACACTTAAACACCCTGTTTGTCACTACCCAGGGAGCCTATCTGTCCAAGGAGGGTGAAACCGTGCTCGTCTCCGTGGAGCAGGAAAAGCGCCTCCAGTTGCCGATCCACACTCTCGGCGGCATCGTCTGTTTCGGCCGGGTGATGTGTAGCCCGTTTCTGATGGGCTTTTGCGCCGAAAATGGTGTCGGGATGAGTTTTCTCACCGAAAACGGCCGGTTCCTGGCGCGGGTGCAAGGCCCGGCCTCCGGCAATGTGCTGCTGCGGCGGGAGCAGTACCGCCGGGCGGACGATCCCGGATTTTCAGCGCAAATGACACGTTTCATTCTGACCGGCAAGATCGCCAACGCCAGGGCCGTGCTGCAACGGGCGGTCAGGGACCATGGGGACAAGATCGCCCGGCCGGATCTGGAACAGGCCATCGCCGAGATGGGAGAGCGGCTGAAACGTCTGGATCGAATCGATTCCCTGGAAGCCTTGCGGGGCGTCGAAGGTGAAACCGCGCGAGGCTACTTTGCTGTTTTCGACCATTTGATCACCAGCCAGAAGGACAACTTTTTTTTCCGCGGGCGCAATCGCCGGCCGCCTTTGGACAACGTCAATTGCTTGCTGTCGTTTCTCTACACGTTGTTGATGCACGATGTCCGGTCGGCCTTGGAAGGCGTTGGGCTGGACCCGGCGGTGGGATTTTTGCATCGGGACCGTCCGGGACGCCCCGGCCTGGCTCTGGATCTGATGGAAGAATTCCGGCCGTTTCTGGCGGATCGGCTGGCGCTTTCTTTGATCAACCTGGGCCAAGTAGCCGCCAAAGGTTTCAAGGCGTTCGAGACTGGCGCGGTCACCATGAGCGACGACACACGCAAGGAGGTGCTGGTGGCCTACCAGAAGCGCAAACAGGATGAGATCACGCATCCTTTTCTGGAAGAAAAGGTTGCCATCGGAATTCTGTTTCATGTCCAGGCATTGCTTTTGGCGCGCTATCTGAGAGGCGATCTGGACGGTTATCCGCCGTTCGTATGGAGATGACAGACCATGATGGTGCTCATCAGCTACGACGTGGCCATCACCAGTGACGGCGGAAAGCGCCGCTTGCGCCGGGTCGCCAAGGCCTGCAAGAACTATGGCCAGCGGGTTCAGTACTCGGTATTCGAGTGCATCCTCGATCCGGCACAGTGGACGCATTTTCGCAACCAACTGGTTGGCATTATCGACGAGGAAAAGGATAGCCTGCGGTTTTACTTTCTGGGGGCCAACTGGAAAAATCGGGTTGAGCATGTCGGTGCAAAACCGGGCTTCGATCAGGAGGGGCCTTTGATCGTTTGACGCCCCGCGAACCCCGAGTTGTCATGGTTTTCCCGGCAGGTTCGCGCATCTTTTACTTGTTGAAAATATTGGATAGTTTTTAAAGATCGGTTTTTTTAGCCAAAGCCCCGCGGATTTCAGGAGGGGTTCGCGCGTTGGCGGCAGGAAACAAAGCTATATCAGTTTGGTAGACCATATACAGTCGCCCCCCGCGCGGGGGCGTGGATTGAGCATCCTCTATTGCCTGTGTGTCGATGGTATTGTCGAACCCGTAGCCGGCAGTCGGTATCGAATCCCTTTGAATTGAGGCTTCTTACTTGCTGACGGACTGTTTTTCTTGCAAAGCCCTTCCTGCGAGACGATCCAAGTCCGCGTCGGTTGTGGCGGGAAGGAAGCGCTTTCGATACAGCTCGTCAAGCAGGATTTCCACGATGGCAGCCATAGGGGCTGCGATTAATACACCCAGCACCCCGAAGGCGGCCACACACAAAAGCATGGAAAAGATCACGGCGAGGGGATGCAGTTTCATACCGTGGGCCACGATGAAAGGGAGGATGACATTGTTCTCCACCATCTGGACCGCAATATAGAAGAACAAGACCCACAACGGGGCCATGCCTCCTTTGCCCAGAGCGAGCAATATTGCGGGTACGGCGCTGAGGATAGGCCCCAGGAAGGGAATCGCTTCCAAAATACCCGCAATCAGCCCGAGGACCAGCGCATCCATGAATCCGAAGACAGGCCACATAAGCAGGAATACGAGCAGGCCAATGGTGACCATTCCCAGCAGCGTCGTCGCGACCCACCGGGGCACAAATTTTCCAATGCGTTGGACGATGGTCAGCATCTGCTCGTGATGGTGCTCGGGTGCCAGGGAAAACATCGCCATAAAGATCGGGCGGGGATTCATCAGCGTAAATGTCGCACCGAAAAAAACAGTTACCAAAACCACCAAAATATGGGTTGCATTGAACGCCATGGTCGTGAAGCGTCCGGCTACGTTCTGGAACATCTCGCTCAAACTGGAGCGCAGAGATTTAAATTCCTTTGCGGGTTTTCGGGGCGACTCTTCAGCCCTTTGCAGCAAAGATTGGGGCTTGCCATCCTCCATCCCGGTTCGGGCAATCTCCAGAGTGACTTCCGCTTGGAGTTTCTCCTCGGAGATCACGGCTTGCTGCTCCATTTTAATTAGGGGTTTTTGGAATCTTTCCCAGTACGATGGTGCCTGCTCCGAGAGATTGGCGACCAGGTTCTTCATGGGAGCGAAAGAAACCCAGCCCGTTAAGCCTATGACTGCAATCAATGCGCCCACGATTAGTCCCGTTGCGCCTTTTCTTCCCCCCTTCCAAGCGCGCATTCTCGATACTAAAGGATTCACTGCCAGGGAGATCAGAAGGATCAATAGAAACGACAGAAGAATGGGGGAGAGCAGCGAAAACGACTGGATGAAGGCATATAGCGCCGCTCCTAGGATCACGTATAAAAAACCCGGGAGCGGCGGCGTCGGATTTGGCCTGGAGTCGCCAGTCATGGCAATTTAACGAAAATACGCAAGAGCGATGTCGGAGAGCGCATGAACTACGGGCTGGGCCAACCGGCCGATGCGCGTCCTATGGGTGCTGCCGCCCAAGAGAAGGCCTATGCCGACGCCGATCCCCAATGTAACCAGAAGGGTCTTGCCCGGATTGTCGTGGATGTAATTCTTGGCCTTATCATAGGTTTCACCGACCTTCTCGGACGTTTTATCACGTGCATCACTGACTGTCTGCTCAGCGTTCCCGAAGGCCTCGGCGCCGTGTTCCAGGCTGCTTTTCGTTTTTGAGCCTGAATTGCCCGGTTCTCCTGTCGATTCCTGTCCAGAGTTTTCGTAATTATTTTTATCCATTTTGCGCTCCTTGGCAGTCTATTTCTTTTCTTTGTTCTGTGGCGACCTATTTAACGACACCAAATTTTGGCTCCGATTTATTACGGTTCCATTTTCCGGTTCATCGTCGAATTCCGTCTATGCCGGGGCCATGGCCCTGCATCACCGCCTGCCGTCTCCGCTGGAAAGCTTGCACGCCTTATCCAGTCGGCGCCAGCCTTCGCAGCAATGGTCAGCAAGGTCATTGTGATCAGGCCCGGCCCGGAAACTTGGGTATGCAGGCTATCGAGTGAATCGTGAACGCCCTCGGCAATGGTCTTCACAATTCGTTCCGTGGGGGAGGTATGGGTAATGAATACCCTTGCGGCCAAATAACCGAGGCCTGCTGCCGCCCCTATGGCCAAGTAGGGTGAACCCTTCACATGTTCGCGCCAATCCGTTTTTTCTTTGATACGCTCGCTGATTTCATCCACTGTCCGGGAAATGTTTTCTTTTTCGTTAGCGATATCGTCACGTATATCTTGGGAACTGCGCTCGAAATTCGCTTCCTTCTCTTTGTTTGAATGCTTTCTTTCAACCATCCCTTGTCCCCCTTCTCAGTCTTTGCAAAGTCTTCTATCTTTCAGAAATCGATTTCTTCACTCGTTTGTAGCCGATGAAGGCAATACCCACACCGATGAAGGCAAGCCCCGTTCCGGTGACAAGCGCCGCTATGCCCAGGGACAAATAAGAAGTGAGCCCGATGATCAATGCCGTGCAAAACGCCAGGAATGCGGCAAAACCGATGAACGCTCCTGTTACAATGGTTAAAACACCACTGCGGCAAGCAGCAGCCTTTTCCAGAATTTCCCGGGTGATCAGCTCGATTTCGTGGTGAACAACGTCGGCCGACTGATTGGCAAGCTGTCCCAACAGCTCACTGAAGGAGTCGCGTTGTGTCGAAGGATCTTTGTTGACCACTTTATTATTCATTTGGATTTACCTGCGTCGTAAGATAGCTCCGACAAACAGACCGATTCCCCCAGCAATCAAGAGGCTGGCCCCCGGGCATCGCCCCACGTAATCCCGGATTTTGGCATTCGCTTCCTCGTAGTCGAATTGGCGAACGCGCTCGGCGGATTGATCCAGCCATTCAGATGCGTGGTTTTGGAACCGGGGTATGCCGGATGGATCTTCGGAAGCTGTTGCTTTTTCCTTAAGAGCCTCCGCAGCCTCATGGATTTTATCGGCGATAATGCTTTTAACTTTCTCAAACCCGGCGCACTTGCCAGAGCCTTGCGACTCTGCGGCGGCTTCCGCCATCTTATCACCTTCCCGATGGGCTTCTCCCATAGGTCACCTCGCAAAAAGGATTGAATCCAGGAGCGTGTTGATTAGTGTCCGTCCAGAAATGAAGATTTTTTCGTGAGATCAAGGCGGGCGCCAAGATTTAAACCGGAGGCATAGCAGTGCTATTTTGAGGATTTAAATCTTTGCGCCCAACGCTGAGATCGCGTAAAAAGACCATTTATGGATGGACCCTACTTATCGCCTTCACCGAGAATGTAGCCTGTAATAGCGCCGACACCTCCTCCGACAACAGCTCCTGTCACCGCGCTTCCCCCGACGATGGCGCCAAGCACTGCACCGCCACCGGCGCCGATGCCTGCGCCGCTGAGGGTTTTTTGTTGAGTGTTACTCATTCCGGCACAGCCCAACGTAACAGCCAGGACGAGTATCATTAAACCGAGCGAGAGTCGTTTCATTGCATTTCCTCTTTTTATTTTATTTGGTGGTTTTTTGTTATTATTATTCTATTTTTGATAGCGGCCGGCCGGCGATGCCGGTCTTGATGTTCGGTTTGATCATGAGATCCCAGATCACATTCGTGACAGGGGCTTCAATTTTTTGCGGATTTGCCTGGTAGTACTCGTTGACTCTGGTAATCACCGTCTCCATGGGGATATCCGCCATCCCCTCCACAACTTTGGTGACAAAACTATCCCTTTTTAGTTCCGGAAATTTTTCCATCAGATGCTGTTCAATTGACACCACATGTCCAAAACCCCAGATGAAGGCTATCTTCGAATCGTGTGACATCACTTGCCAGACATCGCCTTTCAGGACTGGCATCCCCAAAGTCTCTTCCAATCCTTTTTTCAGGGCCTTCTGGTCGGCTTTCTGTTCCGTACTTTTTTCCACGGCCGCAGCCATCTTGGGAACCGACAGACCCACGACCCCAAGCATGAGCACCACAAGAACATAAACACATATCACGTTTAATTTTTTCATAATGATTACCTGTTGAGTGGATTTTATTTCATCGCCAAACATGGTGTTTTTCTCCTTTACTTGACGTATGGTTGAAGCCTGCCCTATCTCTGCTTAATCAACACGTTATAAGTCTCAACCGGCAACACGCTGTTATCGGAATTGATCGCATTGGCCAAGATTGTTTGTATCCCGGCCAGGATCTGGCAGTTTTTCTGGCAGTAGGGCAGCATCGACCGCATTTCGCAAGTCCGGCACGGGCTTTCCAGCAACGTTCCGATATCGAAATCGAACATTGCGGTGCTGGAAACAGACCGGCTCGCCTCAGTCAGTGAATCTTTCCTACCCGTTTTGTGCTTTTCCATCGATCCACCTTTCTGCATCTGTAGATGCTTTCAGGATTAAGTATCGAATGTAACCACACCGTGGAGAAGAAAATCTTTCAACATCGGAAGGCCAAAGCTCTTTGGACTGAAGTTTGAAGGTCATCCAGCATGAAGGGTTTGAAGATGATCGAGTCCACAGGCCCTGCCTCCACCATTTTCAAAACAGTTCCTCTATCAGCGCCCGTGATCAGTATGACCGGTGTACCTGGAGAGTTTTCTTTGATATGTCCGGCCAAAATATAACCATCCATGGCAGGCATCTCGAAATCGGTTAAAACCAAATCGAAAGATTTATCGAGAAATACGGCCAGTGCTTCTATTCCATCGACGGCAAGCGCCACCTCATATTCCAAAGACACCAGAAAATCGGCAACTGTGTCCCTGATACTTTTGTTATCATCAACCATTAGTATGCGCTTTGATATTTCCTTTCCAGCTTTTTCGAATATAGATTTTCCTTTCTCTACCGTGGACACTCTCATGCCATACCTTCTTTCGCGAACCCTGACCTATCGTTAACTTCGACGTCTCCCAACCTTTCACCGATTCATTTTATCTGTAACCAGCAAAACGATACCCCCCGCGAGACAAAGCGCGCCAACGATCGGCTGAAGCGGGACTGTTCGGGTGCTCTCGGCAGTCATGTGGATGGGGCCGACATCTGCGATTTTTTCTCTGGTCGTAAAGGTGAATCCCTGATACGTGAATGCAAAAATTCCGATCAAGATAAGACAGATGCCTATCACGGTGTATGTTTTCATTTTACTTCCCCATTTTTAAAAAATTACCTTCGAAAACGTTATCTTTATTGCTATTTACCCTGACGGCCGACCTCTCTGCCATAGATTCGATGCTGCTATGATGAAGTCGAAAAAAAGCTGCTCGCGTCGCCTAAAATTTCGCTTTTACTTTTTCGAAACCATCCTTGATATTCGTCCAAATGTTTTCCATACCATCCTTGAGATCTTCCCATCGATCATTGTCCGCTTCCTCAATCTCCGTCAGTTTGGCCCTGGCCTCATCACGTTTCTGCCGGAGAGTGGCTACATGCGCTTTGTGCTCAAGTTTTGCTTCGGCATCCGCGTCGGCCATTGCGATTTTGGCATTCAGATCTTCAATCTCATCGTTCCATTTATCAATCTGAGCCTTCCGTTTCTCAACATATTTTTGTTTTTCATAATCGATTTTGTTTTCAGCGCTATTTTCTGAACTTTTCATGATGTATCTCCTCCATTCCATGTCGGTAATTAAAATTAGATTGCTTAGACTAGATTTTGCCTAATAAGAAAAGAATAACAACAATAATCACCACCAACCCAAGCCCGCTGCTCGGCATGTACCCCCAGGATCGGCTATGCGGCCAGACCGGGATGACACCTAAAAGAGCCAGAATCAAGATGACGATCAATATGGTGGTAATTGACATGATTTTTTCCCCTTTAAAATTTTTCAGCCAAGATCAGCCAAGAAATTTTGTCAGCCCCTTCATTGCTTTTACAATATCAAGGATCGCTTCATGGAAACCTTCCGCGCCGTAGTCCATTTTCGATGTTTCTTTCGTTTCAATGCTTCTCTGGACTTTGGATTTGATTTTTTCCAATTTTTGAGCGTACAATTCGAATTGCAAACGATGCTCTTCATTCATCTCCTCGAGGGTATCCGAATTTATTCGATGGATAAGTTCATCGGCCTCATCCAACAATTGCTTGATATTCTTTGTTCCTAAGCTGGTTCCCATGATTTTTCCCTCCGACAGATGCCTGCCATGGATGGCATCAAATGGCGGTAACCAAGCCTGTCATTGAAACCTCCACCGCTTGAACTTCCGACCTTCTCTGTTGCGTGCCTGCTTGCCGATTCACCCCTCTACCGTTCTGTCAACTCAAGAAGCGTGCCGACAATCGATTGCCCGCCACCTAAATCTTATTCAATTGTTTTAACAATGAAATGAGATCAAGCGCGCATTGACGGCGGAGCGGATGGGCATCAATGACAGCGGTCATATATGACCAAGGATCATATGTGACCAATTGACCTGATCGGGAACATCAAGAGCCGCGCTGGCTGGTGGTATTGTGGCCCACCATATGGTGGGAGCGCATTATGGACAACGGAGATATGAAAGTCGGCTTGGTGGGAGGTGATTCGATTTTGGCGTCGTGTGATGAGGGCTGAATCGGACTGGATTGAAAAAATCAGCGTTTGTCTATGTTGAGTTTGCGCATGCGGGCGCGCAAGGTACTGCGGTCCAAGCCCAGAATTTCAGCCGCGCTGTTTTTGCCACTCACTTTCCAGCCCGTCTGTTCCAGCACTCGTTTGATATATTCTCGTTCGAAATTTTCGAGTGTTTCTTCCGATCTTTGAGGATCCTTGTGCCTTGGTTTCAGATCATCCACCAGCCGCAGCTTGGGACCCGAGGAGTTGATCACCGCCCGTTCGAGGACATTTTCCAGCTCGCGAATATTACCCGGCCAATGGTATTGCAGCATGGTGTCCATTACGTGCACCGGAATCGTCTGGATGGATTTGCCCAGTCTCTTGGTGATCTTGTCGACAAAGAAGTGAACCAGCAGAGGGATATCCTCCAAGCGATCGCGCAGCGGCGGCATGGTGATCGGAAAAATATTCAACCGGTACCAGAGATCTTCCCTGAAAGCGCCCTTACGGACTTCCTCTTCCAGATTGCGATTGGTGGCGGCAATAATGCGGACATTCACCTTTCGCGTGTCGGAGCTGCCCAGGCGCTCAAATTCACCATTATCGATTACCTGGAGCAGCTTGGGCTGCAATTCCAAGGGCAGTTCCCCTATCTCATCCAGAAAAAGAGTGGCCCCGTCCGCGATTTCAAAACGGCCTAAACGTTTGGAATGCGCCCCGGTGAAAGCCCCTTTTTCATGACCGAAAAGTTCGCTTTCGATCAACTCCGAAGGCAAGGTCGCGCAATTCGTCTTCACCAGGGCGCGATCTTTGCGCAGGCTCGAGGCGTGAATGGCGCGCGCAGCAAGTTCCTTGCCGGTTCCGGTTTCGCCCAGGATCAAGATGTTGGTGTCAGTGGCGGCGATCTGTTCAATTTTGAAAAACACATAGTTGATGGCATCGCTTTGCCCGATCATGTTCTCAAAGTTGTATTCTTGTTTGATTTCCTCCTGGAGATAAGCTCTCTCGGCTTCAAGCTGATCTTTCAAGACCCTGATTTCAGAAAGGGCGGCCTCGGCTTTTTGCCGGCTGAGCTCCAGCGCCTGGTTTGCCTCTTTGAGTTCGGCCGTTCGTTGTTTGACAATATCTTCAAGATGTCTTTTGTAATATTCGCGCTCGGTCACATCCTCGACGGCCAGCAGGATCATTTGGGTTTGACTGCCGTCAATATAGATCCGTCTGGCGTTCAAATGCATTATTTTCAGGCCGATATCCTGAAATGCATGCTCGACCTCGAAATCATGGAAACTGGTATTTTGAGGAAGGACTTTTTCAAGCAACTGCCGGAGCTTGGGGATGTCCCATTGCCGATTGCCGAGATCATAGATCAGCACGCCCTCTGTTTCATCGGGCTTTACATTGAATGTACGATAAAAGGAAGGGTTGGCCGTGATAACCTTGAGATCCGGACTTAAAAGGATCAGGGGTTCGCGAATGGACCCCAGGATGCTGTTGTGGATTTTCAGAAAACTTTTTTCCATTTGATGCCGCCCCTGTTTATCTGCATGGAATCAAGTGGTTAGAAAAAATATCAAAAAATCCGAATCGCATCAATAATTTTTGTACCGGTTCACGAAGGACGAGATTCCCGGATCTTTTCATATTTATCTACATGCCCACGGTTGCCCCTGTTTTCAGCTCAGCATTTTCGAGCCGGTCCGGATGCCCGGGTGTCGGCGTTTCGACCTCCACCCGGTGTTCCTTGTGGTCGTCGACAAGCGGGATGGCCTGATCGGGTTGCTCGATGCCATCCACGGTTACCTGCATCCGCCCCTTGCCGGCGGCAAGCTGCCGGACGCTGATGTGGTAAATGGTCTCCCGGTAGCGGTAATGCACCTTATAGCCCTCCCAATCCGCGGGCAGGCGCGGTGCAACCCGGAGCTTGTCCCCTTGGCGCTTGAGGCCCAGAAGAGATTCCACGATGAGTCGATACATCCAGGCGGCCGAGCCGGTGTACCAGGTCCAGCCGCCTCGGCCGGTGTGCGGAGGCACCGCGTAGACATCGGCGGCGACGACGTAGGGTTCCACTTTGTAGGTGGCGGCTTCCTCGGCCGATCGGGCGTGGTTCACCGGATTGATCATGCGAAACAGCTCCCACGCGCGCCGGTTGTCCCCCAGGCGGGCGAAGGCCATTGCCGCCCAGATGGCCGCGTGGGTGTACTGCCCGCCGTTTTCCCGCACGCCGGGGACATAGCCTTTGATATAGCCGGGGTCCAGGGCGGATTTGTCGAAAGGCGGGTCCAGGAGCTGGACCAGTCCATGCTCGCGGCGAACAAGACGCGCATCCACCGCTTCCATGGCCAGGCGAGAACGCTCCCGATCACCCGCCCCCGAAAGCACGGACCAGCTCTGGGCGATCGAATCGATTTGACATTCCGAGCTGCTCGACGATCCAAGCGGCGTGCCGTCGTCGAAATAGGCGCGCCGGTACCACGCGCCGTCCCATCCATGTGCCTCGAGATTGCCACGCAGACGATCCGCTTCTCTGCGGCAGCGCTGGACAAAGGCCGTGTCACCATGGGTGCCGGCCACTTCCGTGAAACGCATGAGCACTTCATATAGAAAAAAGCCCAACCACACACTCTCGCCCTTGCCGTGTTCGCCCACCAGGTTCATGCCGTCGTTCCAGTCACCCGAGCCGATCAACGGCAGGCCGTGCTCGCCGAATTTGAGGCTTTTCAGGATGGCGCGGACACAGTGTTGGTAAAGACTCTGCGTCTCTTCGGAGGGCCCGGGCAGATCGTAATAGGATTCTTCATCGTCTTTTAAGGGGCGCCCTTCGAGGAAGTGGACGGGCTCATCCAGCACCCCGGTATCCCCGGTGGCCAGGACATAGCGGCTGGTCGCCAGCGGCAGCCAGAGGTAATCGTCCGAACAGCGCGTGCGCACCCCCCGTCCCGTCGGCGGGTGCCACCAGTGCTGCACGTCGCCCTCCGGGAATTGACGGGCAGCACACACGAGCAGGTGCTCGCGCACCAGATGCGGCCTTGCGTGGATGAGGGCCATCACATCCTGCAACTGATCGCGGAAACCGAAAGCGCCCCCCGACTGGTAGGTGGCGGTGCGCGCCCAAAGTCGGCACGCCAGCGTTTGGTACAACAGCCAGCCGTTGGCCATCACGTTCAAGGACGGATCGGGCGTTTCCACATTGACCGCCCCCAGGGTGTGGGCCCAGTGCTTCCACACCGCATCGAGAACGACGCGCGCACTGGTGGATCCTCGAAAACGGTTGACCAGGTTGCGCGCATCGTCGGCAGAGCGCCCGACGCCAAGCCGGAAGACAATCTCCCGCTCCTGCCCGCCGGCCAGATCGAGGCTCACCTGAATCGCTCCGCAGGGATCCAGCGCGGCGCCTACTTTGCCGGAAAGGTGGGTCCGTAACATGGCGGCCGGATTCCGCAGCGACCCGTTGCGTCCCAGGAATTCAGTCCGATTGCCGGTTACGGTGCGCGTTGCATCGTCCACGTCGAAGAACGCAACCCGGTCCCGGAACTCGGTGTTATACGGGTTGCGCGCAAACAGTGCGCCGCTGTTCGGGTCGATTTCAGTGATAACATGCATGGCCGATTCCGGCCGCAGACCGCCAAGCACCCATTCCGCGTACCCGCTGGCGGAGATCCGGCGGGATCGACCCGAAGTGTTGCGCACTTTGAGCACCATGAACTTGATCGCCGCGTCCAGGGCTACGTAAACCCACAGCTCTGAATGGATGCCGCGCTCGGTGTGCTCGAAGACGCTGTAGCCAAAGCCGTGACGGGTGACGTAGGGCGTCGCTCCAAGGCCGGGCAGGGGCGTGGGCGACCAGAAGTGGCCGCGCTCTTCATCGCGCAGGTACAACGCTTCTCCGCTCGAATCCCCGACAGGGTCGTTGCCCCAGGGTGTCAGGCGGAACTCGTGGGCATTCTCGCTCCAGGTGTAGGCCTGACCACTCTCCGAGATAACGCTGCCGAAGTGCGGGTTGGCCAGCACATTGACCCAGGGCGCCGGTGTCACCTGCCCGCGGGCGGTGGTCATGACATATTCGCGGCCGTCCGGGGTAAATCCGCCGATCCCGTTGAAAAAATCCAGATCGGGGCGAGGCAAGGCGGCCACGGTCAAGGGTTCGGCGCGGTGGATGCGGGTCGGGGCAAGCAACGGCGCCACGGATTCCAGGGGACCGAGCCGACCGATCTGGTCCGCCAGCGCCCCCCGCCTGTCGGTGATGATGACGCGCGCCACCGATTGGATCAATAGGCGATCTTCCTCCGCGATCTGGTCCGCTGGTCTTACGAATATGCCTCCGGGGCGATCGGTCACGTTGGCTTCGGTGCTGGCGGCGATAATCTCCATGATCTGGTCATGGAGCAGTTGCCGGTAACCGGCGCGATCTTCGTTCCAGATCGCCAAATCCACCACCAGCCCTTTGAGATGCCAGTAGGCGTGGGCTTGGACGAGTTGGCGTACCAGCTCGATATGGGCCGGATCTTCAATCCTCAGAAGCACAATCGGCAGGTCGCCGGAGATCCCGTAACTCCATAGCCCGGACTGGCCCCGGCGATTCTTTTTCAGGACGCTCGGATCGGCTCGCAGCGCGGAATGGGGGTAGATGATCGAACCGGCCAGGCGCCCGAAGAGTTGCGCGTCGGCCTGTGAGGCATTCAGCTGCCGCAGCATCACTTGGCCATGGGTCCAGGCCAGATCGAAAACGCGGTCGGCGAGCCGCCGATCCTGGTATTTTTCCACCAGGCGCATGGCCGCTTCACGGGTTTCGGCGATGCCGGAGACGATGTTGATGGTAGCAGATGCCTCGGGATCCAGTGTAATCCGACAGCGGATGGCGACAATCGGATCGAGCACCGAGCCGTCGCTGCCCGAGAGGGTCTCCTCATAGGAATCGCCATCCCCGAGGACCGCCCGGGGCTCGGCGACGGTGTTGCCACGGCCGATGAACCGCAGGCGATCGGTCTCATAGGAGACTTCTCCGGTTTCGGCCCCGTGCACGGCCATGAGGTGCAGCATCCAGGGGGCCGCCTCACCTTGGGAGCGGGGCCGGCGCGTGCACAGGATCGCCTGCTGGCCCCGGACAATCTCGGTCTGTACGAACAGATTGCTGAAAGCCGGATGCAGCGCGTCCGCGGCAGCCGGTGCCAGGACCACTTCCGCATAACTGGTCACGTCGATGGACCGGCGCGCCCGGGCGCGGTTGGTGATGCGCACGCGGCGCAGCTCGATGTCATCCTCGATGGAGACCGCGATCTCGGTATGGGTGACGTATCCGTGGTCGCGGGAACGAAACTCGGCGCGTCCTTCCGAGAAGATCACCTCGGACGGCTTGGATCGTTTGAGCGTCGGTTGACATGCGGTGGACCAGAACTCCCCGCTGGTCACGTCGCGCAGGTAGCAGAAGGTGCCCCAATTGTCGCGGGTGCGGTCTTCTCGCCAGCGGGTGACGGCCAGCTCCTTCCAGCGGCTGTAACCGCCACCGGCATTGGTGATCATCACGTGATAGCGGCCGTTGGAGAGCAACTGCACGGCCGGGTTCGGCATGTCGGGGCTTGTGAACACCCGAATCGGCGTTTCGGGAGCGCTGGAAACCATATGGCGCTCGGAAATATCGGTGGTGTGCGCGTAGAATGCGGACGCCTTGGGAATCCGTTCCTGGAGCAGCAGCAGGGTCGCTTGAAACGAGGGCACCGACTCGAACCGCCTCTGCATCGGTCGTTCCAGGAGCAAATGGGCCAATGACAGCAGGCTCATGCCCTGGTGATGGGCCATGAAGGACCGGACAATGGCGTAGGATTGTCCGGGCGGCAGACGTGACGGGGTGTAATCGATGGCTTCGAAAAAGCCATAGCGGGTTTCAAAGCCTTCGGCGGAGAGTCGCTCAAGGTTCAGACACGCCCGCTCGGGCGCCACCATCAGCGCCAGGACCGAGGCATAGGGCGCGATCACCAAGTCCTCCGCCAGACCCCGTTTGAGCCCCAGGCCGGGTACGCCGAAGGCGCGGTACTGGTAGTTGAAATGCACATCGATGGCGTTGTAGCCGCATTCCGAAACACCCCACGGCACACCGCGCTTTTTCCCGTAGGCGATCTGCCTGTCCACCGCCGTTTTGCAGGTCTGATCGAGCAGGGTATGTTCGTAGGTCGGCATCACCAGCAGCGGCATCAGGTATTCGAACATCGAACCGCTCCACGACAGCAAGATCGGGTCTCCTCCGGCGATGGTGAGCAAACGCGCCAAGGAGAACCAGCTTTCCTGCGGTAGCTTCCCCTGGGCAACCCCCACGAAACTGGCAAACCGTGCTTCCGAAGCCAGCAGATCGTAGTAACTGGCGTCGCGCCGGTGTTCACCGACATTGTAGCCGATGGCCAGCAGATGACGCTTCTCGTCAAACAGAAAGTCGTAGTCCATCCGGGCAAGTGCATCGCATTGCAGCGCAAGCCCTTCGATGGCCGCAATCCTTGTTCGGGCGCGTCGACCGGCTGCCGCGACGAGGCTCTGCAGTTCATTGCGCCAAACGAGCGCCTCCGGCGTTTCGGAAAAGTCCGGTCGCTGCGCGATGGACACCTGGATTTTCCCGTCCAGAAGCGCCAGCTCTCGCAGGGTCGGGATCGCTTCGAGATCGGGAAAGTGACCGAGCCGATTGCGGGAGGACAAAGGATCCGTCCACGGTGCCAGACGGGAAAAATCATCGAGGGCATCGCGACATTGCCCGGCCAAGGCACGGACCCACCATCTCAATTGGCTTTCAGGGTCCGCGTCGAGCGCTTCGATAGCGGCCTCCAATTCCACGGCCGAGGCGGTCAACCGATCCAGGACCAATCTCCATGCCATGAGGGTAGAAGGTGGGCGACGGGCCGCGGACGCCAGGGCCTGCTGAAGCCCGGCAAGCCGGGCTTCAGCATCTGCATTGGCAGTGGCGGCCGCAAGGTCGGCGACAATGCCGAGGGTGTCGCCAAGGCCATCCAACAAGCGCATCGATAGAATTTTGTCATCGGCAAGGGCGAGCAGGCCCGGCTGAAGTGTCAGCAAATGACCCGCCAGGTTCCCGCTGTCCACCGATGAGATATAGAGCGGCGGCAACGGTTGCAGGGATTGGGTGTCATACCAGTTGTAGAAGTGACCCCGGTGTCGTTCCAGGGTCAGCATGGTGTGGAAGGTCTTCGTGGTTCGATCGAGGAGCTTTCCGGCCGAAAGATAGCCGAAGTCGTAGGCGGACAAATTGGCCAGCAGGGCGAGGCCCATGTTGGTCGGCGATGTGCGGTGGGCGACCACGGGATCGGGATGCTCCTGATAGTTATCCGGCGGTAGCCAATGATCTTGCGGACCGATGAAGGTCTCGAAAAACGCCCAGGTTTTGCGGGCAAGCCGGCGTAGAAAGAATCTCTGATCCGTCGTCAGCCGTTCCCGGCGGTGAGCGGGCGGTCGGCTGATCCACCAGGCGATGGCGGGAGAAGCCATCCAGAGGCACAGGACAGGTCCTGCAACGGCGAGGGATGCCGGCCTTGACAGGATCAAATAAATCGCCGTAGCGGCTGCCAGAACAGGGGCAAACCACATGGTTCGCCAGGAGTCGGCCAAGCCCGTGCCGTTTTGGCGGGCCGCGTCACCCGACAGATCCCATTGGAGCAATTGCCGGTGTGAAATCAGCATCCGCCAACCGGCGCGCGTTACGGCATCCAGGCTGAAAAACCCTTCATAGGGAAGACATACGAGGGTAAACGCGGCTTGAAAGATGTTGCGCAGGGCCGTGCGCGCTTCGGCAGCGAGGTGCTGTCCCAGCGTCTCATCGTCGGACTTCAGTAGCAACTTCAGAGCCGAGGCGCATAATGCGGGAATCAGGATGATGCCGATCACCGCCCAGGTCCAGAACCCCGGGGACGGAAAAACGATCCACCCCGTCAGCAGCATGAGTGTCAACGCCGCCGCCACCAGACTGCGTCGCAGGTTGTCGAAGATCTTCCAGCGGGACAGCATCGAGAGCGATTTTTTCGGCCGCCGCCTGTTGGGGACGGGGATATCCGGCAACAGCCAGCGGGCAATCTGCCAATCGCCGCGAATCCAACGATGCCGGCGGCTCACATCCGAACTGTAGCTGGATGGATACTCCTCGTACAACTGGACATCGCTGAGCAGCCCGGCCCGGGCATAACAGCCTTCCAGAAGATCGTGGCTGAGGATCCGGTTGGCCGGGAAACGCCCCGCCAAAGCCCGTTCGAAGGCATCCACCTCATAAATGCCCTTGCCGATGAACGAGCCTTCACCGAACAGGTCTTGGTACACATCGGAAACAGCGCGGGTATAGGGATCGATGCCGGCATCACTGGCGCACAGGTGCGCATACCGTGACCGGTTCCTGCCGGAAAGACTCACCGCCACCCGTGGCTGGAGAATGCCGTATCCCGCCACGACGCGTTGTTTCTCCGGGTCGTAACGCGCACGATTGAGCGGGTGCGCCATGGCCCCCACAAACTGCCATGCTGAATCGCGCGCCAGTTGGGTATCGGTATCCAGGGTGATCACGTACTTGACGTTCGCTAAAACCCGGGTGTCACCCACCACGAGGGTGAAGCGATCCATCGGGGCGCCGTCGGCCGCGCCGCGCAGAAACGCATTTAAATCCGTCAGTTTGCCGCGCTTGCGCTCGTAGCCCATCCAGATCCGGTCGCGCGGATTCCATCGACGCGGGCGATGAAACAGGTAGAAGCGATCGCCTTCCGGACACCGGTACTGGCTGTTCAATGCTTCGATTTTCTGACGGGCCAGCCGCAAGAGCGATTCGTCTTCCGGCAGCTTTTCTTCCACGGCGTCGCGGAAATCGGTGAGCAGGCCGAAGTGGAGGTGGTCATCCCGATTGGCCAGGAAGCGGACTTCCAGGGCCTCGATCAGCTCCTCGATGCTCTCAGTGCCGGTGAGCATCGTCGGGACCACCACCAGCGTGCGCAATTCCGAGGGAATGCCTTGGGAAAAATCCATGCGCGGCAGCGGATGCGGCGTGGCCAGTGCCGTCGCCAGCCAGTTTACCAGGGCCACCGCCAGATGACTGGTGCACACCAGCCAGAGCAATCCAAACAACCCGAGCGCCCAAACCGGCAACCCGGCGCTATGGGCCCTGGCCGCGAGGGGGCCGGTGAAGATTGCCGTCAGCAACAGGATGGCGCCGCCATAGAGCGGCAAAGAAAAGCGGCTTCCGATTTTGCGCAGGATTTCGGCGGGCGACAAGCGCACCCGCGCCATGCCTTCGAGCCGGGTCAATCCCTCGTCGATCAGATAGAACCCGACATGCGCTTCACGGTCTGAGCCGCCTTTGGCGGCCGCGCCCTCTTGCGCCAGATGAATCGCCCGGCGCGCCACCTCGCTCTCGGTGTGCGGACTGCGCTTGGCAATCTTCTCCACGACGTGACGGTAGCAATCACGGGTGGCAAAATCCATCTCGCCGTATACGTCTCCGGGATCTTCACGTAGCGTCTGCTCGACGATGCTCATCGTCTCGACGAACTCGCGCCAGGCCATCGCCCCCAAAAAACGCAGGCTGCCGATGCTGTTGCTCATGGAAACCTGATCGGCGGCTTGTTGTTGGGTCTCCGCGTGCACCAGTTGTTCGATGGTCTGGCCGCACTCGGACAATTGCTGTTCAATCCAGGTGAGCGGCAGGGATAGAGCGGAGCCTTGACTCTGCAGGCAGCGCGTCAGCTCGGCGACAAAAGCGCTCACCATCGGAGGCTTGGCACGTGCCATATCGGCGACCGCCAGAATCAGGTTCTTGGGGTCCCGGGCGGCAATCTCCGTCATCAGATCGGCCCAATGGTTGGCCCGGTTGCGCTCGATCCTGCTCGCGGCGATCCGGGCGGCCACCCGGCGCAAATTCTCGATCAGGGCCAGGCGCAGCATGATGGGGATGGCCCACAATTCACCGATCTTGAGAATGGTCACCGACTGGTAGGCAACCACGAAACTGCTCAGATTTTCCGGGTCCACCCGCCCGTCGCCGTGGGCGATAATCTCCAGGGCGATGTCGTAGACGCGGGGAAGCCCGGCCGATGGAAGGTTCAGCAGGCGCGGCAGTTCCCGGCTGTATCCCTTGGGCAAGTGTCGTCTGGCCGTCCGTATCTGCTCCTCGATCAAATAGAAATTATCGAGCAACCATTCCCCGGCCGGGTCGATCCGCTGCTTGGCCTTGATGGCCTCCGTTAATAGGTTGCAGGTCGCCATCAGGACGCCTTCATTTTCCGTAAGGCGCGGCAACAGCCGGTCCGAAGCGTGCCCCGTACTCAGTTTATGGGAGTTCGCCAGCGCCTCCCCGTGCAGCTTCATCTGTTCGCTACTGAACAGTTCCGCTCGCAACGGCGGCTCGGCGCAGGCGACCGATGGCGCCGCTCCGGTCCGGCGGCGATTGGCCCAAAAATGAAAAAGGATACTGCGAATCTGCTCGCTGCGCGTTTTCATTCTTAACGTATCCTTCCGGCGTCCTCCCAAGGAGGGTGTTTGCAGTCCGCCAGGCAACTGACTTGGGGGGCGTCCTATCGCACAGCGGTTGGTTCGTATGGATCGGGTGCCGGGAAGGCGGAAGGTGACGGGCCTCTTGGGAAAATCGGATCGGGTCCGACGATGGACCCGATCCGAAGTCGCGCAAGTGGCGCGAGTATCAGGAGCCCTTGACGACGAGGTTGTTTTCGACCGATTTCACCTCTTTGACGCTTTGGGTGATTTCCATTGCCCGGTCGATACTTTGCTGGGAATCGACCACCCCGTTCAACGTGACCACGCCGTCTTTCGTGATCACGTTGATCTCGGCCACCTTAAGCAATGGGTCGCCCAGAATACCCGCCTTGATCTTGGCTGTAATCGCGGTATCATCCAGGTATTCCCCAGCTTTTTCGGCACTATTGCCAATCGCCTCCTTGGCCCCTTCAATTTTTTCACCTGCCTTTTCAGCCGCCTGATCAATTTTTTCCCCGGCCTTTTCGGCGCCTCCCTTTTGTTCGCAACCGGATAATGCAAGAAATATGGATAGCAAAAAAACGATGAAGAAACCTTTGTGCGATAGACGCATTTTCAATCTCCTTTTGCTATTTCACGATCAGATCATTCTTGACGGATTGAACCCCCTTGACGCTGCGCGCGATTCGTCCCGCCTTGGCAACGGCATCCTGCGTATTGACGAAGCCGCTCAATTGAACGACGCCCTTGTAGGTCTCGACGCTGATCCGGAAGGACTTGAGAAAATCGTCCTCAGCCAGCAGCGCCTTGACCTTGGTCGTGATGACCGAATCGTCAACATATTCTCCGGTACTGGACTTTTTTGATGTCGATGCGCAGCTCAAAAAGGTGAACAAAACGATGCAAGCCACCAAACTTCCGATAATCTTGTGTTTCGTGTTCATGATCGACACTCCTTTTTTAGATGCTTCATTATTGGGTGACAAGGCCTCGGCGGCTCACAGCCGCCGGCGCCCTTGAAGAACCTGGATCAGCACCACCACGATGGCAATCACCAGCAGGGCGTGAATGACTCCCCCCAAGGTGTAGCCGGTCAATAATCCAAGCGCCCAGAGAACCAAAAGAACTACAAATATGGTCCAAAGCATGGCAGTCTCCTTCCCGATCCCGTCAAATCCCCTTGGCAGGTGCCTGTGGTTACTTCCCGACGACGTCCTTGGCCTCGCCGATCTTTTCCTGAAGTTTCCCGTCAAGATTTTCAGCCTTGCCTTCGATTTCCAGTTCAGGGTTGTCGGCGATTTTGCCGGCGACTTCCTTGATCTTACCCTTGACCTGGTGAAGCTTGCCTTCCACGTGGTCTCTTGTGCTCGATTTCATGGCTTCCTCCTTGTGGATGATGATGTGACCGTTGATCATGACCGTTGCCACGTCCAACCCTTCCCGCGCTCCGGGTTGCCTGTCAACCATCAGAGAATTCGGCGTTGCTTTTTCTTCTGCCGAAGCCACTGTGGAGCAGCCAGCCCAGAAGGACGCCCACCGACAAAACCAGTAGCATCAACAGGGCACCGGACATCGACAGGGTCCAGAACAAAAACCGCAGATTCATGACAGCGACATTTTGCATGATGAATAAAAGCGCCAATCCGGCCAGGCTCGCTCCGATGATTTTTTTAGGCTTCATGAGAATCCTCCCGGGTCCGATCTTGTAAATCCATAGTCAAAGCCATGCTTTCTGTTGCGGCATTGGTTTCATGTGGCCCGACAGACGATGACGGTGGTCCGGCCGCCGCCAGCATCTGTCTCAGCTCCTCGCCCTGCACGCTTTCCTTCCGCGAAAGCAGATGGGCCAAATCATCGAGGACCGAGCGCCGCTGGGAGAGGATTTTGCGTACGCGTTGATGGGCTTCATCGACAAAGCGCGTGACCTCTTCATCAATTTGGGCGGCTTTGGCTTCGCTGTAGTGTTTGCCCGGTGAAAAGCTATCCGGCAAAAACATCGGCTGGCGCGGGCGCTCATAGCTCACCAGGCCCAGCAGATCGCTCATGCCGTATTCCGTGACCATGGCCCGGGCGATGTCGGAGGCCCGCTGCAGGTCGTTCTGCGCCCCGGTGGAGATTTCATCGAACGCCAACTCCTCGGCAACCCGGCCACCCAACAGAACGGCCAGGCGATCTTTCAACTCCGAGCGCGTCAACAGATAGCGGTCCTCCGTGGGCTGCTGCTGGGTGTAGCCGAGCGCGGCAATGCCGCGGGGAATGATGGATATCTTATGCACCGGATCGGCGTGCGCCACCGATTCGGCCACGATGGCATGTCCGGATTCATGAAAGGCGACGATTTCCTTCTCCCTGGCGTTCATCACCCGGTTCTTCTTCTGAAGGCCGGCGACCACCCGGTCGATGGCTTCGTCGAAATCCGCCGATTCGACCTTGTCCTTATCGTTGCGGGCCGCCAGCAAGGCCGCCTCATTGACGATGTTGGCCAGATCCGCGCCCACAAAACCCGGCGTTCGACCGGCAATCGTGCGCAGATCGACTTCGGGGCCCAACACCACGGTCCGGGAATGGATTTTCAAGATGGCTTCCCGCCCGTTGATATCCGGTCGGTCCACCAGCACCTGCCGGTCCAGACGCCCCGGGCGCAACAATGCCGGATCCAGGATTTCCGGCCGATTGGTGGCGGCCATGATGATGACCCCTTTATTGGTTTCAAACCCGTCCATCTCCACCAGAAGTTGATTCAGCGTTTGCTCCCGTTCGTCATGCCCGCCCATCACGTTCATCCCCCGGGCTTTGCCCAGGGCGTCCAGTTCATCGATGAAGATGATGCAAGGCGCCTGCGCCGCGGCCTGCGAGAACAGATCACGGACCCGGGCAGCTCCGACGCCGACAAACATCTCCACGAATTCGGACCCGCTGATGGAAAAGAAAGGCACTTTGGCCTCCCCGGCCACGGCCCGCGCCAGAAGCGTTTTGCCGGTTCCCGGCGGGCCGACCAGCAACACCCCCTTTGGGATTCGGCCTCCCAATTTCTGAAATTTTTCCGGGGTCTTGAGAAATTCGACCACTTCCTCGAGCTCTTCCTTGGCCTCATCGATGCCGGCCACATCGGCAAACGAGACCTTGGTGTCGCTTTCCGCGAAAATCTTGGCCTTGCTCTTGGAAAAGGACATGACCCCCATGCCTGCGCCCATCTTTTTCAGGGTAAAGCGCCAAATCAGGAATAAAATGCCAAGGGGTAAAATCCAGGATAAGAGGCTGCTCAAAAATCGATTGTCGTGCCGGCCTGAATAGCCGATCTCCTTTTCATCCAGGTGCCTTACCAAGTCGGGGTCATTGACCCGAACCGTGGTGAATTTTCTTTGCGGCGATCCTGCCAGCACGCCATTGATGTTTTCAGGCCCGATGATCAACTGGCCGGCAATCCCTTCGGCGACATACTGTTTAAATTGACCATAGGGAATTGTCTCTGTTTTTGGAGAAAACAGGAGCGGAAGCAGATATGAAAATGTAATCATGGCAAATAGGAAATACCATAGTTTGAAACCGCCTTTGCCCGGCAAAGCCGTTTGATTTTTCGGATGATTTTCGAAGCCGAAAAATGAACGCAACTTGTCCACCAAATTGACGATTGGATCTTTTTTTTCATTTGACGCCATTTATTTTCCCTTGATTCTCAAGCCTTTTTGTGTGGTGCTTTCTTCTTTCATTCGCCAAGCGTTTCATTCATAAGTCTTGAAATTTTTGAAAAATCTAGTTTTTTACATCACGCACAGCAGTTACAGCTTCCATCCCTTCGGTTTTTCGGATCGTGTAAATTTGAATGTTGTGCGCCTGGCGCAATAGACTTTTGGTTCCCAGCAAAACAGCGAAAAAGTCCGATCTTAGATAATTGTCCAGCTTCTCACGGCTCTCCCACTCCTCGAGCATGCAAAGCACGTTTTTATCCTTCATTTCGCAGAAGAACGTATAACTTAGACACCCCGCCTCTCTTTTCATGGAGGCCATCAATGAAAGAATTGTTTGCACTACCTCTTTTTGCTTTTCGGGCAACGCTTCCATGCTTATTCGAATGATGATCATGGTAGCCACTTTCCGGCATAACCGATTTTCAGTTTTATTTTCAAATTGCAACCATTGTGTGCTTTCTTTTTTTGGTGAAGAACCATGATGGTAGCCCCCGTGATTCCCGTGTTCCTTGTTTGCTGTTTTACCGATCTACGGTTCATCTACTCAAAATTCGTGCCTGAAATGAAGTATCTCCTAACGAAACTTTATTTAGTTGTTTTAATGGGCAGATTTGATGAACAAGCTCAAACGGACAGTGCAGAAATGGTTAGCAAAAGTGGTCAAATATGACCATTGATCATATTTGACCAAATAACTCAGAGACGGAAACAAACTGTTTTCGTGAACAAGTTCCCATTCCAGGCAGCCCGGAGGTACGTGATAGTCCAAAACATGGGAAAATGCCGCTGTTCAAGGCACTCGCCTTAACTGTGTTCCATAAAAATACACTGGCGGTGCAAAGATCTGGATTTGACTAATGACGAGGTGGCCTTCTACGACGCTCTGGAGGTCAACGACAGCGCCGTGGCCGTGCTCGGCGACGAAACCCTGCACCCATATCCTCAGGAACTGGTCCGGGTGGTGAAGAACAGCATCACCATCGACTGGACCGTCCGGGAGAAGGTGCACGCCAAGATGCGGGTGATCATCAAGCGGATCCTGCGAAAGTATGGCTATGCGCCCGACAAACAGGAGAAGGCGACCTTGACGGTGCTGGAGCAGGCGGATGTGCTGTGCCGGGATTGGACGGGGGAAGTTAGCTTTCCTGGGCGGACCTCTGAATTGCTCTGAGTCAACCGTTTCGCCCGGCCTTTCGCCCGTAGGCAATTCTCAGGTTGTCCATCCGGCGCCGCAGGGTGCTGGGATGCATGCCCAAGATGGCCGCGGCTTTTTTAAGATTTCACGCTCCATCTGGAGCCGCTGGTTCTCTTTCTTTAACTGGCGGATCTCCGCCTTCAGCTCACGGTGGGTCTTTCCCGTCTAGCTGCGCTGCTGCTGGTCATCGCGATGCTCCCGGACCCAGCGCGTCAGGCTGGAGCTACCGACCCCCAGCCGTCGGGTCGCCTCCCTACAGTTGTACCCTTGCTCCAAAACCAGCCGGACCGCGTCCTCTTTGAATTCTTTGGTGTACCGCTGTCTCTTTCCGCCCCTACGATGCACCCACCATTTCCGAAACCTTACGCTTCGGCGCCTCGATACGGATGGCAGGGTTTCAAACCCTTTCCTCTATCTTTAGGCTGGGCACTTGAGATTTGTTTCGGCAACTTGACGTCCAGGATTTTTATGATTGACAATAGCCACTTAGGCGTTCAAGAATTTTCCATCCCTTCCTGCGAAGCCACCCACTGCCCAAAGGAGGCAAGACGATGCCCGACATCCTGGTCAACGGCGTCAGATTGCACTACACCGAACAAGGATCCGGACCGGAAACTATCGTTTTCTCCCACAGTTTCCTGCTGGACAGCCGTCATTTCGATCCGCAGATCGCTGCCCTCAAGGGTCGCTACCGCTGCATCGCCTACGACCATCGTGGGCACGGCAAAAGCGAGGTGGCCCGCAGCGGCTACGAGATGGAGAACCTCTACCAGGATGCCACAGGTCTGATCGAGGCGTTGGGCTGTTCGCCATGCCATTTCGTGGGGCTTTCCACCGGGGGCTTTATCGGGTTGCGCATCGCGATCCGGCGCCCCGAACTGCTCAAGTCCCTGGTCCTGATGGACACCTCGGCCGATGCCGAGCCCCCCGAGGCCATGAAACAGTATCGCCTGATGCTGTTCGCCCTGCGCTGGCTCGGCTACCGGCCGGTGGTCGGGCGGGCCATGCCGGTCTTCTTCGGTTCCGGGTTTCTCCAGGATCCATCCCGATCCCAAGAAGTGCGCCAGTGGCAGCGGCGCATGATGGCCAATGACCGCCGGGCCGTGGTGGACTTCGCCAAAGGGATCTTTTCCAGGGGAAGCGTTTACGAACAGATCGATGCCATCCGGATACCGACGTTGGTTGTCGTGGGTGAAAAGGACGTTCCTACCCCGGTGGAAAAGGCTATGCGCATGGTGGAAAAAATACCCGGCGCCCAGTTGAAGGTCATCGCCAATTCCGGGCACTTGACCACCATCGAGGCGCCCGAGGCGGTCAACGCGGCACTGGCAGCGTTTCTGGACAGCCAGGGGTAAGGCACCACAGGCGGTATTTGCTGATATTCAGCGGCGCAGAAATTTTTCCGGCAGGATTTTGCCTGAGCGCGGATTGAGAAAAATTCATATGATTTGAATAAAATGCGTGGGAGTGTGACTCTTTTTCGGCCCCCCGACAAAGCGGGATCCGGGCCCGCCCGCGCCAGGCATCGGCTCTCAGAACGAGGTGCCGACCCCGATGCCGAAATGAAAACCGGGGCCGCTATCCGTGCGCGACGGCCAAATCTTGATCTCTTCGGCAATGATGACCGGATAGCGATACGACAGGTTGCCGATGAGGCGCTCCTCGCTTCCCTGCACCTGTCCTACCACCGTCATCAACGTGCCGACCGAATAGATGGCCGGATCGAGAAACGGCTTCGAGCGCAGAATGAACCGGCCCTCGGATGAATCGGTGTGGGCAGGGCGGCGGGAGGCGTCAAGGGGCAGTTGCAGCATCGTGAGTTCGCTGTGATCCCCTGAAGATTGGACTTCGATGATTTTTCCGCCCAGCATCACGATTTCGCCCGTCGCCTTGTCCGGCGCCTGTTGCAGGGCCCGGAAAGACCCCCCATAGGTCACCTTCGACCGGGCCTGTTTCGAGATGGCGCCGGCGCAGCCGATGGCCCACACCATCCAGAGGACAACAGTCAGCTTGCAGAGCACATTTTTTCGCATGGCCTCACCCTGTTCGGACGCGACTGCGTTTCGGTTTTCCGAAACCTTCCGCCTATCTCCTGCCGTTTTGACAGGGCCCCTGGACTCGCCCCCGGGCAGACGCGGTCCGATGGATTCCGGTACCGCACCGCGCGCGATCCCTTTCGCCCCGGCGTTCCCGCGGCTTCCAACTCCTCGCCGGATGGCGCGCTTACCACCAGTAGGGGTGGTGATAGGGCCCCCAAAACCACGGATAATCAAAGTAGGCCGGGCCCCCATAGTTCCAGTAGGGATCGTAGGGGACAACCCTTTCCTCGGGCCACAGGTAAATATGCGTCATTTCGATGTGAAGGTAGGGAAACGCAAATTTGCCCGACTCCGTTTGCGAACTGCCGATGATCTTGCCGGCCACCGTGATTTTCCGGTCCTTTTGATACACTTCCGGGTCGATGAAGCCCTGATGCCGGATGACGAGCCGCCCCTGGGACAGATCCCGCGATTTGGGCTTCTGGTTGCTGCCCAACTCGGTCTGGACGGCGATGATCCGGCTGTGATCCGCCTCGTTGGCCACTTCGACGACGTAACCGCCCACGACGACCGTTTCACCGCGATAAGCGGCGGCGTCCCGGATAAGGGTCTGCAAGGGTCTTTCGGAAATGGCGTCCTGCATCACTTCCGGCGGCATCACGGCACAGCCGGCAAGACCGACGAGGAAGAAAAGTGCGATGGCTGCGTGTCGAGAGCTCATGGTTTGGGTCCTATTGCTTGGGGTTATCCTCATCCTAAGGCATCACCGAAAAAATGCAAGCAACCGAAACGCCAACGATTTTCCAGGCCATTGGGGACCCCGGACTTGACAGCCCGCCCCCCGGCCACTAGACTTCCTTGAACGTTTTAGTGCCTTGATAAAATAAGACGGGTCCACATTCATCTCCGAGAGGAATTTCACAGCATGAAGATTTCTGTTTGCGGAAAAGGCGGAAGCGGCAAGAGCACCGTGGTCACTTTCCTGGCCAAGCAGGCCCTGCGAAAAAAACTTGAAGTCCTGGTCGTTGACGCGGACGATTCCAATTCCGGTATGGCCAGGATGCTCGGATTCGACAGCCACCCGCTGCCCCTGATGGATCTGGTGGGCGGCAAGGCGATGATCAAGAAAAGGATGGGCGGCCAGACCCTGCTGAACCAGACGGAGATCCGCACCGGGGAGTTTGCGCCGGATTTCATCCGGCGCCGCAACGGCCTGATGCTGGTGGGCATCGGCAAGATTCTCCAGACGATGGAAGGGTGCGCCTGCCCCATGGGGGTGCTGAACCGGGAGTTTCTCAAGAAGCTCACCCTGGAGCCCAACCAGATCGCCCTGGTGGACATGGAGGCGGGGGTGGAGCATTTTGGCCGCGGCATCGATGAGGCCATCGACAAGGTGCTGGTGGTGGTGGAACCATCGTTCGATTCCCTGCAAGTCGCCGCCAAGATCAGAAACATGGCCTTCTCGATGGGCAAAAAAGTGGTCGCCGTCGTCAACAAGGCACCTTCCGAGGCGATTTCGCAAAAAATCGAGCAACAGCTTGCCGCGGATGGCCTGGCGGTCATCGGCGTGCTGCCCCAGGATCCGTCCGTATTCGAAGCCTGCCTCAACGGCGATGTCCCGGAAAAGGGGCAGGCCTTCGAGGCGGTTGATACCGTGCTGGATCGTCTGCTGGCCGCATAGCGGGTGGTCCGGAGCGCCAAAAGGAGAACGCCATGTGTCTGAGTACCGTTTTCATGCACCTCGATGACACGGACCGGGAACTCATGAGGGACGTCGCCCGCGTCGAGGCGGAAGGCGACGGGGTCTGGCTCATCAATCTTCTCGGTGAAAAGCGCTTTGTGGAAGGCACCGTTCGCACCATCGATCTGATCGACGAACACCTCGTGGTGCTCGAGCCTCGCCGGGCGGGGTAGCGCTGAATCCCATTTATTTTTTTCTTGACAAAATTTCATGGGGCCGTCAATAACGGTGACTGTCCGGTCAGTCAACCGCCATCGGAGACCTCCCGTGCCCAAGCAAACCTTCTTCAAAATCCCCGAGGACAAGCGCGAACGGCTCCTGCGCGAGGCGGCCGGCCTGTTCGCCGAGCGGGGCTACAACCAGACCGACATGGCACAGCTCGCCCGCCGCGCGGGGATCGCCAAGGGGTCCATCTACAACTATTTCGAGAGCAAGGAGGATCTCTACCTCTATGTCTGTCGGGACGGCATGCAGCGATCCCGGGAGGCAATTTATGGGCGGATGGATCCCGAATGGGATGTCTACCGCCAGATCGAACACATTTTCAAGGAAGGGGCGCGCTTTGTCCAAAGTCATCCGGAATACCTGATCCTCTACGCCAACATTTCTTCGGCCGGCATGAGCCGATTTTCCGAGCTGATGTCCCTCGAGGTGGAAAAGTACACGGCGGACTACCTCAAGCGCCTGATCCGCCGGGACATGCAGCGGGGACTGGTGCGCGATGACGTGGATGTCCATTTCGCGGCCTTCATGGTCAACAGTCTCTACATCATCTTCATGGCATCGCTCGTATCCAGCCACTTCAAGATCCGCCTCCGGGAATACCTGGAAATCGAGGGCGATTTCACCGACGCGACCTTGGCGCCCCTGATTCAGGGCATCACGGACACGATCAACAACCTGCTGAAGCCGGCATAGGGTGAAGTGTCATTCCGAACAAAGCGAGGAATCCGCAGTCGGGGATAAGGCGGAAAATGGCGGCAGATTCGAAGAGATTCCTCGTCGCGTTGCTCCTCGGAATGACAGTGGGGTGGCCATGGGCTCTTCGGGATGACAGGGTGGCCATGGGCTCTTCGGGATGACAGGGTGGTCATGGGCTCTTCGGGATGACAGGGGGCCATGGGCTCTTCGGGATGACAGGGGCCATGGGCTCTTCGGGATGACAGGGGGACCATGAGCTCCTCGGGATGTCAGAAGGGGAAAAGCGTCCCGCGGAATGACGCATTCTTCCCGCTGTCATTCCGAGCGTCAGCGAGGGATCTGCAGTCGGGAATACGGCGGAAAATGGCGGCAGATTCGAAGAGATTCCTCGTCGCGTTCCTCGGAATGACAGAGGGGGGCTCCTCGGAATGACAAAGGCATCGTCGAGAAACCGACATCACCACAGAGATTACAGAGATCACAGAGACAAACAAATTATTTTCTCTGTCCGTTGTAAATTCTGCGGCTTGAATTGACTTTTGACGACGGGGTCAAGGAGGGATCATGTCCAGTTCAACCGGCGGCCAAATCATCGCCAGGATGCTGAAGGCCGAAGGCGTGGAGAAGTTCTTCGGTATCGTCGACGGCACCTATCTGCAGCTTTGCGCCCATTGCGTCGAAGAGGGGATGCAGATGATCACGCCCCGCCACGAGGCCGTGGCCGCCCACATGGCAGGGGCCTACGCGCGCCTCACCGGCAAGCTGGGGGTCTGCATCGCCAGCAACGGCCCCGGTGTGGCCAACATGCTGGCCGGGGTGGCGGTGGAGAACGTGGAGGGCAACCGCGTGCTGCTCATCACCAGTTCCCGCCGGACCGGCATCATCTACCCGGACCGCGGCGGGGCTTACCAGTGCTTCGACCAGGTGGGCGTGATCCGAGGAATGACCAAGTGGTCGGCCTCCTGCGCCTATGCCGAGCGTATTCCCGAACTGCTGCGGGCGGCTTTGCGCAAGTGCTACCAGGGCCGGCCGGGCGTGGTGCACCTGGATGTTCCCGAAAACCTGATCAACGGGCCGTGCCCCGCCGTTCCCATCCTGCCGCCCGGGCGATACCGCCGCACCGTGCCCATCGCGCCCTTGGCCGAACAGGTCGAAGAGGCCGCCCAGCGGTTGATCGCGGCCCGGCTCCCCATGATCCATGCCGGCAGTGGCATCCTCCACGCCGGGGCTTTCGATGCGTTGCGCCAGGCGGCGGAGCGGCTGCATGCGCCGGTGACCACCTCCTGGGGCGGGCGCGGCGTGCTGGACGAGCGCAACCCGCTGGCATGGCCCATGGTGGCCATCGATGCCTGCAATGACCTGCGCAACGCCGCCGACGTCTGCCTCTGCCTGGGGTCGGACATGGGGGAGACCGACTGGTGGGGCAAGGCGCCATACTGGGCCAAGACCGCGGATCAGCAGTTCATCCAGGTCGATATCGACGAAGAGCGCCTGGCGCGCAACCGGGCCAGCGATCTGGCCATCGTCGGCGACGTCGGCCTCTTCCTGGAAATGCTCATGGCGGCTCTGGAGCGGCGGGGGGCCGGCATGGACCTGGCGGCCCGCAAGGCCAGGGTGGCGGAGCTGGCCGCAGTGAAGGAAGAAGAACGCAAGAAGCTCGACGAGATGCTGGCCCTGCCGGGCGACCCCATGATCTCCTGTCAGGTGCCCCACATCTGCCGGGAGGTATTCGAAGATGATGCCGTGGTGGTTTTCGACGGCGGCAACACGGCCGTCTGGGGCAATTTCTACACCGAACTGCGAAGTCCCAACAGCCAGTTGGGCACCCACCACATGGGGCACCTGGGGGCCGGTGTGGGCCAGGCGCTGGGCGCGGCGGCGGCCCGGCCGGACAAGCGGGTCTACTGCCTGATCGGCGACGGCGCCATGGGATTCAACATGCAGGAGGTGGAGACGGCCGTGCGCCACGGCTTCAAGGTGATTTTTCTCGTCTTCGTGGACAAGGCCTGGGGCATGGTGAAGATCAACCAGATCTTCGCGCTGGACGCGGTGAAGGAAATGTTCAAGACCGCTCTGGGGCCGGACAAGAAGGGCACGATCAACACCGATCTCGGCGATATCGCCTGGGACGAACTGGCCCGCGCCATGGGGGCCTTCGGTGCCCGGGCCGCCAGCCCCGAACAGTTGCGCGGCGCCCTGGACCGGGCCCGGGCGGCCGGCACCTGCGCGGTGATCCACTGTCTGGTCCATGCCGAGGCCCACATGATGGCTCCCGGCCTGTTTCACTTCAAGGCCATGCATCAGGAGCCGGCCGGTGAATAGAAATCCGGGGTGGGAACCTCGGACCTGAGCCAAGGTTTTGAAACCGGTTCCGGACGATTTGCCCCGACGGGAAACGTCTCTCGGCAGGAGGATGAATGGATGCCGCGGCGGTCGACCAGATCGGCCTCAATTTCAGTCAGAGCGGTTTGCTGGGCCTCAATGCCGTCATCGGCCTGATGATGTACGGCATGGCCCTGGACATGAAGCTGGATGACTTCAAACGGGTCCTGCGGTCGCCCAAGGGGACGGCCATCGGGCTGAGCGCCCAGTTCATCCTGTTGCCCGCCTTCACCTACCTGTTGACCCTGGTGCTGCCGGTCACCCCTTCCATGGCCCTGGGCATGATCCTGGTGGCGGCCTGCCCGGGCGGCAACCTCTCCAACGTGCTGACCTACCTGGCCGGCGGCAACGCGGCCCTCTCGGTGAGCATGACCGCGGTCTCCACCGCCGCCGCCGTGGTGATGACGCCCCTCAATCTGGCGATCTGGGGCAGCCTCAACCCGGCGACCCGGACCATTCTGCGCAAGGTGTCCCTGGATCCGATGGACGTCTTTCAGACCATCGTCCTGATCCTCGGCATCCCGCTGGTGCTGGGCATCGCCACCTCGCGCTTTTATCCCCACCTGGCGGACCGCATCCGCAAACCGTTCAAGACCGTTTCGGTGGTGATCTTCTGCCTCTTTGTCGCGGCGGCCCTGGGTGCCAACTGGCAGAATTTCCTCCGCGCCATCGGTCTGGTGGCCGTGGGGGTGTTCCTGCACAATGCCCTGGCCCTGACCCTGGGATATGTGTCGGCCCGGCTCTTCGGCCTGCCCGAACGCGACCGCCGGGCCGTGGCCATCGAAGTGGGCATCCAGAACTCGGCCCTGGCCCTGGTGCTGATCTTCCAGTTTTTCGCCGGACTGGGCGGCATGGCCATCATCGCCGGCTGGTGGGGCATCTGGCACATCATTTCCGGCTTGACCATGGCCTTGTTCTGGTCACGCCGGCCGCTGGCCGTCTTGCGGGAGGAAGCGATCTGATGAATTCCCGGGCCACCCTCCACCGTTCGGTCCTGATCACCGGTGCCGGCGGCTACATCGGCCGCCAGCTGGTGGCGGCCCTGGCCGCCGACCGCCGCCATCTCACCACCATCGTGGCCAGCGACCTGCAGTCGCCGCCGGCCGAACGGCGCCTGGCCGGTGTCGACTACCTGGCCGCGGACATCTGCTCGCCCGAATTGGCCCGGTCCTTTCAGACGCACCAGATCGAGGTGGTGGTCCACCTGGCGGCCGTGGTGACCCCGGGCCGCAAATCGAACCGGGAGCTGGAATACCAGGTGGACGTGCTGGGCACCGAAAACGTGCTCAGGGCCTGCCTGGCCGCCGGCGTGAAGAAGATCATCTACACCTCCAGCGGCGCGGCCTACGGCTACCATGCCGACAATCCGGCCTGGCTGGAAGAGCATCACCCGCTTCGCGGCAACGATGAATTCGCCTACGCCTGCCACAAGAGGCTGGTGGAAGAGATGCTGGCCCGCTACCGGGAGGCGCACCCGGAGCTGGAACAGCTCATCTTCCGGCCTGGATTCATCCTGGGGGCCACCACGCGCAACCAGATCACCAATCTGTTCGAGCAGAAGCGCGTCGTCGGCCTCAAAGGCGTGGACAGCCCCTTTGTCATCATCTGGGATCAGGACGTGGTAGGGGCGATCCGCCAGGGGATCTTCGAGGGCGGCAGCGGCATCTACAACCTCGCCGGCGACGGCATCCTGACCCTGCCCGAGATGGCCCGGCTCATCGGCAAACCGTATGTCGCCCTGCCGGTGGGGCTGGTCAAGGCGGCCCTGTGGGCGGGCAAGCGCCTGGGGCTGACCCGGTACGGCCCCGAGCAGGTGGACTTCCTGCGCTACCGGCCGGTGCTGTCCAACCGCCGGTTGAAGGAAGAATTCGGATACATTCCCCGCAAGACGAGCCGGGAGGTGTTCGATTATTACCTGGAGAGCAGAGGTCATGCGCATTAGGAGAGATTTCGCCGGCAGGAGCGTGGTGGTCACTGGCGCGGCCGGTGGCATGGGGCTGGCCTTCGCCCGGCGCTTCGGGCGGGCCGGGGCCCGGGTGGCCCTGCTGGACGTGCGGGCCGAGGCCGTGGAAGCGGCCGCCGGGCAACTCGCTGCGGCAGGCATGGATGTCCTGCCCTTGGCCTGCGATGTCTCCGATCCGGGCAGCGTGGTGACGGCCATGGATCGGGTCCTCGAGCACTTCGGCGGCGTGGACGTGCTGATCAACAATGCCGGCATCAGCGCCCGGGCCGCCTTCGGCGAGACCCGTCTGAGCGTCTTCCACCGGGTAATGGGCGTCAATTTCTTCGGCGCCCTCTACGCCACCAAGGCGGCCCTGGGCAGTCTCAAGCGGCGCCGGGGGCTGATCATCACCATCAGCTCCCTGGCCGGCTTTTCGCCGCTGCTGGGCCGCACGGCCTATGCGGCCAGCAAGCACGCCCTGCACGGCTTGTTCGATTCCCTGCGCAGCGAACTGCGCGGCACCGTCGTCGGGGTGCTGGTCGTCTGCCCCGGCTTCACCGCCACCGCCATCGGCGCCTCGGCCCTGGACGGCGACGGCTCGATCACCCGCCATCCCCAAATCACCGTGGGCCGGCCGGCCAGCCCCCACGCGGTGGCCGAACAGGTCTTCCAGGCGGCCCGGAAGAACAAACGGTTCTTGGTGCTGACCCCGGTGGGCCGTCTGACCCGGCTGGTCAACAAGCTGTCGCCCCGACTGTACGAATGCCTGATGGCCCGGTCGGTGCGGGCGGAACTGGAAAGATGAGACGGCATTCATTCCAACTTCAAACGCCCTCCATAGAGCGGGATGAGGAGAACCCATCATGCCGAAAATGACCCCTTCGGAAGCATTGGTTGAGACCCTGGTGGCGGAGCGGATCGACGCCGTCTTCGGAATCGTGGGCAGCGCCTACATGGATGCCCTGGATCTGTTCCCCGATGCCGGCATCCGCTTCATTCCCGTGGCCCACGAGCAGGCCGCGGCCCATGCGGCCGACGGCATGGCGCGGATCACCGGCCGGCCCCAGGCCTGCATCGGCCAGAACGGACCCGGGGCGGCCAACTTCGTTTCGGCCATCACCGCCGCCTACTGGGCCCATTCCCCGGTGGTGGCCATCACGCCGGAGACCGGTTCCATGGGCATCGGCACCGGCGGCTTCCAGGAACTGGACCAGATGCCGATGTTCGAGCGCCAGACCGTCTACCAGGTGCGCGTCAACCACCCCCAGCGCATGGCCGAGCTGGCCCGGCGCGCCTTCTATATGGCCAAGAATTTCAACGGCCCGACCCAGCTCAACATTCCGCGGGATTTTTTCTACGGCCAGTGCAACGACGAAATCTACCCGGCGCCGGTGATCCGGCGGGGGCCGGGATCGATGGCGGACGTGGAGGCGGCGGTTCGTCTCCTGAGCCAGGCCCGCTATCCGGTGATCATCGCCGGCGGCGGGGTCTCCCGGGCGGACGCCGTGGCGCCGGTCAAGGCCCTGGCCGAATACCTCACCGCCCCGGTGGTCAACAGCTACCTGCACAACGACAGCTTTCCGGCCAGCCACCCGCTGGCCTGCGGCCCCATCGGCTACTGCGGCGCCAAGGCCGCCATGCGCATCCTGGCCAAGGCCGACGTGGTCCTGGCCCTGGGTACCCGCCTGGGGCCCTTCGGCACGCTGCCCCAGTACGATATCGACTACTGGCCGCACCAGGCACGCCTGATCCAGTGCGATGTCAACGTCGGCGCCCTCGGCCTGGCCAAGCGCGCCGACGTGTACAGTTGCGGCGACGTGGGGGAGTTCGCCGCCCTCTTGCGGGAGCGGCTCGAAGCCGCGGCGCCCCGGCGCGCCGCCGATGCCGAGCGGCTGGCGGATGTGGCGCGCGAGAAGGAAACCTGGCAGGCCGAACTGGACGCCTGGAGCGCCAGCGATCAGGCCAAACCCATGCACCCTCGACGCTTTCACCAAGAGTGGACCCGGGCCCTGCCCGCGGGGGCCATCGTCACCACCGACATCGGCAACAACGCCTCGATGATCAATGCCTACCTGCGTTTCGAGGGGGTACGCCGGCACATCAGCGCCCTTTCCTGGGGCAACTGCGGTTTCGCATACGGCGCGGCCCTGGGGTGCAAGGTCGCCAGTCCCGATTCGGCCGTGATCGCCTTCCAGGGCGACGGGGCCTTCGGGATCAGCGGCTTGGCCGAGGTGATGACCGCCGTGCGCGAGAACATTCCCGTGATCGCCATCGTGGCCTGCAACTACGAGTGGGGGGCGGAGAAGAAAAACCAGATCGACTACTACGGCAATCGCTTCGTGGGCGCCAATTTGCCCGACAACCCGGATTTTGCCCGTATTGCCAGGGATATGGGGGCACTGGGGATCACGGTGGACCACCCGGACCAAGTCGGGGACGCGGTGCGCGAGGCCGTCGCTTCCAACCGGCCCTGCGTGATCAACGCCATTCTGGAGGGTGGAGCGAAGGTTCTGGCGGAACCGTTCCGGCGCGACGCCCTCAAGATGCCGGTGCGCCATCTGGACAAGTACAAGCATCTCAATGCCTGATCGACGCTCATGAATGTCCTGGTCTTCAACGCGGGCAGCTCCTCGCTCAAATTCAAGCTGATCCGGATGCCGGAAGAGCAGGAACTGCTGCGCGGCATCGCCGAGCGGGTAGGAGAGACCCGGGGGCGGGCCCGCATCTGTTGCACCGGCCCCGGCGGCACGGCTCATGAGTGCATCCAGGCCTGTTCCGGTCATGCCGAGGCTTTGGCGATGGCTCTGGCCGCCATCGACGAAGCCTTCCGGGCCTCGACGGGAGGGCCGGCCCCCATTGAATTGGTGGGCCACCGTGTCGTGCACGGCCGGGATATTTTCACCGGCCCCACCCGCGTCGACGACCGGGCCATGGCGCAACTGGCCTCGATCCAGGAGCTTGCCCCCCTGCATCTGCCGCCGGCCCTGGACGTGTTGCGGGCCTGCCGGCAGCGGATGCCCGATCTGCCCCAGGTCGCCTGTTTCGACACCACGTTCTACTGCAACATGCCGGCCAGATCCTACCGCTACGCCGTGCCGCGGGAATGGTACGACCGCTACGGCGTGCGCCGCTTCGGTTTCCACGGCCTCTCCCACCACTACGTGACCCAGGCGGCCGCCGACCTGCTCGGCATCCCCTTCGGCGAACTCAACCTGATCAGCGCCCACCTGGGCAACGGGGCCAGCATCACGGCCTTCTCCCGCGGCCGGCCGGTGGACACGTCCATGGGATTCACCCCCCTGGAGGGGTTGATCATGGGGACCCGGGCCGGGTACCTCGACCCGGCCGTGCTGCTTTACCTGCAGCGCCGCACGGATCTGACCCTGGCGCAACTGGTGGATCTGCTCAACAACGAAAGCGGGCTCAAGGCCATCGGCGGCTGCGGCCGCGACCTGCGGACCATCATGGCGGCCCGCGCCGAGGGAGACCCGGACGCGGCCCTGGCCGTGGAGATGTACGTGCACACCCTGCGCAAGTACATCGGCGCCTACCACTTCGCGATCTCCGGCGCCCGGGCCCTGGTCTTCACCGGGGGCATCGGGGAAAACGCCCGAGAGGTGCGCCGCCTGGTCCTGGCGGGTTGGGATGAATTGGGGCTGATTCTCGACCCCGAAGCCAACCACCGCACCGTGGATGGCCGGTCCGGCTTCATCTCCGCTCCCCACAGCAAGGTCAAGGTCCTGGTCATTCCCACCGACGAGGAGCGCATGATCGCCCGCCAGTCCTATCAGTTGGTCGTCTAATTCAAGTCCGACAGCAGATGGGGCAGGCGCCGGTATTTCGGGCCGGTGCCAACGTGGCCGGCCATTCCTTTTGCATCCATCCGGAAACGGTGGCACCAAGGGAAACCGATGGAATGACGAACCGGTTTGCATCCAGGCGGGGTTCAGGGCCTTTGTGGATATCGGTGAGCAGTCAAAAATTACCACCGAGTACACAGAGAGCACAAAGGGAGCCAATCGAAATTTCATGTTTTTCTCTGTGATTCTCTGTGGCCTTGGTGGTTGAAAATGAATTTTTACGAATAGATCAAGAAGATCAGTCCGGGAAGGATGTTGGGGATTTCACGGGCCTTCAGCGCATTTTGTCATTTTTGTAGTTCTCGGATGTGATTGGCGCGTATGGCTGCCATTCTTGACGCGGTGAGGAACCTTGCCACCTCCAGGAGATCCCTCGTCGCAAGCGCCTCGGGATGACGCTCTCTTCCCTTAGTCATTCCGAACGAAGTGAGGAATCTGCATTCCGGAATACGGCGGGAAATGTCGGCGGATTCGGGGAGATTCCTCGTCGCGTTGCTCCTCGGGATGACAGGGGGGTGGCCATGGGCTCTTCTGGATGACAGGGGGACCATGAGCTCCTCGGAATGGCAGGGGGACCATGGGCTCCTCGGAATGACAGGGGGGTGGCCATGGGTTTCTCGGGATTGCAGAGGGTTGGAGGCCACCATCACCTTCTTGACCAATACGGACAGGACAGAGGCCGGCAACCGCGCTTGCAGGGCGCTGCGTCCAGAAAATCCCCCCAGCATGGACGTAACTCGCCGTTATGGGTTGTTTTTTGCGGGTCGGAGAGAAAACGCCGCCGAGAGCGATGGGTCGAGCACCCGCTTCAAGGCCCGGGGAATCTGCCTCACGATGGCCTCGATCTGGGTGGCCGGGGTCGGCTGGGCCAGGTGGCCGGCGAGGCGGTTGACCCGGGCGGCCAGAATGGCGGCCCGTTCTACGGGCATTCCGCCGGCCGTGAAAGCCGCCGCCAGTCCGGTGAGCGTGTCGCCGGTGCCGCCCATGGCCTCCATGGCCGCGCTGGCCGGCGCGTCGACCGTTTCGTGAATGCCGGTCTCATCGGCCAGATGATCCGTGCGGCCCTTGACCAGCAGCCACCGGGCTGCGTTGGCGTGTCGATAGGCCCGCTCGACGAGCTCCGGCACCCGGTCTTCCTGGTGCAGGATGAACCCGCGGGTATAGAAGGGGTGGGGCGCATCTTCGTCGGCCAGAAAGGCCAGCTCCCCCGCATCCGGCGTGAACAGGTCGTAGGCTGCGGCCTGGCCGCTCATCTTGGCGGCATACATGAAGCCGGCATCGGCGATGAGCACCGGCCGGGGACGGATCTTTTCAACGGCGAAGAGGACCCGGTTGTGCCAGTCCACGTCCGGCTGGAGGTAGTGAAAAACCACCACGGTCCAGGGGTGGCGCGCCAGTTCGGCTTCCATGTGGGCGTACAGCCGGCGACTGCCATCGCCCCGGCCGATGTCGCCCACCAGCCAGGCTTCCACCGGCGGCAGGGGCAACACCGTGGCCGCCGCCAGCACCGCGCCCACCAGGGCCGGGGTGCCGCGATGGATAGCCACGGTCCGTCCGCCGATTTCCAGCCGCCCGTTTTCCATTTGCACCGGCCCGGTGACCAAGGGGAATCCGGCCTCCGGCACCGTGCCTACGATGCAGAGCATTGGCGGCAGATCTCCTCATGGGCCAGTTCCAGAGCGTAGCCGCAAAGGGTGTGGCCGATTTCCCGGGGCCGGGGCGCCTCGGCCAGGGATTTGCCCACCATCTCCCGGGCCAGGTAGGGCACGTCCGGGCACCCGCCGCCCGAGATGTTGACGATGGTCTCGGTGGCCTTCTCGATGCAGATCTTCATGTTGGCGGCCCGCACCATCAGCCAGCCCCCGTAATCGACGGTCTGAAACAGATCCACCGGCGCCAGCAGGGGACCGGTTACCGGCACCATCTCCAGCGGCGATGCACTCGCATGGTCCAGCAGGCGCATGATTTCCAGCCGCTCGATGAGGGGAAACTCGATCACCAGGTCGCAGCCCCGCTGAATCTCCGGCGGCGGCCCCATCACCCGCACGGACCAGCCGGCCGCCTTGAGGCAGTTCTCGGCCCGGATCACATCGCTGGTGCTCTCGAAAATCAGGATCCCGCGGTCGGCCTTGGTGCCCTCGGCGGCCTGCCCCCCGCCGCCTCGGATGCCGTTTTTCAGAAAAGATAGAAATCCCATTTCACTTCCTCGTCACCGTGACCCGGTAGCCTTCTCCATCGGGCGCAACATCCCTGACCGTGCACCCCTGGCTGACGGCCGCGCGGCTCACGTTTTCCTTGGACGTGTCGGTATCCACCAGCACGACGATCTCGTTGTCCGATCCACTCTTGATCTCGCTGAGGGTCATGAGCACCGGCTGCGGGCAGGAAAGCCCCCGGGCATCGACTGTCACCGCCATTTTTGATCTCCTTATTTGGCTGTTTGACGCATGGTGAACCCGATGAACAAACACACCGCCATACCGGTGACCACAGCGGCCATCCCGTGGGGGCCGAGGCCGGCGGGGGCGCTGGCCATGCCGAAGTTGTGGGCGATGCCGGCGCCGACGATCATGCCGAAGACGAAGACGGCTGAATCCCCGTCGCCTTCCCCTGCCAGAAAGAGCTGGCGCCCCGGACAGCCGCCGGCCAGGGCAAAGGCCAGGCCGGCGAGCATCATGCCGGCGAAGTTCCAGACATGGAGCGTATGGGCCACCGGTTGGCCGGCGAATCCCGGCTTGAACTGGCCGACGATGAGATTGGTGATCAAAGCGAAGACCACCAGGGCGACAAATCCGCCGAACAGGTGGGTCTGGCCGAAGAGGATCAGGTCGCGCAGGGCGCCCATGGTGCAGAAACGGCTGCGCTGGGCCAGAAAGCCGATGAGCAGGCCGACGCCAAGCGACACCGGCAGCGGGGCGTGCATCGATCCGGGGCCTTTCTGACTGTAAAACAGGACCCCGCTCTGGGGCTGGCCGGGCACCTGGGGGTAGACCAGCATCAGGGCGAGAAAACCGATCATGGTCAGGGGCATCAGCCAGCCCGCCGAGCCGTAGGTTTTTTGGGTGCGGCCCAGATTGTAGCCGCTTTTGAGGAACAGGGTGCCGATCCAGATCCCGAAGGCCAGGCCGGCCAGGCCGAGGATGGCGTTGCCGTCGCCACCGGCCAGGCGAAGCACGGCCCGCCAGGGGCAGCCGAGAAACACCAGCGCCCCGATCATGGCGAAGATGCCCAGGGTGAACCGAACAATGAGCGCCGAACCCAGGCGCGGCCGGTATTCCTTGAAAAGATAGGCGGCGATGAGGGACCCGAGCACAAACCCGATGATCTCCGGCCGGATGTACTGGACCACCGCGGCCCGGTGCAGCCCCAGGGCGCCGGCGATGTCGCGCTCGAAGCAGGCCACGCAGATCCCCATGTTGCCCGGGTTGCCCAGTTTCTGAAGCAAGGCGGCCAGCACCCCGATCAACGCCCCCACGCCGATGATGCCCCACCGGGTGGCAAACCAGTTCTTCCCCATGTCGGTCTCCTTTTGAGCAGCATTCGAATCGCACCAAGGCTACGGTGGCGAAAAAACGAGCTGATTCTTAACCGACACGGCTTAACGAGTGCAAAATGATAATATTGATCCACTAAAAGCTCAGCATCGAAAATATCAACCGGAATGCCCCTGGATTGTTTTCAGGGATGCCGTCGGGGATCACGGTGCCGGTCCTTTGATCCGCTGCTGGGGGAAACGGTGCGAGGCGGGGGACAAAAATGGCCGCCTGCACGGTGCAAGCGGCCATGATGGTTACCAACAGGCTCCCCTTCGGCCATAGCCGGCACCGTAAACGGTTTCCGGGAGTGCCTTTCTCACTTCGAGCCGATGCGCCAGGGATTTTTGATCGAATTCGGATTCGAGGGCGCTGATCTCTTTTTGCAGATTTATGACCTTGGCTTGATCCGGATCGGATTTTTCGAGTTCATCATTCAGCGCGAATCGCTTGTCCCGAATGGTGTTGCGAAGATCGCGGGTCTGGTCGAAGAATTTTTCCCGCAGGTCCTCCAGTTTGGCAGCGTCCTCTCTTGAGAGATCGGCGCCGCAGCCCATGTATCCGCGCATGTGCCCGTATCCCGGGCCGTCATCCATCATGTGGCCCCACATGCCGCCACGCCCCATCATGTGGCGGCCGTAGCCTGGACCATACCCATCGCCAGCATAGGCAAGGGCGGCAACCCCGAAGACGAGCGCGGCGACCAGAAGCGCTTTTGCTACGTTTCCATTTTTCATGGTGAATCCTCCTGCTTGGCCTGGATTTGAAAATGCCTCCGCGAACCCGGTGGCCGCGGTGCACCCATTATTGAAAATTCATATGCACCGATCCTTTCATGTCAAGAACACCTCCGGCTCGAAAGGCACCGGTTTGTGGCCTGGGCGGCTGAAACGGGAATTGACTTCTGGGATATCAATTATTAAATGGTAATTATTCTTATTGAGAAATGGGTGGTAAATGGCTGACCATAAAAAAGATTTGAAGTCATTCTCCAAAAGTTGTCGCAAAGCGGACACAAGATCACGCATCAACGCATGGCCATTGCCAGGTTGCTCGCCAAAAGTGAAGGGCATCCCGGTGCGGAGGCGATCCACGCTCGGATCAAGGGAGTCTTCTCGACCCTGAGTCTTGCCACAGTCTATAGAAATATTATGTTGATCAAGTTGCTTGGCGAAGTTCTGGAGCTGGGTTTTCCCGATGGGAGCAACCGATATGATGGGAACAAGCCCTATCCGCATCCCCATATCATCTGCGTCAAATGCCGAAAGATCATCGACCTATAGCTGGATCGCCTGGATGAAATGAAGATGGCGGTCGCTTCCGAGACGAATTTCAAGGTCTTGTCTCACCGATTGGACTTTTTCGGGATTTGCAGCGATTGTCTGGCAGAGAAGGTCTGATCTGTTTTTCCGGGTAAAATGACCGGTGGTTGCCAGGGGATCGGCAAGCCCCTCGACAGGAGGTGGCGTACCCACACGGCATTCGGCACCTCATTCAGACAGCGAAAGGAGCAAGCACATGAAGGAAGAGCAAAAGCATCCGGTAATGGGATCCACTGTCCGCGGAGGCGCCTCGAATCGGGACTGGTGGCCCAACCAGTTGAACCTCAAGATCCTCCACCAGCACTCCCACCTGGGCAATCCGATGGGCGCGGACTTCAACTACGCCGAGGAATTCAAGAAACTCGATCTGGCGGCCGTAAAGAAGGACCTTTTCGCCCTGATGACCGATTCGCAGGACTGGTGGCCAGCCGATTGGGGGCACTACGGACCACTGTTCATCCGAATGGCGTGGCACAGCGCCGGTACCTACCGCGTGGGCGACGGCCGCGGGGGAGCGGGGTCCGGCAGTCAGCGCCTGGCGCCCCTCAACAGCTGGCCGGACAACGTGAACCTCGACAAGGCGCGCCGCCTGCTCTGGCCCATCAAGAAGAAATATGGCCGCAGGATCTCCTGGGCCGATCTCATGGTCCTGGCCGGCAACTGCGCCCTCGAGTCGATGGGGTTCAAGACCTTCGGTTTCGCCGGCGGGCGTGTGGACGTCTGGGAACCGGAAGAGGACATCTATTGGGGCTCCGAAGCCGAGTGGCTCGGCGACAAGCGCTATTCGGGCGACCGCGAGCTGGAAAATCCGCTTGCCGCGGTGCAGATGGGCCTGATCTACGTGAACCCGGAAGGGCCCAACGGCAACCCGGATCCGGTCGCTTCGGGACGCGATGTGCGCGAGACTTTCGCGCGCATGGCGATGAACGACGAAGAGACCGTCGCGCTGATCGCCGGCGGGCACACCTTCGGCAAGTGCCACGGGGCCGGTCCCGCGACCCATGTGGGGCCCGAGCCGGAAGCCGCCCCCCTCGAGGAGATGGGTCTCGGCTGGAAGAGCAGTTTCGGCAGCGGCAAGGGCGGCGATACGATCGGCAGCGGCATCGAGGGCGCCTGGAAGCCGAACCCGACCAAATGGGACCTGGGGTATCTGAGAATCTTGTTCAAATACGAGTGGGAACTGGTCAAGAGTCCGGCTGGCGCCAATCAGTGGCTGGCCAAGGACGTAGATGAAAGGGACATGATCGCCGACGCCCACGACCCGTCGAAGAAGCACCGGCCGATGATGACCACTGCGGATCTCTCCCTGCGCTTCGATCCGATCTACGAGCCCATCGCGCGGCGCTTCCTCAAGAACCCCAAGGAATTCGTGGACGCCTTTGCCCGGGCATGGTTCAAGCTGACCCATCGCGACATGGGCCCCCGTTCGCGCTATCTCGGCCCGGAGGTCCCGGCGGAGGAACTGATCTGGCAGGACCCGGTGCCCGCCGTCGATCACGAGCTGGTCGACGCGGCCGATATCGCCGACCTCAAGGGCAGAATCCTCGCTTCGGGCCTGTCCATCTCGGAACTCGTCTCGACCGCCTGGGCGTCGGCATCCACGTTCAGGGGCTCCGACAAGCGTGGCGGCGCCAACGGGGCGCGGATTCGCCTGGCGCCCCAGAAGGATTGGGAAGTCAACCAGCCGGACCGGCTGCGGAAAGTGCTCCAGACCCTCGAGGGGATTCAAAAGGCGTTCAATGACGCCACTTCCGGCGGCAAGAAGGTGTCACTGGCCGATTTGATCGTCCTGGGCGGATGCGCTGGTGTAGAACAGGCGGCGAAGAAAGCCGGCCATGAGGTGACCGTTCCTTTCACCCCGGGACGCACGGATGCGTCCCCGGAACAGACCGATGCGGACTCGTTCGCCGTACTCGAACCGGTCGCCGACGGGTTTCGCAACTATCTGAAAACCAAATATGCCGTTCCGGCGGAGGCGCTGCTGGTGGATCGGGCGCAACTGCTGACGCTGACCGCTCCCGAAATGACGGTTCTCATCGGCGGTCTGCGCGTTCTGAATGCCAACTTCGGGCAGTCCCCGCACGGGGTATTTACCCAGCGGCCGGAGACGCTGACCAACGATTTCTTCGTGAACCTGCTCGACATGAACACATCCTGGAAGGCGACCTCGGAAGCAGCGGACCTGTTCGAGGGGCGTGATTCAAGAACGGGCGACCTCAAATGGACCGGCACCCGTGTCGACCTCGTCTTCGGTTCGAACTCCCAGCTCCGGGCCCTGGCGGAAGTCTATGCATGTGAGGATTCCACGGACAAGTTCGTGCGGGATTTCGTGGCGGTGTGGAGCAAGGTGATGAACCTTGACCGCTTCGACCTCCTCTGATCGCAGGGCGCGCATTTCTATGGGCTTGACCCGAATCCCTTGAAAAGCGGATCGGATGCCGCCGAAGGGCGGCATCCGATCCCGGTTGGAAAACGATGGCCCTGGTTTCATGGTTCTCGACGGAGCGTTTGCCCAGCCTGGCGAGCGGATCGTGGAAGGCCCGTGGGCGGAGGTTGTTTAAATCTCATTGATATTTTTGCTGAATTTCTTCGACCAGGGCTTCGTACTTCTCGTGGATCATCCGGCGATCAAACTCCTGGAACGCGGCCAGGATGGCCTGATCCTCCTCGTCGGTGAAATAGCTTCTGGATGAAGGGAAGAACGCCTTGTCTTCCTTCCTGATATGTTCGGGATAGAAGTCGACAAGGGTTCGGAGATTGGAAACGATGTCGGCCAAAGCGGACGCGTCTCCATTCCGGTAACGGGTGTTTGCGTCGACAAGTGCTTTTGTGACCCGGCGCCCGAACACATGTTCCTCGATCAGTTCGTTCATGATCCGCCGGTCTTCGCCGGACAGTGGTTTTTTCTCCAATTGGCGGAAAAGGATATCTTCCTCCTTCCCATGGTGCGTCCGGTCAGCGTAAACCCGGATGAAATCGACCGCTGCATCCACGAATAGAGGGTCCACTTTCCGGTTCGCTTCGATTTGTGCGAGAACATCCCGGATGGCCGACAGCATCCGTTCGATCAACCGATGTTCTATCATGAGCGGGCCGCGTGCCTGCATGTCCAATCTCCTTTCTCTCTTTTTCTGACAATTATTGGCGGTGCTCCCCCAAAAAGCAAGGTTGTTGCCGGTTTGGCGGCGCAGCCGGTGCGGAGCGATCCGGAATCGTCGATGATCAATCGACAAAATCGATGCCGAGCGCATTCGGTATCGAAATTATCGACTGGACAGGGAACATGGCCGGAATTAACTGAATGACGTTTCACCTCGAAGGACGGCCGGATTGCAGATGATTTGGCGGTCTCGTTCCGGGGCACCGGCACCGGTGCGATGATGCAAACAGGGGGAGGATGATGAATTTCATCTTCAACTGCCCGGAAACGGGTCAAATTTTTGAAACGGCGGATTTTTCCGTCATCGAGAATCAGGGCGTGGTAATCGATGCGGACGGCGGACGTCATCTGGACGCCCGGATCGCCCTTGACATTCCTTGCCCGTATTGCGGCCGGCATCATGTCTACCGGGCCGACGAGATGATCTGCCCGTTCGAGGCCGCGGTGGCGCGAGAGGAATAGAGGAAAATTCATGATCGAAGACCGACTGCACCCCAGATTGACGACCACCGTCTCCGGAGCGGGCTGAGCGTCCAAGATTGGTCCAGGGGACCTGGACCGCGCGCTGTGCGGGCTTCGCTTTCCCACCGACGAGAACGTGATCATCGGTTTGGAACGGGCTGATGACGCCGGGATCTATCGCGTCAACGATGAGTTGGCCCTTATCCAGACGGTGGACTTCTTCACGCCCATTGTCGACGATCCCTACGATTTCGGTCGCATTGCTGCGGCCAATGCCCTCAGCGATGTCTATGCCATGGGGGGCGTGCCCAAAACGGCGATGAATCTGGTAGCCTTTCCGATCAAGACCATGGACCTGTCCGTTTTGCGCCGCGTGCTCGAGGGCGGCATCGCGGTGTTGAGCGAGGCGGAAGTGGTGCTGATCGGTGGGCACAGCATCGAGGACGCGGAACTCAAGTACGGTCTGTCCGTTACGGGTTTCATCCATCCGGACCGGGTGCTGGCGAAGGGGAACATCCGCCCCGGCGATGTGCTGGTGCTCACCAAACCGCTGGGCACCGGGATCATCAACACGGCCATCAAGGGCGGGTTGGCTTCCCCGGCCGTTGCGGCTTTGGTGACCGAGCAGATGGCCACCTTGAACCGGGCGGCGGCCGGGACCATGGCGGCCTTCGACGTTTCGGCCTGCACCGACGTCACCGGATTCGGGCTCCTGGGTCATCTGGCCGAAATGGTCTGCGGCGCCGGATTCGGGGTGCGGATCACCGCCGCCCGGGTGCCGATCCTCGCCGAGACCGTGGATTTTGCCGCCATGGGGCTGGTGCCGGCCGGGGCGCACCGCAACCGGGAATTTCGCCAGCCGATGGTCTCATTTGCCCCGGCAATCGACGCGGTGATGCAGGATGTCCTCTTCGACCCCCAGACCTCGGGCGGACTGTTGATCAGCGTGGCCGGGGCGCAGGGCGATGACCTGGTCAAAACCCTTCACACCGCCGGGGTGACGAAGGCCGCCGCCATCGGAGAGGTGTTCGATGGGGGCGGGGGAAGGATTTGGGTGGAGTAGGGGGGTGGGGTTTGTCGGGTTTGTGGGGTTTGTCGGGTTTGTTGGGTTGGTCGGGTTTGTGGGGTTTGTTGGGTTGGGGAGGTGTTGGGTTAGGGTGGGGGAGAGTTGAATCGGGGTTCGAACGGATGGCTTGATGAAGCGTGGAAAAGAGGTTGCGATGAAGGAAATTGACGCGCGGGGGCTGGCTTGCCCGGCTCCGGTGCTTCAGACCAAAGCGGCGCTTGAGAATGAGGGCGCGACGGCTGTGCGCGTGACGGTGGACAATGCCGCCTCGGCCCAGAACGTGGCCCGTTTTCTCCGGAGCCGAGGCTTCGCCGTCGAAACCGAAACGGCCGGCGCCGAGATTTCGATCGTGGGCCGCGGTGGCGATGCCCAATCCGAGGCGCCGGTTTCCCGGCCGGCATCCGGGCCGGAGACTTCCGCGAGCCATCCGGAACATGCCAAGATCATGGTGATGATCGCCTCGGACCGCATGGGCCACGGCGACAACGAACTGGGATCCAAACTGATGGTCAGTTTTGTCAAGACCATCGCCGAAATGGGCGAGGAACTCTGGCGCCTGGTGTTCGTCAACAGCGGCGTCAAACTCACCATCGACGGCAGCCCGGTATTGGAAGACCTCAAGAAATACGAGGCGGGCGGTTTGCAGATTCTGGTCTGTGGTACCTGCCTGACCCATTTCGACTTGCTCGATCGCAAACAGGTGGGCGTCACCACCAACATGCTCGACATCGTCACGGCCATGCAATTGGCCGATAAGGTGATCAATGTTTGACCCAAAAAGGTTTCCCGCGCCACGGGAGGTCCCCCTTCAACCGGAAAACGATCCTTGCCCAAAAGCCGGCTGCGGCGAATTGACTCAATCTGCCAGGCCGGCGCCCGGCGTCTGCGCCGACTTCTGACAAGTCGTCTGTGATTATTGATTATCGTTTTGATTTCGATTGATTATCGCTGTCATGCCGAACGCAGTGGGGAATCTTGTCGCCTCCAGGAGATCCCTCGTCGCGTTGCTCCTCGGGATGACAGGGGGCACGGTGTTCATCGGGTTGACAGGGGCTTTACCATGGGCTCCTCGGGATGAAGGCGGACTACGGAAGGTCATCCGAAAATTTCCCGGGCGCCGGTCACCTGTTTGAACAAAAACGATTTCAATCATAGCCGGAGGCTTCGCTTGACCTCCGACCTCCGACCTCCGACTTCCGACCTCCGACTTCCGACCTCCGACTTCTGACACCTGAACCGCCTCGGCACACAATTCGATACTTGACAGTTACTTGGGCGTAAATGTAGTGTGAGTTCAACGGGCGTCGGATAGCTGACGTCGCAATTCCCACCCTTGCTTTCCCCCCCCCCCGCGTCCGGTCCGAGGGCCATGCCATGCCGTCTTCCAACAGTCCAGATTCAAGACGATCCAACCGGTATTCGGCGCCGGCGGGGGCTCATGTGCGCGTCTTCGACGCGGATCGCGAGTTCGGGGGGTTTCTCATCGATGTCAGCCTGAACGGCCTTGCCTTCGAGTATGTCTTCCTGGATGAACCGCTCAAGGAAGGTCATCGCATCGATATCTGCTCCGGCAAGGACGACCTCTGTGTCGAGAACCTGCCATTCAAAGTCGTTTTCGATGTTCAGATGAATGATCCGGAACCGGAACCGGTGACGTGGCGGAGAGCCGGGATTCAGTTTACAAACCTTTCCGATGTCCAGAAGCGCCAATTGGCGGAGCTGATCCGTTGCTGGGGATACCCGGTGGATTCGGAAGGGCCGCCTGCGACTTGCCAGGATGCCGAGGGAAAGCTCGGCAACGAAATCTTTCTCTCCCGCATCAAGCTGCTGAACATTGCCGCCAAGGCGTATTTAGGGGGGTATCCCTACGGGATCTACCGGGAAGCCGCCATCACCAGAAATGCAAGGGCAATCCTCGATCACTTGCCCGGGCAAAAAGTCCTCCGGTTTGGTGAAACCCACAGCCCCCTGCTGGAAAAGCATATTTCCAGACTTGCGGCCGGCTTCTCGGTGTTTCCGGTGAAATCCCATGGCTCCCTTTCCCTCGAAGAGAGCATCGATTATGTGAGCGAGCACCTGAGAGTGGACAAGAATCTTACCAAAATGGCTTTTCTGAAAGTCGCCTGAGGTTTCCCGTGATCGAAAACGTCAAGATCATGGTCATCTCACCGGAGGCGGAGATTCGGGATTTCATCGTCGACGTGATGGAATTTTCGGTGAACCGGAAGGTCGTCGGCGCGCAAAACGTACGCGAGGTTCTCGATTCCCTCGATGCCCAAGGGGGAGCGGATGTTTTCATCTGCGCCGATTCGCTCCCCGGCATGTCCGGCCGTGAACTCATCGCCCGCATCAAGCAGAAATGCCCGCACAGTATCGGGATCCTGATGGACCTCGTTCCCGACAACATCGAGATGTCCGATCCGCTCGTCGATGCCTACCTGGAAAGGCCCACCGATCCCAGGGCCCTGTTCGACCTCGTGCAAAGATTCGTGGTGGACGGCAAAAAAAGCTGAGCCCGGGTCCCTTTTTTTTGGAATGTTCAGGGAATCAAAGGGGCCTCGAAGCGGATGGTGTCCCCATCGCCGAGGTCTTCGCCGCTCTGCACCTCGATGACCTCCAGTGGCATCTTTTCCGGATTCTGGATGCGATGGACCGTCCCGGCGGGAATGAAGACCGATTCATCGGTGCGCACCGTCAACTGCCGGTCGCCCCGGGTCACGCTGGCCGTCCCCTGGACGACGATCCAGTGCTCGGAGCGGCGATGGTGCATCTGGAGCGAAATGCCGGCGCCGGGCCGCAAGGTCAGGCGGTTGACATGGAATCGCTGGGTTTCGACGATCGCTTCCATGACGCCCCAGGGCCGGTAACGGCGGCGATGGACTTCTCCCTCGGTCCGTCCCTCCTTTTTGAGGGTTTCCACGAGCCGCTTGACCTCCTGGGTGCAGTGGCGTGGAGAAATCATCACGGCGTCGGCGGTTTCCACCACGACGTGGCCCTCCAGTCCCACGGCGGCCACCAGGCGGCTGGTGGCGTTGATGTAGGAGTCGGTCACTTCGTGCACCAGCACATCGCCCTGAAGAATGTTGCGGTTGCAATCCTTGTCGCCCACCTGCCACAGCGCTTCCCAGGAACCCACGTCGTCCCAGCCGGCATCCAGCATCAACATGACGGCACGGTCGGTTTTTTCCATCACGGCATAGTCGATGGAGTCCGACGGGCTGGTCTGAAATGCCGAGGCGTCCAGGCGGAAGAAGTCCAGGTCGCCCCGGCCGTCCTGCACCGCCGCCAGAGCGGCAGCATGGATTTGCGGGGCATGCCGGCGCAGTTGGTCCAGGAAGGTGGCCCCCCGGAACAGGAACATGCCGCTGTTCCAGAAGTAGTCGCCCGAGGCCAGGTAGGCCTGCGCGGTTTCCAGGTCCGGCTTCTCAACGAACCGGGCCACCCGGAAGGCGCCCGGACACGCGTCGATGGGTGCCCCCTTGAGAATGTATCCGTAGCCGGTTTCCGGGGAGTGGGGAACGATGCCGAAGGTGATCAGATGGCCGTTTTCCGCCAGGAGGCGACCGCTTTCGACCACCCTGAGAAACGCTTCCGTGTCGCGGATGAAGTGGTCCGAGGGCAGCACGAGCAGGGTGGGGTCGAGGCCCCGGGCGTCCAGCAGATGGGCGGCCGCCGCGATGGCCGGGGCCGTGTTGCGGCCTACCGGTTCCAGAACGATGGCTTCCGGTTCGATGCCCAGGCCGCGGACCTGTTCGGCCACCATGAAACGGTGGTCCTGGTTGCACAATATCAGCGGGCGGGCGCCGTGGGCCAGGGCGTTGACCCGCGCCACGGTGTTTTGCAGCAGGGACCGGTCGTCCCAGAGGCTGAAAAACTGTTTGGGATGCAAACGGCGCGACAGGGGCCACAAGCGGGTGCCCGATCCACCGGCCAAAATGACTGGAACTATCATTGGCAAGCCTTTTGATTCCGTTGGCTGGATTCCGAAGCGGTCTTTTTCCCATCGCCGGCGGCCGCCTCGGGGATGGCGCCGGCGTCACCGTCGGACTTTTCGGAGATCGCCCCCAATAGCACAAAATCAGGGGTTTGACAGCCCGGATGATTTCGAAAAGAAACGAGTCATGGCGGTCCGCCAGGAGCGGGGCCTTGAAAGACCCGGCCCATCGGTGTATGACAACAACCGGAAACCGCCTCGCCCAACCGGGTTCCATCCGCGGTGGATCGAAGGAGCTTCGCTTCGTGAATACCCAAACCCTTGTCGTCACCATCCTGACCCTCTGGCTCGTGATGGGCCTGGGGTTCCTTGCATCCTACGCCAAGGCGCGCAAGGCCGGCCACAGCCTCGTGCAAACCCTCAAAAGCACCGAGGGGCTGCTCTTTGTCGCCAGCGTGGTCGGTTCAATCCTCTATTTCATCATCGCCGGTTGAGATCCGATTCCGGGCTTTCGCTTCAAGCCGACCGGATCAAGCGCCGCGCCACCAGGGTGACGGTGGCCCAGATGGCATCGGCGGGCAGGTGCGCTTCGATGCTGCGGTCGAAAAGCACCGTCACCTGGGCAGGAAACTCGGGATCGGCTTCCCACAGCAGGAAATAGAACGGTACCTTGGGAAAGGGGAGGAAACGATAGGCTTGGTCGGCCAACGGCACCGACACGCCGCCCAGGCGGCTCGCTGCCCTTGCAAAACCTTCCGGGTCGGTGCCGAACCGGTCGGCCAGCATGGCGGTGGGCAGGGCATGGGGGCCCTTGAAGAAGGCCGCGCTGCGCAAGTCCGAGACCCCGACCCGGTCGCCGGACAGGTCGGTGTCGGACGCATTGCGCAAGTAGGCGAAGGCCATGAGCTGAACCAGTGCGTCGGCTTCCGGATGCCATCCATCCGCCGTGAAACGCGATACACTGCGCGTGGCCAGGCAGATCCGCAGGCGGTCATCGAGAAAGGGCAGCACCAGTTTGTCGGGCGCATCGATCTGCACGCGGGCGCGACCGGCAACCGCCCTGGCATCCGCGGCGGCCAGGTTCTCCCAGAACGCTTCCGGGATCGTGTCGGGCTGATCCGGTGAAATTATTTTCGGGCTTTGCCGTCGCCGCTCCTGCATGTCCAGCCATCCCTTGCTGAAAGGATAGGGACCGTTGCGGAAGTTTTCGCAGGGGAACCGGTTGCAATCCCGGGGGCAGTAGGCCAGCCGGTTGGTGGCGGCGCAGTCCAGGATGGGACACGGAGCGCCCAAGAGCCGCTGTTGGGCAGCCATCTTGCGTTGGCCTTCGACACTGATGCCGCTGCCGCAGGTGGTGCAGATGCCGAGCAGGTTGAGCCGGCAGGTATCACAGTTGATGCCGCATGCGCCGGTGGGCATGGATGTCTCCTGTCGCGCGCCACGCGCTTCGGGCTCCGAGGCGACGCAACACGCTGAAAATCATTGTGGTTTCGATTTTCGGCGGTGCCGTGGAGCATGCCGTGACCGATCGGATCAGATGACCGGCACCGATTTCCCCGGGCATCCCGCGACGTCACGTCTCATCGCGCCGATCCGTGCTGGGACATTCGGTGGCCGTCGCGATAAAAGGCTTGATATCCAGAATCGGCGTGCCGTCGAACATGTCGATGCCCCGCACCCGGATTCGGTTTTGGTCGATGGCCATCACCTCCAGCACCGAAAGGCCGATGGGGTTGGGCCGCCGTGGTGAACAGATGGAAAAGACGCCCAGATCGCGATCCCGGTGAGGCGGGTTCTGGCGCAGCAGCGCCGGGTCGAATGGGGCGCTGAGATGAAAGTGGAACAGTACCACAATGCGCTCTCCGGGCCCGATATCCCCAAGGCCGGCAGTATAGCACGGATCGAGAACCAGTTCTCCCTCGACTTCCGAAACCGACCAGTGCCGCGGCACGCCGCCGGCTTCATGATGCACCCGCCCGATGGGGCGGAAAACAATTTCATCGCACTTCAAATCAGACATCGTCTCTCCAGTTGCGGGCGATTGTGTTTTTACCGTCTGGTTCGTTTGACCCGCCCGTTTTCTTTCTGTTTTATTCCTTTGGAACCATTCTGCGTTTGAAACTGACGGACAGACTACTGAACCAGCCACCGCCCATCTGTACTGTTTCCATGCCCATGGAAGTGGCGTGGTGAAGATCTTCGTACAGGGGGATACCGGCGGCCCAGCGCAGTTCGAAATTGCCGCCCAGGGCTGTGAGAAATTTCCACGCGGCAACGCCCGTCAACATGCTTCGGTAAAAAAGCCGAAAACAGCCATTGTGATTCCGGAGCGCCAGGGCAAGCCTGGTGCGACTTGCTGACTGAAAGGAGTCAGCCGTG
>DCWA01000028.1 GCA_002327445.1 Desulfobacteraceae bacterium UBA2174 | reverse complement strand
GCCCTGGCGCTCCGGAATGACACGGGAGGGGGCGCACCGGAATGACACGAGAGGGGGCGCACCGGAATGACACGAGAGGGGGCGCACCGGAATGACACGGGAGGGGGCGCAGCGGAATGACACGGAAGGAGGACACCCGGAAAGACACGCAAAGAAGAAGTTCGGAATGACACGAAAGGTAAATGCTCGCAATGGATGCAAGGTAGACGTTCGGAACGACATTGGAGAAGGACCTTCTGAATGGCATTGCAAAAAAGGTGTCATTTTCAACCGCCAAAGATTTATGCGTTAACCTGATGTGAAGAAGCAGTTAACTTAAATGGCGCAACGTGTCAACCGGGAAAAGGCGAGAGGCTCTTTTTAAAGATTGGCGACGATAGTGCCGAGATCTTGCGGCACCTGGCCGCAGAGCCGGCGGCGGAGGCGGCCGAGGCTGCCCACGCGTGGTTCGGCCTCGAAGAGGCCCGAGGCCAGGGCCAGCCGGTAGACATGCCAGGGGGCCTGCCCGCCGTCGGCGGGGTCGTGAAAGATGTCGTGGATCAGCAACAACCCTCCGGGAATGAGGTGGCCCACCCAGGCGGTGTAGTCGGTATAGACGGTTTCCAGAGCATGGCCACCGTCGATGAAGATCAACGCCAATGGCGTGGCCCAGGCCCGGGCCACCACGCGGCTTGGCGCCACGATGGGCACCACGGTGTCTTCCATGCCTGCGGCGACCAGGGCGCGGCGCAGGTGGGGCAGGGTGTCGATGCACCCCTGCGCGGCATCGAAGAGAGCCGGGTCGAAGTATTCCTGCCCCGGCTGCTGTTCTTCGCTGCCACGGTGGTGATCGATGGTAAAGAGCACTTGGCTGTTGCAGCGGCAGGCACTGCCCAAATACAGGGCGCTTTTGCCGCAGTAGGAGCCGATCTCCAGGCAGGGGCCGCGCCGGCTGGCTTCCATGGCTGCTTCATGCAGCGCCATTCCCTCGGCCGGATCGAGAAAGCCGCGGGTGGCCTCGATCAATTTTGAATCTATGTCCATTATCACAGGGTCTCGTCCAGGTTTCGCGCCAGCACTTCCCGGGGCTTGGCGCCGTCGGCCGGGCCGACCACGCCTTCGCGCTCCATGGTTTCGATGATCCGGGCGGCGCGATTGTAGCCGATGCGCAAATGGCGCTGGACCATGGAGATGGATGCTTGGCGGGTGCGGGTCACCAGGGCCACGGCGGCGTCGTAGTGCTCGTCGTATTCGGTTTCGCCGCCGTTTTCGGCGCCCTCCTCCTCGTCCGGTTTTTCGGTGACATCGTCGAGGTACTCGGGCGGCTTCTGGGCCTTGAGAAAGTCCACCACCGCCGTCACCTCTTCTTCGCTGATGAACGCCCCGTGGATCCGCTGGAGCTTGGCGGTTCCCGGCGGCAGCAGGAGCATGTCGCCGTTGCCAAGCAGGTTCTCGGCGCCGCCGCTGTCGATGATGGTGCGCGAATCGGTGCGCGAGGACACCTGGAAGGTGAGCCGGGTGGGAAAATTGGCCTTGATGATGCCGGTAAGCACGTCCACCGACGGGCGCTGGGTCGCCAGAATCAGATGGATGCCCGAGGCCCGGGCCATCTGGGCCAGGCGGGTCAGGGCCACTTCCACGTCGCGGCTGGCCACCATCATCAGGTCGGCCAGCTCGTCGATGATGATCACGATCAGCGGTAGCTTTTCGGGTGTGTTGCCTTCGGCGTCCGGGCTGCTCTTGGCCGCCTTCTGGTTGTACTGCTTGAGGTTGCGCACCTTCAATTCCTGCAGCAGGGCGTAGCGGCGCTCCATCTCCCGCACCGCCCAGAACAGGGCGTTGGTGGCTTTTTTGACATCGGTGACCACCGGCGTGATCAGGTGGGGAATCCCGTCATAGAGCGACAGCTCGATGCGTTTGGGATCGACCATGATGAACTTGATCTCTTCGGGGCCGGCCTTGTAGAGGAGGCTGCAGATCATGGCGTTGAGCCCGACGCTCTTGCCCGTGCCCGTGGCGCCGGCGATGAGCAGGTGCGGCATGCGTTCCAGGTCGGCGACCACGGGGTTGCCCACGATGTCCTTGCCGAGGCAGAGGGTGAGGTTGGATTTGGATTTTTCGAAGACTGCGGAAATCACCACTTCCTTGAAGCGCACCAGTTCACGGTCGGCATTGGGAATTTCGATGCCGATGGCCGCCTTGCCGGGAATCGGGGCCACGATGCGGATGCTGATGGCCTTCAGGGCCATGGCCAGATCGTCGGAGAGGTTGGCGATGCGGTTGATCTTCACCCCCGGGGCGGGCTCGTATTCGAAGGTGGTGATGACCGGGCCGGGGAGCACCGCCATCACTTGGCCGTGGACGCCGAAGTCTTCGAGTTTTTTCTCCAGCAACCGCGATTTCATCTTGAGGTTTTCATCGTCCACGGTCGATGGCCGCGGCTCCGGGTCGGTCAACAGGCTGACCGGCGGCAGTTGAAACCCGTTGCGATCGCGCATGAAGTCGAAGACCTCCTGCTTGGGCACGGGAACCGGCGGAACCGGGCTGACGGCGGGCGTCTTGATGGTCAGCTTGGCCGGCGGGTGGATCGCCTGCTCGCGCAGGGTCTTTTCGCGTTTGATCGACTTGATGCGCCGCTGGCGGTGCTTGAGACGGAAGGTTCCCCACCGGTCGCGGGCGAGGGCCAGCAGCACCGCCAGGTGCCGGGTGCAGCGCACCAGGGAAAAGCGGGTGGCCAGGATCAGTCCCACCAGCCAGAGGAGCACCAGGACGATGGTGCCGCCGGCCTGGCTCATGTAGCGCCAGGCGATGGCCCTGAGCCCCTCGCCGAGCCATCCGCCGGCGGCAAAGGGGCGGCCGAAGAGGGTCACCGGTTCTCCGGGGGCCGTCCAGACGCTTACCAGGCCGCCGCTGACCACCACCAAGACCAGTCCGCCCACCACGGTACCGATGAGGGCTTGCCGGGGGTGGTGGCCGAAAAACTGGGTGCTCAGGACCAGCAGGAGGATCGGCACCCAGAAGGCGCCCAGGCCGAAAAGGCTCACGAGCAGTCCGGCCAGATGGGCTCCCGCCAGGCCAAAAAGATTGTCCACATGCCGCGAATCGGCGGCGTGAAGCAGCGACGGGTCGTCCGGGGTGTAGGACAACAGGCTGATCAGCGTGAAAATGACCAGAAAAAATACGGCTATGCCGGCAAGTTCCTTGCGCATGGCGTAACTGTCAGGGTTTAGATTTCCATGATAAACGGCAGAATCACCGGCCGCCGCCGGATGGTGTACTCGAAATACTTGCGCAGGGCGCTCTGGACTTCGGTGCGGAGGCGTTCGGTACGATCGGGCGCCGCGGCGCCGATCTCCTCCACCACTTCCAGCACCACGCATACCGCGTCATCGAGGATGTGCCCGGTCGCGTTCTCGAAAACAAAGCCCCGGGAGACGATGTCCGGCCCGAAGACGATGATTCCCGTATCCTGGTCGAGGGCCATGGTCACCACCACCAGCCCGTCCTCACTGAGCAGGCGCCGTTCCTTGAGCACGATGCGGCCCACGTCACCGATCCCTTTGCCATCCACCAGCACCCGGCCGGTGGGGACCACGTCGCCGAGACGGCCGCCGCTTTCGTCGAATTCGATGCATTGGCCGTTTTCCACCAGCAGGACCCGTTCGGGTTCTACCCCGACCTCCCGGGCCAGCCGGGCGTGGAGCAGAAGGTGCCGGTATTCCCCGTGGATGGGGATGAAATGGCGTGGCCGGGTCAGGTTGATCATCAACTTCAGTTCTTCGCGAAAAGCGTGGCCGGAAACATGGATGGCGGAAATCTTCTCGTAGATCACCTCGGCGCCGCGCCGGTAGAGATTGTTGATGATCCGTCCGATGGCCCGCTCGTTGCCCGGGATGAACTTGGAGCTGAGCACTACGGTGTCTCCCGGCCGGATCTGAATCTGCTTGTGGGTTCCGGCGGCCATGCGCGCCAGGGCAGCCATGGGTTCCCCCTGGCTGCCGGTGGTGACGATCAGCGCCTCCCCGTCGGGGATCTCGTCCAGATCCTCGATGGCGGCCTCCAAGCCTTCGGGCAGCGTGAGGTGGCCCAGGTTTCTGGCGATGCGCACGCTGGTCTCGATGCTGCGGCCGTTGAAGATCACCCGGCGGCCCCCGGCTTCGGCCGCCTGCACCACCTGCTGGATCCGGCTGATGCTGGAAGCGAACAAGGCCACGATCACCCGGCCGGGCGCATGGCGCACGATCCGCGTGAGGGTGCGGCCCACTTCCTCGTCGGAAATGGTGTAGCCCTCGTTTTCCACGTTGGTGGAATCCGACAGCAGCGCCAGGACGCCTTCCGCGCCGTAGCGGGCCAGCCGGTTGACGTCGGTGCGCAAGGACGCGGGGCCGGTCTGGGAGATCTTGAAATCACCGGTGTGAATCACCGTTCCCAGGGGGGTGTGAATCGCCAGGGCCACGCCGTCCACCACGCTGTGGGCCACGGGGATGAATTCGATGGTGAACGGCCCCAGGCGCAATTGACTGTCGGTGGTGACCCGGTGCAGCGAAGCCTGCCGCAGCAGGCCGTGGGCTTCGAGCTTGGTTTCCACCATGGCCAGGGTGAAGGGGGTGCCGAAGACGGGGGTGTTGAGGTCCCGCAGCAGGTAAGGCAGGGCGCCGATATGGTCCTCGTGGGCATGGGTGAGCACCAGGCCGGCCAGCCGGTGACGATTGGCCTTCACGTAGCTCATGTCGGGAATGACGCAGTCCACTCCCGGCATGTCGGCTTCCGGGAACATCAGCCCGGCATCGACCACGAAGAGCGTGTCGCCGTACTCGAAGCCCATCATGTTGAGCCCGATTTCCCCAAGGCCGCCCATGGGAACGATCTTCAGCATTCCAACCGGCCTTCGGAAGCCCGGGTGACGGCTTCGCACAGTGCCTGGCGCACCTTGGCCATCAACGCATCCTTGGTTTCACGGTCGAAACCGGTCGTGTCGACGGGGGGACCGATCCACATCACCACTGGACAGGGGTCCATGAGGAGGCGCTTTTTGGGCAGGATGCGGCCCGTGCCGTAGATGCCGATGGGCAGAATCGGCACGCCGCTGTCCACTGCCAGCACGAAGCCGCCCTTCTTGAAGGGCAGCAGTTTGCCGTCCGGGCTGCGGGTGCCCTCGGGAAAGATCAGCACCGATGCCTTGCCGCGGATGGCGTCGCCGGCCTGCTGGATGCTGGCGAAGGCCTCCTGACGGTTGGAGCGATTGATGCTGATGTAGCCGCAGCCCCGCATGGCGCGTCCGAAGATGGGGATCCGGAACAGCTCGGCCTTGGCCATCCAGCGAAACTGGGTGTCCAGGCAGCCGAGCAGCACGGGGATGTCGAAGTGGCTCTGGTGATTGGGCATGAGGATGAACGACCGGCCAGGCGTCAGGTGTTCCGTCCCGACGACAGTCACCCGGACCCCGCTGACCCGCAGAATCGACCGGCCCCACCGCTGGGCGATGCGATGGGCCGCTTCCTGGTTGGCGGTGCACAGGGCGACGCAGATCACCAGCGTGCCCCTTAAAATGGTGACGATCAGAATCCAGGCGAAGATGTAGGCGGTGCGAAACAGCTTGAGTGCCATGGCGTCAGGGTCAGACCGTAATATGGAGTCGTTGCAGAATTCCGTCGATCTTTTCGATCAACCAGGCCCGTTGCCGGGCGGTGGCGTATCCCATGCACTCGCAGCGCATCCGTCCGCAGGTGCGCACCAGCAATTCACACACCAGGCGATCCGCCTCCAGGTCGACGGCGACATAGAACGGCTGACAGTCCTTGTGGGCGGCCTGGATGTCGGTCAACACGGATTCATCCAGCGGCATCCAGTAGATGCCCCCGATGGCGGGCGGCCCCAGTTCGGTTTCCAGCAGCACCTTGAGCTTGGCCTGATCCTCGGACCGGATTTGATCGATGACGTATTGTTTCATAAAGATTGAAAATTAGCCCATATCGAAACTTCAGGCAAGTAGATATTGGCCTTTGGCCGGCCAAAGATCCGGTAACCCGCGTAGCGGACCGCGGCAAAAAAAATCCCCCGCACGGGCGGACCCGTCGGGGGACGTCGAAGGCTGCTGCCGGAGGAATCAGCTTTCCTCGATGGTGATGGCGCCTGCTTCGCACACCTCGATGCAGCTCTCGCAGCCAAGGCATTCTTCAGCATTCACCGGGACGCTTTTGCCGTCCTGCATCTCGTACACTTCCACCGGGCAAACATTGACGCACTCCTCACAGCCCTGGCACTTGTCCTCATCGACGATGGGGGTAAAAGCCATTTTCCACTCCTTTCCGAACTGAAATTGAAAAACACGAAACAAAGAATCCGATCAACTTGCGCAAAGTCCTTATACCAAGTGATCGCGATGCGTCAAGCCTTGAAGGCGATTTTTTATTTTTATCTAACTCATTGGGATAATTGATTATATTATTGATTTGGCCATGAACCGGCCTTAGGGGAGCACTGGCGGGATTCCATCGTCGATTTCGATCACCAGGCAGCGGCCGGTGCCCCGGGGCTCGGGGGGCGGCATCCGGCGGCCGGCCACCAGGCGGTGAAGAAAATCCGCCGGCCGTCGGTCGATGGCATAGATCGTCGCCGCAGATAGGGCGGCCGGGGCGGCAGGTGCCGAATGGGTGCCCGGCATCAGGGCCTCGGTGATGGCCCGGGAGAGCTGTTGCGTTTCAGGGCTCTCCGGGGGACTTTCGCCTTCGGGCAGTCGCCTTACCAGATTCAGGGGGCCGAAGTATTCCGCCACCACCGCGATCACCGCGGCACTATCGGTGACGAAGACCTCGGTTTCAACGTCCAGCGACAAGGCCAGCCGGGCCCAGGCGGAAAGTCGGCGTTCGGTGAGAAAGGCGCCGGGGTCGTCCGCAATCGCCATTTCGGCGGCCGGTTCCTCGGCGACGCCTTCCAGTTCTCGCCGCATTTGCCTTTCAAGGCCGGCGATATGGCACAGTTGGTCTTTGAGGGCGGTCTGGTCCCGGTCCAGACCATGGGCGAAGCGCAGGAAGACCCGGGCCGCCATCAGCGGATCGACGGCCGCGGTCGATCCGGTCTCGTTCCCCGCCCGGATCCGGCTGCGCAGGCTGTTGATGGCGGGGGGAGCGACAAAGGGACCGTCGGCTTCCCGGGCGGCCATGACCGCCGCCAAGTCCGCTCCGGCATGCATGTCGGCCCAGCGGCGCCATTCGGTTTCCAAAAGGGCGAGCATCGCTTCATCCCCCGCCTGCGGGCAGTACAGGCGCCAAATGCCGGGATATCGATCGAGTATGGGCGAGGCATCCTTTGAATCCGCGGAGGGCGCCAACAGGCCGATTTGATCGCACCAGCGGACAATGCGCGCCGCTGTCGTCTCTGATACGAAGGTCAGGGGAAAGTAGACGGGAATCATCGATGGCTCACAGGGGATTGGGGTTGAAAGTTGGAAGTGACTGAAGTTACGAGTGACTAAAGTGCCTAAAGTGATGGAGTCGCTGCGCTCCGATTTTTTTATAACTGCCAGAATTCCAAAACTTTAGGCACTTTAGTTCACTTTAGGCACTTTAGTTCACTTTTCCCTACTTTTCCTTCTCCACCAGCCCCTTGACGAACCAGCGCTGCATGAAGAGGACCACCAGTACCGGCGGCAGCATCACGATGAGGGCGCCGGCAAGGGCCACGTTCCAGTCCGGCACGTCGTCCACGTCCGGGATGAGGTGCTGCAGGCCGATGACGGCGGTGGTCATCTCACGGCGGGTGGTGATCAGCAGGGGCCACAGATACTGGTTCCATCCATAGACGAACTCGATGACCACCAGGGCCGCGATATTCGTCTTGGAGAGCGGAAACAGGATCTTGCGCAGAAACAGCATCGGACCGGCCCCGTCCATCTTGGCGGCTTCGCACAGCTCTTCGGGAATAGTGAGGAAGAACTGGCGAAAGAGGAAGGTGCAGGTTGCCGAGGCCACCAGGGGCAGGATCAGCCCCGGGTAGCTGTCCAGGAGACTCAGTTCCAGACGGATCTGGATGTCGTTTTGCAGAAACCAGTTGACCAGGGCTTCGATGTGCAGCAGGTCCACCATGGTCTGGATTGGGCCGAAGAGGTTGGCCGCCATTTCGTAGGTGGGCAGGATCCGCACCTCCACCGGCAGCATCAGGGTGCAAAAGACGCTGGCAAACACCACGGTTCGCAGACGGTAGTCGAAATAGACGATGGAAAAGGCCCCCAGCATGGAAACGGCGATCTTGCCCAGGGTGATGCCCGCGGCCATGACGAAGGAGTTGAACAGCAGGGTGCCCAGATTCCCCTTGTGCCAGGCGGCTTGGATGTTGATCCAGAACTGGTCGCCGAAGACCATCGGCATGGGCACCCGGGAGACCATTTCGATGGGCAGGGTGGCGGCGATGAGGGCGTAGAAGATGGGAAACCCCACCACGCAGATGCCCAGGGCGAGAAAGATGTAGGTCAATATGTCCAGGATGGGGGTTTTTTCGACCATGATGGCTATCCGGCGTACTGGACCTTGCGTTCGACGTACCGGAACTGCAAGACGGTGATGAAGATGATCAGGGTCATGAGGATCACGGACTGGGCCGCGGAAGACCCCAGGTTCAAACCGACGAATCCGTCCAGGTACACCTTGTAGACCAGGGTGGTGGTCATGCCTCCGGGGCCACCCTGGGTGATGGTGTGGATGACCCCGAAGGTGTCGAAAAAGGCGTAGATGATGTTCATGACCGTCAGAAAAAAGAGCGTCGGAGACAGCAGCGGCAAGATGATGGTCCAGAAGCGGCGCGTCGGTCCGGCGCCGTCCATGGCCGCCGCCTCGATGAGCGAGTGGGGGATGGCCTGAAACCCGGCCAGAAAAAAGACGAAGTTGTAGCTGATCTGTTTCCAGGCGCTGGCCAGCACGATGAGGATCAGGGCGTGGCTGCCCTCGAGGATGGGGTTCCAGTCGATGCTCAGGGTGTGTTTGAGGAAGAAGGCCACCACCCCGTAGTTCGGGTGGAGGAGGAACAGCCACAGGATTCCGGAAATGGCCGGTGCCACGGCGTAGGGCCAGATGAGCAGGGTCCGGATGGCCGCCTTGACCTTCAGTGCCCGATTGGCCTGGCTGGCGAGGAACAGGCCGAAGACCAGGGCCGTGGCCGCCGTGGCCGCGCTGAAACCCAAGGTGATCCCCATGCTTTTCAGATAGAGGGGATCGGAGAGCAGATCGACAAAATTATCGAACCAGACCCACTGGTTGCGTTGGCCAAAAGGGTCGCTGAGCATGAAGGACTGCATCAGGCCCTCGAAGGCCGGCCCGTAGAAAAAGGTCAAGGTCACCGCGATCTGGGGCAGGATGAGCAGGTAAGGCAGAAACCGGGCGGTGAAATGGGCGCGTTTGATCATGGGCCTTGGGTGACGAGTGACTAAAGTTACAAGTGACTAAAGTTACAAGTGACTAAAGTGCCTAAAGTGCCTAAAGTGACTAAAGTGATGAGTGACTAAAGTTGTAAGTGCCTAAAGTCGAGGTGTCGCTGCGCTCCGGTGGCTGCGGTGCCGGCCGGAAGGCCTTGAACGATGGTACTGAATGCGGAGCGCAGCGCCGGCCCCAGCTGTCATCCCGAAGAGCTTGCGACGAGGGATTTCCCCGAATCTGCTCCACTTGCCGCCTTATTCCCAACTGCAGATTCCTCGCTGACGCTCGGAATGACAGCGGCAGGAGGTTGGCATCTGGTGGAGTCTTCGCCGCACTGTTCGTGCTTGATTACCTCAACTTTCAATATACGAGCGCAGCGACGAGGGATCTCTCCCACCCTTGCCGCCACTGCCCGCCTGTTTTTCCCGGCGGCTACTTGTTGGTCTTCTCGAAGGCCCGCAACTGATCGTTGCCCCGTTTGACGGCATCCGCGATTCCCTGCTGGGCGGATTTCTTCCCGACCCAGATGTTTTCGAGTTCCTCGTCGATGATGTTGCGGATCTGGACGAAGTAGCCTACCCGGATGCCACGCGAATTCTTGGTGGTTTTGCCGCGCATCAACTGTTTGATGCCCACTTCATCCAGAGGGTTCTGCTGGTAGTAGCCGGATTTCTTCAGGTTGTCATACGCCTCGATGGTGATGGGGAAATAGCCGGTCTTCTTGTGCCACAACTCCTGGTTTTCCGTCTGGGCCAGGAAGGCCATGAAGGCCGCCACACCCTTGTAGTCCTTGGCGGGATGGCCCTGGAGCACCCACAGCGACGCGCCGCCGATGATGCTGTTGAGGGGCTCCTTCATCGTGGCTTCCACCGGCATGGGGGCGGCGTCCCAGGCGAACTGGCAGCTTTTTTTCAGGGCGCCGATGCGGCTGACCGAGTCGATGTACAGGGCGGCGTGCTGGCCGACGAAGGCGGCCTGGGGGCCCTGGAATTTCCGCCCGCTGTAAGCGAAGCGGCCGTCGCCGGACCAGGACTGGAGGCGCTCGATGTGCTTGACCACCTGGGGGTTGTTGAAGGCCAGCTCGCAGTCGAGCCCCTCGTAGCCGTTGGCCTTGGTGGCAAAGGGCAGGTCGTGGATGGCGCCGTAGTTTTCAACCATCGTCCAGGACTGCCAGCCGGTCACCAACCCGGCCTCGACGCCCGCGGCCACCAACTTGGCCGTGTACTCGCCCACCTCGTCCCAGGTCTTGGGGGGGGCGTTGAGGCCGGCCTTTGCCAGCAGGTCCTTGTTGTAGTACATCACCGGGGTCGAGGAGTTGAATGGCATGGAGAGCAGTTTGCCCTCGTCGGAGACGTAGTAGCCGAGGACGGGCTGCAGGTACTTGCTCCAGTCGATCTGGTAGCCGTTGTCGGCCATCAACTGGTGCACGGGGTAAATGGCCCCCGAAAGCATCATGGTGAGGGTGCCGACCTCGAAACACTGGAGAATGTGGGGCTGTTTCTTGGCCCGGAACGCGGCGATGCCGGCATTGACCGCCTCGTCGTAGTCGCCTTTGTAGGAGGCTTCCACCGCGAAGTCCTTCTGGGAGGCGTTGAAGGCGGTGACGATTTCGTTGAGGGCGTCGGCGTTGGCCCCCTTCATCGAGTGCCACCACTGCAGCTTGAGCGGTTCGGCCGAAGCCGGTCCGCACACGGCCAAGACCAGGACCGCGGCCGCCATCCAGACACCAAGATTCCATTTTTTCATGGGCTTTCTCCTTTCAGCGATGTTTGGGTTCGTCGGTTGATGCGCAGGCCCTGGAATGCGGCCGTTTCGGATGTGCCAAGATACCGTGCGATTTGCAGTTCACCTTTACCCCGGGGGGGGCAAAACCGCAACAGGCAAGCGCCGCTTCCCTCGCTTCGGCCTTGAAAGGAAGGGCCGATTGAAGTAAGGCAAAAAGCACTGCGGGCAAACCGGTTTCGGCGTGGTCAAGGAGATTTGCATGGCCGGTGTGGTGTTGGAAAATGTGTACAAACGGTTCGGCAAGGTCGAGGTGGTGCATGGGGTCGACCTCGACATCCGGGACCTGGAGTTTGTTGTGCTGGTGGGCCCATCGGGCTGCGGCAAGTCGACCTTGCTGCGGATGGTGGCCGGCCTGGAAGAGATCAGCCAGGGCACGATTCGCATCGGCGACCGGGTGGTCAACGACCTGGCCCCCAAGGATCGCGGCTGCGCCATGGTGTTCCAGAACTACGCCCTTTATCCCCACATGAACGTTTACAAGAACATGAGCTTCGGCCTCCAGATCCAGCGTACGCCCAAGGCCGAGATCGAGCGGCGCGTGGTGGAGGCGGCGCGTATCCTCGGCCTCGAGGATTTGCTGAAGCGCAAGCCCCATGAACTGTCCGGCGGGCAGCGCCAGCGCGTGGCCATGGGCCGGGCCATCGTGCGCCATCCCTCGGTGTTTCTTTTCGACGAGCCGCTGTCCAACCTCGATGCCAAGCTGCGCACCCAGATGCGCACCGAGATCAAGCGCCTGCACCGGAAAGTCAACACCACCATCATCTATGTGACCCACGACCAGGTCGAAGCCATGACCCTGGCCGACCGGATTGTGGTGCTGCGGGACGGACGCATCGAGCAGGTCGGGACCCCACTGGAGGTTTTCGAAAAGCCCACCAACACCTTCGTGGCCGGATTCATCGGCAGCCCGCCCATGAACCTGGTGCCGGCCGAGGTGGTGGCCCGGGACGGCGGTTTGTGGCTGCGTTTCGCCGCGGGTTTCCAGATCCCCATTCCCCCCCGGCCCCAGGCGCGAATCCAGGAAGGGATGGCGGTGATCGCCGGGCTTCGCACCGAGGACCTCGTTCCGGCCGACGGTGGCTTGAACCTGCCCAAGGATTGGGTGGTGGAAGGGCTGGTGGAAGTGGTGGAGCCGCTGGGAGGCGAAACCCACCTGCACATGGATTTCGACGGGATCAAGCTGATCGCCCGCAGCGAAGGCAGCCGCATGGTCCAGGCCGATTTGCGTCTGTCGATGGGCATGAATCTGAACCGGCTGCACATCTTCGACGCCCAGAGCAGCCAGGCGGTCTATTGAGGGCGGAGGCGACCCGCGGGCGGCCCATGCCTCGCAGAAGCGGAACAAATCATGGATGGCGAACCGTCGAACGCACTGTTTACCCTGCTGATCGTTGACGATGATGCCGAGGTGCGCAGCAGCCTGAAGCGTTATTTCAGGCCCATGCCATACCGGATTCTTTCGGCTGGAGGGGGCCAGGAGGCTCTCGAATGCCTATCCCGCCTGCGGGTGGACATGGTGTTGTTGGATTTGAAAATGCCGGGCAAGGACGGCCTGGCCGTGTTGAAGGAAGCCCAGGCCATGCTTCCGGACTTGAAGATCATCATGCTCACCGGCCACGGGGGAGTGCGGGAAGCGGTCGCCGCCATTCAGAACGGGGCCCTGGATTTTTTCGAGAAATCCACCTGCCCGGACATGCTGAAGAAAAAAATCGACCAGGCCTACCGGATGTGGCTTCTCGACCGGGAAAACCAGTCCCTGCGCCAGGAACTGGAAGGGCGGTTTTCTTTCGACCCGCTGGTCGGAGAATCGCCCCCGATCCTGATGCTGAAGGATCTGGTGGCCCGGGTCAGCCCCACCAGCACCTCGGTTTTGATCCAGGGAGAAAGCGGCACCGGCAAGGAACTGGTCGCCCGGGCGATACACCACCACAGCAGCCGGCAAGCCGAGGTCTTCATTCCGGTCGATTGCGCGGCGATCAGCGAGTCGGTCATCGAGAGCGAGCTCTTCGGTCATGCCAAGGGCGCCTTTACCGGTGCGGACCAGGCCACCCTCGGGTTGATCCGGTCGGCGCACAAGGGGACCTTGTTCCTGGACGAAATCGGAGAACTCCCCCTGGGCATGCAAGCCAAGTTCCTGCGGTCCATCCAGGAGCGCATGGTCCGGCCGGTGGGCGCCACCGCGATGGTCCCCGTGGACGTGCGCCTGGTGGCGGCCACCAATCGGAACCTGATCGAGGAACTCGCCCGGGGGCGGTTTCGCCAGGACCTTTACTACCGCCTGAGCGCCGTCACCTTTCACGTGCCCCCTTTGAGGGAGCGCGGCGAGGACATTCTCCTGCTCGCCCGTCATTTCGCCGAATCTCTGGCCCAGGAGGGGATGGCTCCCAAGACGTTCTCGGAAGACGCCAAACGGGTACTGCTTGGCTACACCTGGCCGGGAAACGTCCGGGAACTGGAAAATGCGATCCGAAGCGCCATGGCCCTGGCCCGGGGGCCGGCCATTCTGGCGTCCGATCTTCCCATGCTTTCAGATTCTTCCGGCGGTAACGCCCCGGTTTCCCTGCCCGGAGGGGCCAAGTTGGCGGATTTCGAACGCGAAGCCATCGTCGGGGCGCTCCGGCAAACCGGCGGAAACCGGAGAAAGGCCGCCCGCATCCTGGGGATCAGCGAGGCCACGCTTTACCGGCGTCTGAAACAATACCAATTTTGAAGATCGTTTTCTTCGCCAGGACTTCGCTGATCTTGGTGGCCAGCAAGGGCATCGAGAATGGCTTGCGGATAAAATCGCCTCCATTCTCCAACACCTGCTGGGCTTCGGTCCTGTCCCCCATGTAGCCGGAGATGAACAGGACCCTGAGGTTGGGATCCATGGCTTGCAGGCGCGCCGCCAGGTTCCAGCCGTCCATTTCCGGCATCACCACGTCGGTGACCAGCAGTTGAATCCGGCCGGCATGGGTCCCGGCCAAGGCAATGGCCTCGGCGGCGCCGGAGGCCGTCAGCACCCGGTAGCCCAGGCTCTCGAGCATCGCCCGCCCCAACTTCAGAATCGCCGCCTCATCCTCGACCATGAGCAGCATTTCCCCATTGCCCCGGGGAATGTCGGCCGTGACCTCGGCTTCTTTTTTCTCGACTTCCCCGGCGAACC
>DCWA01000002.1 GCA_002327445.1 Desulfobacteraceae bacterium UBA2174 | reverse complement strand
ACTCAGAACAGGCATCATCCCGAATCCCCCCGCCCCGCCTCCCGTGTCATCCCGAGGAGGAACGACGAGGGATCTGCAGTCAAGAACACAGGCGGGATAAAACCGCAAACAGAAAAATCCATCGTAATGAAGTTGTGCCAAGACGTGGATGGAACGCTGGCCGGCGAGACCCACCTCTGGCGCCGGATGCTGTCAATCGATCATGGTGTACATCCGGAAGCCGCCGGTGAGATTCTTGGCGCTGAAACCGTGCTGCACCATCATGCGCACGCCGATGTAGGAGCGCTGGCCCACGTAGCAGTAGGACCAGATCTCCCGGTCCTTGGGCAGCTCGCCCAGACGGGGGCGCAGCTCGTCGATGGGGATGTTCACCGCCCCCGGCACGTGTCCCGAAGCGTATTCCTCGGGGGTGCGCACGTCCAGGATGAGCGCATCGGTCCCCGGCAGGTCCTCCCAGTAGACGGTGGGGACATCACCGTGCAGGAAGTTGGCCGCCACCATCCCGGCGAGGTTCACCGGGTCCTTGGCTGACCCGTACTGCGGGGCATAGCAGAGTTCGGAGTCCTCCAGATCGTAGACCGTGCCCCCGTGCTGCAGGTGGGTGGCGATGACGTCGATGCGCTTGTCGGCCCCTTCCTTGCCCACTGCCTGGGCCCCGAGGATGCGGCCGTCGGTGCGGTCGAAGATCAATTTCACCGTGAGGGTCTGGGCGTCGGGGTAATAGCCGGCATGGTGGTCCGGGTGGACGTAGATCTTGGCGTAGGGCCAGCGCTTCCCCTCGGGGTCCAATCGGCGCAGGGTTTTCTCCGTTACCCCGGTGGCCGCCACCGCCAGTCCCATCACGCCGCAGATGGAAGTGGCCTGAACCCCACGAAATGACGGGTATTTCTCTTTTTTACCGCAGATGACGTTGGCGGCGATCCGCCCTTGCCGGTTGGCTGGCCCGGCCAGGGGAACCATGGCCGGCAGGCCAGTGACGTGGTCAACCACCTGCACGGCGTCGCCCACCGCCCAGATGTGCGGGTCGCTGGTCTGCATCCACTCGTCCACCAGGATGCCGCCCCGCTCGCCGATGGCCAGCCCCGCCTCGGCCGCCAGCCGGGTACGCGGCCGCACGCCGGCGGCCATGATCACCAGATCGGTCCCCAGGTGACGGCCGTCGGCCAGGGCCACATCGAGGCTCCGGTCCGGTCCTTGGGCAAAACCGGCCACGCCGCACCCCAGCTCCACTTCCACCCCCGCCTCCACTAGATGCTGATGGGCGAAGGCCGCCATCTCCACGTCCAGGGCTGGCATGATCTGATGTTGCATCTCCACGATGGTCACCTCGATGCCGAGGCGGTGGAGGTTTTCCGTCATCTCCAATCCGATGAACCCGCCGCCCACCACCACGGCCCGCTTGACCTTCCGGGCGCGGATCCAGTCCAGAATCCGCCGGGTGTCGGGGATGGTCCAAAGGGTGAAGATGCCGTCGAGGTCGATTCCGGGCAGCCGGGGACGGATGGGGGCCGACCCCGGGGCCAGCACCAGGGCGTCGTACGCCCAGTTTTCAACCCGGTCGGTGGCCAGGTGGCGCACCCTGAGCAGGCGCTGGGCGGGGTCCACCGCCTCCACGTTGCATTCGGTACGCACATCGATATTGAAACGCTCGCGAAACAGTTCCGGCGTCGCCACCAGCAGATCGTCCTCGCGAACGATGACCCGGCCCACGTAATAGGGCAGACCGCAGTTGGCAAAGGAAACGTAGGGACCGCGCTCGCAGAGAACGATCTGGGCGTGTTCGTCCAGGCGCCGGGCCCGGGCGGCGCAAGATGCGCCGCCGGCCACGCCGCCGACAATGAAAATCCGTTTGGCGTCAGCCATTGCAACTCTCCGATATAAATTAAAAAACGCTTCCCGCCACAGCCGCAATGGCCGTAGCGGAAAAATTCACCGCCGACAAGTGCCGGCAGTCACGGCCGGAAGGGGCGGCGGATGGCACTGGAACCGCCAACCCCCTGGTTTTCGTCCGCGCCTGCCCGGGGTTCATTTCCCCTCGACAAACAATAATGCCTATTTCATCAGGGACCAGAAAAACGCCAGCGCTCCGGTCATCACGAAATGGCTTTCGATGAGAAACTCCAGCCTTACCCCGGGGTGGATCCGGCCGCGGGTGTGGGCGGCAAACACCAGGTACAGAAACAAGGGACTGGCCACCAGCAGCAGCGCCAGAGGGCTGGTCAGCCCCGACAGGGCGCCCAGGGCCAGCCCCCCGGCGGATAGAACCAGGGCCGCCTGGAGCAGCCGCAGGGTCGCCGCTTCCCCCATCATTACCGGCAGGGTCTCCTTGCCCACGATCCGGTCTCCCTGGACATCGAGGATGTCGAAAAAGGCCGTGCGCGCAAAGACGAGCAGCGCGCAGACGGCAAACACGAGCAGTGCCGCGGCATCGATGCGCCCGATTTCCGCCAGGGCCGGGAGAAACGCCGCCACCGTGGCCCAGGCGAGGGCGATGAGCACCGTCTTGGAGCCCGGCACGTCCCGAATGCGCCGGATCCGCCACCCCGAACCCGCCGGAATCAGGTTCAGGTTGTAGGACAGTCCCAGCAGGCTCATGACGACCAGAACGACAAACGGCTTGGTGCCGGCCCGGAACGCCATCAGCAGGCCCAGCCCGCCGGAGGCCAGCGCCAGCATCGCCAGGGCGAATCGATAAGACTGGTAAAAGTGGGCTCGCCCGGGATCGTTGTACCGGTCTTCCTTCTGGCCGGTGAGGTTGTTGAGCACGTGCATGGACTGGACGTAGAGGGCGGCCAACAGGACCAGCGGAAGCACCCGGTCGTAGCCCAGCAACTGGATGCAGGCGTAGCAGAGGCCCCCGGCGCCCACGGCCACGTAAGTGTTGGTGCGCAGCAGGGTCTGCTGGAACTGGTAGCAAAATTGGCTCCAGGCGCCGCCCCGCTCGACGGGCAGGGTCTCCAGGCGCCGGCAAACCCGTTTGATGATCCAGTTGGGGGTGGAAGCGCCGGCGGTCACGGCCACGCAGCGCACCCCGGACAGCGCCTCGGCGTCCAGTTCCGCCTCGGTTTCCACGTGAACGGTGGGTTTGCCGCTGGCGCCGGCGATTTCCGCCAGGCGCCGGGTGTTGCCGCTGCTGCGGCCCCCCACCACCACCACGGCGTCGGCCTCCCGGGCCAGACGGCTCACCTCCGCCTGCCGCCGGGCCGTGGAGTCGCAGATCGTGTCGAAGACCTTGTAGTGGGGGTGATGTTCGGCCGCCCACCGCTGTACCGCCTCGAAAAAATGCTTGTTCTGGGTAGTCTGGGCCACGATGATGGCCCGTTCGAAGACGGGCAGGGATTCCAGGTCTGCCATTCGGCTCACCACCCGCCCGGAAGCGCCGGCATGACCCAGGAGCCCGGTGACCTCGGGGTGGTCCCGATCACCGACGATGATGACGGTGTACCCCTGGCTGGCGTGCTTGCGGATGATGGATTGCACCTTGATCACCCGCGGGCAGGTGGCATCGATGACGGTGAATCCGACCGCTTCGAGCTCTTGCCGGGTTTCAGGGGGCACGCCGTGGGCGCGAATCAGGACCGTCCCCGTTCCCCGGTCCGGGATTTCATCGAGGACGTGGATTCCCTTTTTGGCCAACATTTCGAGGACTTGAGGGTTGTGGATGAGCGGCCCGTACGTGTATATGGGCCCCTGGCAATGGCCGGGCGCGGACAGCACCATCTCCACGGCCCGGCGGACCCCCATGCAGAAACCGGCCGTCTTGGCGATGACCAGTTTCATCCTTGGCCGATACGGCGTCGCGGAAGGTTGATCAAGACTGGAGCGGTTGGGCCCATCGACTTCTATTCGGCCGTCAGAAAGACCTTGTGGTCCACCAGGCTCAGGGAATGGATGCGGGCCTTGAAGAATTTCTGCTCACCAAAGATGTTTTCCAGGCGCAGCCCGTCCTCCAGCGGCTCCACCTTGTCCACGGCTTCCATCACCAGCCGGGGTTCATCCTTTTCGATCAGGTAGGCATTGGCTTCGCACATTTCGGCGTTCCTCACACACCCTCTTCCAGAAACGGCGCCAGGTGTTCTTCAATGAGTTGTTCGATCAACCGGGGCAGAGGGATGGCCGGGGCGCCAGCGATGGCGACCCGCTCCTGGGAAAGGGGCAACAGGATCTTGGGGCATGCGCTGCTGGCCACCGCCTCGGCCATGCGGGCCGTCACTTCGCCCATCATACTGTGGGCCATGATAATACCGATGGGGCCGAGGATCAAATCGACCCGTTGCACGGTCTGCACGATGGCGTTTTCCCCCGAAGCCCCCCGATTGGCCTTTGACTTGAGCATCTGCGCCGTGGCGATGGCGTTGGTGCCCAGGGCCAGGATCTCGATGGACTCCCCGTAGCGGGCCTTGATCTGCCGGATCAGGGCGCTGCCGATGCCGCCACCCTGGCCGTCGATAACACAGATTGTTTTCATACGCTCCTTCCAGCACCCGGGCCCGGCCCGCGGCCAAGCGAAGTAGGATAGGCTACCAGATCCGCCGGCCGGGGTCAACGAGGAGCCATTTTGAATTCCGGCCTGGATTTTCCCGCCGGTTGGCGGTTACACTGCCGGCGTCATGAATCCACGCGCCATTCGCCGCGCCGCGCTGGCCATTGCCGCGCTGAGCGCCTTTCTGACACCCTTCATGGGCTCGGCGGTACACATCGCCATGCCGGCCATCGAAGCCGGTTTCGGCATCGACGCCGTGGTGCTGAGCTGGGTGGCCAACGCCTACCTGCTCGCCGCCGCCGTGGCCCTGGTGCCGGCCGGACGGGCGGCGGACATCTATGGCCGTCGGCGGGTCTTCATTTGCGGCAATCTCACCTTCACCGTTTCCTCGGCGCTCTGCGCCCTGTCGGGCAGCGCCGCCCAGCTCATTGCCGCACGTATCGTCCAGGGCGTGGGCAGCGCCATGCTCTTCGCCACCGGCATCGCCATCGTCACCGCGGTCTATCCGCCGGAAAAACGCGGCACGGTGCTGGGCGTCAACGTGGCCGCCGTCTACGTGGGGCTGTCCTGCGGCCCGTTCGCCGGCGGGCTGCTCACCGACTGGCTCGGATGGCGGACGATCTTCTGGGCGGTGGGGCCCCTGGGCCTGGCGGCCGTGGGGCTCACCCTCGGCTGGTTGCGCGGGGAATGGGCCGAAGCCCGGGGCGAACCCTTCGACTGGCCCGGCGCCCTCATCTATGCCGCCGCCCTGTCGGCCGTGATGCTCGGTTTGTCTCGCCCCCCGTCGCTGGCCGGCGCCGGCTTGATCCTCGGGGGACTCGGCTGCCTGGTCCTGTTCGCGGTCTGGCAGCTCAGAACCGCCAGCCCGGTGTTCGAAGTCCGGCTGTTTGCCCGCAGCCGGGTCTTTTCCTTCTCCTGTCTGGCGGCGCTGGTCCACTACGCCGCCACCTTCGCCGTGACCTTCCTCATGAGCATCTACCTCCAGCAGGTGAAGGGGCTCGACGCCCGAAGCGCCGGGATGGTGATGATGAGCCAGCCGGTGATGATGGCGCTGTTCTCCCCCCTGGCCGGCCGGTTGTCGGACCGCATCGAACCGGGTTACATCGCCTCGCTGGGAATGGGCTTGACCGCCGCGGGGATTCTGTTGCTCACCGTCCTCGACGCCGCCAGTTCCCTGGCTTTCATCGTCGGCTGTCTCGTGCTGCTCGGTCTGGGCTTCGCCCTTTTCTCTTCACCCAACATGAACGCGATCATGGGGGGTGTGGAACGGCGCTACTACGGCATTGCCGCCGGGGCCGTGGGGACGATGCGCCTGCTGGGGCAGATGCTCTCCATGGGCATCGCCACCCTGATCATCGCCAGCCGGATGGGCCGCGTGGCCACGTCGGCGGCGCCGGCCCTGTTCGTCGAAAGCGCCCGCATCGCTTTCTGGATCTTCTCGGTCCTCTGCGTGCTGGGCATCTTCCTCTCCCTTTCCCGGGGCCGCCTGCGGGCCGGCGCCTCCCCGAACTGACCGGAAACCGCCGTGTGGATCGTCTGCCTGCAAAAGTACCGCACCGGCTACCGCGGCTTCATCGAGGAGCCGGAGAACTATGTGATGTTCCAGTTTTCCCGCCGCGACGGGCTCCAGCGCCTCTCGCTCTACCCGCGCTCGGATTTCCGGGACTACACCCATTTCATCGGCATGATGAGCCGCTTTGTCCCCTCCAATCGCTTCTTCCCGGCCCCGATGGAGCTGAACCCGCCGGATCCGGACGGATTCGAACGCCTCTGGCGGATTCTTTCGCGACCCTCGCTTGATTGACAACTAAAGTTGGCAATGGTAACTGAAAACTTTCCGCTTCGACTGCCTCCGCGGCTGCGGGCACACTTCCCCCCTTCGGGTCCGCGGCCCCGGAAATCACTTCCCTTTGAACGATAGGATTCTCCCCATGCCACCGGATCTTATTCCTCGCCCGGACGCCTTGCAGGTCGGCTGGGGCTGGTTCCAGGTTCTGCTGACCGTCACCTTCACCGCTCACATCCTCTTGATGAACGCCATGTTCGGCGGCGCGGTGGTCACGTTCCTGGGGGGCGGGCGGACCGGGGGGCCCGCCACTCCGGCGGCCCGCGACATGGCCGAACGGGTGCCCACCCTCGTGGCCCTGGCGGTCAACGCCGGCGTGGCGCCGCTGCTCTTCCTCCAGGTCCTCTACGGGCACCTGTTCTACACGAGCAGCATCCTGATGGCGTGCTGGTGGCTGGCGATCATTCCGGTGCTCATCGTCGGCTACTACGCCGCTTACGCCGTGTATTACCGCTACGAGACGCCCCTGCGCCCCCTGTGGTCTCTGCTGGCGGTGGGGCTGCTGCTCTACGTGAGCTTCATGTTCGCCAACAACAACACCTTGGCCCTGACGCCGGAACGCTGGACGGCCGGGTTCCAGGATCCTTCCGGGGCTTGGCTCAACCTGGGCGAACCAACCCTCTGGCCGCGCTGGCTGCACATGATGGTGGGGGCCGTGGCCGTGGGCGGGCTCTTCGCCGCCCTGGTCCAGGACGGCCGCGCCCGCAAGGGCATCGCTGGAGCCCTGGAAGCCAGGGATTGGGCCCTGCGTTTTTTCACCCACGGCAGCCTGTTCCAGATGGCCATCGGCCTCTGGTGGCTCATGGCCCTGCGCGACGACGTGATGCGCCGTTTCATGGGCGGCAGCCCCCTGGCCTCGGCGCTGCTGGTGGCGGGCATCGCCGCCGCGGTCCGGGCCGTGGTCCTCGGGTTCCAAAAAAAGGTCCGGCCCGCCGCCGCCTGGCTGGTGGTGACCGTGGCCATCATGGCCGTGATGCGCGAGGTCGTGCGTTTCGGCTACCTGGACGGGGTCTTTCACCCCCGCGAATTGGCCGTCGTGCCCCAGGCGTCTCCCCTGATCCTCTTTCTGGCCGTATTCGCCGTGGGCATCGCCTGCGTGGTCTACATGATCAAACTGGCTTTCCGGCCCGTCACGGAGGGCTGACATGAACTACCCGGTCTGGGACCTGGCGACGACGGCGGGCGGCTTCTGGATCGCCCTGGTGGCGGTCACCCACGTGTTCGTGAGCCATTTCGCGGTGGGCGGCGGCCTGTGGCTGGTGATGGTGGAGTGGCGGGCCCGGCGCACAGGCGATGCCGACCTGCGCGCCTTCCTCAAGGGGCATGCCCGGTTTTTCCTCCTGCTGACCATGGTCTTCGGCGGCATCTCGGGGGTGGGCATCTGGTGGACCATCGCCTTGCTCAACCCGGCGGCCACCAGCACCCTGATCCACACCTTCATCTTCGGCTGGGCCACCGAGTGGGTCTGCTTTCTGGGCGAAATCGTGGCCCTGCTCATCTACTGTTACAAGTTCGACACCATGGCCCCCCGGGATCATGAGATCATCGGCTGGTTCTACTTCGTCTTCGCCTGGCTGTCGCTGTTTCTGATCAACGGCATCGTCGGGTTCATGCTCACCCCGGGCGGCTGGCTCCAAAACGGCAATTTCTGGTCCGGTTTCTTCAACGAGAGCTTCTGGCCGTCGCTGGTTTTCCGCACGGCCCTGGCGGCGATGATCGCCGGAATGTTCGGCATGCTCACCGGCGCCTGGCAGCGCGAAGCGGCACTGCGCCAGCGGGTGGTGCGCTACAGCGCCGCCTGGGTGCTGGCCCCCTTTGTGGTGATGATTCTAGCGGGAATCTGGTACGTGCGGGCCCTGCCCGAGGCCCAGGAGACGATGATTCTCCAGCGGGCCCGGGAAGTGGCCCCCTGGCTGCGGCGCTTCGTCTGGCTCACGCCGATGCTCCTGGCCGGCGGCCTGCTGGCGGTGGTCAAACTGCCGCGCCCGGCCCACCAACTGCTCGCCGTGGCGGTGGCCGCCATCGGATTCGCCCACACGGGCAGCTTCGAATTCGTCCGTGAAGCCGGCCGGCGTCCCTGGGTGATCCACGGCTTCATGTACGCCAACGCCGTCACCGGCACCGAAGCGGCCCAATGGAAGGAGAAAAGCTTCCTTCAAACGGCGCGCTGGGCCCGCATCAAAACGGTGAATAACGCCGATCCCACGGCGGCCGGCGGCGACCTGTTCCGGCTCCAGTGCAGCGCCTGCCACGCCGTCGGGGGGCCGATGAACGACATCGTTCCCCTGACGGCCGAGTTCACCGAAGCCGGCCTCGAATCCCAGCTCGTGGGGCAGGGGCGCGTGGCGGCCTACATGCCCCCTTTTTTCGGCGACGCCAGCGAGCGCCGCGCCCTGGCGGCCTACCTCCTCCAAACCGTTCACGGCCGGACGCCCGAGACACGACCCGCCCCCGAGCCGCAGACCCCGGCCATCGAAATCCCGCCCTTCGACGCGCAAAACGACGAATACGTGCTGCTTGCCTGGAACAACCTCGGCATGCACTGCCTGAGCGACAGCGACCCGTGGTGGGTGATCCTGCCCCCGGCCAACGACCTGTACGCCCAGCTCATCCGCCGCGGCGAAACCCCCGAGGTGGTCACCGAGGACGTCACCCTCGTCTACCAGGTCGAACCGGGCTTCGAACATCCCGAGCGTGAGGTGGAATTCTGGAAACACGCCCGCTCCAACTTCGGCCTCGACAAGGATCTGCCCGAAGGCGTGGGTCTCTCGGGCAATCGGGTGTCCGGGAAAATGAAGGTGGACGATGAAAAACGGATGTTCGCCGCCACGTTGATCCCGCTGGTCCCCTACCAGGACGGCCGCTACAACCCGTACCCGATCTGCACCGTCGAGGCCCGGGACCGGGAAAGCGGGCGGATGCTGGCCCGAACCCGGGTAGTGGCGCCCACCAGCAGCGAGATGGGCTGCACCAAGTGCCACGGCGGCGGATGGCGGGTGGAAGGCAAGGCCGGTTTCACCGAGGAGACGGGCCGGCGCATTCTCAAGGCCCATGACAAGCACAGCGGCACCGACCTGCTGGCGGCGGCCGAGGCGGGAAAACCGCGGCTCTGCCAGAGCTGCCACGAGGATCCGGTCCCGGGCAGCGCCGGGCAGGCCGAACTGATCAATTTCCCGGCCGCTATCCATGGCTGGCATGCCAACTATCTCACCGGCCGTGGCGCGGACGCCTGCGCCATGTGCCATCCCTCCGATCCGGCCGGTCCCACCACCTGCCTGCGCGGCGCCCACGCCGGAAGTCTGGACTGCACCCACTGCCACGGCACCCTGGAAGACCATGCCCTGAGCCTGTTGAAGGCGGAGGAAGCAGCCGGCAAGGCCGGGGCCGCTCGCCTGATCGCCCATCTGGCGCCCCGGGCCGTGCCGGACCGGAGTCAGGTCGTCGGCCGCAAGCCCTGGGGGCAGGAACCCGACTGCATCGCCTGCCACACCGAAGCCTTCATCCGGCCGGACCCGAACGAGGTTTCGGCCTTCAACCGGTGGACCGCGGGATTGGACGAATTGTACCGCATGCGCACCGACGATACCGGCAGCGTGCAGTGCGCCGCCTGCCACGGCGCCCCCCACGCGGTCTATCCGGCCTACAACCGCTGGTACGGGCCGGACCGCGACAACATCCAACCGTTGCAGTACCAGGGCAGTCGCCGCCCCATCGGGGCCGAAGGCCACTGCACGGTCTGCCATGTCGTCGAAATGGCGGAATCCATCCACCACGAAGGGATGATCAAAAGCCAAAATTGACCAATCCACAAAATCGGATGTCCCCGCCGCGGACACGGCGGGCACAGAGGCAAACAATTTAAATTTTTTGCGAAACGATCCAAATTGAGGATGCGCGGTCTGCATCAACCGGTATTGCGGAGGACAGCATCATGAGCCAGCAACCGAGGGTTCAACTGCCTGCATTCAAAATTCACACCCGAACCGGAGCCCTCCAGTTCACCCTCCAGCCGGCCTTCTTCGGCGGCGACAGTTTCAAGACCCAATCCGGTGAAACCCGGGTGATGAAAAAAGGGTACGTGATGGTGGAAATGGCCAATGCCGCCGGCAAGACCGACAGCAACGGCAACATGGTCTACGACTGGGCCAACAAGATCTCGATGAAGCTCTCCGAGGTGGACATCCAGCAGATGCTCGACGGTCTGCGGGGCCAACCCTGCAAGATCGTACACGATCCCAACAAGGCCCACGGCGACCCACCCGACGGCCAGAGCCCCAAGAGCGTGCTTTTCCTCAACAAGGGCGAGCAGTACGGCTTCTTCATGACCATCAGCCGCGGGGAAAAAAAGGCCAAATGCCCGGTCGGCGAGCTGGAAGCCGCCAACCTGCGCCTGCTGTTGAACCGGGCCATCGCCCGCATCTATGCCTGGTAAGGGCCCCATCCGGGGGGCTGCTCGCAACCGTTTCCCGGGAATCGGCGGCAGCGTCGGATACACAAACCTGTCAACCGACAATTGACAGCGGGGTGGGATTTGCCCTAAGTTCCTGTTTGATCGAAAAAAACACCTTCTTTGCCAACCTTTGCCACCGATCGCCCCATTTGCGGGGAGCCGTGGCCCAGCCGAGGAGAAGCCCGATGGGATCCAGAGCGAAAAAACACCCAGTTGCCGTCAACACGGGCATCGAGGCCCTGCGCCGGAAAGGGAGCCGCATCGTCGCCGAGGGCGCCCCGATGCTCCCCGGCGCCTCCCTGATGAAGGCCGCCGGGGTCATCAGCCGCCTGAGCGACCTGAAGAAACCGTTCGTCACGGTGATCAACAGCTACACCACCCAGATCCCGGGCCACGCCCATCTGAACGTGCTGGGCGACATCGCATGCCGGGAGCTGCGCCGCCAGGGGTTCAACGTCTGGTACGCCAACATCGGCGCGGCGGTCTGCGACGGCATCGCCATGGGCCATTTCGGCATGAAGTACTCCCTGCCCAGTCGGGAGCTGATCTGCGACCAGATCGAGACGATCCTCGCGGCCCATCCCTGCGACGCCTGGATGGCCATCGGCAACTGCGACAAGATCGTGCCGGCCATGTACAACGCCATGGTGCGCGTCAACCTGCCGGTGGTGTACGTTTCCGGCGGCCCCATGCTCGCTTCGGCCTCCGGCGGCGACCTGATCACGGTCTTCGAGGGAGTGGGGGCCCATGCCGCCGGCAAGATGAACACCGGCACCCTGCGCCATCTGGCGGAAACTTCCTGCCCGGGGTGCGGATCGTGCGCCGGCATGTTCACCGCCAATTCGATGAACTGCCTCGGTGAGGTGCTCGGGCTGGCTCTTCCGGGAAACGGCACCATCACGGCGGAAGTCTGGGCGGACCGCGCCCGCACCCGCACCAAGCTCAATCCCCGCCGCCTGCGGATCGTCCGGGACACGGCCCGGATGCTCAAGCGCTGCTTTAGGCAGAACATCCGGCCCCTGGACATCGTCACCCGCCAGGCCGTCGACAACGCCTTCGCGGCCGACATGGCCATGGGCGGCAGCACCAACACGGTGCTGCACACCCTGGCCTTGGCAGCCAGCGCGGGAATCGACTACGATCTGGCCCGCATCAACAGCATCTCGGACCGGACCCCGTGCATCTGCAAGATTTCCCCGTCCCGACCCGACATTCACATCGAGGACCTGCACCGCGTGGGCGGCCTGCCGGCCCTGCTGAGAGAGATCGACCGAAACGCCAAAAGCCCCCTCGACGTGGACGTCCCGACGATCTACGGCCGCCTGAGCGATGTGGTGGAGGGCGCGGCGGAACCGGACGGCGACGTGATCCACCCCGTGTTCGAGGCCTTCAGCCGCCAAGGGGGATTGGCGGTGCTCTTCGGGAACCTCGCACCGAACGGCGCGGTGGTCAAGACCGCCGGGGTGGCCGCAGACATGATGGATTTCACCGGCCCGGCCCGGATCTACGATTCCCAGGAAACGGCGCTCAAAGGCATTCTGGAAGGCGACATCAAGGACGGGGACGTGGTGGTGATCCGCTACGAGGGGCCCCGGGGCGGTCCGGGGATGCAGGAGATGCTCTCGCCCACCGCGGCCCTCCAGGGCGCCGGGATTCGGGCGGCATTGGTCACCGACGGCCGCTTTTCCGGCGGCACCCGGGGCCTGTGCGTGGGGCATGTGTCCCCCGAAGCAGCCGCCGGCGGCCCATTGGCGGCAGTGCACAACGGGGATCCGATCCACATCGACGCCACCCAGCGCACCATCGATGTTCAGCTCGCCCCCGAAACCCTGGCGGCCCGCCTGGAAAAATTGCCCCCCTTCCAGCCCAAGGTGGAACGCGGCTGGCTGGCGCGCTACCTCCAGTTCGTCACCTCGGCCGACAAGGGAGCGGTGTTCACGATTTAGCCCCTGGCTTATGGCTTTTTGATTGGAATCGTCACCCGTTGGCCGAAGCCGGGAGCGCGGCCGTGTAAGTCTGCTGGACCCACCCGTGCCGCCCATCGCCAAGGTCTACGTAGAGCCAGCCCGGAGCGTTTCCGGCCACGTCGAGCGAGGCCCCCTGGTCGATGACGCCAATCACCGCATACCCCCTTCCGGGACCGCTGCGCACATTGAGCCGCGGCGCGGTGACCACGACCCGGCCACCGCTGTCCTTGGTCGTCACCAACACCTCTCGCACCACAACTTCCCGCGGCGGGTCGACCACCATGTAATCGACGGCAACCGGCCGGGGATAGGCGTTGCTATAGTAGAGAGACGATCCAATGATCCCAGTTAGGAGCCCCAGGCAATAATAACCGGCCCGGTGATATCTGTAATCCCGGTGGTATCTGTAATACGGTGCATGGCGGTAAGCGTGGCGATACCGGTAAGCCGCATGCGCCGGGTAATGGCCGCCGTGGATGATATGCGGCCCATGGCGACCTGGCGAATGTCTACCTCCGAAGGCAGCCGCCGGAAAGGAAAACAGGATGGTCGTCAGGACGACCATCGCCAAACAGATAAGGCGGCTAACCCGTTGATGGTTCAGACGAATCAACATGGCACCCCTCCTTGGCCCGCCGGCCACCGGCGTCTTCAACCGAACGCCTCCGGCTGGGGCCGGATGGTGATCGTCACCCGCCGGTTCATGGCGTCGCTGTTAGAGATCGGCCTAGATTCCCCGTAGCCGATCGCCTGGATCCGCTCGGAGGCCACCCCCATGCCCACCAGGGCAGTGCGCACCGCCTCGGCCCGGCGCTCGGAAAGGGTCTGGTTGTAAGCCTCGCTGCCCCGGCTGTCGGTGTGCCCTTCCACCACGATGGTCGTGTCCGGATACCTTTTGAGGACGTCCGCCACCCGCTCCAATTCGCCGTACGCGCCGGGCTTCAACGTCGCGGAATCGAAGTCGAACATCGTCTCGGCCTTGAAGGTCGCCGTCAGTACGTCGATCCTGGCCTGCGCGTTGCGGGTGTCGGATTCCTGGATGCGCTGGACGTTGACGGCATCGCTCTGGGCCACGGCGGCCCGCAGGTCGCGCTCCTGGCGGTCCATGTAGGCGGCGATGCGGTTGCCGGCCAGGGCCCCCACCGCCGCGCCGATGCCGGCGCCGATGAGCGTGGACTCGGTATCCTGGCCGATGGCCTGCCCCAAGATGGCCCCCACCGCCGCGCCGGCGCCGGCTCCCACCCCGGTCCCCTTCTGTTCGGGCGTCGCGGTGGCGCAGGCCAACAAACTCGCCGAGAGACAACCGATCCAAACAATTTTAAGCAGATTCTTGGTCATTTTCCGTTCTCCTTGGTCTGAGGTGAATATTGTCACACCGTCTTCCGTCTCGCCTTTCACGAGCTATCCGCATCCTTGCGCACTCGTGTTCCTCTTTAGGGCTCACTGGAGGCAGGCGCCGACGCCTGCTCCGGCTGAACCGCCCGCGCCGGCGCCGGGGCACCGTCCCGTTCACGGCGCTTGGCCTCCAATTCCTTGCGGTAGCGATCGAACTTTTCCTGCTGGACCGGTGTCAACAGCGGTTTGATGGCCTCGGTTTCCCGGTCGAGCAGCCGATGCATCTCGGCCCGCTGTTTCCGGAAATACTCCCGCATCAGCTCATCGATGCGGCGCACCAGGACCTCCACCTCGGGTTTTTGGTCATCGGTCAGGTCGAGCCGGTCAGAGAGGCGCTTCATGATGTAGGCCACCCGGTTTTCCGGATTCTTGCGAAACAGGGGGTGCCGGTGCTTGAGACCCCAGCCGGTCGCGAGGCTGCCGATCAACCCTCCCAGCATGAAAATCAACAGCACGCCGACAACGGTCTTCCATCGATTCATGGCTTTCCTCGCCTGAAAGTCAAAAGCCCGCCAGGCTCAGCAGTTGGATCTCGTTGTCCCAAAGCCGAAACAGCTCGACGTCCGGAAACGGGAGAAGCTGCGACAGCACGACCAGTGTCACCAGCGCCAAGGCACCGGTGGCCGGCGCCAAGCGCCATACGAGAAGGCTGAAAGACCACCACCCCTCCGGTACCGGAATCCCCCGAATCATCTGCATCACCGCTTCGGGCCAACGACTGTCCAGCGGCGGGGCGGGCCTGGATGCATGGGCTTGCCGAAAAACGCCATCCAATCGATCGATCAACGCTTCTTTTGGTTTCATGACAACCTCTTTTCAATTAGACTATGCATCTTTCGCCGGGCGCGAAAGGCCCTGACCTTCACATTGGCCACCGACCACCCCAGCAGTTTGGCCGCCTCCTGAACCGATCGCTCCTCCAGGTGGACCAGTTCGATGACCATCCGATCCTCTGCCGAAAGCTGCGCCAGGGTCCAATCGAGCACTTCCCTCGCTTCGGCCCGGTTGCCCAGGGTCTGCCACGTTTCATCCGCGTCGGTGGCGTGAACCCTTTCGAGCCAGGCGCGATGGGCTTCCGAAAGTTGGCTGACCGCCACCTCCCGCCGCCGGTAGCGGCGCCGCCAGAAATCGTAGCACGTGCGCACGGCGATGGCTGAAAGCCACTGTCGGAACCGGTCCCCTTCGCGAAAGTTGCTCAAGGATCGGTAGGCTCTGACAAAAACGTCCTGGGCCGTCTCCGCGACCCGGTCCGGTGGCACATGCCGGCGGACGATGCCCGTCACATGGTCTTGATGGCGCCTCAACAGGTCGGCGAACGCATTGACATCCCCCGCCAGGACCTTGTCGACATCATTTCTGTCCGCTCCTGCATCCGCCATCCGCCCTTGCGGTTCCCGCCCCCGTGGCCGGCTTGCGGCCGGCGGTCCGATGAATTATGGTGGCCAATCGATCCGGAGCGCATCATACCACGGCGCTTGTTCCGGAAACAACCGCCGGACGGGGCTGATGTCGTAGTCATAGTCGCTGATGGAATTTGTTCGGTTACATCCCCAAAACGGCCAATTTCCCGCCGCTGTAACCGGAACCCTCCCTCAGGCGACTGGAGAAGCGACGACCTGCCGAAAACCCGCCGGAGAGCGGCCATCAACGGGAACCGAACGGAAAGAGACGGAATGGATCTTCAACGCGAACTGGAAACCGCGGCGCCGGCCCGCCGACGGCGACGCTACGTGGTGGTGGGAGTTCTGGTGTTGGCGGGAATCGCCGTCCTGCTGTGGTACGCGGTGGGCCACCGCTCTGAAAACCACAAGCCCCGCTTCGAGACCCGGGAGGTGCGCCGGGGCGATCTCACCGTCACCGTGAGTGCCACCGGCACCCTGGAGCCGACCAACCAGGTGGATGTGAGCAGCGAGTTGTCCGGTATCATCAAGACCGTGGTGGTGGATTTCAACGACCGGGTCCGCATCGGACAGGAACTCGCCCGGCTGGATGATACCAAGCTCAGGGCCGCGGTGGCCAAGAGCGAGGCGGCGCTGGCCTCGGCCAAGGCCAGCCGGCGCGAAGCGGCGGCCACGGCGGTCGAGGCGCGGGCCAACCTGGAACGGATGCAGCAACTGCGCCGCAGTACCGGCAACCGGGTCCCATCGGACCAGGATCTCGAAACCGCCAAGGCGACCCTGGACAGGGCCTCAGCCGCCGAGGCTTCGGCCCAGGCACGCATCGCGGAGGCCGTGGCCACCCTCAACTTCGATCGCACCAACCTCGAAAAAAGCGTGATCTACTCGCCCATCAATGGGGTAGTGCTCATCCGGAGCGTGGATCCGGGACAGACGGTGGCCGCCTCGTTCCAGGCGCCGGTGCTCTTCACCCTGGCCGAAGACCTCTCCCTGATGGAGCTGCACGTGGATGTGGACGAAGCCGACGTGGGGATGGTGCACGAGGGCCAGTCCGCCGTGTTCACCGTTGACGCCTATCCTGAGCGCAGCTTTCCCGCCGTGATCCGCCAGGTCCGCTACGGCGCCGAAACCACCAGCGGAGTGGTGACCTACGAAACCGTCCTGACGGTTTCCAACGAGGATTTGACCCTGCGGCCCGGGATGACGGCCACCGCCGAGATCACCGTCCAGGAGGTCAAGGACGCGCTGCTGGTGCCCAACGCCGCCCTGCGTTTCGTTCCGCCGGCCCCGGCCGCCGCCGGCGCACGGTCCGGGTTCATGGGGCGACTGATGCCCGGTCCGCGCCGCCAACTGAGTACCGTCAACCAGGCGGCCTCCCAAACCGGCCCCAAGGTCTGGCGGCTGGAAAACGGCCAACCGGTGCCCGTGGCCGTCACCCTGGGCCACACCGACGGCCTGTGGACCGAGGTTCGCGCCAACGACCTGGCACCGGGCACCGAGGTGATCGTAAGCATCCTGGAGGAGACCCGATGAATCCGGCCCCGGCCCGGGACAGTGAACCGCAACCCTTGATCCGACTGACGGGGGTCAGCAAAATCTACGGCACCGGCCAGGCGGCCATGCACGCCCTGCGGGGGGTGGATCTCGCCGTGGCCAAAGGCGAATTCGTGGCGGTGATGGGCCCCAGCGGCTCGGGCAAGTCCACCTGCATGAATATCATCGGCTGCCTGGACACCCCCACCCGGGGCAGCTACCGGTTCAACGGCATCGAGGTGGGCGACCTCTCCCGGGACCAGCGCGCCATCCTGCGGCGCCACTGCCTGGGGTTCGTGTTTCAGGGCTTCAACCTGCTCAACCGGACCTCTGCTTTGGAAAATGTAGAATTGCCCCTGATCTATCGCGGGGTGCCCTTGCGCCAGCGCCGCCGTCAGGCCGCAACAGCCCTGGCCGCGGTGGGACTTGCCGGATGGGAGCACCACACCCCGGGAGAGCTTTCCGGCGGCCAGCAGCAGCGGGTGGCCATCGCCCGGGCCATCGTCACCACCCCCGAGGTGCTGCTGGCCGACGAGCCCACCGGCAATCTGGATTCGGAACGTAGCCTCGAGGTGATGCGACTGCTGACCGACTTCAACCAGCGGGAGGGGCTGACCATCGTCATGGTGACCCATGAACCGGACATGGCGGCCTTTGCCAGCCGCCAGATTCACTTCAAAGACGGCGCGATCGAAGCGATCCGCACCGCGTGAGGCCGCCTCGATGTGGTGGGAAACATTCATGCTGGCCCTCAGGGCCATCCAACGCAACGCCCTGCGCTCGGGGTTGACCGTACTAGGCATCGTCATCGGCGTGGCGGCGGTGATCACCATGGTGACGTTGGGCGGCGGCGCCACCGCCAAGGTCACCGAAGACATCGGCAAGCTGGGCAGCAACATGCTCCAGTTGCGGCCGGGGCAAGGGTTTCACGGCCCCGGCGGGGCCCGCGTCAGCGCCGAGCCCTTCGAAGTGGCTGACGCCGAAGCCCTGGCCCGGGAAATCGCCAACCTGGAAGCCGTTGCGCCCACCGCCAGCCGGTCGATGCAGGTGATTCAGGGCAACGAAAACCGATCCACCACCGTTATCGGGACCACCGACGGTTTCGTTCTGGTGCGGGACTGGGACCTGGAGGCCGGCAGAATCTTCAACCCCGGCGAACTGCGCGGCGGCAAGGCGGTGTGCGTCATCGGCGAAACGGTACGCGAGGCCCTGTTCGGCGGCCTGGAGCCCATCGGAGAAACCGTGCGCCTCGACCGCATCAGCTTCAAGATCATCGGGGTGCTCGCCGCCAAAGGGCAGACCAGCTTCGGTACGGACCAGGATGACCTGGTGCTGGTTCCGTTGCGCACCTTCCAGCGGCGCATCGCCGGTAACACCGATGTCCAGGTGATCTATGTCTCGGCCCGGGACGGCGTTGCCACCGACCGCGTCAAAACCCGGATGGAGCGTTTGATGCGCGAGCGCCGCCGCATCGCGCCGGAGGCCGAAGACGACTTTTTCGTCCGCGACATGCAGGAAATCGTCTCCACCATGACCTCCACCACCCGGGTCCTCACCACCCTGCTGGGGGCCGTGGCCGCCGTCAGCCTGCTCGTGGGAGGCATCGGCATCATGAACATCATGCTGGTGTCGGTGACCGAACGCACCCGCGAGATCGGCACCCGCATGGCCATCGGGGCGATGGAGCGGGACGTGATGCGCCAGTTTCTCGTGGAATCGGTGGTGCTGGCCGGCCTCGGCGGAATCTGCGGAATTCTCCTCGGGCTGGCCGCCGCCGGCGTCGGAGCCCGTCTCATGGGGGTGCCTTTCGTTTTCAACCCGGGCATCGTCTGCCTTGCGGTGATCTTTTCCGCCGGTGTAGGCATCGTTTTCGGATACTTTCCCGCCCGCAAGGCGGCCCGCCTGGATCCCATCGAGGCCTTGCGCCACGAGTAGCCCGAGAGTGGCCGCCAATTGAAAAACGAGACATCCCCGCCACCCCGGTCACCGTTTTCCGCCTTCAGGTCCGGCGGACATTGACGATGGCGGCCTGCGGCGGTAAAGTGCCTTCAACATTCGACCCAGATGGGCGGGAGGATCGCTGGCGATGCAGTCATCCATGAGCGTCTCGTTGGTGCTGGGCAGCGGGGGCGCCCGCGGGCTGGCGCATATCGGCGTCATCAACTACCTGGAGGAAAACGGCTACCGCATCCGTTCGGTGGCCGGGGCTTCCATGGGTGCGCTGGTGGGCGGGATCTGGGCTGCCGGCCGCTTGACCGACTACACCGACTGGGTGCTGGCCTTGACCCGTTTCGACGTCTTCAAGCTGCTGGATTTCTCCTTTTCCTGGTCCGGGCTGATCAAGGGCGAGCGCATCATCGAACTGCTCCGCGATCTGGTGGGGGACCGGAACATCGAAAGCCTGCCGATCTCCTACACGGCGGTGGCCACCGACCTGGACAGCGGCAAGGAAATCTGGCTCAACCAGGGCAACCTCTTCGACGCCATCCGCGCCTCCATCGCCATCCCGACCTTCTTCACCCCCCACAGCTACCTGGGCCGCCGCCTGGTGGACGGCGGGCTGGTCAACCCCGTGCCCATCGCGCCCACCCTGAAGGATGTCACCGACCTGACCATCGCGGTGAATCTGATCGGCAAGGCGTCGCCGGAGATGGAAGACCAACCGGAACCGGAGCCCCCGCCCGAGGACCGTCTCAGCACCTATCAGAGCCGGATCCGGCGTTTCATCGACGGACTCTACAAGAGCGAGGGACGCCCCGAGGCGCCCCGGGAAGAAGATGAGTTGGGGCTCTTCGACGTGCTCAACCGCTCCTTCGACACCATGCAAAGCACCGTGGCCAAACTGAAGCTGGCGGCCTACACGCCGGACGTGGTGGTGGAAATCCCGCGCAACGCCTGCGGAATGCTCGATTTCTTCAGGGCCGAGGAGATGATTTCCCTTGGCCGGCGCCTGGCCGAGGAAGCCCTGGGCCGTCGCAATGGCCAGGGAAGACCCGCGCTATTTCCCATCCTGAGCCACATTCGTCAGGCGGATTCCTAAAAATTCCACAGCATCGGGTTCTCATCGAGATGATCGGTCACGGTGCGGCCGATGTGGTCCAGTTCGGCCATGACGGCCGCGTCGAGCGCCAGGTCTCCAGCGGCGGCGTTCTGGCTCGCCTGTTCCGGGTTGCGGGCGCCGGCGATGGCGCAGGTGCTTTCATGGGCGATGACCCAGGCCAGGGCCAGCTGCCCCGGGCTGACCCCCAGTCGCTCGGCGACCGGGCGCAACCGCGCCAGGGCTTCCTGCACCCGGTCGTAGAGCGGCACCTGGAAAAGGCGGTTCTTGGCCCGATGGTCCCCGGGCGCGAAACGGTGTTCCGGGCCGAACTTTCCGGTGAGCAGCCCTTGGGCCATGGGTGAATAGGCCAGGACCGTGATGCCGTTTTCACGGCAAAAGGCCGCGGTGGCGGCCTCATGGTGGCGCCAAAGGAGTGAATAGGGCGGCTGGAGGCTGGAAATGGGGCAGATCCGGTGGGCCTCGGCCAACTGGTCCCGGGAGAAATTGGAAACACCGATGGCGCGGATCTTTCCCTGGGCCAGCAGCTCGCTCATCGCCCCCAGGGGTTCGGACAGGGGGACGGATTCACCGCCAAAACTCCCCGGCGGCCAGTGGATCTGGTACAGGTCGATGTAGTCCGTGCCCAGGTCCCGCAGCGACTGCTCGCAGGCGGCCACGACCTGGTCGCGGCGCAGCCGATTGGAAAACACCTTGGTGGCGATGACCGCCTGGTGCCGGCAATCGGCCAGGGCCTGACCCACGATCCGCTCCGAGTGACCGTTGCCGTAAACGGTGGCGGTATCGAAGGCGGTGATGCCGGCATCGAAGGCGGCCCGGATCGCCTGGCGGGTCTGGGCGTCGTCGATGTCGGCCCACATGCTCCGGCCGGCTTGCCAGGTACCCATCACGATTGCCGAAAGTTGAATGCCGGTCTTTCCGAGGGAAACGGTCCGCATGGTGGGCCTCCTTGGGTATGGCAATGAAACGCGCCAGCGTCCTCCGCCGGGTCAGGCCGCTGGCGCCCGGTAGCCGGTGTCGGCGTCGGCCTCGCGCATCATCCGGTTGAGGGTTTCTTCCACCTCCCGGCGCAGGTGTTCCATCCCCTCTTCGTTCAAATCCGGGGGAACGCGCCACGGTTTTTCGTAAACCACCGTCACCCGGCTGAAGGGCAAGGGAATCAGCGTCTTGTCCCAGGCCTTGCGCAGGGTGATCGCCGGGTGGGCGCTCATCATGATGGGCACCAGGAGACGGCCGGTCTGCATGGCCAGCACGATCATTCCTTTCTTGGCGACAAACGGAGGGCCCTGGGGCCCGTCGAGCACCGTGGCTGCCTTGGCCGGCTCGGGGGCCAGGAGGCTCAGGCGCATTTGTTCCAGCGCCTCCCGCCCTCCCCGGCTGGAGGATCCGCGCACCGGGATCACGCCGAGCCTGGCGGCGAAACCGGCCAGCAGGTCTCCGTCCCGGCTGCGGCTGAACATGATCAAGGGGTGCTGCCGCCGGAAAAACCAGACGAGAAAGATGGCATTGCGGTGCCAGGTCGCGCCCACGATGGACGCCGGCTCAAGGATGTAGCGCCGATGGATGTCCCGGCCCACGATCTTGATCCGGCAGGTGGCAAACCACAACCTGAAGATCATTGCGCCAAGGGTGATGATCAACCGATGGTACCGCTCCAACCGCACCGTTCCGCCTCCGTTTTGTCGCCTTGAACAAAACCGAAAATTTCAACCTACCGGAGACACAGAGGTTGCCCATTTGAATGGCTTGTTCATCTGGGTGCCTCCCGGTGAACCCTGGGGTTGAACATCCAACCTCTGCCACCGTCTTTGCTCAGGCGCCGGCGGCTGCGGCATCGATTTCGCCGCGCGCCAGCCGTTCCTGAGCGATGAGCGCCCGGTAGAGAAAATCGTTCACCGGCACGGCGATCCCCGCCTCCCGGGCCAAGCGAACAACGGCGCCGTTCTGGGCCGACAACTCGCTGGGGCGGCCCGCCATGATGTCGCGTTGCATCGAAGCCGTCCCCTGGGGTGGCAGCGCGTCGATGGCGGCCATGGAGCGTGCCACCACCGTGTCGTCCAACCGGACCCCCCGCGCCAGCGCCACATCCCGGATCTCGTTCATCGCCGCTTCGATCAGCCCCCGGGTTTCCGGAACGGTCCGCATCACGCCGGCCGGCACCCGCGCCACCGCCCCCACCCCGCTGAAAGCGGCGATGAAGATGAACTTCCCCCAGATAGCCGCGTGAATGTCCTCGGCCACGCGGGCTTCCAGGCCCTGGCAGGTGTCAAAAAGCGTCTTGAGCCGGGCGGTGCGCTCGCTGGCGCGGTTGTCCAGCTCTCCGAAAACAATTTGGGGCGGCATCCCGAGATGGCGGATCCGACCCGGCCCGGCGATCATGGCTATGAGCTTGCACAGCCCGCCCACCACCGGCTCCCGGCCAAGGACCTCGGCGAGCTGGTCGGCGGCCTCCACGCCGTTCTGCAGCGGCAGCACCACCGTGCCGGGGCCGACCAGCGGCTTCATGGCCCGGGCCGCTTCGGCCACCTGGGGCGCCTTGACACCCACCAGCACCAGGTCCACCACCCCCACCACCGACGGATCGTCCACCGCCGACGCCGGCGCCACGTGAAAATCGCCGGCGATGCTCTCCACCCGCAATCCGTCGCGGCGAATGGCCTCCAGATGCGCCCCGCGGGCGATGAAAGTCACATGGTGGCCGGCCTGGGCCAACCGCCCGCCGAAATACCCGCCGACGCCGCCGGTACCGAAAACAGCAATGCGCATCGTGGACTCCTTTTTGGCCCTCGCAAACGGACCGGTTCGACTCTCCCGGATGGTTCCGGTGGCCGCAACATAGAATCGTTCTCGGTGTTTTCAAGGATCGCGCGCAAGGTCGACGGGGGCTCAGGCGATGGCCCGAATCTCCTCGGCCTCCGAAGCATCCCCATGGACCGCCTGGTTGATGATGAATTCGCAGGAGGTGTTGATATGATCGGTCAGCTCCTTGTCGAGTTCCATGAACTGCGGCCACAAGGTTTCATCCACGAAAGCCTTGGGCACCTTGGCCATCACCGTGGTGTGGCGCTGCCGATAATAACGGTAGGGTTTGATGTCATAGCGCCGCAGCAGTGCCACGAAGAGGCGCCGGGACCACATGTTCTGCAGGGTGAACTTGTACTCCACCGGAGGGTCGGCCGCCTGGCACTGCGCGATGCGTTCCCGGATGCGCTGGCGGGCGCTGTCGGCCGCCGCCCGTTCCCCCGGGGTGGCGGCCCCGCAATAAAGCGCCTCGATCAATTTCAACTTCTGGACCAATCTCTCAAAATCCGTCATGATATCATCTCTTTGGCTTCCCCATCGGACAGGGTCGATCCACCGCCGGCGCCCGTCTCGACAGCGACGAACCGGTTTCCGACAAGTTCGTAAATATTGGCAACCCCCATCGAGGACGCAGCAACCACAGGGGAAACCAACTGAAATGATGTTTTTCTCCGTGTCCCTCGGTGGTCTCCGGGGTTGAAAATCAAATGGTCCGGGTGGATCATTTCTTGATCGCCCGGTACAGGATCAGCAACAGCACCGCACCCCCCGTGGCCACCAGGATGCTGCCCGGGTTGATGCCCGTCACCGGCCCGAACCCCAGGAAAGAACCGACAAACCCGCCGACGAAGGCGCCCGCGATCCCGATGAGCATGGTCACGATCATCCCTCCGGGGTCCTTGCCGGGCAGGATCGCCTTGGCCAGCCAGCCGACGATCAGCCCCATCACGATCCATGACAGAATTCCCATTCATTCCTCCTCGTTGTTATCCATCATCCGTCAATCCTCATGCTCGATTTCCTTGGCCACGTGCCGGCCGCCACGGTACTCGAAGTCCACCTCCACAGTCAGGCCGACCTTCAGGTCACCAAAACCGGACAAGTCGTCGTCGTAGTCCGTGGACGGAGTGGCAAAAAAGCGGATCCCCTGAACGACAAAGGACTGGTCGCCGGGGTCGATGGACTCGATGCGCCCCTCCAGGTCATCGGCGAAAACAGGCGTCGCACAAACCCACAGCAGGCCGATCAACAGCCACCGTCGGCAACTCTTTATCATGTCCGGCCTCCTTTCTTTCGCCAGTTTGGCATGGGACTTACAGCACAGCCGCGAATTCTTCGAGAATCACGTCGTAGAGGCGCCACCCGACCTCGATGCCGATGTCGATGAATTCGGGTCCGTAGCGCCGGCCGGTGGGGCTGCGGAAGGTACCACGGATTCGCTCGAGGCTTTCCATGCCCCTCGGGTAGTGGTGGACGAAGGCGGCGGGCGGAATGCGGGCGAAGGTGACCATGTCCCAGATCGTGTCGGTGAAATTGTCCGGCCCCCAGCGGAACTTGTCGGCATCGTAGAGGCAGGCGTCGATCAGGTCGGCGGCAGGGGTGGACGGCGCGGCGACATCCTTGAAGGCTTCGTGATTGCTGATGGCGCTGCAGATGTCGGCCACGGCCTCGGGCGGCAGGGGGTAGTTCCTCAGCACCCGGCGGGCGGAAAGCGCGCCCGCCAGAGCGTGATCCGGCCGGGAGCGTTCGATGTCGTGCAGCAACCCCGCGCACTGGACATGGCGCACCGCCGCAATCATTGGGCCGTCACTCCGCCGGCCGCCCCCGCTTTCCGCCACCACCAGGGCACCGGCGTCCAGGGTCACCTTGGCGGCATGGCGCAGGCCATGGCCGAAATCATCACTGAGCCGCGCGGTGACGAACCGTTTCAATCGGGCGATGATCGGATCGGTGAGGTAGAAATTGCGGGACCAGGCGCAGGCATCGGCGCAGTCACGGTAGAATCCGGGGCGCGGGCAGGCGGAAACGATTCGGCAGGCGCGTTCCCGAAGCTGGATGTAGACAGGGTCCATGGGAAATCGCGTCCTGCGCATGGCGGCGGCCGATACATCGGCAGCGGCCGCCATTGAACAGCGGAGGCCGCTGCCGCGGACAGGACCAGGTCAGGTGAGGTCGGCCAACCCGAAGGGATTCCCGCAAACCTTCCAGGCCCCTTCTTCCTTCACCAGATCGAGGGTTTCTTCCATGTGCTGGCTCTCTCCGATGAAAAACAGCCGACTCACCCAGGCGTAGACGGGGTTGATGGCCGTGCGGCGGGCCGCGGTGATGCGCACCTTGGCCTGGCTGCCGTCCTCGTTGAATTCGGTGAAGGAATCGACGTGGTAGAGATTCGATTGGACCATGCCGAGGGGAATGCCGCGTTCGCGGGCCTCGTCGAAGCGCCGGATGCGCAGGGTGGCCACCGGATCGACCTCTTCATCGCCCTTCAGGTCGCTGCAGAGGAACTTGCCCATGGCCGGATCAAGCTGGAAGTATGCCTTGGAGAAAGCGATGGCCGTACGATGGGGCAGCGCGCGGTTGTCGCCGAAAAGCAGAATGATTTGAACCAGGATCCCCGCCAGAATAACCAGAACGATGGGCGTGCTCATGCTTTTGCGGTCCATTGCCGTCTCTCCTCTTTTTGGAAACCCGCTTATCCACGAATGCGGCAGCGAAACCGGCGCTCATCGGGCAGGGGCCCGGACCGGCCTCGGCGTCAAAGGGCGGAAAAAACGTTGATTGCAATAACATGATTCGTCCACCCAGACAAGAGCCAATGGCCCCCTTTTGGCCGTTCGGGCGCCGCCGGATCCGTCAGCCGATGGTGTTCTTGACGATGCCGATGAGCTTTTCCGGATCGAAGGGCTTCTTGACGAAAGCGATGGCGCCCTTGATGGCATGGTCGCCGTCGATGCCGCTGACCACGATCACCGGGATCTCCCGCAGGTCCTCGGCCTGGCGCAGCTTGCGGTAGAACCGCGGTCCCCATTCCCCGGGCAACTGGAGGTCGAGGGTGATCAGGTCCGGCTTTTCGGTCCGCACCATGTCCATCGCTTCCGGCGAGGTCCCCGCCGCGCAGGTGGCGTATCCGTTGTCGCTGAACACGGCCTGGAGGTATTTCACGATCACCGGATCGTCTTCGACGATGAGGATTTTTTTCGGCATGGCATCCTCCATGCGGTTGCCGCGTTGGCGTTGGTCATCGGTCGCGGGTCATTGGCGCTGGTGGCATTCGCCGCACATGACCGGCCCCTTGCCATTTTCCAGGTGGCACTGTTTGCAGTTGCCGTGAAAGGCGTCCATCAACGCCGGCGGGCCGTCGCCGGCGGCCTCCTCGGCATGGCAGTCGCTGCAGCGCTGGTCTTCGCTGGACTCGTCCGCCACCAGTTCGCCGTCCCGGTACACGTGGTGACATTGGTTGCATTCGTCGATGCCGGCGGCCTCGTTGTGGGCGTCATGCACAAACACCGACGGCGGCCGCTGAGGGGACACAAACGCATCGTTTGGCACCGTCCGCATGTCCTCCTGGGCCTTGAGCGCGGCGGCGGACAACAGGGCCAAGGCGATGGCCAGCCACACCGGAACAAACGATTTCATCGCGTCTCCTTATGCCTCCGGTTTTTCCATCACCTCGTAGAGGATGTCGCCGAAGAACTTGATCTCCATGCCGAGGCCGTAGGCATGGTTGATATCCTCCAGCCCGCTGTGGCAGTTGTGGCAGGGAGCGATCAGGACCTTGGCGCCGCGGATCTTGGCGTCGGCGAGCTGGTCGGCCTTGATGCGGTTGCCCTCGATGCGCTTGCTTTTCCAGGGCGGCCCGCAGTTGATCACCCCGCCGCCGGCGCAGCAGCAGTAGTTGTGCTCGCAGTTGGGGTACATCTCCACCACCTCCTCGCAAAGGGCATGGGCCAGTTCCCGGGCCATGTGGTGGAGGCCCCCGCCGCGCACCACGTTGCAAGGGTCGTGGATCGTCACCGGAGTCTGGAATTTCTTGGCCACCCGGATTTTGCCGGAGGTGATGAGTTCGTGGTAGAACTCGATGGCGTGGATGATGGGGATGGGCGGGATGCGCCAGCCGAGCCAACGGTTGCCCACATCGTAGACCGACCGGAAGGCATGGCCGCATTCGCCCATCACGATGCGCTTGACCCGCAGCCGGGCCGCGGTCTCGTAATGGTCCCGCTTGATGCGGCCCATCACCTCGTTGTCGCCGGTAAACATCGCCATGTCGCTGTTGTCCCAGCCCGCGGTGGCCGGCATGGTCCAGTCGGCCCCGGCCGCGTTCATGATCACCGCCGCCTGGTAGATCAACTGAGCCTGGAACTTGGGCTCGGGACCGATGACCGAGTACATGATGTCGGCCCCCTCCTTTTCCAGGGGAATCCGCAGCGTCGGCATCTCCCCCCTGGCCTCCTCCTCCTGCCATTGCAAGGTGTCGGGCCACTCGTCCGGCTTGACCCACATCTGATTGCAAACCGCCGCGTGACTGTGGGCGGTGTCCTGGATGTACTGGGGGGTCATGCCCAGCAGGTGCACGATGCGCCGCACCACCAACATCAGGTAGGCGATGTCGATGCCGAAGGGGCAGTACATGGCGCACCGCTTGCACAGGTTGCACTCGGTGTGGGCGATCTCCGCGGCCCGGCGCATGAAGTCGACGCTGACCCGGCCGTTGCGCCGCAGCATCTCCCAGAGGGTCTGCTTGACCTTGCCCACCGGGGAATACCTCGGGTCCTTGTCGTGGGAAAGGTAATAGTGGCAGGCCTCGGAACAGAGCCCGCAGTGGACGCAGGTATCCACGTAAACCTTGAGCCGCGCTCCGGTCTCATTCTGAATCACGTGGTTGATCACCGCCTGGATCCGGTCTTCGGTGAGGCCCGCGGCCCCTTTTTCGATGCCGGGATCCACTATCTGCTTGGCTTCGCTTTGGGTGGGCTGTGCCAAGATGCCACCTCCTCAAAAAACGGCCGGCGCCGGCTACCAGTCGATGGCTCGCCGCACGCCGCCGAACTCGCTGCCCATGTACGCCCGGGTCAAGGGAGCAAAGAGCATGTGCGCCAAGCGGGTGAAGGGAATCGCCACAAGCATGATCTGACCCGAGACCATGTGCGCCACCAGCATCCAGCGGTAGGCGAAGAACTGGTGATAAGCGATGAATCCAGTGACGAACGGTGCCGCCACGATGGCCAGCAGCACGTAGTCGGAAGCCGAGGTGACGAAACGCACCTCCGGCCGCACGATCCGGCGCACGAGAAAGAAAATGGCCCCGGCGATGACGACCACCGTCATCCCGTCGGCCACCGCATCCGGCAGACTCGGCCAGCCGACGCCCCACGCCTCCTTGAACAGGATCGCATGGGCCATCAGGAAGATCGGGGCCGCCAGCAGGCAGATGTGAAAGGCGAAGGTGACGATGGTCAACACCGGGTGCAGGCGCCAGTTGACCGTGCCGAAGGGCAGGCTCCAGTGCAGGATCGAGCGCAGGCCGTACTTGAGGCTCATGTAGGTGAAGATGAACGGTTCCTTGCGCCGGACGAGGGTCACCAACCGCACCAGCCGGTAGAGCAGGCCCCCGAAGAAGATCAGGAAGGCGATCCAGGTCAAGGGTCCGGCGACCCATTCGTATATCGTGTGCATGGCCTTTTCCCTTATGCGAGCAGTTGGGCGGTGGTCAGCACCTGGCGCCGATAGATTCCATCCGCGATGCCCCGCACCAGTACCCGGTCCCCGTCGGGAGAAAACACCGGCTGCCACAGCGCCTCATAGGTCCCGGGAATCAGGCGGCCGTCGACGGCCAGACCGAAACGCCCCCCGGTTTCCACCACGGTCGCCACCAGGCGTCCATCCGGACTGAAGACCGGCGGGCGGATCTGATCCAAGCGCAGGTCCCAGAGCCGGTCGTCCACCAGCAGGGTCCATCGGCCGTCGTGCTTGGCCGCGGCGGCCAGGCGTCTGCCGTCCGGGCTGAAGCGCAGGTCGATCAACATCTCGTTGACGGCGGTGCGCCAGGGATTCCCGTCCACGGCCAGGGTCCAATACCCGTAGCGCGGCGAGACGATGGCCCCCAACCGCCGCCCGTCCGGGCTCACCTGCTGGTGCCAGGCCTGAACGAAGCGTTGGGTCCAGATCGGCTCTCCGTCGGCGGCCAGCGTCCACTTGCCGTCCAGTCGCACCGGAGCGATCACCACGCCGGAAACCGGGTGAAAGATCGGATGCCAGACGCTGGAAAAGCTTCGATCCCAGGGGCGGCCGTCCACGGCGATGGTATAGTCGTAGAGCCCCCGGCGCACCTCGGCGGCCAGGCGGGAGCCATCGGCGCTCAGCGCCAGGTGCCACACGTTGGTAAAAACGCTGTCCCATGCCTCTCCGTCCAGAGCGGCCGAAAAGCAGCCGGCCTGGAAGCGGGCGATGTCCGCCTCGCCGGTCTCCTTGACCTGGACCGTGCCGGCGCTGTGCCGCCCGTCCTCGCTGAGGACATAATGGGTCATGTTGAGAAAGCGGTTTTCCCACATGACCCCGTCCAGGGCCATGGCGTACTGCATGTCCTGCTGGGCCGCCACGGCGATGTGGGCGCCGTCGGCGCTGAAGAGCGTGTTCCAGACATAGCCGTAGCGCTCCGGCCAGGTTTCACCGTCCACCGCCACGGTCCACTCCCCGTCCTCTGACACCAGTACGCAGAGACGGCCGTCAGGGGCGAAGCGCAGATACCAGGCCTTGTCGAACACCGTTTCCCAGGCCTGCCCGTTGACGCAGACGCTGAACTGGGCCTCGTCGATGTTGACCACGGCGGCGATCCGCTCTCCGTCGGGGCTCACATAGGGCTCTTCCACCCAGGCGAAATCGGCCTTCCAGGCATCGAAGGGCATTGTCTTGGTGCCGATTTCCCAATCCCAGCCTGATACGTCGGCCATGCATCCTCCTGTCCGCGGTGCGGCGACAATAAACTTTGGGGGGTTGAAGCGAAAGCTGCGGGGGCGGGGGATCTCCGCCGAAACTTTTTATAGCGGCTCCGGTTTGGAAAAGCAACCGAGGCCAAAGCATCGGTTTTTGCAATTCGGTCCCGCACGGCCGGCGGCAACCGCCCCTCGCGGCAATGCCGGCGGGCTTTCATACGAAAAGGCCCGGCCGGAAATCCGGTCGGGCCTGTACTGTATAGACAGATGGCGGAGAGAGAGGGATTCGAACCCTCGGTGCAGGTTTCCCCGCACACTCGCTTAGCAGGCGAGCGCCTTCAGCCTACTCGGCCATCTCTCCGTAGCGGCGTTGGCGGAGGGAGTAGGATTCGAACCCACGGAGCTTGCGCTCAACGGTTTTCAAGACCGCCGCCTTCAACCACTCGGCCATCCCTCCCGTCCAAAGTCGTTTTTCTAACATCATCGACAGGGCGGGTCAATGGTTTTCGCAACAGGCCGAAAGGCTTCTGGATCATGGGGGGAGTCGATTTATTGAAACCCCGCTTAAATGAACAGCAAACGGTTTGCATTCCTCGCCGAGGGGTCTGTATAGTTAAACAGGGTTGGTTATCCATTTTTTCATCTGAAAATCGAGTTGAAAATATTGGCAACCGTTAAGGAAGGGGGCACCATGACCGCCGAGCCTCAAACCGTTCCCCCATCCCGCCGCCGTCGGGCGATCCTGTGGACGCTGGTCGGCATCGCCACCTTGCTGGTGCTCTATACACTGGCGGGCTTTCTGGTACTGCCCTGGTGGATCGAGTCCTACGGCGCCGGGATGCTGGGTAATCTGCTCCAGCGGCCGGTGTCCGTGGCGGAAGCGGCCTTCAACCCCTTCAGGTTCACCCTGCAACTCAAGGGCATCGCGGTGAGGGAAACCGACGACCAACCGCTGGCGTCGGTGGGACAGATCTTCGTGGATCTGGAACCGAGCGCCTACCTGAAGGGGATCGCGACGGTGCGCACCGTGGCCATCGAACGCCCCGAGCTGTTCGTCCTCCGCATGCCCGACGGCCGGATCAACCTGGCCCAACTCGTCCCACCCCCCACGCCCAAACCGGTCGAAGAAGAAAAGACCGAACCGGTCCAATTCCTCGTGGCCGATATCTCCCTCAACGATGGGAAGGTGGTGTTCCGCGACGAGACCGCGGGCGGGTTTGAAACCACCGCGGCTCCCATCGCCTTGAAGGTGAGCGGTCTCACCAACCAGGCCGAACAAAAAACCGCCTACGACCTGGCCATCGCCACCGCCGCCGGCGAAGCGGTCAAGGTCGAAGGCACGCTGGCCCTGGCCGAACCCTTGATTGCGGAAGGTCGCCTGTCCGTCACCGCCTTCCCCCTGGACCACTACGCCCCGTACTACAAGAATCTTGTCGGCTTCGAGAAAGCGGCCGGGCATGTCGATCTGGCCCTGGCTTACCGTTATGCCGGGGCGCAGGTACTCGTCAGCGACCTGGCCGTTACCCTGGCCGAATTGGCCCTGCGCAACCCCGCCGACGGCGAGGCCTTCCTTTCGTTGCCGCAGTTGACCGTCAGCGGCGGGCGCATCGACACTCAGGCCCGCGCCGTGACGGTGCAGCGCATCGGCATCGACGGGTTGACAGCTTCGGCCCGGCGCGCGGCGAACGGCCGCATCGACGTTCTGGATCTTGTCTCGCCGCCGGGTTCCTCCCCGGAAGCGCCCGCGGGCGCCCCTCTCCCGGCCGAAGCCGCGGATCAGGAGACACCGGCGGCATCCCCGGCGCCCCAATGGACGGTGAATATCGACGCCGTGCACCTCGGCACCGGCCCCCTGCGCTTCGACGACCCGTCAGCCCGGCAGCCGGCGCAGGCGGAAATCGGGACCCTGACCGTCGAGGTGACCGATATCGCCGTGGTGGGCCCCAATGCCACGGTGGCCCGGGCCGAGCTCACCGCGGAAAACATTTCATTGACAGACCCTTCGAAAAAAGCACCTCTGGTAGAAGTGCCCCGCCTCAGCGTGACCGGTGCCCGTCTGGATACGGGCCAGCGCAATGCCTCGGTGGCGCAGGTCGCCCTCAGCGGCACCCGCATCGCCGGACTGCGCCGGGCCGACGGCACGGTGAACCTGGCCGGGCTGTTTGTCCCCGCCGCCGCAGCTCCCCAAGGCGGCAGCGGCAAATCCTCACCCAAGAGCGCCGAGGCCGGCTCGCCGGCCTGGTCCTTTGATCTGGGGGCCCTGGTGCTGGACGATCATGGGCTGACCTTTTTGGACCAGGTGCCCGATCCGGACGCCAAAATCGCCGTGGACCAGCTCGCCCTGAAGGTGGAAAACTTCAGCACCGCCGCCGGCAACCGGCCGGGGATCGACCTGAAGTGCCGCATCAACCAGGCCGGCAACCTTGCGGTGAACGGCGAGGTGACCCTGGATCCGGTGACCTCGGAACTCGCCCTGACCCTCAAGGGGCTGCCGATGAAGCCTTTCCAGCCCTACCTCAACGACCAGGTCGACCTCGGCATCACCGATGGCCGCCTCGGGGCCAAGGGCCGGTTGACCCTGACCGTGCCCAAGGAAGGACCGCCCCGGATCCTGTACCGGGGCGGCGCCGAAATCAGCCGCTTTGCCGCGGTGGACAAGCGCGACAACCAGGATTTTCTCCGCTGGAAGAATTTGTTTGTCGAAGGCGCCGACATCGCCACCGAGCCGATGAAAATCACCGTGGGCCGCGTGGCCCTGAGCGACTACTACGCCCGCGTGGTCATCACCGCCGACGGCAAGATCAACGCGGCGCAGATTTTCAGCCCGCCGGACAAGGCCAAGGCGTCCCCTCCGAAAAAAGCCGGGACTGCCGGAAAATCAGCTCCCCTGCGCCTCAACGTCAAGGAAGTCACCCTCCAGGGCGGCCGGGTGGACTTTTCCGATTACCTGACCAAGCCCAATTTCCAGACCCGCATGGTGGAGCTGGGGGGGCGCGTCAGCGGCCTGTCCGCCCAGGGGACCCAGCCTGCCGAAGTGGTGATCCAGGGGGCCCTGGAAAACCGGAGTCCGCTTGAAATTTCAGGTAACATCAATCCATTGAGCCAGGACAGGGACACCGACCTCAAGCTGACCTTCCGCAACATCGAGCTCAGCCCGTTTTCCCCCTACTCGGGCAAGTACCTCGGCTATACCCTGGCCAAGGGGAAGCTGACCCTGGAACTGGAATACAAGATCGCCGAACGCCAGCTTCAGGCCCAGAACCGGATCTTCTTCGATGCGTTGACCCTGGGCGACCGGGTGGAAAGCCCCGACGCCACCAGCTTGCCCGTCAAGCTGGCGCTGGCCCTCCTCACCGACCGCCAGGGCCGCATCGAGTTGGATGTCCCGGTCACAGGCAACCTGGACGATCCGCAGTTTTCCGTGTTCCGCATTGTCATCAAGGCCCTGGGCAACCTGCTGACCAAGATCATCACCTCACCCTTCGACGCCCTGGCCTCGGCCATGGGCGGCAAGGCCGTCACCCACCTGGATTTCGATCCTGGCCAATCCGCCTTGGGCCAGGAAGGCCAGACACAGGTCTCGGGCCTGGCCGACACCCTTTACGAAAGGCCGGCGCTGAAATTGGAAATTCAGGGCCGCGCCGATCCGCAGAGCGACGCCCCGGCCATCCGCCAGAACCGCTTCGATACGATGCTGCGCAGCATCAAGCGCAACAACCTGGTCGCCGCCGGCCAGGGCGAAGTACCGGTGGAAGAGGTCCAGGTCAGCGATGCGGAACGCCCCTTGATCGTCGCCCAGGCATACGCCGCGGCCGCATTCGCCAAACCCCGGGACGAAGACGGCAAGGAGAAGGTCCTGCCGCCCGAGGAGATGGAAAAACTGCTCTTCACCCAGATCGAGGTCGGCGACAACGACCTGCGTCAACTGGCCCGGGAGCGGGCCGCCGTGGTGCGCGACCGTCTCCTGGCCGACGGGCGCATCGGCGCCGACCGGGTGTTTTTGCTCGAGCCCAAGGTGGAAACGTCCGAGGATCCCGACGCGGGCCGGCAGGTCCAGTTCGGGCTCCGCTGAAAAGGGGGCCGCGTGTCCGATCCATCCACCCCGCTTCTTTGCCCGCGTTGCCGCCGCCTGATCAGCCGGAGCGAGCCCCGCTGCCCCTACTGCGGGCTGCCCCACCCGGCCGGTCTCCATCCCGTCGGGTCCCTGCTGCACTGGTTGGAGCGGCCGGAGGATTTCGTCCGCGCCCTGATCTGGGTCAACGGAATCCTGTTCGGCCTGTCGATCCTGTTCAGCCCGACAGGCGTGGGGCTGTCGGCCAACCCGCTGCGTTTTTTGTCGCCCACCAGCGAAAGCCTCATCCTCCTGGGGGCCAGCGGCACCTTTCCCATCGAGCGCCTCGGCCGCTGGTGGACCCTGATCACCGCCGGCTACCTCCACGGAGGGCTGCTGCACATCTTCTTCAACATGGCCGCCCTGAACCAGATCGCCCCGCTGATTGTCCGCGAATTCGGCATGTTCCGGATGTTTGCCATCTACACCCTCGGCGCCGCCGCCGGCTTCTACGCGTCCTACCTGGCCGGCATCGCCCTGACCATCGGGGCGTCGGCCGGCCTTTGCGCCCTGGTGGGCGCCGCGCTCTACTACGGCAAACGCCGGGGCGGCATCTACGGCCACCAGATCTATCGCCAGACCTCGGGCTGGATCGTGGGGCTGGTCTTGATCGGGTTGCTGCCGGGCATCAACAACTGGGCCCACGGCGGCGGGCTGGTGGCGGGAGTGGTTCTCGCGGGGCTTCTGGGCTACAACGAACGGCGGCCCGAAGCCTTCTGGCACCGCCTCGGCGGCGGCATCCTGATGGCAGGCACGGTGTTGGCGCTGGGATGGGCCGTGGCCAGTGCCACGATCTATCGGTTTTCTTGAGGCGGCCGCGCCGCTTTTTCGATCCTTTCAGCGAATCGATTCAATCGGTCTTTTCCGGGAGGGCGTTGATGGATCGGCGCGCCATTTCCAACGCCTCCTGGCGCGTGGCGATCCGGCCGGCATCCCGGGCGGCGGTCACCCGGGCCAGAATTTCGCCGACAACCGGTCCTGGGGCCAGCCCCAGCGCCAGCAGGTCATCACCGGTGATCAGCGGTTGGACGGACAGGGCCGGCACGACGGTGTCGAAATAGGCTTCGAGGGATTCGCGCCCCCATTTCAGCCGGCGCAAACCCTCGTCCAAGTCCGCCGCCGGACCGCGCTTGGCCAGAGTGTCGGCCATGCAGAGCAGGATCAGCGGCACCATGTCGTCTCCCAAACGGCGACTCCACTTCATCAGCGTCCCCGGCCGCACCCCCGGCTTGGACCAATCGGCCGCCTGCATGTGACGGGCCACCAGCAAGACGAGCCGCTCCCGGTCCCGGGCGGAGAGTTTCAGACGCCGGGCCAAGGCCTCGGCCAACGCCGCGCCGAGCTTCTCGTGGCCGTAAAAATGAACCCGTTTGTCCTCGACCGCCTCTTGGCGCGAAGCCGGCTTGCCGAGATCGTGAAGCAGGCAGGCCAGCTTCAGCACGGGCAGTCGCCCCTGGGCCGCCAGCAGGTCAAGCACCGCACCGGCGGCCGCGCCCAAATGGGGCGCCGGGTCGGCCAACATCGCCTCGAGGTGATCCAGTGCCGCCAGGCAGTGGCCCCAAACATCCAGGTGGTGGAAGGCGTTCTGGCCACAGCCTTTCAACGGGCGGATTTCCGGCAGGACCGCTTCCAAGGCGCCCAGCTCGTCCAGGCTCCGAATGTAAGGGGCGCTGGCGGGCTGCGCCAGCAGGTCGAAGAGTTCCTTGACGCACCGTTCCACCGCCACGGTGGCCAGAGCCGCCGCCCCGCGCCGAGCCAGGTCCAGCGTGGCCGGCTCGACGGCAAACCCCAACTGGGCCGCGATGCGCGCGGCGCGCAGGATGCGCACCGGATCATTCCGAAACGCGTTGGGCCCGCAGGCGCGGATGATCCGGGACGCCAGGTCGCGGCGCCCGCCCAGGGGATCGACCACCGGCCCCAAACCGCCTCCGGACAGAACGGGCAGCGCCATGGCATTGATGGTGAAATCGCGCCGGGACAGGTCGGCTTCCACGCTGCCGCCGGCAATGGGGGACAAGTCCAGAAAATCGTCGGGATCCGCACGAGACACCACCCGGTGGCAGGAGGCGTCGACCTTTTTGAGAAACGGCACCACGGCAGCCTGGTGAATCCGTCCCAGCCGCCGGGCCAACGCCTCGGGCCGCGTGCAGATCAGGTCCAGGTCCTTGCAGGGCCGGCCGAACAGAAGGTCGCGCACCGCTCCGCCGACCAGGAAAAGCGGCGGCAGATCGGATCCCAGCGGCGCCAGCCATCGGCGCAGTCGGTTGGTGGCATCGGTGGTGGACATCTCAAATCTTCCGGATAGGGTTCCAGACGTCGGGTTTCCGGTGTCAGTATTGCCGCCGGCCGATATCGTGTCCGGTTTGGTCAGTCCTCCCCTGTCATTCCGAGGACCTCCCCTTATCTGTCATTCCGAGGACCTCCCCTTATCTGTCATTCCGAGGAGCGCCCCTTATCTGTCATTCCGAGGAGCGCCAGCGACGAGGAATCTCTTCGAGCCTGTCACCGTCTCCCGCCTGCATTCCCAACTGCAGATCCCTCGCCGACGCTCGGGATGACAGCAGGAAAGGTTTTCATTCCGAGGCGTTACCGACGAGGCATCTCTTGGCGGCGGCAAGATTCTTCGCATGGAACATTTTTATGGACTGAAAACCATCCGAAGATTCCGGAAAAACGCCACTAACACCTGACACCTGAACACGGATGCCTTCGTTCCCCACCGTGCCATCAACCGCCCTGCGTGGGTGCCTCACCCGGCGCGCAGCAGCAGGCGGTCTCCCGGACCGAAGCAGCGGTGCCGGGCCAGGAGCACCACCGCCACGGTGCTCAGGGCGGTGGACCCCACCAGCATGACCATCACCACGATCTGGTAGCGGATGGCGGCCAGAGGATTCACCCCGGAGAGGATCTGCCCGGTCATCATGCCGGGCAAAAAGACGATCCCCACCCCCATCATGGCGTTGATCGACGGGATCATCCCGGCCCGGATGGCCCCGCGAACGATATCCTGGCTGGCTTCCCGGGCGTCGGCACCCAGGCACAGGTGCATCTCCACCAGGTCGCGCTGGCTGCGCAGGTCCGCAAACAGACGATCCAGGGAGATGGCCAGGGCGCTCATCGAATTGCCGATGATCATCCCGGCGATGGGAATGAAGTATTGGGGTTTCCACCAGGGCTTGGCGCCGACGATGACCCCCGTGACGACCACCGTCACCACGGCGTAGCTGATCAGCATGGCCCCGAACATGGGCCACAGGAGGGTGACCTGGCGCTCCCTGACCCGGCCGTGAACGATCTGCAGGGCCGCCAGGATCATGGCCCCGAACACCCCCAGCGTCAGGGCGGCCGATTCGAGGCGGAAGATGAAGACCAGGGCGTAACCCATCAGGGCGAGCTGGGCGAAGGTGCGCAGGGTGCCCACCAGCAGCGTGCGGCCGAGGCCGAGGTGCCAGACCAGGGAGGCGGCGCCCGCCAGCAGCACGAAAACCAGGGAAAAAGCCAGTTGCCAGGAACCGATCTCGATGATCTGGGGCGTCATCCGCGGCCTCCGAGTCGGATGCGGGCCGTGGCCTCGCGGGCATCGGCCGCGTTGTGGGAAACCATCACGATGGTCACCCCTTGGGCGCGGTTGAGACCGGTGACAATCTCCAGCACGCGCCGGGCGTTTTCCCGGTCCAGGGCCGCCGTCGGCTCGTCGAGGAGCAGCACCCGGGGGGCGAGCAGCATGGCCCGCAGCAGGCACAACCGCTGCTTCTGACCCACCGACAGCTCCCGGGCCGGCTGGTCCAGGGAGACCTTCTCGAGCTGGAACTCGGCCAGCCCCTGGCGCAGACGGTCGTCGTCCGGCGCCGTCAGGTCCTTGTTGACGCGCAGGCCGAAGGCCAGGCGCAGGTTGGCCCGCACCGAATCGGCCAGCAGGGCCGGGGTCTGCTGCACGTAGGAAACCCGCCGCCGCAACAGGCCCGGTGGCATGGCTTCCACCGGTCGGCCCGCAAAGCGGACCACCCCGGCATCGGGGGCTTCCAGGCGACAAGCGAGCCGCAGCAAGGTCGACTTGCCGCACCCCGAAGAGCCTTCGACGCTCACGAAACGGCCGGCGGCCACCTCGAAGGAGATGTCCTGGAACACCGGCGCCGTTCTCCCCGGATAGGTGAAGGAAACGGCTTCAAACGTCAGCAGCGGCGCCTCAGTCGTCATCGTCGGCCTCCGGGCCGCCGTCTTGCCGTGGAGCGGGCCCCGACCGCTCCGGCGTCAGGCCGGCTGGTAGGCTGCGCACATGCACGTCCGACTGGGGAAAGGCGATCTCGATGCCCCGCTGGCGGAAGAGCCGGTCGATCTCGAAGCGAAGGGCCGTGTCGGCGCGCAGCATGTCATCCACCGTGGTCCAGACCCGCAGGCGAAAATCGAGGGTGCTCTCCCCGAAGTCGGTAAAAAGGACATCCGGCTGGGGTTGGGTCAGCACCTCGGCTGTATTGGCCGCCGCTTCCAGCAGGGTCCGGCGCACCAGTTCGGTATCCGAGCCGTAGGCCACCCCGACATTGATATGGCGCCGCAGGTACGGATCCCGGTGGCTCCAGTTGGTCACCGCGTTGCTGATGAATTCGGAGTTGGGGATGATCAGGGCGGCCCCGTCATAGGTTTGCACCACCGTGGCCCGGACGTTGATCTGCATTACCTTGGCCCAGATTCCGTTGATCTCGATGTCGTCGCCCACCTGAATGGGCCGCTCGAACAGCAGGATCAACCCGCTGAGGAAGTTGTTGAAGATGTTCTGCAACCCGAAGCCGAGTCCGATGCCCAGGGCGCCGAAAGCCACCATGAGCGAGGTGGTGGAGATGCCGAAAACGTGCAGGGCGATGAGGATGCCCACGGCCCAGATCAGATACACCGAAATGGTGGCCACCGAGTCCCGGGCGCCGTGGGTCATGCCGCTGCGCGCCAGAATCCGCCCCTTGAGCGCCTGGCGCCACAACCGTGCCGCCAGGTGGGTGAAAAAGAGTACCAGCACCGCGATCAATACGCCGCTGAGGCGAAACGTCGCATCGCCGATGACGAACGGATAACTCAGCACCTGCCCCACCCCGTGGGACAGGCTCCGCCAACCGCCCCAGGCGAGAACCAGCAATGCCAGAAAAACGACACCCCACAACAGCCAGGCCAGGCGCAGCAGGGCCCACTGCAGCGGCGCCCGGGCCAGCGGCGCCTCGGCCCGTTGCTGGTCGTCCGGCGGGGCGCCGAACTCCCGCAGGGTCTGGCCCACCAGGGTGGCCCAGATTACCTCCGCCAGGGTCAAACCCCAGCCGGCGTACCAGTACAGGGCCAGGGCGCCGTAGCCGGCCAAATCGAGAATCGGTCCGGCCAGAACCCAGACATAGCTGAGTCCGACAGCGGCCTGGAGCCGCCAGTTCCGCGATTCGACCGGATCCCTGGCCGCGCCGGATTTTCGCCAGTGGCGCCAAAATACGACCGTCGTTGCCGCCATGCCGGCTTCCAGCGCCATTCGCGCCACCGCTTCCATCATGCTGGAGGGGCCGATGCTCCAGGCGAGGAAGAGATGGGCCGCGGCGTACAGCCGGCTGAGGCCTACCAGCCGCCGCGCCGCGACGGCGAGGAGCGGCCACTGCGGGGTGAGCAGGGCCGGCAATGGCATGGCGAAGAAGCAGCGCAGCCACTGCCCCGGCAGCCAGACCCAGAAAAAAGCGACGAGGATGCCGGTGAGCGTTCTGGCGTCCGGCTCCAGCCGTACCGCGCTGTTAAAGGTAAAAAACAGCAGTAATCCCAGGGGGAGCACGGTGCGCCGGACCATGACCAGCAGGCCGGCCCGCCAGGGATAACGGATCTCGTCGATGCGCCCCGCCATCCGCCCCAGGCCGATGCGAAGGCGGATCAGCGCCAGCAGCAGCACCAGGCAGAGCACCAGGGCCGTCAGAATCGGCCCCCAGCCCTGGTTCAACAGGGGGGCGAACTGGCGGCGCCAGAAATCCGCTTCGCCCAGGGACTGGACAAAGCCGGCCAGCCGCCGGGCCTCGGCGGCCACGCCGGTGGGATGCAGCTTGGAGATCGGATTCTCGCCGCGGGTGAACACCGCCGTTCGCCGGGCCGCATCCCTTGCGGTGGCAAGGGTCGGCTCCAATCCGGCCAGATCCGACGCCATGGTTTCAAACCCGGAAATGGCCTCGGCGTACAGCGGATCGAGCTTCCCGATCAGGGAGAGCGCATCCTTCTGCACCCGGATCAACGCCGCGATCTGATCCAGCCACCGCCCTTCCTCCGTCGCCGAAGCCGGCATTTTTTTCAGCGCTTCCAATTGGGTCCGGTTGAGGGCCAGTTGCTGCTCGGTTTGCCGGCCCATCTCGGCAAGGGCTTCCCGCCGGGGCACCAGCCGATCGAGGGTCTCCTGGATGGCGGTCCGGCTGCGGCGCTGTTGGTCGATGGCCTCCGCCAGAACTTCGGGCGTTACGGAGGGCAGCGCGGCCAGGTTGCCGTAGGTGGACAACTGGATCCGGTAAGCGGCCAGTTCTCCGGCCAGCGCCCGGTTCTCTCGCCGGAATGCCTCCAGTTCGGCCTTTAGTCGATCCCGCTGGGCTTCGGCGGTCTTGAGGGCGTCGGCCAGGGACGTCTTCAAATCGATGACCGCCTCCGGCGCCGGGGACTCGCCGGGCGTCTGGGCACCGGTGGGCGCCGTCCCCGCGACCAGAAGGAACAGGCACAATGCCGCGGTCAAGATGCTGCGAAGGGTCATCGGTATAATCCCGTTGTCGTGGTCCGATCCTGGTCTTGCCGAACGAATAATAGCACGTCGGCATCGTTTTGACAGGGCCCGTCCGGCATCCCGGCGAGTTGTCTGGCGGCAGCGATGAAAACCTTGATTATCATCGCCGCCCTGTCTATATCCATATTTGATAACGTCGTAAAAAAGCCGAAAACAGCCATTGTCATTCCGAGGAGCTTGCGACGAGGAATCTCAACCATCCGCTATTATTATACATTTCGTTTTACGAAGAGATCCCTCGCTGCGCTCGGGATTACAATTCGGATTTTTTACGAAGACATCATATTTCACCGTTCGGGGTTGCTTTCGTCGAACGGTGATTCCCGCTTCGGCGGAAACGGCTGGAAAGCGCCGAAACGACCGAAAAGAAAATCGACTGGCGCGGTGGGAGCGGCAAGCGAATGGAAACGGACCTGGAAAAAGATGCATACCTGCCGGTGGAGGCCCCGGGGACGAGCCTGGTACGCCTGGACCCCCTGCAGCGCTACCTGGCCGAAATCCGGCGCTATCCCCTGCTGTCCCGGGAAGAAGAGCACGCCTTGGCCGTCAAGGTCTACGAGGAGAACGACCCGGATGCGGCCTTGAAGCTCGTCACCGCCAACCTGCGCCTGGTGGTCAAGATCGCCATGGACTTCCAAAGCATCTGGATGCAGAACCTCCTCGACCTGGTCCAGGAGGGGAACATCGGCCTGATGCAGGCCGTCAAGAAGTTCGACCCCTACAAGAACGTCAAGTTCTCCTACTATGCCGCCTTCTGGATCAAGGCCTACATCTACCGCTTCATCATGGCCAACTGGCGCATGGTGAAGATCGGCACCACCCAGAACCAGCGCAAGCTCTTCTTCAAGCTCAAGCAGGAAAAGCAGCGGCTCATCGACCAGGGATTCGATCCCCAGCCCAAACTGCTCGCCAGCCGCCTGGGGGTCAGCCAGGACGAAGTCATCGAGATGGACCAGCGCCTGGACGGGTGGGACGTCTCTCTGGATCAGCCGGTCACGGACGACTCGGATACCGATCGGATGGACCTGGTGAGCCTGGAGAGCGAATCGGCGGAGGATCGACTGGCCCAGATGGAAATCGAGCAGATCCTCCAGCGCAAGATCGGCGAATTTCGCGCTCAACTCAACGAACGGGAGCAGGAGATTTTCGAACAGCGCATGCTCTCGGACAATCCCCTGACCCTCCAGGAGATCGGCGACCGCCACGGGGTGAGCAAGGAGCGGATCCGCCAGATCGAAAACAAGCTCATCCAGCGCCTGCGTGCCTTCATCCGGGAGGAAATCCCGGACTTCAACCCCGAAGACCTTTTCCGCGAGGAAGAAAAATAGGGCGTTGGACCCTTTTTCCAGGCCGTCGGCCTCCACCATGGTCCGGATGAGGACATCATCCTGGCCTGTGTCGAGGAAACGAAAAACGATTTTCTTGTGACCGGTGACAACGACCTGCTGGTGCTCGAGGCATATCGGGGAACCCGTATCATCAGTCCTCGGGATTTCGAGCTGCTGTTCCGTGATTGACTTCGTTCGCCCCTTTGTTCGCGGGCATCCTTTTGCCTTCTGCTCCGGCGGGTTTCAATATCCATAGCGCCAAAACCCGGCTTTCCAGGCTCATCGCCCGTTACGACCAACCGGTATTGAAAGACCGTATTCCGGGGACCGCAATGGACAAGATCATAATGATTGAAACGCTTTTTGATCCCCTAAATCTTGTCTAATCGGCCCGGCCACGTATCTCCTGGCGGCAAGATGGCGGGGGCTTTCTTTTTTGGCGCTGAGCCTCATGGATCCGGCCGTTACGGGCGCCAACGGCGGCGCATTTCTTCACGTTCAGCAGGGGTTGCCTCCTTCCAGCGGCGGCGCAGCTTTTCACGTTGGTCCGGATCAAGGTTCTGCCAGCGCCGTCGGATCTTCTTGCGCTCCTGCGGGTCAAGGTTCTGCCAGCGCCGGCGCAGTTCCTCGCGCTGTTCGGCCGGCTGTTCCCGGAACCCCCGCACAGCGAGCCGAACTATTCAAGATACCTGCTGAAGGCATTCAGAGGGTGAGCATCCGGGAAAGAAGATTCAACTCGTCGCTCGCCATTCCCGGAGGCTTAACGCCATAGCGCAGGTAGCGGATCAAATATTTCAGATCCTTTGTATAACGAGTTCCGGTCAGCATGGAATAGAGTCAGAACAGCCACCAGCCCGTCCGGCCGGTGGCACCTTTAAAACAGCGAAACCGCCACCCGGTCCCCTTTTTGCAGCCCTTCGGTGTTCACGTCGATGGCGATCAGGCCGTCGACCTGCACCATGGTGCGAATCAGGCCGGACTTGCCCAGGAGCGGTTCGGCCAGGGTCTCGCCTTGTCCGGCACCAGACGCACACGCACGAAATCCACCCGGCCGGGGGCCGATTGGCCCAACTGGAAATCGAGCAGATGCTGCAGCGCAAGATCGGCGAGTTTCGTGAACGGCCCACCGACCACGAACAGGAGATCTTCGAACAGCGCATGCTCTCGGACAATCCCCTGACCCTCCAGGAGATCGGCGACCGGCACGGGGTGAGCAAGGAGCGGATCCGCCAGATCGAAAACAAGCTCATCCAGCGCCTGCGCACCTTCATCCGGGAGGGAATCCCGGATTTCAACCCCGAGGACCTTTTCCGCGAGGAAGAAAAATAGCTCCATTGCACATGTCCATTACTGCTAGGGAGAGACGGATCCAGCGTCGCTCCGGTGGAGATTGATTGGTCCTTCCGGGAAAACGTGCCCGCCAAAAAGGAAGCGGAGTCAATGAAAACTTCAGATGATTTCGGCCACTACTTGATCTCGATGAACTTCAACGCGGCGCCGATGATTGCCGCCTGCTCCTTGCTCATCTCACCCAGGCTTCCACGCCGCTCCGCCATTCTCCGAAACCGTGTGAAGTCCGTTGGCAAATCTTCGCTGTCTACGAGGTAGGCGATTTTTTGGATTATCTCTTTGATATCGCCCGGATATTTTATTCGCCCCTTCATCTTGGCGAAATATTCCAATTTCAGCCTGCCTCTAAGCCGATCAAATTCCAAGTCTTTCACCCGGTGAACGGCCAGGATGATGTAATCTCCGAGCGATTGCCAGAAAATCTCATCGTAATTTTTCCAACCCGGCAGATGGAAGCGCAATAATGCAGGCTGTTTTTTCCCGATTTGCGGAATGTGCTTATAGAGGAGGACGGGAAAACGACCCAAATCATGGCCATCCACCGTGTCGAGCATTTCAAACAGGTCTTATGCGATTCGAAGACGCTTCTTGGGGTCTTCATCCCATGCGCATGGCTGAGGAAGCCGACCGTTCCGCGCTTGATAATGCCCTTCGAGGTAGCCGCCCAGTTAGTCTATGGTTTCCGCGCCGGTTAAGTGCACGGCACCATCCCAGAAGCTCGCATCGCCGGAAGCCCGCATACTTACCGCTGAAACCACCCCCAACGCGGACAAGCCGCAACCAAACAGGGTTTAAGAAAAAAGCGCAGATGGTGTAAGGTAGAAACAGACTTGGCAAGGAGGATCCCCCCATGGATCTGTTTCTTCAGCGGCACGCAGGCAAAGTCGCAGGAGTGCTCTCCTGTTGGGACAGGGTTGTCATCACCGGCACGATTCCCGGCATTTGTTTTGCCCAAGGCATGACCGGATTTCTCAATGCCAACGGCATCCGGATTTTCGATTATCCCGAATGGGCCGAACCGCTGCGCAACCGGATCCGGGAAAACGCCGGGAGGCTGGCCGCCGAGGCCGGCCTTGAGATCGAGTTCATCCGGAAAAACGACTTTCGCAAGGAGCGACGGGTTCGTCAAATTCTGCTGGCCCGCGGTGAGCATCCCGGGTTGGTTCATGTGTTTTCGGCGATGGAACCTTGCGCCAGCTACACGCCCTGGCACGACAAAAAGACCGGGCGCACCTATCTGAAGCCCGCCACGGCCAAATGCTTGCATTATTACTTCTACTTTGTATTGCCCCAACTCGGGTTGTGCTATCTGCGCGTGCCGACTTGGGCACCGTTCCGGCTTCAGTTCTACTTCAACGGCCACAACGCCCTGGCGGCCATGCTGCGCAACAAAGGCATCGGATTCAGATTGTTGGACAACACCTTTGTTCAGTGCGACGATCAGGATGCGGCGCAAGTTCTCAGCGACGGGCTCAAGCCGGAAATCATCCATCGCATTCTCGATTCGGTCGCTGCTCGATACTGCCCGGTGGTCGAAAAGTTCAGCCCCTGCCACTGGAGCCTGATGCAGGTCGAATACGCCACGGATATCGTTTTTCGCCGGCAAGCGGATCTGACGCACCTGTACGCTGAATTGTCCAGAACCGCTATTCACAGCATCAAAGCCGACAAGGTGTCGACCTTTCTCGGGCGCAAGCTGCATCCCGGATACCGGGACGAAATCGGCAACAATTTCTCCACCCGCATCGAGGGCACCTGTATCAAGCATCACATGGGGCGCGTGTCCATCAAGATGTACGACAAACACGGCCTTGTGCTTCGGGTGGAAACGACGGCCAACGATGTCTCCTTTTTCAAGCACCACCGGAAGGTGGAACACCGGGACGGCACCGTAACGCGCAAGGTGGCGCCCTTGAAGAAATCGATTTACAGCCTGGTGGATCTGCGCGGGCTTCTTTTTGCGGCCAACCACCGGTATCTGGATTTCATAGCAGCCGTCGACGATCCGACCAACGCCATGCGCGACCTGGACAAACTGTCGCATCCGGTGCGCAAAAACGACCGTAGCTTTCGCGGCTTCAACCTTTTTTCCGGACCCGACTTGGAGCTGTTCCGGGCGATCATCGACGGCGGCACCAACGTATCGGGATTTCGCAACCGGGATCTTCAGCAAAGCCTTTCGATCAGCGGCCGGCAGGTGTCGGCTGTGCTTCGACGTCTTCGCGAACACGGGCTGATCAAAAAAGTCGGAGGCACTTTCAAGTATTACCTGACGGCATTCGGACGCCGCGCCACCGCCACCGGTTTGAAGCTTCGCGAGATGGCCGCAATCCCTTTGCTGCGTGGGATGTTGACGCAGAAGGCATGAAAAATGTGCGCGTTTTGTCGTCATTTCAACTCATAAGAGACTAAAACCCCGAGGTGCCCCATGGCTGCTTGTGCTCGTTACTTCGCCATAGGTATCAGGCTTCACCACTTCTGGCAGGCTGGCCACACCCAA
>DCWA01000027.1 GCA_002327445.1 Desulfobacteraceae bacterium UBA2174 | reverse complement strand
TACCAGCACCTGAAGCAACTGGGGCTGATATATCTGTAATGGCTTCATCGGCTGACGTCTCGCGTGTGCCTATTGGTGAAGTCCAAGGGAAAGCCGGATGCGGGAAATCCGCACGTCCGGTTTGAAGAGGGGGAGGGGGGTGTCTCCCTCCCTACTCTACGTGCCGCCGGCCACGATTTCCGCCTGGTCCGAATTCCGGGCCTGGTCGATGTAACTCATGGCCCGATCATAGGCGGCCCGATCGATGACGGCGTTGTGGAAGTTGCCGAAATCGCGCACATCCCCGGTACGGATCTCGCCCATCATGCCGACGATGCGGTCGCGCAAATCCGGCCAGAGGCTTTCGGGAACGTAAATCCTTGAAGCTGCCGAACACTTCTGCCCCTGGTACTCGAAGGCCCCCGCACCACTGCCACGGCAACGGCCTGAGGGTCCGCGCTGGGATGCACGAAGATGTAATCCTTGCCTCCGGTTTCGCCCACGACGCGCGGATAGTTGTGGTAGTCGCCAATATGGCTGCCGATGGTGCGCCACATCGTCTGAAACGTGCCGGTACCGGCGACGGGATCATCGGCGCCTTGGCGGCTGTCGGTCTGACGGCTTCGGGCTGGCACGGGCGGTTCATCGACTTTGGCCGCGTACGGGATCTGCCGCAGGAAATCACCGTGGCCCGACTGGCGGAAGAGGGGATCGGACGTGATGTCCATCGATCGGAATGCGTCCGTGCCGGCGGCTGGCGACCGGGTGCTGACTTTCGGGTGGGTGCGTCCTCGCCTCGTGGGCGGCAGAGCCATCCTGATGGTGGCGCCGCACGCCGGAGGCGGCTGGGAAAACCTCGGGCGCAAGCGTGGAAAACAAGGAAGCGGGGCTTCCGGTCAGCCTTCTGGAGTCCCGGATGCCGAACCGGCCGCCGCCTGACGGTATTCGGCCACGAAGCTGTCGAGCCGCCTCGCTTGTTCTTCCATGTGGGCGATCCAGAGGCCCAGCACCTCACGGCCGTCGGCAGTGATGGTGTAGATCCTCTTGGCCGGCCCCGCGCCCTCGGTATGCCACTCCGAAGCCACCAGCCCGTCCTCCTCCAACTGCCGCAGGTGCCGGTAGATCATCCCCGGCGGCGCCGACCCCTCCATGAATCCGAAGCGCTGCATCGTCTGGATCAGTTCATAGCCGTAGGTCGGCCGGTGAAAGAGGCCCAGGAGGATCGACGGCTGGATGTAGCGTTCCCGCTTGCCGCTGCCCGGGGCATGGAGGCCTGTATTTTTTTTGTTTGACATATATCCTTAAAGAATATAGATTGATTATAAATTATAGCTTCCTTCTAAATATAGGCCCTATAGGACTTATAGGTCCTATTAAGCTTATAAGTCCTATGGGTCTTATAGGTCAAAAGGCCTTGTCAAACAACCCGAAATCGCTTGAACCGAGGAGGTCGTCATGACTACCACCATTTTCATCCGCGAGCGGCGCAAGATCGAGGAAGGCGAAAAAAAACCCCGCTTCCGTGTCGTGGCCGTCAGCGGCGGCGATTTGAGATTCCAGGCCAGCCATGTACGCAGGCAGGAGATCGAACAAATCGCCGCGGCGATCGGGGGGCAGGTCGTGATCTTGAGCGACCGTGGGGACGGCACCGGCAAACACCAGAAGAGTCAGTGACCGGATCTTCGTCGTCCCTGCCGTCCGGGCTACCCCTGATAGACGATCGTCCCCACGTGCTGACCCTCCAGGGCGGCCAGGATATGCTCTGGATGGCGCAAGGCGTCGATGATTTGCAGCTCCTTCAGGCATTTGCTCCGTTGGAGAAGGGTGAGGATCGGCCGGCGGAATGCTTCCTTCTTCGGCCGGGTGTTCGAAGAAGCCGTAAGGAGGGATGCCGTAGGTGATGGGCAGATAGCCCAGTTGGCAGAACATGGTCAACCCGGGCCCGGGTGCCGCCACCGGTCATCAGCAGGATCTTGTGCCGTTCCTTGGCCGTGATCAGGGCATCCAACACCGGCAAGAGGGCCTTGGCGCCACGGTCCATGATACTTTGCCCGCCGATCTTGAGCACGTTGATGTCCGGGTGCATCCGGAAGTACTCCTTGGCCTCGGTGCGCTTCATCAATGCCTTGCTCACCAGTGACTCGCCCATCAGCGGCGACTCGACATGCAGCCGTCCCGTGTCGTCGCCTTCCCTGATCAGTTTCCCCATGAAAATTCTCCTTTCGATCCGTTGTCTCTAAAAATTGCCGCAATCTGAAAACGGCTGGCAGGCTTTCCCGAACCTTCGATCACGCCTCGATTGGCGGTCCCTCGAGTATCCTTGAAAGCACGGGTAAAACTCTTTTTGCGCATTTGCTCTTACAAAAGTCGTTCTTCGTCGTCCTTGGTTATTCGGGCTCTCTCGGAATCAAATCCTTTTGACAACCAACGATTTTGTCCAAGAATATATTGTCGATCGTTTCAATGGGATCGAAATTTATCGTTGATGAAAAATCACCATTCGTCAAGGAGGCCCCGATGACCCCTTTATTTCGAAAGCCGGTTATTTTTGCGTTCTGCGCCTGTCTGATCCTCTTTTCATCCGGTATCGCCGGCGCCCAGCAGACACTGATGATGGCCACCACCACCAGCACCGATGACACTGGGCTCCTCGATTACCTCATGCCCCTGTTCACCAAGGATAGCGGAATCGATCTCAAGTGGACCGCCACCGGCACGGGCAAGGCCCTGAAGCTCGGGGAGAACTGCGATGTGGACGTTCTTCTGGTCCATGCGCCTCCCGCGGAGAAAAAATTCGTGGAGGACGGCTTCGGCATCAACCGCCGCCAGGTGATGTACAATGATTTCGTCCTCATCGGTCCGGCAGGGGACCCGGCGGCGATCAAGGGCAAAACGGTCAAGGAAGCCCTTGCCGCCATCCGGGCCAAGCAGTCGGTCTTCACCAGCCGCGGCGACAAATCCGGCACCCATCAGCAGGAGCTGGCGCTGTGGAAGGCCGCCGGAGGGCCGATGCCGGAAAAAGAACCCTGGTACGTGCAGACCGGCCAGGGGATGCTCGCCACCATCAACGTGGCCGCCGAACGCAATGGCTATACCATGACCGACCGGGGGACCTTCATCAAGTACGAAGCCGATCACAAGGGCAACCCGCCGCTCAAAATTCTGGTGGAAGGCGACCAGGTCCTGCTCAACCAGTACAGCGTCATCACGGTCAATCCGGCCCGCTGCCCCAAAGTCAAGGCGGATCTGGCCGAGACTTTTTCCAAGTGGATGGCGGGGGAGCGGGGTCAGCAGCTCATCGCCGGCTTCAAGCTGCTCGACAAGCAGCTCTTCACCCCCAACGCGAACGAGTAGACAGGCAATCTGGAAAAGGCAGGGGAGGGCTCCCCGATGGAGTCCTCTCTTTTTGTCGGCGGGTTTTCACGCACAGGGGATTCACCACCGATTTCACAGAGAACACAGATGTAGCAAATTTAAATTTTACTGTGAATGTCGTGGTTGAGATTCAGTTCAACCGAACAGGTCAGCATCGCGACCACCGGACGAAAGTATCCCATGGAGTTTCTTCTCGACGGCTTCGTGCAGGCGATCATCCTGCTGGTGCACCTCGACCCGGAGACCTACTCGGCGATCCGCGCCACCCTCTGGTCCTCCAGCGCCGCGATGGCCGTGAGCCTGGTCTTGGGCCTGCCGGCAGGCTTCTGGCTGGGGTACCATAACTTTTACGGGAAACATGCCCTGCGTACCGTGGTCGACACCCTCCTGTCGCTGCCCACCGTGCTCGTGGGGCTGATCGTCTATGCCTTCATCTCCAGGCAGGGGCCTCTGGGGGAGATGGGGCTGCTGTTCACGCTGCCCGGCATCGCCGTGGGGCAGGCGATTCTCGCCTGGCCGGTGGTGGTGGCCCTGACGGCTACGGCCGTGGAAAGCATGGACCGGCAACTCTCCATCACCCTGCGGTCCCTGGGGGCCGATCGCCGCCAACTGCTCCTTTCCACGCTCTGGGAAGCGCGCTTCGGAATCCTGGCCGCCGGCGTTACGGCCTACGGGCGGGTAATGACCGAAGTGGGCATTTCCATGATGGTGGGCGGCAACATCAAATGGGCCACCCGCACCATGACCACCGCCATCGCCCTTGAAACCAACAAGGGGATGTTCGCCACAGGAGTGGCCCTGGGCCTGGTGCTGCTGGCCATCGCCTTTGCCGTCAACGTCTCCCTCTCCTTTTTGCGCCGGCAGGTCCGATGAGCAGCGGCAAACCGCCCATCTTCCGCATCGAAGCGCTCCAGCAGCATTACGGCGGCCGCCGGGCGCTTTTTGTTCCCCATCTGGAGATCGCGCCAGGGGCCATCGTCGGGCTGATGGGGCCCAACGGCAGCGGCAAGAGCACCCTGCTGCGGCTGCTGGGGTTCATCGAGAAACCCAGCAGCGGCCTGATCCACTTCAAGGGGCGCACCGCCGCCCCCTTCGATCCCCGCATCCGCTCCCGGGTGACCCTGCTGCCCCAGGATCCGTACCTGATGAACCGGTCGGTTTTCGACAACGTGGCCTACGGGATCAAGCTGCGCGGCGCGGGATCCGATTCGGTCCAGCGGGTTCACCGCGCTTTGGCGGCGGTGGGTCTGGCGCCGGCGCAATTCGCCCGCCGGCCGTGGTTCGCCCTCTCCGGGGGCGAGGCCCAGCGCGTGGCCCTGGCGGCGAGGCTGGCGCTGGAACCGGAAGTCCTGCTGATGGACGAACCCACCGCCAGCGTGGACGCCGAAAGCGCCGAACGGATCCGCCGGGCCGCCCTGGCCGCCCGGGACCAATGGGGCACGACCCTCATCGTGGCCAGCCACGACTGGTCCTGGCTCTTCGAAGTCTGCGACGCGGTCTGGCACTTGTATGCCGGAACGGTGTTTCCCGCCGGCACCCGCACCTTTTTTCCCGGACCCTGGGAACAAGCCGGGGAGGGCGCATGGCGGCGCCGGCTCGCCGACGGCCAGTGGCTGATAGCGCCTGCCGGCACGGATCCCTCGGCGCCGGCCTACATCGAATCCCAGAAGCTGATCCTGAGCCGCGCCCCGATGGTGGAAGGCAGCCGCGTGGTGCTGAAAGGGACCGTGCTGCGCCAGGCCCTGATCCGGCGTACCGGCAAGGTGGTGGTCACCGTCGGCATTGGAGAGTTGACCCTGACCGCCGTTCTGGCGCCGGAGACCCTGCGGAACGAGGGGATGGCACCGGGAGACGGGATTTTCGTGACCTACGCTCCCGAAGACGTCTCCTGGATCGACAGCTCCTGAATCCTCGTTCTTCTGCCTATCCGTTGCCTTCAGACCTGGCCTTTGGGGCTTTGCCCGTTTCCGTGAACCGGTGTACAGGCCAGGGGAACAACTTCCCCGCCGATTCCAGAGCATATCCCTCCACCGCGTCGTACCCCTGTTTGAACCGTTCCATGAGCTGTTTCCCGAATGCCGTCAGCTCGTGGCCCTCGCGCCGGTGCCCGCTGCGCTGGATGATTTTTTCGCCCAGCGCGGCCTCGGTCGCCCGGATCTTGCCCCAGGCGGCCCGGTAGGACATGCCCAACTCCGCCGCCGCCTGCTTCAGCGATGCGTGCACCTCGATCTTGGCGAGCAACTGGGCCCGGCCGATGCCGAAAAAAAGCCCCTCAGGATTTTCCAGCCAGAGATGAAGGCGCATGGTCGGCGGCTCAGGGTTGGAGGGAGGCGCCTTCAAGGGCGGGTTCATCTTTTCCATTCTCTTCCGCTATCGCCGTTTTCGGGTGTGAATAAAACCGGCCGCCTTGAAGAACGGCCGGGAAAGGGATCGGAAAGGGCAATCATGTGTCAGAAATGACATAATCCGTAACGAAAATAATTGTCAAGATTGCCCGGGGGCACGGGGGCCGGAAAGGATCCTATGCCATTTTTAACATATTAAAATCATTGGTTATTCAATTGACAAGAACCTCCTTCGCATGAGATTGTAACGCGACTCCGAATCCGGACAGACACCGGACAAGGAAGCGTTTCCTCCCCAACTTCAAAGCTGGCCACGAAAGGGAATTGCAATGAGGGTCAACCGGCGGCAATTCATCAAGGTGACCGGTGCAGGGGCTGCCTGCCTGTCACTCGTGCAGTTGGAGTTGGACCTGTCGCCGGTCCAGGCGTACGCGTCCAGCCTCAAGATTGAAGGCGCCAAGGAGATGTACAGCATCTGCCCGTTCTGCTCGGTGAGCTGCCACATCATCTCCCATGTGAAGGACGGAAAACTGATCAGCACCGAGGGCGACCCGGACTACCCCATCAATCAGGGCGCCCTGTGCGCCAAGGGCGCTTCCATGCTCTCCATGACCCGCAACGAGCACCGGCTCGCCAAGCCCCTCTACCGGGCTCCGGGCGCGACTCGGTGGGAGGAGAAGAGCTGGGACTGGACCCTGGAGCAGATCGCCTCCCGGGTCAAGAAAGTCCGCGACAAGGACCTGATTCTGAAAAACGACAAGGGCCAGACCGTCAACCGTCTGGAGTCGATGTTTTTCATCGGCACATCCCACGCCGACAACGAAGAGTGCGCCATCGCCCATCAATTGGCGCGCAGCCTGGGGATCGTCCATCTCGATCACCAGGCCCGTACCTGACACAGCCCCACTGTTGCGGCTCTGGGAGAGTCGTTCGGTCGCGGGGCAATGACGAATCACTGGATCGATCTGAAAAACGCCGATGCCTTCCTCATCATGGGCAGCAACGCGGCGGAGCACCACCCCATCAGCTTCAAGTGGGTGCTCGATGCCAAGGAGCGCGGGGCCGTGGTCATTCACGTGGACCCCAAGTTTTCGCGCACCTCGGCCCGCTCCACCTTTCACGTACCGCTGCGTTCGGGAACCGACATCGCTTTTCTCGGCGGGATGATCAAGTACATCCTGGACAACGGGAAGTACTTCAAGGACTACGTGGTCGAGTACACCAACGCCGCGCTGCTGGTGAACAAGGACTTTGGCTTCAATGACGGCCTGTTCACCGGATTCGACCCCAAGGCGCGCAAGTACGACACCAAGACCTGGTCCTTCCAGTTGGACGAGGCCGGCGTGCCCAAACGGGACAAGAGCCTGCAAGACCCCGACTGCGTCTTCCAACTGCTGAAAAAGCACTACGCGCGCTACACCCCGGACAAGGTCGCCAGCATCACCGGCGTTTCCGAGGAGAATCTGCTCAAGGTATACGAGGCCTACAGCGCCACCGGCACCGGCACCCAGGCCGGCACGGTGATGTATGCCCTGGGCTGGACCCAGCACTCCGCGGGGGTGCAGAACATCCGTTCGGCCTGCATGATCCAGCTCCTGCTGGGCAACATGGGAATTCCCGGCGGCGGGGTCAACGCCCTGCGCGGCGAGCCCAACGTGCAGGGTTCCACCGACCACGCGCTTCTCTACCATATCGTGCCCGGCTACATGGCCACGCCCATGGCGGCCTGGCAGACCCTGGCCGACTATCACAAGGCCAACACCCCGGCCAGCAAGGACGCCAAGAGCGCCAACTGGTGGCAGAACAAGCCCAAGTACATGGTGAGCCTGCTCAAGGGCTGGTTCGGCGACAAGGCCACGGCGGGCAACGATTTCTGCTACGGTCTGCTGCCCAAGCTCGAAGCGGGCGTGGACTATTCCTACATGTACCTGTTCGACCGCATGTACCATGACCAGATCCGCGGCGGCTTCATCTTCGGGCTCAACCCGATGAACACCCTGGCCAACACCCACAAGGCCCGGGCTGCCATGGACCACTTGGATTGGGTGGTAACCTCCGAGCTGCACCACACCGAGACCACCGACAACTGGCGGCGGCCCGGGGTGGATCCCAAGACGATCAAGACCGAGTACTTCCTGCTTCCCTCGGCCCACCGCATCGAGAAGGAAGGCGCCATCAGCAACAGCGGCCGCTGGACCCTCTGGCACCACAAGGCCATCGAGCCAGCCGGCCAGGCCAAGAACTTCAGCTTCATGCTCATCGAGCTGGCCAACACACTGCGCGACAACTATCCTGCCACAGGGGGGTACCGCCGTGGGCCGTGAGATGGATTCCCGTGGCCGCCCGGCGGGCCTCGTCTTGGCTGACGCACCGTTGGGTGCAGCTTCGGGCGAAGGCCAATACCGCCGGACGGCGCGCTTCGACCTCAGCCGCCACACACAACCCCGGGTCGCTGCCCACCAGAAAGTGTTCCGCCAGGATGTCGGCCGCCGCTGCGACGATTCGTCCCTGGAGCCCTTCATCCGCCTCGATGATGACGCAGGCGGAACTGTTGTGGCTGGTGTAGGGAATTCGGGGGTCCACCAGGAGCTGCTGGCGCACCACCCCGGTTGTCCGGCAACCTTCCGGCAGCCGCCGGCCGAGCCACCGGGCGAGCTTGCCGGTGCCGCGGTCCGCATCCAAAGTGTCGGTGTCGTCGATTCCCACGAAAAATCGCATGTCGTTTCCTTTCCCCTGTCGGTTTTTTCCGGCGTGGCATCGCAGGATGCGCCACCAGATGCAGGGGTGGTCAGTCCTCGGATTGGAACCGGTCGTCGGAACGAAGGCCACGGGCCTTGTGGCTGTTGGCCAACAGCCAGCCGGTGCGTTCGGCGATCGGGGCGTCGAAGGCGGGCACGAACGGTTTGATGTCCAGCAGCGGCGTGCCGTTGAGGACGTCGATACCCTGGACATCGAGGATGTTGCCGCCGCGGGACAGCAGACGCACCACGGACAGGCCGATGGGATTTGGCCGTCGAGCGGGGCCCGGGTGGAAAAGAGGCCCCGCTCGACGGTGTCCATGAACGGGGTGACCTTGAGCCGGTACCCCTCGGATCGGTGGAAGTGGTAAATCAGGATCAGGTGGGAAAATTCCTCCAAATCGTCCAGCCCCTCGGCGTACTGCGGATCGACGATCACCCGCCCCACGATGTCCACGGCGCCGCTGGGCTGGATCGGCATGCCCTTTGGATCGTTGAAAGGAGTCTCGATGGTCCCGATGGGGCGCAGGATGAGAGTATCGGATTCTGTCACGGCAACAACTTTTCCTTTCATCTACATCACGTGAATCTTTTCCGGCGGCACCTGGAGCCAGAGGTCGACGCCTTCGGCGATGGCTTCCGCCATCAGGCGCCCGGTGGGCAGAATAGACTGCCAGATCATGCCGTTGCAACGCACCCGGACATCGCAGAACACCCCTTGATGATCGATGCGCGTAACGCGGCCGCTGAATCCGTTGACCGCGCCACCCCCTGTATCCGGCGGTTGGCCGAAAAGCTCGACGTCCTCGGGCCGCACGGCCACGAAGCGGCATTCCGGATCGGCCGGCCCGGACAGGGTCAGTTCCAGGGCTTCCGCCCGGGCGACGCACCCGTCAAAGCGGGCCTCGAAGATATTCTTCATCCCCACGAAGCCGGCCACCGCCGGGGAGACGGGCCGGTTGAAGACCTCGGCCACCGGGCCGACCTGCTCGATGCGACCGGAGCTGATCACCGCCGTGCGTTCCGCCAGAAAATGGGCCTCGGCGAAATCGTGGGTCACCATCAGCACCGTGATCCCGGTCTCGCGGTGCAGGCTTTTGAGCAGATCGCGGATTTCCTCCCGGAAATTCGGGTCCAGGGCCGACAACGGCTCGTCGAGAAGCATGATCTCCGGGGCCACGGCCAGGGCCCGGGCCAGGGCCACCCGCTGGCGTTCGCCACCACTGAGATTGCTCACGCCGCGCTCCAGCAGCGGCGCAAGGCCCAACCGTTGCACCAAAGCGGCGATCCGGGCCTCCCGGTCGGCAGCCTTGGGCCGATAGCGAAGGCCATAGCGGATGTTCTGGGCCACGGAAAGATGGGGAAACAGGGCCTGGTCCTGGTAGACGATCCCGATTTCGCGCCGCTCGGGGGGCAGGTCGGTGACGTCGCGGCCGCCGATGCGGATCCGGCCGCCGTTGAGGGCAACCATGCCGGCGATGGATTCCAGAATGAGGGTCTTGCCGGCGCCGGTGGGGCCGAGGATGGTGAAGAACTCTCCGGCGGCCACCTGGAAGCTCACCCCGTCCAGAACGAAGCCCGGCAAGGCCACGCGCAGATCGCTGACTTCGATCATGTCCGCGCCCGCCCCGCCGGGTTGAGCCACCGCAGCAGCAGGAACAAAACCAGACAAACGAAAATCAGCCACACGGCCACCGGCTGGCTGTAGCGAAGTCCGTAGGCGGTGAAACGCTCGTAGATCATCACCGGGGCGATCATCGGATGGTAGGCCACGATGACCACGGCGCCGAACTCGCTCACCGCCCGGGCCGTGCAGAGGATCATGCCGACGATGACGCTGCGCCAGGCCAAAGGAAACGTCACGCGCCAGAAAGTGCCGAAGGCCGTGGCCCCCAGGCTCCGCGAAACGTTTTCCAGCCTCCGGGGGATGGCCTCGATCCCGTTCTTGACCGTGTTGATATAAAAGGGAAGCCCCACGAAGGTGAGCACGATGATGATCCCGGTCACCGACCCCATCACCCGCACCCCCAAATCGGCGGCCAGCCGCCCGATCCAGTGCTGGCGGCCGGCCAGGCTGAGGATGGCGATGCCGATCACCGGGTGCGGAATCATGATCGGCAGGTCCACGATGCTTTCCAGGAACCGTTTGCCCTTGAAATCATGGCGGGCCAACAGGTAGGCGAAGGGCGTGCCAAAGACGAAAGAAATCAGGGCCGCGGTCCCCGAGGTGTACACCGACAGCCAGATGGAGCGCCGCACGTCGCTATCGGCAAGGCTCTTGCCGAGGTCTTCGACGGACGGCGCCAGGACCATTTCCACCAAGGGCAGGACGATGAATCCGACCACCATGACGGTGCATACGGTGGCCGCGGCATGGAATGGATCGATACGGCGCACTCTCGACTACTTCTTCACGACCACCAGGTTCGGCAGTTTCCCCGGCAGGCCCTTTTGAACCGCCTCGGAAGACACCTGGCACGGATCGATGGTGGGCTGCCCCATCTCCTTGAGAATTTTCAACCCGTTGGCCGGATCGAGGAGATACTCGAGAAAAAGGACGGCGCCCTCGCGGTTGGGGGCGTTTTTCACCAGGGTGATCCCGTAGGTGCTCGACTGCCCCTTCAAGGTCTGGAACGTGCCCGGCTCCTTGCCGGTCACCTTGACCTCGGCCCGGGCATAAAAATTGTCGAACTTGTAGTTGCCCAGGTTGATGTGATCGTCCAGGGTGACGTACTTCAGTCCGTGTTGCAATGCCACCGACTGGTACTCCCAGGCGTAGTCCATGTGGCCGGTTTTCAGCAGCGAAACCAGCTCCACCGACTTGGGCCGCACGTTGGCCTCGGGCCGGTTGGCGATGAGCTGATCGTAGAGCCCGGGCTTGTTGTGAAATTTTTCGGCGAGTTGAATCACCATCAGGGCACGGTAGCCGCAGGGGTCGAGGTTGGGATCGCTGTGGCCCCAGACCACGCCAGGCCGGGCCAGAATCTCGTACCAGTTGTCGGCGTTGACCTCGGCGGCGAACTTGCTCTGGTCCGTGTAGCAAAGCACGAGCTGATTGCTGGCGAAAAGGATGTTCCAATCGGCGTGGCCGGGAATCAGGTTCTTGTCGATCACCTTGAAATCGGCCGAGGCCATGATGTCGGCCGGTTTGCCCAGTTCGCTGATCATCCGCGCCAGCTTGGTGCTGCCGCCGGCCTCCCGCAGTACGTCGATGTCCGGATGCAAAGTCTCGAAGCGCTTCTCCGCCTCGGCAAACGGCACGGTGAGGCTGCCAGCGTGAAAAACGATCACATCCTGCTTGGCCTGGGCGGCAGCGGCCAGCGCCAGCACCAGAATCGCGGTCCACAGGCCGATGCGCCATCTCATTCCCTTTGGCAGCGATGGTCTCGTCATGGTTCGTACATCCTTTCGTCGAGATGATGTCGATTTTTCGTGACCCGGTCTCCTTGTGAGACGAAGTCCCCATTCACGTGAACTGTCTCGCCCGCCGGGATGCCATGATCATCTGCCAGCCACCGCCATTCAAATCAAATGCTGTTTTCCGCCGCATCGCCCCCTGATGCCGCTTCGGCGGCGTCGCCGGGGAACACCATCCGTCCGCTGAGGCTCACGTCGTAACCGGCGAGCTGCCGGGCGCTGTCCAGGAACGCCGGATCGTGGAGCAGGCCGAGGAAAAACTGCACCCCTTTTTCGAAAAACCGCTCCTTGGCGATGAGCAGGTCGTAACGCTCCCAGCGGATCGGCAGGAAATCGAGCCCCAGCAGGGCGGCCACCGGCCGGATTCCCGGGCCGGCATCGGCCCGGCCGGCCAGCACCTCGATCCCCACGTCCATGTGGCGGCCGAACTCGCGGTCGTACCCCTTGAGTCGGGCGACGGCAATACCGGCCTGCTTGAGCAGCATGTCGAAGAGCAGGCGCGTTCCGGTGCCCAGAGGACGGTTGACCACACTGATGCCCGGCTGCCCGAGGTCCTCCACCGAGTTGATCCGTTTCGGGTTCCCCTTGGCCAGGATCAGCCCCTGCTCCCGCCGACAGAAATTGACCACCACCGGCGCCCTTTCGAATTCCTGGTGGGCGAATTCGAAGTTGTACTCCGCGCCGTTTTCCTGCAGCAGGTGACTGGAGGCCACGTGGCAGAGGCCCTGGCGCAGGGCCCGCAGGCCGCCCATGCTGCCGAGGTTGCCGAAGACGGCCAGGTGCTCGCGGTACCGGGTGTTGAACAACTGGATCGTATTGTCGAGCAGCAGGTCGTTGCTGCCGGCGATGACCAGCAGCCCCTCGTAGGGCGGCAGTTTGCCCCGGGCCTCGGGGTAATTGATGGTGTGGGTTTCGACCCACTGTTCGAGCAGGTGGACCGGGAAAAGCCACTTTCCGGTGATCTTGGTGGCCGGCAGCCCCTTTTCGGACACCAGGGTGTAGACCATCTTTTCATTGACACCCAAGAACTGGGCCGCTTCTTTGGTGGATAACAGTCGTTTCATGGTGGGCACATGACCTCCGGGGCAGGCTCCGGCGATGGATACGAATCTGAAATCAAGGAGTTCTGACTACCGTCGCCCCCTTGCCTTGTCAAATTGTTTTTAATTTCCTGCTTGAACTTACCAAAAATGACGAATTCCAACTGCTGGGGCGAGAAATCCGGAAGGTAGGGGTGTCGTGTCCCGGTGGGGAGGATGCCTAAATTTTCAATATGCCCTTGACCGCCTGAACGATTTCGACCGGGTCGTCGATTACCTGTACGATATCCAGATCGTGAGGGCTGATGAGGTCCCGTTTTTCGAGATTTTGCCGCACCCAGTCCAACAGCCCGTTCCAGTAGTCGGCGCCCACCAGGATCATCGGCAGGGGACGAATCCGTTGCGTCTGGATCAAGGTGATGGATTCGAACACCTCATCGAGGGTACCGAAGCCGCCGGGAAGGGCGATATAGGCGGACGCATACTTGAGGAACATGACCTTGCGGACGAAAAAATATTTGAACTCGATACATATCGTCGCGTAATCATTCGGGACTTGTTCGTGCGGAAGGTGGATGTTGAGCCCGACGGAAGTGCCGCCGGCCTCCGTGGCCCCCTTGTTGGCAGCCTCCATCACCCCGCCGCCGCCGCCGGTGATCACGCCGAAACCGTTGCGGGCGAACAGGCCTCCCAGAGTTTCGGCTTTTTGATAGATCGGGTCCTCCGGGCCGACCCGGGCCGAGCCGAAAATACTCACCGCCGGTCCGAGGTCATGAAGCGTCTCGACCCCCTCGACAAACTCCCCGATGATCTTGAACAGCCGCCAGGATTCGCCGAGTTTGAAGTCATCGATCAAAAACTGTTTTTCCGTCATGGTCTCCCCTTTTGCAACCGATGTCGGCACGTTGGTGACAAATCCGCCGGTGATGAGAATCCGAGGCCTTCTTTTCGACGATCAGGTGATGCAGAAAAGCCTTGATTTCTTCATCGCCGAGTTCTCTCGGATCGCGCTTATGAAACCTGACAAAATCCCGCACGCAGGCCAAATAGGTTTTGCGTGTCCGATCGCTCAAGTTCTTGAGCAACATGTCCCGTTCCATCTTGTCGCGCAGTTCTCCCATCGGTCTTCTCCTTATGCTGGGGGTTGATATGATGGATAAACATATCACCTCCCGAAAAGACCGATGGTCGGCGTTCGACAAGCAACAGAACCGTCAAGGCCGCCTTGCAATACCCGCACATTGATTGTCAAAGAACAGCAAATGCTCGCTTTTATCAGCTACCGCGTAAGCGGTTTAGTTCAACGGAAAAATCAGCCGCCGAGGTACGAGGTCGGCTGGATTGGTTTGTGTGCGCCCAGCATGGGCGCGTTGTAAATGGGGTGAAAGTCCCCTGTAGGAGGACCGATCATGGAAACATGAAGTAACTACCACCTGAAGCCAACTCCGGAAGGGTAACCGACCGGGGGGAGGAAGGCTATGGGAAATCGGCGGGCCGATGGAAAAGAACCGCATAGTAAGGCCGACGCGATACGGCGAGCTGGCACAACACAGCGAAGCCGTCCGGTCCAGTCGCGGAGGTAAATGCGGCGGTCGTGCCGAGAAGCAACGCGCTCTTACCTGGGGAGACCCTGCCGGGGCAGCCGGGCAGGGAGTCAGCAGAGGCCATAGTACCGGGCAGCGAGCCGGGGGCTGAAAGAGGCCCGTGGAAACGAAGGTACCGGAAGACTCGATGTCGGGAAGGGCCGAACCGAACGGGAACGATCCGACCGCGTGGCGGACATCGCAGCCAGTGACGCCGGCAGGCCAGGCCGCGGTGAGTGCCGTCGCGACGGGAAGCATGGGAGCGTTCAGGAGCAGACCATGATGGAGCAAGTTCTGGAGTCGGAGAACCTGAAGGCGGCTTGGCGACGAGTCAAAGCCAACGCGGGGGCAGCGGGAATGGACGGGATGAGCGTCAAGGACTTCCCGGCATTTACCCGCGAACACTGGCCCGGGATACGCACCGCGCTTATGAAGGGGACGTACCGGCCGGCGCCCGTGCGCCGGGTGTTCATCTCCAAACCCGACGGGTCGCAACGCCCGTTGGGAGTGCCGACCGTACTGGATCGCGTGATCCAGCAGGCGCTGGCACAGGTGCTGACCCCGCTGTTCGATGGCGGGTTCAGCAACCACAGCTATGGCTTCCGCGAAGGCCGCAACGCCCATCAGGCGGTGCGGGAAGTGGAGGCCGGCTGGCAGGAGGGACGCCGCTTTGCGGTGGACTGTGACCTGAAATCCTTCTTCGACACCGTGGCCCACGACCGGCTGATGGGGCAGTTGCGCGAGAAGGTCCGGGACCCGCTGGTTCTGGGCCTGATCCGTCGCTACCTGACCGCCGGGGTGGTCTTGCCGGATGGCACCCGAGAGGCTACGCCTCAGGGGGTGCCGCAAGGCGGGCCGCTTTCGCCACTGCTGGCCAACATCACACTCGACCCGCTGGACAAGGAACTCGAACGCCGAGGGCACCGGTTTGCCCGCTATGCCGACGATTTCCTGGTCATGGTCAGGAGTGCGAAGGCGGCCGAGCGGGTGATGGCGAGTCTGACGCGGTTCGTCGAGGGACGGCTTCAGTTGGTGGTCAACCGGGTCAAGAGCAAGACCGCGCCGCTTCGGCAGTGTACCTTTCTGGGTTTCCAGATCGGCGTACGCGGTCGGGTGGTGTGGTCTGAAAAGGCCCACACGCGCTTCAAGCAACGGGTGCGTGAGATCACACGGCGCAACCGGGGACATCGGGTGCAGGACGTCATAGATGAGTTGCACCTCTACGTCACCGGGTGGCTCAACTACTTTGGCATCAGCCACACCTACAACCAGGTGGTGGCGCTGGCCGAGTGGATTCGCCGTAGAGTGCGGTTGTACTACTGGAAGCAATGGAAACGCCCCCGCACGCGTCGCCGCCACCTGCTCGCCCTGGGAATCCCCAAGGACGAGGTCCGGATGGCGACGCGCAGTCGAAAAGGGTACTGGCGGATGAGCCATAACAGCATCGTCCAACGGGCCTTGACCAACGACTGGCTCCATAAGCAAGGTGTCCCCGACATGCGCACGTCATGGATTGTTCTTCACTACGGGCCAAAAGCCCGGGTCTGATCGGAACCGCCGTATGCGGACCCGCACGTACGGTGGTGTGGCAGCCGGGGCTGGCCTACTGGGTCAGTCCCCGGCGAGCCGATTGGCCGTTCCTATCTTAGATATCGAGGGCAAATCGGATTGCACGCCCAACTTCGACCATCTTTGATGGAAGCAGGAATGTGATCAATGCCTCGATCTTCGTCTTTGAAACAGTCTGCAAGTGATCGCAATTGACCGCACAATCTTGGGGCATGCCGTCGACTTTCGATAGAAATACCTCAGAGGGTATATTACGGATTGTAGTTGTGATGGGAGCGATTGTTACTTCTCCAAGATATTCCAACACCGAATCCCTCGTTAGGATCAAAACCGGTCGTTTTTTATCTGGCGCTTTGAATTTGTACCAACGTATTTCACCGTGTTTCATTCATCACCCCAAGTCTGCTCAGTTTCCCACACGGAAAACTCATTGGCGACAACTGGGTGGCGCTCGTACCCTCGGCGATGCCTATTTTCTAATTGCTCAATGTTGTAGCGCGCAAGGGCATCTCGAAGTGCCTTTCTAGTAAAATCAGAACGGCTTGTGTGAAGTTCCTTTGAAACACGGTCCACCGCTGCAACAAGATCATCATCTATAGTCATCTGGATGGTTCTCATATCTCACCTCTATAATGTGGCTTTTTATAGCTATGTTAATCCACATTTTAGACTATGTCAAATCTATTTTTTCGGCCAATTATTTATTATACTCAGCATGGTCATAAATCCACAACTTGTGATCTGAGTGAGGTGCCTGATGATCAAGATTGAGTTTACCCAAGAAGAAATCAAGCAATTGCACTACGAACGCTTCCATCATCCCCATCCGAGGGTACAACAGCGCATCGAGACTGTGTACCTGAAAGCGCTTGGCTATTCTCACCAGGAAATTGGTCGCGTCATGTGCATAAGTCAAAATTCCACGGTCACGAACCAATGGTATGC
>DCWA01000018.1 GCA_002327445.1 Desulfobacteraceae bacterium UBA2174 | reverse complement strand
CGCAGCGGTTCGGCCCATTCGGGATAATCGAAAATCCGGATGCCGTTGGCATTGAGAAATCCGGTCATGCCTTGGGCAAAACAAATGCCGGGAATCTTGCCGGTGATGACAACCCTGTCCCAACAGGAGAGCACTCCTGCGATTTTGTCCGCGTGCCGCTGAAGAAACAGATCCATGGGGGGATCCTCCTTGCCGAGCCTGTTCTCCTTGCCGAGCCTGTTTCTATTTGCCTTACACCAGGTGCGCTTGCTTCATAAACCCTTTTTGGTTGCGGCTTGTCCGCGTTAGGTTTCAAATCACTCACATCCCGATTTTCTCCAGAATCTCTTTCAACGCCTTATTTGCCATGTCTGTTTCCCGTAAAGGAGGGCGGGTTTTCCAGCCCCCCATGAATTTTTATTGGCAAACAGGAATGTCGGCGCTCCTTTGGTGCACAACTCTGGCTACCCGCCGAGTGGTGCCCTGACTGGTGACATGACTTGCGGGGTGACCTGCGTGGTGTCTTGCAGGGTGACTTGGGCCTCTTGGGCCTCAACTTGTCCGTTTTGCTTGAACCAGTTCATGACCGCTCTCTCTTCTGTTTGAGGGATTGAAGCAGTTTTTGGCCTTTTTCGGTGGCTATATACCGCTGGTTTCGACTGTTCGGCTTTCCCGGGATCGTCATGGCAAGCAGACCTTCGGCCAGGAGCTTTTCCATGGAGCGCTTGAAATTTCCGGTGCGTGTTTTATAGCCGGCAACAGATAACAGTTCTTGACTACTCTGAGCAGCCGCTGCACACGCATTGATCAGCCCAATTTCAATTGTTGTTAGCAAAACTTGGGCCTTATCTTGGGCCTCGACTTGGGCCTGACCTGGTGCCGACCTGGTCCCTGACTCAGGTTTTTTCCGCCGTATGGTCAGCACGAATCACCCTGCGTCAAGCCGGATTTCAGGTTCGGCAAGCCCGGCGTTTTTGCATCGCCGGATCATGTCACGGATACCGGTTCCCATGCGTTCGATGTATTTGGTCAGGTACATGGGCTCGGCCAGAAGCGGATTATGGGGAACCGAGGCATGGGGACCGCGCAGTTTTTCAAGGGTCAGGGTCGGCGGCAGGGTTCCGGGATTCCAGACTTCAAGCCGGTCGCGAAAGAGCATGACCTGGACGCTGGCATTGCTGGTGTAGTCGCGATGCACCACGGCATTGACGATGGCTTCGGCGACAACCTCTTGGGGAATTTCGTATTTGGTCGGCGCCTGGGTGCTTTCCGCCCGGGTGCCCACCCAGAGGTCTATCTTGGAGAGCACGAAATCCTTGGCCTGGTCCACGAGATCGAAAACCGTGCCTTTGTACACCTGGTAAGAAGGAATGGGCTTGGCCACTTCATAGCCGTGGAAATGGGCGCATTTCACCTCGGAGGTGATCAGGAACCGTTGCGGCTGTTTGCCGAACAGCAGAACAGCGGCGTGGGTCGGCCGTCCCTTGTCGAGCAGGTTGAGATGAACCAGCACCTCATGCGGCGGCGTATCTCCCGGCAAGGGGAAATTACGGCCGCGCCGGGCCAGCACCAGAAACCGGGTGATCTTGTCGTTGTCAAGATCGTCAAGCGTTGCATTGCGGCAGAAGGTGGCATCGAACGGACCGAAACGGATCAGTTCCCGCTCTTCAAGAATCCTGACGAGACTCGCATACACCGCGGCGATCAGTTCCTCGGCGGAATTGAACCGACGCCGGATAAGGCTGCTGCCGGCATTGCGGATGAGGGCCTGCATCTTCGGGTGCTTGGCATCATCGGTCGCGCCCTTGACAAAGATCAGGCGGGTTTTGCCCAGCCGGGTGGCCTCGTTGTATTCAAGATGCGTCGGTGAAAAGCCGTCCTTGTTTTCCAGGCCGTAGTCGTTGCCGAAAAGGCCGAGATAGAGATCGCAGGTCCGGACTTCATCAAGATAGACTTGGTCGGGGCGACGGTCGGAGGCGGGAATATCGCGCTCAAAGAGGAAGGTTTCAAAGAATCGCCGCAGCAGCGGGTCAGCGGAAAGGTATCCGGCCAGGGCCTTGCGCTCGGCGGCGAACTCCTTTTGCACGCTGCTGATAAAAATTTTCATGCGCCGACTCCGAGTTGCTTCAGGATTTTGGCCAGGGCCTTGTCGGTCTCTTTGGCCTCGGCTTCGATGGCCTTTAGTTCCTCGACGATCTCGGCGATGGGCCGGTAGCTTTCGGCGTCATTGGTGTGGATATAGCGGCCGGGGGAGATGTTGTAGTCGTTTTTCTTTGAAATCGTATCCGGTTGGATGGCTATTTTTTCCATGTTCTCTTCGGTCTCCTTGTTCATCCGCCGAAAACGAATAACATGATTATGCGTCCACCCCATCCTATTCCATTTTGCCGATATCAATACACAATCAAACAAGTCTTTTGGGATTAAAAAAACCCGAACGCCGGAATTGGCGATTGGGGTTCCGGTGGACACCTTTCATGGCGGTGCGCTCCTTGTTGTTTGGGGGCCCGGCTCAACAGCCGGTGGATAACTCGTGTGGCGCTCAGCCGGCGCCGGCATTGTCCTTCTGCAACTTATTGCAAGTATTCGAAATGGATTCCGGGTCAGCCCCGGAAGGGTGTTGATCGAAATATGATAACGTCGTAAAAAAGCCGAAAACAGCCATTGTCATTCCGACGAGCTTGCGACGAGGAATCTCAAGCATCCGCTATTATGATACATTTCGTTTTACGAAGAGATCCCTCGCTGCGCTCGGGATGACAATTCGGATTTTTTACGAAGCCGTCATTCAATAAGTCCCCATTGGCCGACAGCGATTGGATGTACCCGCCTGAAATCTGAACATTTCTTGCGTAAGCTGAAGTCCCAGTCGCCGCTGGGCCATGATTCCAGGACGCCGTCCAAGTAAGGGCATCTGTCGTTTTTCTTGCCGAATGCCAACGTTTCCCGTTGATCTTCTCAACTGCGGATTCCTCGCCACCGTTCGGAAAGACACGGAAAAACGGGTCATCTTGAAACCCCCGCTTCCTGCGTCATCCCGAGGAGTCAACTACGAGGGGTCGGCAGCCAGGGACACGGGCGGGGAGGATCGCAAAACTTTGACGAGGCCGTGGCCATGGTTCAGACATCACCGTAAAATGGATTTGTGTCCCAAAGTGCCGCCAGCCGCCTCTGGACAGCCATCGGATAACGTTGCGCCGCCTGGCGCAAACGCTCGCCATCCAGATGTTCCGTCTCCATTTCATCGGCTGCCGCTAGCCCCTTGCGCAGGTACAAGGTGTCCAAAATCGCCTTTTCCGGCATTGCCATTCAACGATCGTTCAAAGCCCACTCGCAACTGATATACGCGCAAGGACGCAAAAAACAGCGACCTCCCGTAGGGCCCCACATTATCCAGGCATGAACTTTGGGGGGTATTGCCGTTGCGTCCGGCGCGGTGGGGCAGTGGCTCTACCGCTGGCCCCATCTGCTCGCCTGGCAGAAGCGGTTCACGGGCCTGGTCATGCTGGGTCTGGGCCTGCGCCTGCTTTTGACCAGCGAAGCGGGCGCTCCCGGCGCCATGGCCGGCGACCGGTAAGCGACGGCCACATGACTTGTTCCCGCACCATCCTTCGTCCCCTTCCGCGTTCCCTGCCCCGTATACAACATCGTCATGCATCAACCGGGTCGCTTAAGCCCCCTATGGCCTTGTCCACCTGGCGTCACAGCCCCCTGTGCTTTTGCCACCAGTCGTACTCGAAGGGCCACTCCTGGCGGCGATAGGCGATCAGGGACGCCATCCGGTCGTGAAAGGCCGCCATGCGCCGCTCGACCCGGGGGTAGCGGGCGCCGGTCTTCCAGGCGCCCACCAGGCGCTGGCCGAGGTTGAAGGCCCGGCGCCGCACCGCTTCCGTGAATTGGCCGTCGGGCATTTCGGCCATGGTGGCATGAACCGCGCCCACCGGATGGATGCCGGTCATGATGAGAAACTGGTTGAGATAATCGGCAATCATCCTTTCCGGGCCTCCACCCGAGGTGACCACGGCGGCACCGTAGCGGCCCTCGAAGCCCAGGCAGTGGATCACCCCGCAGCAACGGTCGATGAAGGCCTTGAGCTGGGCGCTGACCTGGTTGATGTAGTTGGGGCTGGCCATGATCAGGCCGTCGGCGGCCATGATCCGCTCCTTGATGGCGGCGAAATCGTCCTTTTGGGGGCAGCGGCCCTCGATATGGCAACGGTCGCAACCCCGGCACGGGCGCACCTCGGCGCCGCGCAACAAGACGGTTTCGGCCACCGCCCCGCGGCTGGCGGCGCCCTGCAGCATCTCGTCAAGCAAGCGGGCCGTGTTGCCCCGTCTGCCGTGCGGGCTGCCCACCAGGCAGACGATCTTCATCGGGTAATTCTTGTCTCGGGTGAAAATTTTCGGCGCATCATTCATGCGATTCCCCTGCGGGCGGGTTTGAAACCTCTTCCCATGGAAGGTCTACAGGGGATGCACCCTTCCATTCCTGAATGATTTTCTTGGCTTCCTCTACGTCCACTTCGGAAACCCGGATCACCCCCCACCCGTACTGGGACTGGAAAAGGCCGTCGTAGGCGGTATCGTGAAACGATTGGATCTCCGCGTAAATGCCATTGTCCGCCAATATGGATTTGATGACATTGGCTTCGGCCTCGTTTTCCGGCGTGATCAATTTTATCATGGTTGGATCTCCACAAATCGTTTGCGGCCCATGATAGACCATTATATCAATTTGTTACTGGTTCCACTCCCAAGTTTGATCCACTCGTAAAAAGTCGATTTTTAACTGCCGAGTCAACACTGGCCCAAAAGGTAAAGCATGCAATTTTAATTGGTTACCTCTGTGCTCTCTGTGTCCTCGGTGGTGAATTCGAACTTTTACGAACTTGTCAAGTTTGCACAGCCGCCAAACGCTTCAAGCGCCGACAGGGCATCATCCGCTTTTTCGGCCGGCACCAGAACATGATCATGATGGCAGGCGGCAGCGATGTTGGCGCTGATTCCCCTCTCCGCCAATTGGCATGAAACCGCCGCGGTCAATCCGACGGCCTCAGGGCTGGAGTGAACCTTGAGCGTGATGCATTTGAATATGGATTCATACCTGAAACCCGCTCTATCGGCACTTTCTCTCGTCAACAACAATGACAAACCTTCATCTTCCTGAAATGACGCCAGCGGCGACAATTCCGCAAAGTCGCCATAGGTTGCATCCCTGACGGTGCAAAACACGAAATCATCGTCCATCAAATGGGGCGACAGCGATGCCAGCAACTTTGTGAGGTCTTTCTCCCCGGTCATCCAATGATTCCTTGGCCGTTTATGCTCAAAAACCCATCCTCCCCTGCCGAACGCAGATGCGCGGGGGAAAACTGTCGCGGATCGCCGCCAACAACGGAGAATCCATCAGCCGGGGCAGTTCATCCCGAACCCGGCCGCCCGATCATGTCAACGCCGCACCTTCAGCGCAACGCCGCCTTGAGGGCGTCCAGGCCGATGCGCTCGATCATCTTGCCGAGCCGCTCCCCCTTGGTGGCGTTTTCCGTGTAGTAGGCGATCACCCGTCTGGCATAGTCCAGGGCCTGCTGGTCGTCGAGGCCCTTGGCCACTTCGTCGGCGATCCGGGGGCTGACGCCCACGTTGCCCACCACCACCTTCCAGCCGTCCGCTTCACCGATGAGGCCGAAGTCATGCACCGAGCTCTCGGCGCAGTTGATCTTGCAACCGGAGACCGCCATCTTGAATTTTCCCGGCAATTGGACCGCGTGGTAAAGGCCGTCCAGTTTCCTTCCCATCCCCAGCGCGTCCTGCTTAGGTGGTGCCCGGGAAAGCCCGGATACTGCGCACGCAGAGCCCCACCGCCGCGCCCTGGTCCATTCCCAATTCGCGCCAGACGCTGTCGATATCCTCCTCTTTCAGTCCGACGAGGGCGATTCGGGTCGCGCCGGTGATTTTAAGCGCCTGGGCCTGGTATTTTTCGGCGACGTCGGCCAGTTTGCGCAGCAACGCCGGGGTCACCACCCCGCAGGGAATGTGGGGGGGCGATGGCGTAGGTGGTTCTGCCCTTCTGGGGAATGGCGCCCTTTTCTCCGATCTTGAGCATTTGATCTCTCCTTTTTGGTCATCCATTGGCGATACTGTAGCCCGCATTTTTCCAGGCGGTCAGTCCCGGGACGGTTATCTGCTCGAAAAACATGCTGCGACCTCCTCCATTGACGACTTCGTTTGCGTTGCAAAACGATACGGATGTCAAACATGTTTTTAAGACAAGTGGTTACGGCGTTTACCGGTACATTTTTAGTGCATGTTCACAGGATCTGTATATCAGGGAGATTGTTTTAGATCCAGGTCTGGTCCGTTGCCGGTGAAAAGGTTGTGGGTCAGGCCTGCGAGCAGCGGGCGGGTGGCCTTGCCACGAAGGCGACACGTTTCCGTGAACGACAGGAGACGTTCCATCCCGCGGTTTCGCTTTTCCCTACGGGTGCCTAAACTTCGCTTTCGCCACAGCACGGTAAAATGCAGCGTCCGCTCGGCCCGGTTGCCGGTGGGCTCAACGCCGTCATGCCCCAGGAAGTTCTTCATGCAACGGCATGTTGCGCTTTCCAGCGGTGGTCAGGAGAGCATTATTCCTTGAAATAAACCACTTGGCTGGACGTGGCGATCAAATCCCCATCCGCCGCCCAGACCTCCGCATTCTAGTCGAAGTAGTTGTTGTAGAATCGATTGGCGCGGGCAATCCCCACCACCGCCTCATCGCCGATAGTGGCTATTTTTTCGCTATCTACATGAAAATAAACCGTAAATGAAACGGTCCCCGCCGGAACCAACCCGCTGCGGCGAACGTAGATGCGCGGGAAAAAAGTATCGCAAATCGCCGTCAAGGACAAAAAATCCATCGGCCTGGGCGGTTCATCGCGCATCCGCTGGAGGGTAACGGAGCGGACAAAGGCATCTTCGTTTTCTATCGCCAGCAAGGGCGGGATCCCGCCTTGAAACAGACAAATATCGTAGCATTTCAGCCAGGCGGGCAATCCATCGCCGGCCACCTTGATCCCGGTTTTGGCCTCCGGCACCGACGGGCATCGCAATTCGGTCGATGACCACGTCTCGCGACGGCTGGCAAACACGGCGGTCGCCGTCGCCGCGACTTCGCCAGCCTGGGACAGTTCGATGATCCAGTGCTGGGTGGAACGGTTGGTGCGGACGACCTTCGTGTCGATGGCAAAACGGCCATCGCCCACCGGTGCCACGAAATTGACGGTGAACGCGAGAGGATCTCCTTGCCGGTTCGGATGATCCACCACGGCCCGGAGCAGGGTGGCCGCGACGATGCCGCCAAACGGCCCGATCATGTTGGCGTAGCGCGCGGCGGTTTGACCGTGATAGCGCCCCGGCTCGCCGGTGAGACGGGTGGCTTCATCAAAGGGGTGAGCATCGATGGCATCCATTTCAATCCCGTTTCTCTTCAATCCCGTTCCTCCGGTTCGACGCCGCCTTCAGGGCTCCGAGACCGGACAAGCGATTCCGTCCTTGGGTGAATGGCAATTTTTTTCTCCAATTATAGCAGGCTTTCCTGGCGCCTCTAGCGATGCCGGACGTGCAGGGGCCGCCGCCCCCGATGCCCGGCTATTTGCCCAAGGCCCGCATCCCGTTGGCCACCACCAGGAGGCTGGCGCCCACATCGGCGAATACGGCCATCCACATGGTCGCATGCCCGGAGAAGGTCAGGGCGAAGAAGACCGCCTTGACCCCCAGGGCCAGGGTGATGTTCTGCACCAGGATGGCATGGGTGGCCCGGGAGAGGCGAATGAAGCGCGGAATTTTGCGCAGATCGTCGTCCATCAGGGCCACGTCCGCCGTCTCGATGGCGGCGTCCGTTCCGGCGGCGCCCATGGCAAACCCGATGCTGGCCCGGGCCAGCGCCGGGGCGTCGTTGATGCCGTCGCCCACCATGCCAACCGTGCGGCCTTTTTCGAGCCGCGCCACGGCGGCCAGCTTGTCCTCGGGCAGAAGATCGCTCTGGAACTGATCCACCCCCACCTCATCGGCGATGCGGCGCGCCGTGTGGACATTGTCGCCGGTGAGCATCACGGTCTGGATGCCGAGCCGCTTCAGTTCACCGATGGCCTCGACGCTGCTCGCCTTGACGGTATCGGCCACGGCGAAAAGAGCCTGCACCCCCGTTTCGCTCACCAGGGCCACCACGCTCTTGCCCTGTTTTTCCAGCCGGAGGATGCGTTCTTCCAGGTTCCGGGTGCACTGGTTCAATGCCTCGACCATGCGATGATTGCCGAGGTGCCACCGCTTGCCACCGACCGAACCGCTCACCCCCTGGCCGGGTATGGCGGCGAACTCCGCCACATCGTGAAGCCTCACTCCCTTCTCTGCCGCCGCCTCGGCGATGGCCCTGGATACGGGATGGTCCGAGCGGGTCGCGATGCTGGCGGCCAGGGCGGCCGCATCGGACGGCGCCATGTCGTCCACCACCTCGAAATCGGTCTGCACCGGTTTGCCGTGGGTGAGGGTGCCGGTCTTGTCCAGGGCCAGCCAGTCCAGACGCCGGCCCTGTTCGAGAAACAAGCCGCCTTTGACCAGGATGCCGTGGCGCGTGGCCGCGGCCAGGCCGCTGACGATGGTCACTGGTGTGGAGATGACCAGCGCGCAGGGGCACCCGATGACCAGGAGCACCAGCGCTGTGTAGACCGACTCCGTCCAGATGCCCCCCATGAACAGCGGCGGCACGACGGCCGCCAGGAACGCCACGAGAAACACCGCCGGCGTGTAGTACCGGGCAAACCGGTCCACGAGGCGCTGCATGGGGGCGCGGCGGCCCTGGGCTTCCTGGACGGCATGGATGATGCGGTCCAGGGTCGAACTGCCAGAGGCGGCGGTCACCTGGAATTCGAAGGAGCCGGAAGTGTTGATGGTCCCCGCGTACACCATGTCGCCCACGGTCTTTTCCACCGGCAGGCTCTCACCGGTGATGGGCGCCTGGTCGATGGTCGACCGGCCAAGCACGATGAGGCCGTCCAGCGCCACGCGCTCGCCCGGCCGGGCGCGCACCCGCGCACCGACGGCGATCCGCCCGATGTCCGTCTCCCTCCAGACTCCATCCGGCCCCAAAACAGTGGCCTTTTCAGGTCTCAGGCGCAGCAGTTTCTGAATGGCATTTCTGGCCCGATCCAGGGACCGGGCCTCGATGGCTTCGGACAGGTTGAACAGCACCATGACCATGGCGGCCTCGGGATACTGTCCAATGATCATCGCCCCGGTCACGGCCACGGACATGAGGGCATTGATGTTCAGGTTGAGGTGGCGCACCGAGATCCAGCCCTTCCGGTAGGTGGGCAGTCCAGCCAAGAGGATGGCAACGACGGCCAACGCCATCGGCAGCCACGCCATGACATCCACCCCAAAGATCCGCCAGGCGTGCAGGCCGGTTCCCGGGAAACCGGGATTCCAGTGGTGAAACAGCTCCAGGGCCTCGGATGCGGCGGCGAACAGACCGGCGATCCCCAATTTTCCCCATGGAATCGCCGGCGCTGGAGGGCCCCCGCTAAGATCGGATGCCGTGTCCATCACCTTCGCGTCCATGGTCAAGGCGCGCAGGGCATCGGTGATGGCCACCCGGGCCGACGGTTCGTGCCGGACCTCCAGGGTGCGCTGCATCAGGTTGAACGTGAGCCCGTGAACTTCGGGCATATTGCCGAGTTTCTTGCGGATCAGCGCCTCTTCCACGGGGCAGTCCATGTTGGCGATGCGGTAAATGGTGCGGGGGCCCGGCCCTCCGCCATCGCCAGCGGGTCGCACGGAAGAGGCAAAAAGTAGATCCTGCGCCTGAGAGCAGCAGCAGCTTTCTTCGCTCTTGCAGGTGCTGCCCGCGCCATGCCGACGATCTCCGCGTTGTTCCTGGTGCGCGGCGCCCCGGCCCTCGTCCTGCCGGCATATGCCGCCGTCGCACATAGAAGTTGCCATTGCGTCAGTCATTGGGGTTCTCCGTAAAATGCGTGTCGCGCGATGCAGTTGATCCGTTGCTGGTTGCAAGATAATGTCTATAGTGGCTATAGGGTCAAGTAACCCTCGAAATTTTTTGGGCGGCCTCGACAGGGTTTACGCCTGATGTGCCATAAGACATCGAATCTACTGATAGTTTGGGGGGTTTCCTTTTGTCATCCCGAACGCAGCGCTTTATTCCTGTCATCCCGAGGCGCGCAGCGACGAGGGATGTCTTGGCACTTGCCGGTCCATTCCGCCGTATTCCCGACTGCGGATTCCTCTCTGCGTTCGGAATGACACGGGAAGAAACTGCGGATGCTTCTCTGAGTCCGGAATGACAGCGGGAAAAGGTCTTACCCCGAGCACAGCACCCTATGTCACCTCGAGTTGGTAGGGCTTCCCCCTGTCACCTCGAGCCGGCAGGGCTTCCCCCTGTCATCCCGAAGCGCGGCGCTTTATTCCTGTCATCCCGAGGCGCGCAGCGACGAGGGATCTCTTCGAAACGGCAATATTTTTCACGCCGCCAGGACGGGATGCGAAACGACCGCGCGACACGCCGGCCCGGGGAGAACGGAGAAACCATGAAAATCGGCGAACTGGCAGAGAAAACCGGATGCAAGGTGGTGACTATCCGGTACTACGAGAAGGAAGGCCTGCTGGTTGCGCCGGCCAGAACGGAAGGCAACTACAGGCGATATGACCGGGAGGATGTAGAACGCCTGAATTTCATCATGCATTGCCGCAGGCACGACATGAAGCTCGGGGAAATCCGGAAGCTGCTGGCCTTCCGGGATCATCCCCAACGGGACTGCACCTGGGTCACGGAGATGATCGACAGCCACATCCGGAACGTGAACGCGCAGATCCAATCCCTCGAACACCTGAAACACCACCTGGAACACCTGCGCCAGCGCTGCGCCGGCGGCCACAGCGGGGAGCGGTGCGGCATCATGCAGGGGCTGGACAACCCGGCGTTGTGCTGTGCCTCGTGCGAGCGGAAGCCGAAGCGCTGATTCGACGGCGCCGGATCCAAAACCTTTTTATCCCTCGGACAGCCGTCTCATTCGGCCACGGTTGATGAATGTGGCCGGTTGTTATAAAAGCTCCGGACAATCCGGTTTTTGCTCATCGTGCCCCGAACGTTTCCAATTTTTGAATTTTTTCAGAAATCTATGCCCGCCAAACCAAATCGCCAAACAAAACTCCTTCTCGATGTCGGCCCGGCTCAAAACGAGGTGCTCGTCGTTGCCCTGACCCCCGGCACCGGGCCGGCGCTGGAATGGGAGACGACCGAAACCGCGCCTTCCGATACCCGGCGCCAATTCGAGACGGCGCTGATGGAACGCCACCGGGCCGATGCCGCCGACGGATGGCTCTGGCTGGGTTTTGCCGACCGGGCCCTGCGGCTGTCGCCTTCTCTCGAATTCTGGCGCCGCGTCGGGGCCTTGTTCGTCGAAGGCCTGCGCCGCCTCCCGGATTTGGAATCCCTTCGGGAAAAGGCAACGGTAGCCGCCGATCCGGTGGAACTGGAAGCCCTCTGCCAGCAGGCTCCAGCCGCCGCCGGCGCCGAATACCTCAACGTCGAGATGCTGCGCTCGCACTGGGCGGCGCTCAATGGGGCCTTTGCCCGCCGCATTGGGGAATTCGACGGATCGGTGGCCGATTATTTTCAGCTCAGCGCCCCCCACGTGCATCTGGTGGGCCGGGTCTATTTCCACCTGGTGGAGAACAAGGGCGGCGAGCTGCCGTTTGCCTTCATGGCCACCTACACCACGGGCGTGGACCGTCGGGGCCAGTCCACCCACCTGCCGCTGCGCCATGCGCTGGAGCATTACGGCAGCGACACGGCCAGGCTGCTCGAACTGCTCGCCACAGTACACCGGGCGGCCCGGCAAAGCCCGGTGGTGTCCCGGATGCTGGATAGCGGCGCCCTGTTTTCTCCCCTGGCCTGGAGCCCCGCCGAGGCATGGGAATTCTTGAATGCCATCGAGGTTTGCGAAGCCGCCGGGATTCTGTGCCGCATCCCGGACTGGTGGCAACGGCGGGTGGCCCGGGTACGCGTCAAACTCAGCATCGGCGAAAACCGCCCCTCGCTGCTGGGCCTGGATACCCTGCTGAATCTGACCCCGGCCCTGATGGTGGGCGATACCCCCATCGATTTGGAAGAAGCCCGGCGACTGCTTGCGGCTGGTCAAGGGCTGGCGCTGATCAAGAACCGCTGGGTTGCCGTGGATCCCGACAAGTTGCGCCAGACCCTGGCCACCTATGAAAAGGCGATCGAACTGGCGCAAAGCGAGGGTTTGAGCCTGCGCGAGGCCATGCGCCTGATGCTGCGGCCCGAGGCGGTGCTCGATGCCGCCGACCTGGCCGAGGATATCGAGGTCACCCACGGCCAGTGGCTGGCCGAAATCACCGAAAAACTCAAAGCCCCGGAACGGATCGGGCCGGTGACGACGGATCCGGCTTTCCGGGGCGAACTGCGCCCTTACCAGCGCCACGGCCTGGCATGGCTCGACCTGCTCGGCCATCTGGGGTTGGGGGCCTGCCTGGCCGATGACATGGGCCTGGGCAAAACCGTCCAGGTGCTCGCCCTGCTGAGTCGGCTCAAGGCCAGCCAGAAAAAGAAAAGTGCCCCGGCGCAACCCCATCTTCTGATCGTGCCGGCTTCCCTCATGGCCAACTGGCTGGCCGAGACGGCTCGGTTCTGCGACCACTTCAATGTCTTTGTGGCCCATCCCGAAGGCCACGGCGGTCAGGCGGTGCCGGAAATGTCGGCAAAGGATCTGTCGGCCTACGACCTTGTGCTCACCACCTATACCCTGGCCGGTCGCTACCCGTGGCTGCGCCAGGTGCCCTTTGACACCCTGATCCTGGACGAGGCCCAGGCCATCAAGAACCCGGCCACCCGCCAGACCCGGGCCGTCAAGCAACTGCAAGCCCGCACCCGTCTGGCCTTGACCGGAACACCCATCGAAAACCGGCTCTCCGACCTCTGGTCCCTCTTCGATTTTCTCAACCCGGGCCTGCTGGGCAGCGCGGCCGAATTCAAGCGCTTTACCAAGGACCTGGACAAACGCCCGGAAGGCTACGTCCGGCTGCGCCAGGTGGTGGGGCCCTACATCCTGCGGCGCATGAAGACCGACCGGCGGATCATCGACGACCTGCCGGACAAGGTGGAAATGACCACCTTCGCCGAACTGGGCAAGCGGCAGATCGTGCTCTACCACGAACTGGTGGCGGACCTGAAAGCGCGCCTGGAAAGCGCCGAAGATCCCATGAGCCGACGGGGCCTGGTGCTGGCGGCCCTGATGAAATTCAAGCAGATCTGCAACCACCCGGACCAGTATCTGGGCAGCGGCGAATTCGCCGAGACCGACAGCGGGAAGTTCGCCCGCCTGCGGGAAATCTGCGAAACCATAAGTGAAAAACGCGAGCGGGTTTTGGTTTTCAGCCAGTTCAAGGAAATGACGGAACCCCTGGCCGCCTTCCTGGCAACGATTTTCGGCCGGCCCGGAAAGGTGCTCCACGGCGGAGTGCCTGTGGGCAAGCGCCGGGAGATCGTCGCCGATTTCCAGGGGACGGCCTACGTGCCGTTCATGGTCCTGTCGCTCAAGGCCGGCGGAACAGGGCTGAACCTCACCGCCGCCAACCACGTGATCCATTTCGACCGCTGGTGGAACCCGGCAGTGGAAAACCAGGCCACCGACCGGGCCTACCGCATCGGCCAGCACCGCAACGTGGTCGTGCACAAGTTCGTCACCCGCCGCACCGTGGAAGAGAAGATCGACGCTGTGCTCAAGGCGAAGACCGAGCTGGTGGACAAGGTCATCGCCCCCACCGGGGAGACCTGGATCACCGAGATGGACAATGCCCAGCTCGTCGATCTTTTTCGTCTTTCCGAGGGACTGGAAAGTTGATACTGGAAATTGAAAACTTGGCGCCTGTCAGACCGTTCACGGATGGGGCCGGTCCCCACACCTCGTCCGTGACCAAGTTGCTTTGCCGTCATTGCGAACGTGCCTCTCCCGTGTCATTCCGAACGAGGCGAGGAATCTGCAGTCGGGAAAAAAGCGAGAGCAGTTCCAAATTTCCATTTTCCAGTTTCGAATTTCCAACCTTCAATGAGGCCAACCATGCCCTACTGGGAACAATTTCCCCCCTATGTGACCGTGGCCGAAAAGGCCGCCCGGGCCGAACGCAAACGGCGCCAACTGGAGAAAAAGGGACACCGGCTCGATCCGGTCTGCCTGCAAGGAAGAACCATTGCCTGCAGCTGGTGGGGCAAGGCATGGTGCCATAACCTGGAAAGCTATGCCGACTACAGCAACCGCATCGGCCGGGGGCGGAGCTACCTGCGTTGCGGCGCGGTCCTGGATCTGAAAATCGAGGAAACCAGGGTGACCGGTCTGGTTCAGGGCAGCGAGAAAGAACCCTACAAGGTGGCCATCCAGATCGCGGCCCTCGCCAAGACGGCCTGGCAGCGGATCCGCTCGGACTGCGCGGGAAAGATCGACTCCTTGCAGGCCTTGCTGGCCGGAAAGTTCCCCGAGGACCTTGCGGAACTGTTCACGGTTCAGAAAAGGGGCCTTTTCCCTTCGCCGACCGAAATCAAATTCGATTGCAGTTGCCCGGACTGGGCCTCCATGTGCAAGCACGTGGCCGCCGTGCTCTACGGAGTGGGCGCCCGGCTCGACCGGTCCCCGGAGCTGTTCTTCGTTTTGCGCGGGGTCAGCGTGAAAGAGCTGGTGGGGGGCGCGGTGGAAGCCACGGCGCGGAAATTCATCGATCAGCGCCCGGTGGAGGGGGCCCATGTCATCGCCGAAGATCGGTTGTCGGATCTTTTCGGCATCAACTTCGGCGCCGGGGAGCCGACCCCTGAAAAAATTGCCGGGGCGTCCCCTGAACCGGCAGCCCCGTCCCCGGGCCGATCCCGGCGCACCCCAGCGAAAAAAACAGCGCCCGCCGAATCGAAGTCGGATGCAGCCGAAAAGGGGACCCCGCCTCGACGCGGCCGGCCGCCGAAAGCCACCGCCACACCAGGCGAAGCCAAGGCCACAAGGACTCGCCGAGGCCGCCCGCCAAGGGCCTCCGCGGCCGAGCCGCCAGCCGGCAACGCCAAGACCGATCGCATCCGGTCCCAAACCACCGTCAAGAAACCAACGGCCGCCAAACGCAAGCCCCGCGGGACGGATCCCGTCGATCAGATCTTGAAAATCATCCGCGCCTCGCGCAAGGGAATCGATGTGCCGGCCATCCAAAAGCGCACCGGCATCGATCCGGTGAAAATCCGCAACACCATCTTCGCCGCCCTGCGCAAGGGGCTGATCCAGCGCCTGTCCCGCGGTGTTTACAAGGGAGTCTGACAAGGCTGGTGAAACCAGTGGTGCCCTGCTCAAATGGTTCTCGACTATGCCACCCTTGACCTGATGCGCCAGACCCATCCAGCCTGGCGGTTGTTGTGCTCCCCCCACGCCGCGCTGGTCGCCGGGTTTCTGCACCGGGTCTTTATCGCACCCAATGTCCGCCAGATGGCCGAGGCCGACCTGGTGGAAGTCTTGGAGGACGAACTGTTCGCCCTGCGCCAACGCTACGGTGGGGAGCCGTTTCCCCGAACGGCCCAGGTATACCTCAATGAATGGGCCGACAATGACAAAGGATGGCTGCGCAAGTTTTATCCCCCTGGATCGGACGAACCGCACTTCGACCTGACGCCCGCCACGGAAAAGGCCCTCGCCTGGCTGGCGGGGCTTACCGAACAGACCTTCGTGGGCACCGAATCGCGCCTGCTGACCCTCTTCGAGTTGCTGCGGCAGATGAGCGAGGGAAGCCAGACGGATCCAGAGGCGCGCATCGCCGATCTGGAGCGGCGCCGGGAGGATATCGACAGAGAAATCGCCCGCATCCAGGCCGGCGACATCCCCCTGCTGGATGACACGGCCCTCAAGGACCGCTTCCAGCAGTTTCTGCAGTTGGCGCGCGATCTGCTCTCCGACTTTCGCCAGGTCGAGCACAACTTCCGCGCCCTCGACCGCCGGGTGCGCGAACGCATCGCGCTCTGGGAAGGGGCCAAGGGGGAGCTGCTGGAAGAAATCATGGGCGAACGGGACGCCATCGCCGATTCCGATCAGGGCAAAAGTTTCCGGGCTTTTTGGGACTTTCTCATGTCTTCGTCTCGTCAGGAGGAATTGAGCCGCCTGCTGCAACAGGTGTTGTCCCTGCCGCCCGTCGCCGCCCTGGAACCCGATCCGCGCTTGGGACGCGTCCATTACGATTGGCTCGAAGCCGGTGAGCACGCCCAGCGCACCGTGGCCCGCCTCTCCCAGCAGCTGCGGCGTTTTCTCGACGACCAGGTCTGGCTGGAAAATCGGCGCATCATGGAGATCCTGCACGGCATCGAAACCCGCGCCCTGGCGGTGCGGGAAACCCCGCCTGCGGGCCCGTTCATGGAACTCGCCGGCACCGCCGCGGCCATCGACTTGCCCTGCGAGCGTCCCCTCTACCGCATCCCCGTCCAGCCCCGGATTACCGAACTGGAACTGGCGGCCGGCGAGGCCGAAGTCGACCTGGCGGCCTTGTACGACCAGGTCGTGGTCGACCCTGCCGAGCTGATCCGCCGCATCCATCAGGATCTGCAAATGCATCCCCAGGTGCGATTGAGCGAGGTGATCGCCCGGCACGGGCTGCGCCACGGCCTCACCGAGCTGGTGGCCTACCTGCATCTGGCCAGCCAGTGGCCTCATGTCGCGGTGGACGAGCAAACCCGGGACCAGGTGACCTGGCAAACCGCCGCAGGAACCCTCCGGCGCGCCCGGATGCCGAGGATCATCTTTCTCAGGGAGCAGTGATGAATCTTTCCGACGCCTCCACCGAAACCGCCAACGGCGCCGCCTACGATCTTTCAGCCTTGGTGGTGCCGCTGCTCAAGGGCGTGGTTTATCAGGAAGACAACCCCGGCGCCTGGCAGGCCCTTCGTGATCTCCAGCCCCGGGTGCGCGACTACGTGGCGGTGCTCGGCCTGGAACTGGTCCTGGACGAAGCCGAGGGGTACGCGTTCTTGCGCTCCCGGCCCGAAACGGAAGATACCGCCGGCGCCGACGTCCCCCGGCTGGTCGCCCGCCGGCCGCTTTCTTATCCCGTCAGCCTCCTGCTGGCCCTGCTGCGCAAAAAATTGGCCGAATTCGACGCCAGCGGCGGCGACACGCGGCTGATTCTTTCCCGCGACGAGATGGTGGACCTGATCCGGGTCTTCCTGCCGACCGGGAGCAACGAAACCCGGCTCATCGATCAAGTCGACACCCACCTGAAAAAGATCGTGGAACTCGGTTTCCTGCGGCGCCTCCGCGGCCAGGCGGAGATTTTCGAAGTCCGACGGATCCTGAAGGCCTTCGTCGACGCCCAGTGGCTCGCCGGATTGGACCAGCGCCTGGCCGAGTACCAGGGGCACCTGGCATCGACGGGAGAACAGACCGATGGCTGAAGCCCTGGAACTCGATTTCATCAATGACGACACCTTGGCCGGTTTCCGCCTGGATCGTCTGGAGGTGTACAACTGGGGAACCTTTGGCGGCCAGGTATGGACGCTTCACCTCGGCGGCCAGAACACTTTGCTCACCGGCGACAACGGTTCGGGCAAGTCGACCCTGGTCGACGCGTTGACCACCCTGCTGGTGCCCAGCCAGCGCATCGCCTATAACAAGGCGGCCGGCGCCGACAGCCGCGAGCGCACCCTCCGTTCCTATGTGTTGGGCTACTACAAGTCCGAGCGCCAGGAAGCCATCGGCAACGCCAGGCCGGTGGCCCTGCGCGACCACAACAGCTACAGCGTCATCCTGGGGGTCTTTCGCAACGCCGGCTACCACAAGACCGTGACCCTGGCCCAGGTATTCTGGATGAAAGACCCCCACGGGCAGCCGGCCCGTCTCTATGCCGCCTGCGAACGCGAACTGTCCATCGCGACCGACTTCGCCGGGTTCGGCGCCGAAATCCGCGGGCTGCGCAAACGCCTGCGCGAAGCCGGGGTGGATCTCTTCGACGGCTTTCCACCTTACGGCGCCTGGTTTCGACGGCGTTTCGGCATCGGCAACGAACAGGCCTTGGACCTTTTCAACCAGACGGTGTCCCTCAAATCGGTGGGCAACATCACCGGGTTCGTCCGCCAGCACATGCTCGAACCCTTTGACGTGGCCCCGCGCATCGCGGCCCTGATCGGCCATTTCGACGACTTGAGCCGGGCGCACGAAGCGGTGCTCAAGGCCAAGCGACAAATCGACATGCTTTCCCCTCTCGTGTCGGACGGGGACCGTCACCGGGAGTGTGTCCAGGCCACGGAACAAATGCGGGCCTGCCGCGATGCCCTGCGCCCCTGGTTTGCCGGCCTCAAGCGGGACCTGCTGGAAAAACGCATGGCTGCCCTGGATGAGGAGACGACGCGCCTCCAGTCCGCCCTCACCGACCTCGACGCGCGGCGGCGGGACCAAAAGGACCAGGAACGGGAGCTGCGTCGCCACATCGCCGAAAACGGCGGGGACCGCATCGAAAGCATCGGGCAACAGATCCAACGCCAACAGGCCGAACTGGCACGGCGCCGGCAAAAGGCCGAACGCTACACCGTACTGGTGGAATCCTTGGACCTCCACCCGTGCGATACCCCTGACGCTTTCCATGCTCAGCGCCGGCAATGCGCCGCCCTGCGCCAGGAAGCGGCCGAACAAGAAACCGAGGTCCAGAATCGGCTCACCGAAGCCGGCGTGGACTTTGCCGGCCTGCGCGCCGATCATGAATGCTTGACGGCTGAAATCGAAGGCTTGAAAGCGCGCCGGACCAACATCGAGGAGGCCCGGGTCGCCATCCGCCGCCGCCTGTGCGAAGCATTGGACCTGTCTCCCGAACAGATGCCCTTTGCCGGCGAGCTGCTCCAGGTACGCGCCGACCAGCGCGACTGGGAAGGGGCCATCGAGCGCTTGCTGCGCAGTTTCGGCCTTTCGCTGCTGGTCCCCGACGCGCTTTACCCGCGGGTCGCCGAGTGGGTGGACCGTACCCATCTCAACGGGCGGCTGGTCTATTTCCGCATCCGCCCGGTTCGGGCCGTTGAACCGCCGGCGTTGAACCCCGATTCGCTGGTGAACAAGATCGCCATCAAACCCGATTCGCCGTTTTACCAGTGGATGGAGCGGGAGGTGGCACGGCGTTTCGACATCGCCTGCTGCACCGATCTGGACCGGTTCCGCCGTGAAAGCCGGGCCGTGACCCGCGCCGGCCAGGTCAAAATGCCTGGTGAACGCCACGAAAAGGACGACCGCCACCGCCTCGACGACCGTAGCCGTTATGTGCTGGGGTGGGACAACCGCGCCAAGATCGCCGCCTTGGAGCAAAAGGCCCGGATTCTGGAGAGCCGCCTCCAGGAGAAAGCCACCGCCATCGCAACCCTGCAAAAATCGCAGCGCCTGCTCAAACAGCGGCTGGACGCCCTCTCCAAGTTGGACGAATATCCCGACTTCAGGGATCTCGACTGGCGCCCCGTGGCCGCGGAAATCGCTCGCCTAGAAGAGGAAAAAAGGCAGTTGGCGGCGGCTTCGGACCTGCTCCAGACCCTTGCCGACAAGCTGCGGCAGGTGGAAGAGGCCCTGGCCGCCACCGAAAACAGGCGCGACGAAACGAAGGACCGCCTCTCCAGGACGATGGAAAAGAAGGCGGCCACCGAGGACCTGCATCGCCAGGCCCTGGAGCTGGTCGAGGCCGCCACCGAGGCGCAAACGACCTGCTTCGAGGATCTCGCCCGCCTGCGGGACGAAGCGCTCGGGGACCGCCAGATCACGGTGGAGTCCTGTGACAACCGGGAGCGGGACATGCGCGACTGGCTCCAGGACCGCATCGATGCCGAAGATTCGAAAATCAAGCGCCTGCGGGACAAAATCATCGACGCCATGCGCAGCTTCAACACGGCCTATCCCCTGGACACCCGGGAAGTGGACGTGGCCCTGGAGGCCATGGACGAATACCGCGGCCTGCTGAAACGATTGCAGCGCGATGATCTGCCGCGCTTCGAAGCGCGCTTCAAGGAGCTGCTCAACGAAAACACCATCCGCGAAGTGGCCAATTTCCATTCCCAGCTCAACCGGGAGCGCGAGACCATCAAGGAGCGGGTGGCCCAGATCAACACGTCCCTCACGCAGATCGACTACAATCCCGGGCGCTACATCGTGCTGGAAGCCCGGAACGCGGCCGATCCGGACATCCGCGATTTCCAGACGGAACTGCGGGCCTGCACCGAAGGAACGCTGACCGGATCCGAGGACGTGCAATACTCCGAAGCCAAGTTCCTCCAGGTCAAGTCGATCATCGAGCGCTTCCGCGGCCGCGAAGGGTTCTCCGAGTCCGACCGGCGCTGGACCGCCAAGGTCACCGACGTGCGCAACTGGTTCGTCTTCGCCGCCAGCGAACGCTGGCGCGAAGATGACAGCGAATACGAGCATTACGCCGACTCGGGAGGCAAGTCCGGAGGGCAAAAGGAAAAACTCGCCTACACGGTCCTGGCGGCCAGCCTGGCTTACCAGTTCGGTCTGGAGTGGGGGGCCGTGCGGTCCCGATCTTTCCGTTTCGTGGTCATCGACGAGGCCTTCGGGCGCGGCAGCGACGAGTCGACCCACTACGCCTTGACGCTCTTCTCCAGGCTGAACCTGCAACTGCTGATCGTCACCCCGCTGCAAAAGATCCATGTCATCGAGCCCTTCGTGGCCGCCGTGGGCTTCGTCCACAACCAGGACGGCCAGGCCTCCGTGCTGCGCAACCTCACCATCGAAGAATACCGGGAGCAGAAGGAGAGGATGCAGGCATGAGCTGGACGACCCCTTCGGACCTGCGCGCCCAAGTCCAACGGCTCTGGGATCGCGGCCTGCTGCTGGCCGAACGCGTCAACGGCACGGATCTTTTCCCGCGGCGGCTGCATTTCAAGGGACCGAATTCGTCTCAAATGGCCGAACGTTTCGACGACGTGCGCCGCTGGATTGCCCGGCTGGATGCCGAGGCCAGGTTCTACCGGATCGTGTGGCGCCAGGTCCGACATCAGGTCCTGGGCACCAACACCGTACCGTCGCAAATCTGGATCGATTCATTGGACGATGCCCTGGAGTGGATCGGCCGGCGCAAAGATGCCGGGCGCTTCGACCGCCTGCTGGCGCTCACCCGGGAGCGACAACCCGAATTGATCTCCTGGATGATCGGCCGCCCACTGCGCACGCTGGAACTGGCGGCCGATTGGACGCGCTTGCTGGATATCGTGGCATGGATGCAACGTCATCCGCGCCCCGGAATCTATCTGCGCCAGATCGATATTCCCGGTGTGCACACCAAGTTCGTCGAGGCCCATCGTGCACTGTTGGGAGAGCTTTTGGACTTGGCCCTGCCCTCCGGGGCCGTGGATGATGCCCATCGTGGCATCAGGGGATTCTGCGGCCGCTACGGCTTCACCGACAAACCGCTGCGCCAGCGGTTTCGCCTCCTCGATGCCGCCCTCGCCCTGCTGCCCACGGGCACCGATCAGGATTTCACCGTTTCCGGAGACACCTTTGCCAGGCTGAAAACGCCGGTCAAACGGATCTTCATCACGGAAAACGAAATCAACTTTCTCGCCTTTCCGCGGTGCGCCGAAAGCATGGTGATCTTCGGCGCCGGCTACGGTTTCGAATCTTTGGCCGACGCCGGCTGGCTGCATGAACGGCAGCTCTTCTACTGGGGAGACATCGACACCCACGGATTCGCCATCCTGGACCAACTGCGGGCACATTTCCCCGGGGCCGCATCCTTTCTCATGGACCGGGCCACCCTGATGGCCCATCGCCACTGCTGGGGAACGGAGCCTCGCCCCGAAACCCGGGAGCTGCCGCGTCTGACCGCCGAGGAACACCTTTTGTACGACGACCTGCGCCAGGATCGCCTCGGTGAAAGGCTGCGTCTCGAGCAGGAGACGATCGGCTTCGGTTGGCTGAAAACGGCGCTGGCGGAACTGGAGGCCACCAGAGTTTCAAATTTGCCGGATTGAACCCGTCTATCCATTTATTTAGTGGCTGAACGAAAACCCCGGTTTTTCGGTAAAAAATTCGAAATCCGAATTTCGAAATCCGAAACAATGACAAAAACAGAAATGTTCCAATGACCAAAACAATGAAATTTCAACAAGTTTCTTTTAGTCATTTTGTCATTTGGTATTCGAATTTGTTTCGAGTTTCGAGTTTCGATATTCGGATTTTGCCTGAACATGACTTTTCGTTCAGGCACTATTTACGTACCGAGGTCACCCATGGAACGTATCCGCATCTGGATCCTTGCCATTCGCCCCAAAACCCTGCCGGCAGCGCTTGCCCCCGTAATCGTGGGCACTTCACTGGCGTGGGCCGACGGCGTTTTTTCCTTTTTCCCGGCCTTGGCCGCCGGCTTGGTGGCGCTGCTGCTGCAAGTGGGGGCAAATTTGGCCAATGATTATTTTGATGGGATCAACGGTATCGATACCCGCTTCCGCCTGGGGCCGATCCGGGTCACTCAGAGCGGGCTGATCTCCCCTGAATCGGTGCGCAGGGCCATGATTGGCACCTTGCTGACAGCCGCGATCCTCGGTCTGTACCTCGTTTGGGTGGGTCGATGGCCCATTGCCTTGTTGGGTGTTGCCGCGATGCTGTCGGCGTTGGCATATAGCGGCGGCCCATACCCCTTGGCCTCCCACGGCCTTGGCGATCTGTTCGTCTTCATCTTTTTTGGCCCGGTGGCCGTTTGCGGGACGTACTGGGTCCAGGCGCAAACGCTCAACCGGCTGGTGCTGCCGGCTTCGATCGCCATCGGCTTCCTGGTCACGGCCATTCTCGTGGTGAACAATCTTCGAGACATCCCGACGGATCGAAAGACGCAAAAAATCACCCTTGCGGTATTGCTTGGGCGACGCAACACCATCGTTTTCTACCGTTTGTTGGTGGGATTGGCTTACCCTTTGCTGGCGGTGTTCTGGATCAACGGGTACGGGCCGTGGGTGCTTCTGCCGCTGCTCACCTTGCCCCTGGCAATGTACTGGTCCGGTTTTGTCGGCCGGCATGCCGATGCCGCCTTGAACCGTGCCCTGGCCGGAACCGCCAATCTGACGCTGATCTTTGCGGTTTTGTTTGCCATCGGTCTGGCCGCCTGGGTCTAGGCAACGAATCAAGCCTTCATGCCGTCCTGAGACCAACCCGAAGCATCTTACCGGGATAAACAACCCCTGTGCGCTTGCCCGGCGGGGCCGGCGGTCAGTTGTTTGCCCCAACCCGCCCGGCAAAATTTGAACGAGGGCTTCACGGAACCTCCCACTTTCCCGGGTTCATGATCCGGTTGGGGTCGAGGAACTCCTGCACCCGCCGGATGAATTGCGCGGTATGGGGTTCCATCTTGGCCAGGACCATCTGCTGGGCAGGCTTCTCCCCTTTCCAGATCATACCGCCCAGCTCCAGGGCGGTGCGGTTGGATTCCGCCAGGGCCAGGCGGGCCCGCTCGATGTCCGCCTCATCCCCCCGGTTGAAGGAGTAATTGAAGCCGAACATGATGCTGTTTCCCAGGAGCACCTGGTGTACGTAGGAGCAGACCATGCCGTGCTTGTGGGCGATCTCGATCCCCCGGCGCCAGGCGGCCGGCACCTGGTCGATGGGCAGAATGGCCCCGGTGTACTGGAACCCGCCCCCCTTGCGAAAATCGGCAGCCAGGGCGGCCAGGGGCGGCACATCGAGGAAACGCTTTTCCAGCGCCGGATGAAGGTTGGCGACGAAGGAAATGCGGTTACCCCCCTTGAAGTTCGAGAGCAGCCGCTGGTAGGCCTCCTTCTTGAGGGCCAGCTCCTCCTCGAAGTGCCCGGAGAGAATCACCACGAGGAAGCAATGGTTCATCCAGTCCGGCTTTTCCTGCATGATGAGGAAGAAATCCTCCGCCATGTCCAGGTACATGATCTCGGCGATGGCCTCGGGAAGCAGGTCGATATCATCGGTCTGAAAGACGATGACCTGACGAAATTCGGGCTTGGGGAAAAGCTTCAACGAAATTTTGGTCACGATGCCCGTGGTGCCGTACCACCCCACGAACAGTCCGGCCAGGTCGGGCAGCGGCCCCCGGGAAAACCATTTTCCCCCCAGGGCGCAGGCGCCGATACGGGTAATCTCGCCGGTGGGCAGCACCACCTCCATCCCGGCGATCATGTCCGAGTTGATCCCGTAGCGCGGCGAGATGTGGCCGTGGCCGTGGATCAGGGCGTTGGCCGTCACCGTGGCGGTGGGCGGCGCCTCCGGGGTGGAATGCTGAAAGCGGGGGTGGTGCTTTTTGAGGTACTCGCGCAACGCCCCCTGGGAAACGCCGGCCTCGATGACGGCATAGCGGTTGATTTCGTCCACTTCCAGGATGCGGTCCATCCGCTTCATGTCCAGCACGATACCGCCGCGCTCCGGCACCACGATGCCCGAAAGGGTCAGTCCGGCGCCCACCGGGGTGACGGGGACCTTCTCGCGGTTGGCCAGCACGAGGATCCTGCTGATTTCTTCCGCCGTTTTCGGCAGCACGACATAGTCGGCCCGACCGGGCGGCTGGGCCCCGGAATCCCGGGAATAAATGAACAGCTCCGCCGGGTCGTCGGACACCCGGTCCGCTCCCACAATATCCACCAACGCATTCATGATCGGCATAGAGACCTCTCCATTTTACAGTGAGCTAAAGTTACAAGTGATCTAAAGTGAGCTAAAGTTGAGGAATTTTGGTATTTTATAAAAACGGCCAAAACTCATCAATAACAGCATCTTAGACACTTTAGGCACTCGTTACTTTAGGCACTTGTAACTTGCCACTTGTCAACCCGCCATGCATTCCAGCACCAGATCGGACAACTCACGCACCTGGAGGCGCTGTTCGAGATTCTTGGATTTGACGGCATCCTCGAGCATCACCGTGCAGATCGGGCAGGCGGTGACGAGAAGCTGCGCTCCGGTGTCGGCGGCCTCCACCACCCGGGCGGCGGCCGAGGTGTCCGGCCCGCTGCAGACCAGGTCGGTGAAAAAATTGCCGCCCCCGCCGCCGCAGCAGAGGCTGTCGGCCCGGTTGCGGGGCATCTCCACCCGTTCGATACCGGGCAGCCGGTCGAGAATGTGCCGGGCGGCGTCATATTCCTTGTTGTGGCGGCCCAGATAGCACGGATCGTGGAAAACCGCCCGGCGCACACTTTCGGCGCCGGCCCTGCCGAAGTCCCCGGCCGCCGGTAGGATCTCGTCGAGCAGGTGCGTATAGTGCCGCACGGTGAAATTTCCCCCCCAGCGGGGGTAATCGTTCTTGATGGCGTTGTAGCCGTGGGGCGAAAGGGTGACGATCTTTTCCACGCCGGCCCGCCGGAAGGTCTCGATGTTGCGTTTGGCCAGGTGTTCGAACAGCTCGAGCTCGCCCAGGGCCCGGGCATCGTTTCCGTCCGAGCCTTCATTTTCTCCCAGAATACCGAAGGAGACGCCCAGTTTCAGCAGCAGCCGGGCCACGGAGCGGGCCATTTCCATCCCCCGGCCGTCAAAGGATCCCACATCGCCGACATAAAACAGATACTCGGCGTCCGCCGTGTAGCACGGAACCCCCAATTCCCAAGCCCATTGGCCGCGTTTTTTTTGCGGCATCTTGTAGGGATTCCCGTGGGCCAACAGGCGGGTGAGGTAGTCGCGCACCGGCGGCGGAACGGTGCCGCGGTTGACCATTTCCGCCTTGGCGGCGATGAATGCCTCCAGGATCGACTCCCTGAACTTGTCGAAAATGCAGTGCTCGACGCAGTTGCCGCAGGTGGCGCAGGAGAAGAAAACCTCCTGCAGCCGGGCGTCGGTTTGAACCTCGCCGTTGAGCCAGGCGCGGGTCAGCCACATCCGGCCGCCGGGAGAAAAGGACTCGAATCGGTATTTGAGGTAAGCGGGGCAGTTGAGGCTTCCGTAATCGGAGGGCAGCTTGCAGAATCCACAGCGAAAACATCGGTGAAGAATCTCTTCATGCTCCATCTCTCAGCCTTTCGTCACAAGACAAAACCCCAACCGCCGTTGGGTGGCGATCGGGGTTTCGGGTTTCACGGGCCATCAGACACTCCCTTTTTTAGTTTACTCAAGATGACAAGCCATAGCAAAGCTGTTCGGCCAAGTCAAATTCACCATCTGAAACCGCCCACTGCAAGTTTCGGCACGCGGTCTTGCCGTGCCCAAAGAATTGACCTTGGCCGGAACTCATGCTAAAAATCAGTTGCGTTTTAGTTCTTTTTCTCACCCGTTTTTTCCCCAGAAACAACCTTGCCCTCGACTGGAGCAGCGATGCTCGGAAAGAGGTTGCTTTTCATCTGTCTGGTTGCTGCAGTGCTCGGCGCGGCGGGGCTCTGGGTCCCGTCCGCCCAGGCCACGGACGCCTATGCCCGCCAGACGGGCAAGGGTTGCATCTTCTGCCACCAGGAGAGCACCGGTGGCCAGTTGCGCACCGCCGGCTTCGCCTACATCCGCAACGGCTATCGCTACCCCATCAGCCAGGCGGTGCTCGACAAGGCCGAGGCCCTTCAGGGCCCTCTTCACAAGACCCTGCGCTTCGTGATCGGCTACCTGCATCTCTTGGCCGCGGTCATCTTCTTCGGAGCGATCTTCTACATCCACCTCTTCGTGCGGCCTACCCGGCTCACCGGCGGCCTGCCCAAGCCCGAACGCATTTTGGGGCTGAGTTGCATGGCGGTGCTCACCGCCACCGGCGTGTATCTCACCTGGGCGCGCATGGACCGCTGGGTCCAGTTCCGGGACAACACCTTCGGCCGCATGCTCACCGTCAAGATTGCCCTGTTTGCCCTCATGGTGGCCATCGGCCTGGCCGCGGTGACCGTGGTACACCGCAAGATGCGCGCCGCGGCCAAGGCCCCTGCCCCCGCTACAGCCGGCGGCGCCCTGAGCCCCGCATCCCTTGCCGCCGCCGACGGACAGGAGGGCCGGCCGGCCCGCATCCTCTACCAGGGCAAGGTCTATGACGTTTCCACGAGTCCCCGCTGGAAGGATGGCCGCCACTTCGGCAAACACCAGGCCGGCGGAGACCTCACCGCCGCCATGGCCGGGGCCCCGCATGGGCCGGAGGTCCTCGATCGCCTCGCCTGCCTCGGCGCCCTGGCCGCCGACACCGCGCCGCCGGCCCCCGACGCCCGGGTGCGCAAGGTCTTCGTGGGCATGGCCTACACCAACTTGGCGCTGATCTTTCTCATTCTGGCCTGCATCGCCGTATGGCGCTGGGATTTCCCCTTGCGCCTCATGGCCGAGACTCGCCCCGAGGTCGTCGCCGGCCAGACCTGCGTCGGCTGCCACCGCCAGAAGACGCCGGCCATCGTGGCCGAGTGGGAAAACAGCGCCCACGGCCGGCTCGGGGTCGACTGCTACAAGTGCCACCGGGCCAACAACGAGGAATTGATCCTCAAAGCCCATCTCACTCACGACCGCATTCCCATTTCGCCGGTGGTTTCGCCGACCCATTGCAGCGGTTGCCACCCGAAAGAGGCCGAACAGTTCGCCCGCAGCAAGCACGCCAACACCCACGAGATCATGTGGCGAATCGACCACTGGCTCAAGGATGGCATGAACAACGCCATCGAGCGAACCACCGGATGCCTGGCCTGCCATGGCACCGAAGTAAAACTTGTGGACGGGAAGCCCGTGGCCGGCACCTGGCCCAACGTGGGTATCGGCCGCCTCAACCCGGACGGCAGCAAGGGCAGTTGCAGCAGTTGCCACACCCGGCACCGGTTTTCCATCGAGGAGGCGCGCAAACCGGAAGCCTGCGACCAGTGCCACCTGGGGCCGGACCATCCCCAGATCGAGATCTACAACGAGAGCAAGCACGGCACGATCTACCACGCCGAAGGATACCGCTGGCAATTCGGCCCGGACGACCGCCGCTGGACGGCGGGAAGGGACTTCCGTGCCCCCACCTGCGCCACCTGCCACATGTCTTCGGCCGGCGAGATGCCGGCGAGCCATGACGTCACCGAGCGCCTCTCCTGGGAAACCCAGGCCCCGCTCACGGTGCGGCCGGCGGATTTCAAACCCTTTCCCGCCGCCACGGACTGGCGGGTGGAGCGCGGCAAGATGACGGCGGTCTGCCGCCAGTGCCATGCCGAGTCCTGGGCCAAGGCCCATTTCGACAATTTCGATGCGGCGGTAGCGCACTACAATGACGTGTACTACCGCCCCGCCCAACAACGCATCGACGCCCTCTACAAGGCCGGTTTGCTGTCCACCGGGCGCTACTTCGACGAACCGCTGGAATGGGAATTCTATGAACTATGGCACCACGAAGGGCGCCGGGCGCGGATGGGCGCGGCCATGATGGCCCCGGACTACGCTTGGTGGCATGGCTTCTACGAGTGCAAACACCGCTTCAACCACGTGATGGATGCGGCGCGGGACCTGGAGACCGGCGGCGCACCGTCCCCCCGGTGGGACGATTTTCCCGGACGCTTTCAGGAGGTATCGCCATGAAACGCTACATCATCGCGGCTGTTCTGGTCGGTGTGGGGATCCTGGTCGCCTTCCCGCTGTTTTCCATGACGTACTACACCATGGTGCGCACCTCCACCCCCGAGTTTTGCGCCTCCTGCCACGAGATCCGCTTCGCGGTGAACACCTGGCGCGCCTCGACCCACGTCAACAACGCCCACGGGTTCGTGGCCGACTGCATGGACTGCCACCTGCCCGCCCCCCACGACACGGTCAATTTCTTCTTCACCAAGACGGCCCACGGCATCAAGGACGTCTGGGTCCACTTCACCGAGGACATGGCCCTGTACGACAACGCGGAGCAACGCGAGAAGGCTTATGCTTCGTTCAAGAACGAGCAGTGCCAGAAATGCCATCGCAATATTCTCTACATTCCCAACAAACGCGGCGCCATGCGGGCCCACCGGGACGTGGTTTACGCCCGGCCCGGCTACGAGAAGAAATGCGTGGACTGCCACCGCAACCTGGTGCACACCCCCACGGGGCAGTACCGTTTCAAGCAGTTCCGGGGAGATTACCGGGCCGATCCGGTGTAAAGGAAACGCCCAATGGCCAAGGACAAGTATTCAATGGAGAATGAACAAAAATTCACTCGTCAAAAGCCCCGCATTGTCATCCCGAGTGAAGGGAGGGATCTCTGCGCAAAATTGACGTCTCCTTGATTCCCGCGGTCGTGATTCCCCATCGCAAGCGCACCGTAAGAACAAAGACCTTTTCGGCCTTTTTTAGGATTGAATCCATGACGACCATCAACCAAAAACCGAAGGAGGGCAGCATGATGAAACGCTACTGGATATGGGCCGCCGTGGCCATTGGGCTGATCGCCCTGGCGACGGTGCCGGCAGCGGCTCAGACAGCCGCTAACCAGCCCAAGGAAAAGGCTTTTCGCATCGAGCGCAGCATGCCCCCCGAGGCGGTGGCCTGTATCGAGTGCCACAAGCGCGAACATCCCGGTCTGTTCTCCGACTGGGCCAACAGCCGGCATGCCAGCGCCAACATCACCTGCTTCGACTGCCACCGGGCCGAGGAATCGGACGCGGACGTCAGTCAGGCCCATTACCAGCAGTACGCCCGCAGCGACAGTCCCTGGGGCACCAAGGAGTACAAGGTGCCGGTGGCTGCCGCCGTCACTCCCAAGGACTGTTCCCGCTGCCATCCGGACGAGGTGAGCCAATACGCCGTCAGCAAGCACGCCAACACGATCGAGATCATCTGGAAGATCGATCCGTGGCTGCAAAAAGGCATGAACAGCGACTTCGAGCGCCAGGCCGGCTGCTTCCACTGCCACGGCACGGTGCTCAAGGCGGAAAAAGGGGAACTGACCAGCGATACCTGGCCCAACGTCGGTGTCGGCCGGGTCAACCTGGACGGCTCCAAGGGGAGCTGCACCAGCTGCCACACCCGCCACCGCTTCTCGGTGATGGAGGCCCGCAAGCCCGAGGCCTGCGGCCAGTGCCACCTCGGTCCGGACCATCCCCAGATCGAGATCTTCATGGAATCCAAGCACGGGGACATCTACACGGCCTTCGGCGACGAGTACAACTGGAACAGCGCCCCGGGCACCTGGACCGCCGGCGTCGACTACCGCGGCCCCACCTGCGCCGCGTGCCACATGTCCGGATCCGGACCGGTGATGACCACCCACGACGTCACCGAGCGCCTCAGCTGGGAGCTCCAGGCACCTTTGACGATCCGGCCCGCGGAATTCGCCGCCTTCCCCGCCAAGACCAACTGGGAGACGGAACGCGGCAAAATGAAGGCCGTCTGCATGCAGTGCCACGGCAAGAAATGGGTGGACGACCACTACGTGAAGCTTGACGGGGTGATCAAAGAGTACAACGAGGTGTACTACAAACCGGCCAAGGCCCTCTTCGACCAGCTCGTGGAGAAGAAGCTCCTCGATCCGTCGCGCTTCTTCGACGAGCGCCTCGAGCAGGAATTCTACGAACTGTGGCACCACGAGGGACGCCGGGCGCGGATGGGCGCGGCCATGATGGCCCCGGACTACTCCTGGTGGCACGGCTTCTACGAGTGCAAACATCGCTTCACCGGCTTCACCGAGGAGGGAAACCACCTGATCAAGACCAACACGCCGGCCTACAAGGCCGAGGACTATCCCAACGCCACGGGGAGCACCCAGCGGCCGAAGGAGGTCTTTCCGCAATAGTTGATGGTGATTTTGGAAGCGGCCGGGGTCGCCGACAGAGCGGCCCCGGCCGTTTTGATGCCAGAAACCGATTTTCGTACCCAATCCTCCAGGTATCGGGTCGGCTGCCGTTGTCCCGGTCGCTGTGCCCGCATTTTTCCCGAAAGGTACGCCGAATTATGCAGCCTATCAAAATCATATCCGGCGGCCAGACCGGAGCTGACCAAGCCGCCCTTGATGCCGCCATCGAGCCGGGAATCGATCACGGCGGGTGGGTTCCCAAGGGGAGGCTCACCGAGGATGGTCCTCTGCCCGAAAAATACCAGCTTCAGGAGATGCCCACCGCCAGCTACCCGGAACGGACCGAACGAAATGTCCTGGATTCGGACGGGACCGTGATTTTTTCCCTTGGCTCCCTCACCGGAGGCTCGAAGCTGACCGCCGAAATGGCCAAGAAAAACGGCAAACCCCGGCTCCACATCGATTTGCGGCGGGCACACGCCCTGAAGGCATCCGCTGACCTGCACCAGTGGATCGCCTCCAAGGGGGTGCGGGTCCTCAACGTCGCAGGTCCCAGGGCATCCGAGGATCCTGGTATCCACAACGATGTCTATCAGGCCATTTGGGGCTTGTTTACCCTGGATGTCATGGGTGCCGAGACTGGCCCGAATGTCAGGGCGTTCAGGTTGGAGGACTTCGCGCAACGGATCGGCGACAGGCCCGAAACGGTTGAAGAGGCAGTCGAATTTCTGGAGAAGCACCTGCCTCTGGAGCACCGGGTCGACCTTTCCAAGAAGGATGACGATGAACTCGTTGATCCCCATTTGCCCGTCGGGGTTTGGCTGCGGGAGACCTTCGGTTTGTGGAAGGAAAACGAAAAACTGTTGAAAAGCGTCGACGAGTGGAGCGGCCGGAAAATAAGCTCCGCCAGTGTTGGTGGTAATGCTGGCCTAAATGGGGTGGTACGGAGACTCAAGCGCGCCCGGGAAGACTTGGATTTGAACGTGGGAGAAGGTTTTGGCGAACTGAATCGGATCTGCGCCATAGAGCTGTCCGTGGCCGGGCTTATGGCCAGGATGGTCTCGGCCTTATGATCCGATATGCGTGGCGGAAATCGCATCCAGCGGACAGGCCTCGATGCAGTCCCAGCATCCCATGCACATGTCCTGGAAAATGACCGGCGAGGTAAAAGGGCCGTCCAGTTGCTTGATCAATTTGTGGGAGCACGCCGGCACCGCCGCGCAGAGGCCCTCTACAGGATCGCATCTGCTGGGATCGCACCGCGTATAGTCCAGCGAGGCAAAGGATTTTTTGGATTGGAGGCTCATATCGATATGCCTTGGGGGTTTGGGCGAAGCCTCAAACCCACGAATGTCAGAAATATAATGCACGTCCTTAAAATCTGAAGTCTTTTTCCAAACGCGCCGGTTTGCTCCCGCCTGAATCCACGTCGGTTGCCCAATACCAAGCGCTATCGGGTGCCCGCCCCCAGGTGCTTGCCCTATGGCATTGATTTTATGCAAGACTGTGGCCGAGGGACTGAAAGTCGAGACTGCCAGCGCGTTTCGAGCGTCCCGTCTCAAGCGTCGCCTTTTTTCAGGCAGTCCTTGCACACCCCGTCCACCCGGATTTCGATCTTGTCGATCCGGCCGGGGAAGGTGCGCTGCAGCCAGGTGGTGTCCACCGGAAGGCTGGCCGGGCTCAGGCAGTCCATGCGCCCGCAGCGGGTGCAGTAAAAATGAGGGTGCGGCTGGTAGTCGGAATCCGCGGCCAGGCCGTAGTTGAAGGCCCGGCCTCCGGTGCTCAGGCGCTCCAGGATGCCATGATGGACCAGGCGCTCCAGGATCCGGTAGATGGTGACCCGGTTGATGGCCGCCGAACGTGCCAGGGTGCGATGGATTTCCACGGCGGACAGGGGGTAGGTGGCGCCGCCCACCACTTCCAGCACCCGCAGGCGGTTCGCGGTGACGGCCAATCCCGCCTCGCCCAGCAAGGCGGCATAGTCACGACAAGACGACATGCCCGGGTCCCTTTTCATCCTCTGTGCTCCCCTTGGAGGCGGTCCGCCTTTGGCGGACAAACTGCCGCAGGCTTTCGATGGCCCGCACGGCGAAGAAGGCGGCGCCGGCCACCACGATGATCGCCGCTCCCGAGGTCAGGTCATAGGCATAGGCCAGCCACAGCCCGGCCACGGTGAAGACGACGCCGAGGAGGCTGGCCCCGACCATCATCTGCTTCAAGGTCCGGGCGTACGACTCCATGATGAACGGCGGGATGGTGAGCAGCGCGATCACCAGGATCAGCCCCACCACCTGGATCACCATCACCACGGTAACCGCCAGCATACCGATGAGCAGAAAGTAGAGCGGAACCACCGGCACCCCGCGCACCCGGGCGAACTCTTCATCATAGCTCATGGCGAGCAGGTCCTTGTAGAACCACCCCACCAAGGCGGCGATCCCCAGGCCCATGGCCCCCATGATCCAAAGATCCCTGCCGGGCACCGTCAGGATGCTGCCGAACAGGTAGCTCATCAGATCCACGTTGTAGCCAGGGGTCAAGTCGAGCAAAATGATCCCGATGGCCATTCCCAGTGCCCAGATCACACCGATCACCGTGTCGGCCCGGTGCTTGGCCCTGAGGGTCACGATGGCCATGATCATGGCTGCTGCCAGGGAAAACCCCAGCGTCCCCAGCAGGTAGGGCCAGCCAAAGAAAAACGCCATGCCGATGCCCCCGTAGGCCGCATGGGCGACGCCGCCGGAGAGGAACACGATGCGGTTGACCACCACCAGGGTCCCCATGACGCCGCAGATCACGCTGGCCAGCAGGCCGGCCATCAGGGCGTTGCGCATGAAATCGTAACCGAGGGCCTCGATCATGTCACCGCTCCCCGGGGTGTTCTTTGAGGACGCGGTGAGGCACCAGCCCATGGGCGACCAGTTCGATGGGGCAGGCTTCCTCCGCCGTGCCGGGATACATGGCGTCGAACATTTCGGCAGTGAATTCGGCTTGGTTATGGTAGTGGAGGCTCTTGTTCACGCAAGCCACGGACTTGATGTAGGTCGAAATGGCCATGAGATCGTGGCTGACGACCAGAATGGTGATGGCCTCGTTCAACGCTTTCAGATTCCGGTAAAAATCGGTCTGGCCCTTGCTGTCGATGCTCGCCGTCGGCTCGTCGAGCAGCAGCAGCCGGGGCTGGGCCACCAGGGCGCGGGCGATGAAGACCCGTTGGCGCTGGCCCCCGGACAGCGAACCGATGCGCCGGTGGGCAAGGTCGGCCATCTCCATCTGCGCCAGGGCCGCCAGCGCCTTGCCGCGCCGCTGGGCGGCGCTGCCGGCGTCGTCGATGTGGATCAGGCCCATCAGTACCACGTCCAGCGCCGTCACCGGGAAGCTGCGGTTGATGTTCACGTCCTGGGGAACATAGCCGATCTGTCGCGAAGCCTTGCGCGGCGGCTGCCCCAGGATACGAATGGCACCGGATTGCGGCTTGAGCAGCCCGAGCATCAGCTTGAGCAAGGTGGTCTTGCCCCCACCGTTGGGGCCGATGAGAGCCACGAAGTCACCGGGAAGGATCTCGAGGTTCACCTCGCGCAACACCACCTGCCCGTTGTAGGAGAACCAGAGGTGATGAATGTCGATCATTGGTGTCGGCATGGCGATTGTCGCTTCTATCTGAGGGCGGCTTCGAACTTGGCCGTCACCTCGTTCATGTTGGCAAACCAGTCGGCCGGCACGGGGTCGGCCTCCACCACCCGCGCACCGATCTCCCGGGCCACCAGCTCGGCGCTGCGGCGCGAAAACTGCGGCTGGACGAAGATCACCCGGATCCCGTGCCGCCGGGCGATGTCCACCAGCTCCCGGAGCGCTGCCGGTTTGGGCTCCTTGCCCTCGAGCTCGATGGGCATCTGGACCAGGCCGTAGGCGTCGGCAAAGTACCCCCAGGCCGGGTGAAAGACCATGAACCGCATTCCCCGCCGCTGGGCGAAGGTCTGCCCCAGGCGCTGATCCAGGGCGTCAAGGCGCGCAACAAAGTTGCGCCAGTTGGCCTCGTAAAAATCCCGACTTTCCGGATCCACCGCCACCAGCGCATCGAGGATCGCCTGCGCCTGGATTTTCACCAGCGGCGGCGACAGCCATACGTGCGGATCGGGAATCCCGTGGTCATCATCGGTATCGCCGTGCTTCTCCGGACCGTGGTAGTGGGCCGCCAGGGCCCGCTTGGAGATGCCGGCATCGGTGGGGATGATGCGCATGGCCGGGTTGGCCGCGGCGATGCGCGGCAGCCAGACCGCCTCGAAGGGGGCGCCCACGGCAAAATAGATCTTCGCCCGCGCCAGGCCCGCCATCTGCTGCGCCCTGGGCTCGTAGGTCGCCGGACTGGCACCGGGCAGCACCATCACCTCCACCGCGACCCGGTCCTTGGCGATCTGCTGCACAAAGTCGCGCTGCGGCAGGATGCTGACATACACCGGCAGAGGGCCGGCGGCCGCAGCCCCGGCGAACCCCCCGCAAAGAACCAGCAATAAAAGAAAAAAACGCCATCGACGCATCCTGCCCCCCTGAATGATCTGAATTCTCACGCCGCAACTACCATGCAACTATATTGCGTCCAAGGGTTTTGGCAAGAAAAACCTCGTCGGGCAAGCAGGGGAGGGGAGCGAGGCGACGAAGAATTTTTTGACGTCTGAAACCGCCTCCCGCTTGTTTTCCCAACTGCAGATTCCTCACTGACGTTGTAGAGTAGGAAGGGAGACACCCCCCTCCCCCTCTTCAAACCGGACGTGCGGATTTCCCGCATCCGGCTTTCCCTTGGACTTCACCAAGAGGCACACGCGAGACGTCAGCCGATGAAGCCATTACAGATATATCAGCCCCAGTTGCTTCAGGTGCTGGTAATCGCTTCGCCCTTTCGGAGGACGAAAGGGCCGCTGACTGCGCCGACGCAAATGACCAATCAGACG
>DCWA01000036.1 GCA_002327445.1 Desulfobacteraceae bacterium UBA2174 | reverse complement strand
GTGTCTCCCTCCCTACTCTACAACGCAGTGCGGAATCTTGCCGCCTCCAAGAGATCCCTCGTCGCGTGCGCTCCTCGGGATGACAGGGGGCACGTTTCGGGGTGCCAATCTCCTCCCGCTGTCATTCCGAGCGTCGGCGAGGAATCCGCAGTCGGGAATACGGCGGAAAGTGGCGGCAAATTCGGAGGAGATCTCTCGTCGCGTGCGCTCCTCGGGATGACAGCGGGGAGTAGGTACCCGTTGTTTGATCAAGAACGCAACAAGATGATTCGCTGATAGTTTCAGGCGAACACCGGGCGTTCTCCCCCGATCGGGGGTTACATGATCCAGCGGCGCTGGATGTTCCACAGGCTGGCGGCGAACAGAGCGACGCAGAAAGCACCGAGCACGGGCAGATCGACGGCAAAGGGAAGGATGTGGCCGCCGTGGACGGCCCCGTGGAGCATGTCGGCCCCATAGGTCAAGGGAAACATGTAGGAGAGGGGCTTCAGGAAGGCCGGCAGCCGTTCGATGGGGAAGAAGAGCCCGCAGAGGAAAATCATCGGAAAGCGGAAGAAATTGGAAAAGGTCTGCGCCTCGAAGACTTCGCTGACGGCCACGGCGATGAAGAGGGCCAAAAAAGTGGAGGCCACCGAGATGAGCACCGCTGCCGGGACGAACACCCCCCAGGCCACCGGCGACAGATCGATGAAAAAGGCCGCCATGATTACCGGGACGAAGCCGTTGGCGGTACCGATGAGAATTGCCCCGGCCGTCTTGGCGATCATCAGCAGCTCCAGGGGAATGGGCGCCAGCAGGAGTCTTTCGAAGGAGCGCTGCTTCTTTTCAAAGGTCACCGCCGTAGCCAGCATGGAAGTGGTGCCGAAAAGAATCGACACCGCCACCACCCCGGGCAGCACCGAAGGGATGCTGCCGAGACCGCTGCCGGTCTTGACGAAGAACATCCCCGTCCAGGCCAGGGGGAAAATGATGCCCCAACTGATGTTGGGCGGTTTCAAATAGTAGGTCCGCATGTCCTTGGCCAGGATGTTCCAGAAAGCAATCCAGTGTTTCATTGGCCGCCTCCCTTTTTTTCCTTTTCGTTGCGCATGGCGGAGGCCGCGATGCCGGTGATCTGAACGAAGATGTCTTCCAGGGAAGGCCGCATAGCCCTGGCTTCGGTGACTTCGGCGCCGCGATCCTCCAGAAACCGGATCAGCGGTCCGACGCGCAACGGGGCGTCGGCCTCCACCCGGATCAGGCCGGAGCCGGGTATGGAAAAATCGAGGCCGCCAAAAGCCTGTGTCAGCTCATTTTGAATGTCGGTCAAGGGGTTGGCGCAGGTGATGCGTACCACGTATTTTTCCTGGATCGGCTGGACGAGGTTGGCGACGGTGTCGGTGCGCACGATGCGGCCGGAGACGATGAAGGCGATGCGGTCGCAGAGCCGCTCGGCCTCCTCGATGTAGTGGGTGGTGAGGAAGATGGTGGTCCCGGCCAGGTGCAAGGCCTCCACAATCTGCCGCAGGCGGCGGGCGCTGGCCACATCGATGCCGGTGGTCGGCTCGTCAAGAAACAGAATCTCGGGAGCGTGGATAATGCCGGCGGCAATGGTCAGTTTGCGTTTCATTCCTTTGGAATAAGTGGCAAATTTTCGATTCGCGGCCTGGGACAGGTCGAAGGTGGCGAGCAGTTCGCGGGCTCTTTCCTGGCGCTGGGCCTTGCCCATGCCATAAAGGGCGGCGCAAAAGCACAGATTTTCGAAACCGCTCAACTCCGGATAGAGATTGCTTTCGTCCGGCACCACTCCGATAATCTGTTGGGTGGCCCTAGGCTTCTTGACGCAATCGATGCCGCCGATGCGGATCGATCCCGCATCCGGACGCGCCAATCCGGTGAGGATGTTGATGGTCGTGGTCTTCCCGGCGCCGTTGGGGCCGAGAAAGCCGAAGAGTTCGCCGGCAGCCACCGTAAAATCCACCCCGGACAGGGCCTCGACTTCACCGAAGCACTTGGTGAGGCCCTCGACCTCGATGGCCAGTTTGGGTTGAGTTTCCATATTCCAGCATCGCTTTCGTTGCGGTCCACATCCGCGGGTAAAAGGAGAATCCGGCGGATTGGACGGATCAATCGGATCGGAGGGATCGGTCCGCGTCCGGCGGCTCACCGTAGTGGCGAGGGGCCGGCCCGGGGTCTCCGTGATGTCGGCATCGGCCGTCCAACCGGCTGTCTTCCGGTTTTTCCTGAATTCGGACAGGCTGTTGGCGGCAGTTTCGACCCATATCGGTTTCGTTGACTTGTTGGAGGGGAACAAGTTGTGGCAAAATGCAACGGCAAGCTGTCCGCTGATGCCCGTCCCCGGTTGCCAGGGCGTCGAGACCGCCGGCGATCTGCGACAAAACTTGCCGGTTGACGCGGTAATGGGTCCAGTAGCCGCGCTTTTGGCCTTCGACCAGGCCGGCCTTGCGCAAGACCTGAAGATGTTGGGATATCGCCGGCTTGGAGATGCCCAGATGGGCGGCCAGGGCACCGACGCAAAGGTCGGCGTCCACCAGTAAACGCAGGATCTTCAATCGGTTGGCATCGGCCAGGGCTTTGAGGACTTGGAGCAACGCCATCTCCTCTGGATCCTGATAAGCATCAGCTTAATTGGATTTATCCGGGGTGCCCGGGGATGTCAACTGGAAACGGCAGGGGACGCAGGCGTCAATTCTTATCACCGTCGATATCCGGTCCGGAAAGGAAAACCTCATGGAATCCAGAGTCGATTGCTTCAGCTATTTTTTCTCTTCGGGAAACCGCCAGTGGGAAAAGGGCAGAAGGATGTCGTTGATGCCGGATCGCGGGTCGCTGGAAACAAGGGGGGGAAGCTTTCAATCCCAATCCGGCGGCAGGCGCTCGGAAAGGTCGCAGGAAAGGTGGAATTGATCGAGGCGGCGATGGGCTTTGGCGTCGAAGGTCAGCCAGCATCCTTTCAGATCTTTTGCCAAGGCGGCATAACAGGCGTCGTAGCCCGTGAGGCCGATTTTGACAAAGGCGTCCGCCATGACCGCCAGGCTCTCCGTCATCGGATGCCGGAGCAACCCGTTGTGCAACAGGGGCAGGATGGCTTGCCGGAAAACCGCCAATGCGTCCGGATGAAGTCGCTGCAAGACAGCGAAAACCTCATAAGCGAAAAGTTCCGGGACCGCGAATCGACCCGGCCGGGCCACCAACTGGGCAAGGACTGAATCCGCATGGGGATGGCTTTCGTCCGAGAGAAACCAACGAACCGCCACCGATGCGTCCAGCACCCAAATCATTCGTCATACCCCCTCAACCGCCTGAGCGTCTCCACACTGTCCTCCGAAACAACCTTCGGGCCCTTCATCGCCTTGAGGCGTTCAAGAAACTGTTCTCTTTGCTCCCGGGCCTGGAAATCGAGGAAGCGGCGCTGAAACGCTTCGGGAGTGATCAAAACGGCGCGTATTTTCTTTCCTTTGCTGATCAAAATCGGTTCTCCGGTGCGGTCCAAACCATCTAGAATTTCCCCGAGCCGATTTCGCACGCTCAGCGCATTGACTGTTTTCATTGTTTCCTCCCTTGTGAATTCTCGCATGTTGAGAATATCTATTATGCACATGACGTGTATATGTCAAGTGTAGAGTATCCGAACCTCGTCATGGGCCACCGCGGCGAAAATCTGCCGCAAAAGTGGCTCCTCGGTTCGGTGGCACGGCGGGTCTTGAGCCTTGCCCACTGCACGGTGATCGTGGTGCGTTGATCGGCTTCCCGCCGGGTTACAGCCACTTCTTTTTTTTGAAATAAGTCACCATGCCGATACCGATGGCGATCATGATGCCCCAGATCAGGTAGTATCCCCGGCGCCATTTCAACTCGGGCATGTGCTCGAAGTTCATTCCGTAGACACCGGCGATGAAGGTCAGGGGAATGAAGATCGTGGCGATGATGGTGAGCATTTTCATCACTTCGTTCATCCGGTTGCTCATGCTCGAAAGGTAGGTGTCCTGAAGGCCGCCGAGGATGTCCCGCAAGGTTTCCAGCATATCGATCGCCTGAATGGTATGGTCGTACAGATCGCGCAGGAAGACCTTGGTCTCGGCGCAAAACAGAGGGGATTCCCTTTTTTCCAGTGCCCCGATCTCTTCGCGTAGCGGCCAGACAGCCTTGCGCAGGTCGAGGATATTCCGTTTGAGCCGGTGGACTTCCTGGATATCCTCCGGGCGCGGGTCCGTCAGGAGCCGGTCGTCGATCTCCTCGATGCGATCGCCGATGCCTTCGATGGCGAGAAAGTAGTGGTCCACCACGGCGTCCATGAGGGCGTAGGCCAGATAGTCGGCTTTCATCGCCCGAATGCGGCCATTGGCGCTGCGGAGGCGTTGGCGCACCTCGTCGAACGGATCTCCCTCGTCTTCCAGGAAGGAAATCACGTACCCGTCGCCCAGGATGAGGCTGACATGTTCGACTTTTACCAGCCTGGACGCTTCGCCGAAGGCCATCATCTTGAGGACGATATAGATATATTCCTGAAACTCTTCGGTTTTTGGCCTCTGGGAGGTGTTGACGATATCCTCCATGGTCAAGGGGTGAAGCGAGAGGCATGCGCCCAGCGCGCCGATCAGTTCGAGATCATGAATCCCGTTGACGTTGATCCAGACAACGCCCGGCGCCCGGAGGAAATCGCGGCATTGATCCACCGATACATCGGCGCGTTCGGTCAGGGATGTCTCGCTATAGGCGATGACATCGATGCGCACTTTCTGGGTCTTGCGTTCACCGACGAAAACCAGGGTCCCCGGGGCCAGACCGGGTTTGCCGCCGGCGTGGCGGGGTTGGATTTTTTGCCTCTTGGTCCGTTGCGGCATCGCACCCCCTCCTTTTCCCCGAACTCACAGGACGCCAGCGATCAGAAGCATCCCCGTAATGAGGGCCAAGAACACCCGATAGTAACCGAAGAGGACCAGGCCGCTCCTTTTCAGATAGCCCACCAGCCATTTGACCGACAGCCAGGCGGAAACGAGGGAGCAGATGATGCCGGCCATCGGCAGGGCGATGCCGTAGGCCGTCACCACCGTTCGACCCTGGTCGAGCATTTCGTAGACCGTGGCGGCCCCGAGGGTGACCAGGCCGAGGAGGAAGCTGAATTCCACGGCGGCCGCAATTTCAAGGCCGGCGATCATTCCGCCCACAATGGTGGTCAGGCTGCGGCTGACGCCCGGCCACAGGGCGAGAATCTGCAATGCCCCGATGGTCAATGCCTGGCGCCAGCAAATGTCCTCGACGGACGCCAAGGGGATGGCTCTCCGGCCAAATTTTTCCCAGGGCCTGGCCAGGATGGCCAGACCGCCGACCAGCCAGCCGACAACCACCGGCCACGGTCCGAACAGGTAGGTTTTGATCGTGTCCCCGAGCGCCAGCCCGACCACTGCCGCCGGCATGAAGCCGATCAGGAGCATGGCGAGCAGGTTCGCTCCCCCGGGGTTTCGGCCGAGCAGCCCGAGGATCATCTGCCCGATGCGGCGCCGGTAGAGGCCCAGTACCGCCAGGATGGCGCCGATCTGAATGATGATGGCATAGGCGTCGGCGGCCTGCTTGGACTTGTCGGACGCGCTGAGGCCCATGAGATGCTGGGCCAACAGGAGATGGCCGGTGGAGCTGACGGGCAGGTATTCGGTGACCCCCTCGACGACGCCCAGGACCAGGGCGTCGATCCATCGAAAGCCGCTCTCGCCGGCTGGGGGGACGGGAGGCTCGGCGGCATGGGCCGCAACGGCCCCGATGCAAAGGAAAACCACGCAGACAAGCAGACTCGAACGGATGTTGGGCATGCGGTATTCCCGGCGGCGGAACGGCATTGAAAATCACCCCCGCTCAAAAGAGATCCGAGGCATCGGAATGGAAAAAATCGTTTTAGGTGGAGACCCCCAATGCGGGTTTGGGAGGGCAACGGCGGCTTTTCGGCGATGTCGTCATGCGTTCCTCGATCATGGAGATAGATGAAATCTTAACACGAAGGGCCGATGCGGGGCAATACGCGCAAATTGGGATGCGATGGCTCCGTCAAAGCAAGGGCCTCTGTTGCCTCTCTTGCCGGATGTCACCGTTTCCCGCCGATCTTCTTGACTGCGGATTCCCCTCTGACGTTCGGAATAACATGGGAAAAAAGCGTCATCCCGAATCACTTGCCTCGGTTCCCGTGTCATTCCGAACCCCCTCTGCTCCCGTGTCATCCCGAGGAGTTTACGACGAGGGATCTGCAGTCAAGGACACAGGCGGGAGGAGCGCCCAAACCAGAAAAATTCCCTCGCAAGCTCTCAAGGGTCATCGCAAAACTTTGGCGGGGCCGCGAGTGGGATTTGAACTGATAGGCAGCCGCTGGCGCGGTTGAGGGAAAGGTTGTGCGATGGGCCGAAGGTGTATTATCGTGCCATCCATGAATGGCGCTTTCCTTCCCGCGGGAAAGGGCGAAACCGGAGCTGTCAGCGCCTCTGGATGCCGGGAGGATTCTTCCTGAAATGGAACCGTGGATGCAGCCGATGATCTGGTTGAAAGGATTGGGGACCTCCGGGCACCAAGTCCTGGCCGAAGCAGGCCGGGTCCTGCCGCCGGGGCTTGCCAAATGCCTCCTGGTGATGGCGGGTGGCAGCCTGGGGGCGGTTTCCCGCTACGGGGTCGGCTTGATGGCGGCCCGGTTCTGGGGGACCCATTTCCCCTGGGGCACCCTGATTGTCAATTTGATCGGCTGTTTTTTGATCGGTTTGATTTTCGCGGCGGCGGAACGGGTCCGGTTGCTGAGTCCGGAGGTGCGCCTGTTCCTGGTCACGGGTTATCTCGGTGCCCTCACCACCTTTTCCTCCTTTGCCGTCGAGACGGTCAACGCCGGCCGTCTCGGCTTGATCGTTCAGCCCCTGGCCAACATTCTCGTCAACAACATCGGCGGCCTGGCGCTGGTGGTGATCGGCATGCGCATCGGAGGGCTGCGTTAGGAGGTTTCGATGTTGGATTACAAGGCCATCGACATCTTCACCAGTGAGGCGGCGCGCCATCGGGGCCAGCCGCTGACCGAGGCGGTCGTCGATTATGTCCGCAACCTCAAGATCGCCGCCCGCTGCATCGTCACCCGGGGCATCGCCGGTTGCGACGAGAGCGGGGAGGTGGCCACGGTCCAGCTGGAGGTACTTTCCTACAACTTGCCGGTGCGGATTTACATCGTGGTGCCGGCGGGTGAAGCCGATCGCGTCCTCAAGGGCATTGACGGCATGGTCGGCGAGGGGGTCGTGGCGCTGCACGACCTGAAAGTCCTCAGCCATCGAACCCGAAACGCCTTCTTCCCACGGCGGCTCCTCGTCCGGGACGTGATGACCCCCTCTCCAAAAAGCGTGGGTGTCGATACGCCCCTGAGCGATGTCACCCGGCTGCTGCTCTCCTCGGTCTTTTCCGGATTGCCGGTGGTGGACAGCCAGGACCGGCCAGTGGGCCTGATCACCCAGGGCGATCTCATCGCCCGGGCCGAGCTGCCGCTGCGCCTGGGCCTGCTGGCGGAGAGCGACGCCGACCGCCTCGAAAAAGTTCTGGACCATCTTGCCGCAAGAAAGGCATCCGAGGTCATGACCACGCCCGTCATCACCATCGCCCGGGATCGCCCCTTGTCCGAGGCGGTGGAAAAGATGCTTTCCAAAGGGGTCAAGCGGCTGCCGGTGGTGGACGCGGATGGCCGACTGGAGGGCATGCTCTCGCGGCTGGACATCTTTCGCACCGTGATGCACACGGCGCCGGACTGGAAGACCTTTACAGCCCAAAAAATCGAGGTCAAGGATCTGAAACGGGTGGGCGGCATCCTGCGCCGGGACACCCAGACCGTCGGCCCCGACACGCCCATCTCCGAAGTGATCCGGATCATCGACCGCGACGATATCCAGCGGGTGGCGGTGGTGGACGACGCGGGCAGACTCCTCGGCCTGATTTCCGACCGCGACCTGCTGCGGTATTTCAAGCCCCGGGAGTCAGGCATCTGGAGGGTGCTGGCCCGCATGAAGTCGGCCGTGGAGAAGGAAGCCTGCGCCGGCGACTTGTCCCGATGCCTTGAAACCACCCGGGCGGCCGATGTCATGACGGCGGATCTGATCACGGTGGGGGAAGAGACCCTCATCGAGGAGGCCGTGGCGTTGATGACCGAAAAGGCCCTCAAACGTCTGCCGGTGGTGGATGCGGACGGCCGCTTCAAGGGGATGATCAGCCGCGACTCGCTGCTGCGCGCTGGCTTTCAAACCTTTGAACCGAGATGAACGCTGCCGGCTGGGGGGAAATCCCTTTCCCCGAACCATCCTCCAGCCAAAGGACCGCGACGATGTTTTCGTTTGAACGGGAACGATTCAGCGCCCGCATCCGGCTGCCTGACGGCACTGTCGCCGAACGCCCCGTGGAGATCCGGGTCCATCCCATCACGGGTCGCACCTGCCGGATCACTTACAGCCGCGGGGCGGAACGCGAACCCGGCGCCGAATCCCTCCCTTCTCCGCCGCCTTTTGCCGCCGACACGGCCGATTGCCCTTTTTGCCGGGCGCGGCTGTTCACCCATACCCCCCGCCTGGCCCCCGAATTTCTTCCCGAAGGACGGCTGACCCGCGGCCGCTCGACGCTTTTCCCGAACCTTTTCCCTTACGGGCGCTACAGCGCGGTGAGCCTCTTTGACGACGACCATTTCGTGGAGATCGGCACAGCCCGGCTCTCGTCCTATACCGACAGCTTGCTCAACTGCCGGGAATACCTGACGCGGGTCCTGGCCTACGACCCGGCCGCCGTCTTCATGGCCATCATCCAGAACCACCTCCCTTCGGCGGGTGGCTCCCTGCTTCATCCCCACTTTCAGATCCAGGCCGACCGCCGGCCGGCCAATCACCAGCGCTTCCTCAAGCAGCGGGCCGCCGATTACCACCGACGCTTCGGCGTCCGCCTGTTTTCCGACTACCTGGAAGCCGAAATCCGGGAAGGGGAACGGATCATCGGCCGCACGGGAGCATGGCAGTGGCTGGCGGCCTTCGCGCCGGAGGGCTTTTTCGAAATCTGGGGCATTCTTCCCGGAGTGACCCGCCTGGGCCAGGCCGGCGACGCCGATTGGGCCGATCTGGCCCGGGGCATCCTGAACGTCCAGAGATTCTACCGCCATCTGGGGCGCAACGGGTACAACTTCGGCCTGCTGCTGCTCGAGGATGGCTCCGAAGACCAGGAATTGCGCGCCGTGCTCACTGTGCGCGGAAACTATGCGCCCTGGGTGCGCAGCGATTTCACCGGTTTCGAGGTGATGCTGGGAGATATGGCCACCTTCTCCGCACCGGAAGCAACCGCCCGCCTGGCGCGCTCTTTTTGGACCTGAAGGAGGATCCCGTGACGCTATCGGTATGGATCCTCCTGTTGATCGTGGCCGCGGCCTTCATCCTCTTTGTCGGCGGGTGGCTGCGGGTGGATCTGGTGGGGCTGCTGGTCCTTTCGGCCCTGGCGCTGACCGGTTTGGTGTCGGCTGGAGACGCTCTGGCCGGTTTCAGCAGCCCGGCGGTGGTCACGGTTTGGGCCATGTTCATTCTTTCGGCGGGGCTGACCCGCACCGGCCTCGCCCATCGGCTCGGCGAGCCCTTGCAGCGATTTGCCAAGGGGAGCGAGGCGCTGCTGGTGGCCGTGCTGATGATCGCCGCCAGCTTGCTATCGGCTCTGATCAACACCGTGACGGTGGCGGCCATTCTGCTGCCGGCCACCATGGAACTGGCCCGGCGCAGCGGGCGTCCCCCCTCCCGCCTGCTGATGCCCCTGGCCCTCGGCTGCCTGCTGGGCGGACCGTTCACGGGCATCTCCACCCCGCCCAACATCCTGGTGACCGATGCGCTGCGAGAAGCCGGCCTGCGGCCCTTCGGGATCTTCGATTTCACGCCCATCACCGCGGCCATCGTGGCGGCCGGCACGGCTTTCGTGGTTTTTTTAGGCCGCCGCCTGCTGCCGATGCGCAGCGTCACCCGGGCCCCGGGAGATTCGGCAACCCCGGGGGCCTTTTACCAGTTCGATTCCCACATTTTTACCATCCGCATTCCCTCCGGGTCTCCGCTGGCCGGCCGGACCCTGGTGGAAAGTCGGCTGGGTTCGGCCTTGGATCTTACCGTCCTGGGTTTTGCCCGCAATGGGCAGTTGATCCTCGCTCCGCGTCCCTCGAATGTCTTGCAGGCCGGAGATACCCTCATCGTTCACGGCACGCCGGACCACCTGCAGTCCTTTCGCGGCCGCGAACACCTGCGCATCGAACCGCTGGCGGCCGTCGAAGGGATGTCCTGCCCAAATCTGGCCATGGCGGAAGCGGTGGTGGGCGCGGGGTCTTCCCTGGTGGGAGCGACCCTGCTCACCAGCGGCCTGCGACGGGAACACCGGGTGCATGTGCTGGCACTCAAGGACAGGAAAGGGGATTCGTTGCCGGACTTGCGCCAGCATCGACTCGCCGCCGGCGATCGGCTGGTGATGCGGGCCGAGCCGGAGGCCCTCGAAGCCCTGGCCCAAACTGGCCTGGTAGAAAGCCTGCAGCCCCATCCCGCCGAGGCGCCGGGCACGGGCGAGATCGATCATGATCGATTGTTGGCGGTGCGTGTGCCTCCCGGATCGGTGCTGGCGGGCCGCAATCTGGTGGAAAGCCGATTGGGGAATGCCTTCGGCCTGACCGTGGTGGGGATACTGCGCGATGGGGAGTACCTGTGCATGCCCTGGCCGACGGAGACCATCGTTGCCGGGGATCTGCTGGTGCTTCAGGGCTCTGCCCGGGATCTGGAAATTCTCGAAGGACTTCAGGATCTTGTGCTGACCGCACCCTCTCCCGGCGTGACCGCCGAACTCGAATCCCAGCAAGTCGGTGTGACCGAGGTGCTTCTGTCTCCGCGGACCGCCCTGGCCGGAAAAACCTTGGCGGACCTGCTGTTCCGCGACCACTACGGGCTGAGCGTCCTGGCGGTGTGGCGCAGGGGCCGCGCCCATCGCAGCGGGCTTCAGGACATGGCCCTGCAGTTCGGCGATGCGCTGCTGGTCTACGGCCCGCGGCGCAACCTGGAGGCCGTGGCCCGGGACCCGGACTTCCTGGTCCTTGACCGCGCGGCGGCCCGGGCGCCTCGCCTGGAAAAGGCGCCCGTCGCCGCCGCGGTGATGATCGCCGTGATTCTCGGTGCGATCCTGGGGCTGGCGCCCATCGCCATCGCCGCCATGACCGGCGCGGCGCTCATGGTCCTCTTCGGGTGCCTGAATATGGAAGAAGCCTACCGGTCCATCGAGTGGAAGGTGGTGTTCCTCATCGCCAGCATGCTTCCTCTGGGAGTGGCCATCGAAAACACCGGCGCCGCCCGCATGGGCGCCGAGGCGCTGATCGCAGCAGTGGGGCATCTCGGGCCGCGCTGGGTGGTGGGGGCTCTTTTCCTCGTCACCGTGACCGCCACTCAGGTGGTGCCCACCGCGGCCCTGGTGGTCCTCATGGCCCCGGTGGCCTTGAGCGCCGCCGCGGCCCTGCACATTTCGCCGCATCTGCTGATGATGACGGTGGCCATGGCCGCATCGGCCAGTTTCGCCAGCCCGCTGTCCCACCCGGCCCATCTGCTGGTGATGGCGCCGGGCGGGTATCGCTTCAGCGATTATCTCAAGCTCGGAGTGCCGGTGACCGTCATCACGATGCTGGTGGTCGTTTGGCTGCTGCCGATCTTTTTCCCGGCTTGAACACGGTGCAGGATAAACGCCGCAGGCTGGCGCGGACGATCGCAGACAGAAATCGACCGGCTTGGCCAAAACTCATGCCACTTTTTTTCCAGTCCGCGTGCGTCCGCGGTTTATTCAAGCATGGCACAAACGTCAACCGATCCTCATATCAGGCTCTTTGCTACCGCCAGGGCGGCCGCGTAGTCGGGTTCGTCCCCCACTTCCTTGACCAACTGCCGGTGCCGCACGATGCCGTCGCGGTCCAGGACCAGGACAGCCCGCGCCAGCAGACGCAGTTCCTTGATCAAAAGACCGTAGGCCCGGCCCAAAGCCGTTTCGCGGTGATCGGACAGGGTGATGACCCGGTCCACGCCGGCGGTGCCGCACCAGCGCTTCTGGGCGAAGGGCAGGTCCATGCTCACCGTCAGAATCACCACGTCATCGCTCAGTTTGGTGGCTTCACTGTTGAAACGCCGGGTTTCCATATCGCAAACCGGGGTGTCCAGGGATGGTACGGTGGCCAGGATCACCACCTTGCCCCGGTAGCTGGAAAGGGAAACCGGTTTCATCTCGTTGTCGATGAGGGTCGCCTCCGGGGCGGTGCCGCCCACCTGGACGGAATCGCCCACCAGGGTCATCGGATTGCCGTGCAGGGTCACGGCGTTGGGGTATTCGTTCATGGGGACCTCCTTGCGAAATGTCGTATTTTCAAACAATTCAGCGGCCACGGGCTGCTTTCCGTGCCATTGCCGACTGACCATAAGGCAGCCCGGGGACGAATCAAGTCCCGGTCGGATGGCGGTGCCGGCGACGGTCCCTGTTGCGACCCTCGATGATGGATCTATAAATCTTGATAGACGGCCGCGGGAGCGTCATAATGACAAAAAATTCATTCCCCATTTGCGCAAGGAGGCCCAGCCATGACTCGCCCGAACCGGTTACACCCGCCATTGAAGACCCGTTTTGCGCTACTTGTCGCCTGCGCCGCTGCGGCGGTGCTGCTGGCCCATTGCGAGGGAGGCGGCGCCCCGGTTTTCGTCCAGGAACCCTTGCCTTACCCCCAAGACGCTTTGGCGCCGTATATCAGCGCCGAAACGATGCGCCTTCATCACGGGATTCACTACGCCGGCTACGTGGAAAAGGCCAATCGGCTCGCCAAGGGGGTCCGCATTGCCGGCAGCGCGCCTGAAGACCTGATTCGGGCCGCTGCGGGCGAGCCGGGCCGGCGGGCCCTGTTCAACAATGCGTCCCAGGCCTGGAACCACGCCTTCTTTTTCAAATGCCTGAAGCCCAAGGGCGGCGGGGCTCCCGAAGGGCCCCTGGCTGAACGGATCAACGCCTCCTTCGGTTCCTTTGCGAGATTCAAAAACGCGTTTCTATCTGCCGCCGAGGATCACTTCGGCAGCGGCTGGGTATGGCTGGTGCAAGACGGTGAGAAGCTTGTCGTAATGGCTACGGCCGACGCCGACACGCCCATCGCCCACGGTCTCGCGCCGCTGCTGGCCGTGGACATCTGGGAGCACGCCTACTATCTGGACTACCAGAACCGGCGGGCGGATTATGTGCGCAGCGTGCTGGACAACCTGGTGAATTGGGATTTCGTGGCGGGGCAGATACAAGAAACGCAAAAATCGGGCGGTGCCCCTTGATAGCGAGGGCTTCAGCCCGTTCGTTGTCAGCGGTTGGCGCTGGCCGGTGCATTGATCAGCCGGCTTGGCACGCCAAGAGTTGAAGCGGCCGAATGAACCTGTGCATCACAGGTGACCATCTCGGCACCTTGAAGCAGGCAACATGCCAGATGCAGGCCATCGAGGGTGCGCAAAGAAGTCTTGCGGGAAGAAATCCAGCGTTCGGCCTGGCGGTACTGCTCCCTTTTCAGGGGGCAGCCGACAAGCAAGCCGGAACGGACATCTTCCAGGAAGGTGTTTTCGATCAGCCCGGCCTGCGATTCGGTGAGTTCATTCATGCGCACCCAGCGGGCCACGGCCGAAAGAAACTCGACCCGGGTCAGATCGCTGATGAGCACCGGCGGCTCCAGGCCGAGCAGCATGTCGTTGATGAGGCCGCTGGCCGGTTCTTCGCGGTAGTAAGGCAGCAAGGCGCTGGTGTCGAAATAAAACATGTCAGCAGCGTTCCTCGCGCAGCTCGCGGATCAACTCAACACTGGTGCGAACCGCTGGCGGCAGTTTTGCCCGCATCGATCGGCGGTCCGGGAAGCGCGGAGCCTCGAGCCGGGAGCCGTCGATCTTGACGATTTTGGCAATCGGCTGCCCGCGACGGGTAATGACGACCTCGGTGCCGGACGACACCGCATCGAGAAGGCGGGCGATATTTTCCCTTGCCTGGCGAACGTTGACGACTTCCATGGCGATCTCCTTTTTACTCTAAATGTACACATTGCTTGTGTCCACGTCCAGGGAATAGATGCTTTCAAGCAAAAATGTATCCTCTGATGGCCCTTTATCCGATCCCCTCCGGATCGCCTGGCCGCCGCTGATCCCCGGCCGGTTGATCCGGCGCTACCAGCGTTTTCTGGCCGACGTGTGCCTCAACACCGGCGAGACGGTGACAGCCCACTGCCCCAACTCGGGCCGCATGATCGGGTGCGCCGAGCCGGGCCGGCCGGTGTATCTGTCCTTCCACGACAGCCCGAAACGCAGACTCAAGTACACCTGGGAACTTATCGACATGCGCGGCACCCTGGTGGGCGTCAATACCCTGGTACCCAACCGGCTGGTGGCCCTGGCCGCCGCCAACGGCTTAATCCCCGAATTTCAAGGGGGCGTCACGGTTCGAACCGAGGTAGTGGTGGGATCCCACACCCGCCTGGATCTTTGTCTCACCGATACTCGAGGCCGCAACATCTTCGTGGAGGTCAAGAACTGCACGCTGGTGGAAGACGGCCGCGCCCTTTTTCCCGATGCGGTCACGGCCCGGGGGAGAAAGCACCTGGAGGTCCTGGGCGAACTGCGTCGGGCCGGTCACCGTGCGGTTATTTTCTTCGTGGTCCAGCGCATGGACGCCGAATGGTTTTCACCGGCCGACCACATCGACCCGGATTATGGCCAGGCGCTGCGCCAAGCCCATGATCAGGGCGTGGAGATGCTGGCTTATGACGCCACACTGGATCTTGGCGGCATCGCCCTCAACCGCGGTCTGCCGTTGGCGTTGTAATAGGTGCCTTTACGGGCTGGATATATTGGCTTGCAGACTTGAGGAAATTTGTCGATTTGCAGGTAGGTTAAAGTTGCCATACTCCATGAACCAAACACAAATTCTTGTTTATTTTTGTAATAGGGGTATCCCCTTTAATCAAGTGGCCTCTATATGTTGTGGTTGCGCGGCTGTGGCCCTCGGATACGCTTGATAACATCTTTGTAAGGGGCAGGTTCCACAGCCATGGCGTTCTGCAGAAGCCGGTAGAAGAGTTTGC